>JAAZVZ010000001.1 GCA_018623155.1 Glaciecola sp.
ACCATGTCACACTTGTTCATGAATACGATGATGTATGGTACGCCAACCTGACGACCTAATAGGATGTGCTCACGAGTCTGTGGCATTGGACCATCTGTCGCTGCTACAACCAAAATCGCACCGTCCATCTGTGCAGCACCCGTGATCATGTTTTTAACATAGTCAGCGTGTCCTGGGCAGTCAACGTGCGCGTAGTGGCGAGTTGGCGTGTCGTATTCTACGTGAGAAGTCGCGATAGTAATACCACGCTCACGCTCTTCTGGAGCGTTATCGATTTGATCGAATGCTTGCGCTGCACCACCGTATGTCTTTGCTAGTACAGTAGTGATCGCTGCGGTTAATGTCGTTTTACCGTGGTCAACGTGGCCGATTGTACCTACGTTAACGTGCGGTTTCGTACGTTCAAACTTTTCTTTTGCCATTATTCTCTTTCCTAGCAAAGTTAATATTAAAGGTTAAATTTTCAAAACGTTGATGATGGTGCTGATAGGCAGATTTGAACTGCCGACCTCACCCTTACCAAGGGTGCGCTCTACCAACTGAGCTATATCAGCAACTTTCAGTCAACTGGAGCGGGCAGCGGGAATCGAACCCGCATCATCAGCTTGGAAGGCTGAGGTAATAGCCATTATACGATGCCCGCAACTACTTTTGTAAACCCATCATTCGAGTCTAAAAAACTTATGTAGCCTCGCTTTTTTCTAGCGCCATCAAGTCTTCTCGAAAAAAGTCCGTGTATTATAGTGAGTGGTTATCTCGCGTCAAGTGATTTTGCTCGCGATTTGAAATACCAGACACAAAAAAACCACCATGAGGTGGTTTTAGAGAGATTTGAGCAATCACTCAAGTCAAAATTGGTGGAGGGGGCAGGATTCGAACCTGCGAAGGCTGAGCCGGCAGATTTACAGTCTGCTCCCGTTGACCGCTTGGGTACCCCTCCGAGTTGATGGTGCCGACTGCCGGAATCGAACTGGCGACCTACTGATTACAAGTCAGTTGCTCTACCAACTGAGCTAAGTCGGCACGTCATCAAGAGGTGCGCATATTAGAGTAAACCACTGTACTTGGCAACACCTAAATGCAAAAAAATATCAAAAAAGTATGTTTTTTATGATTTGTGTACAAAACGCGTCCATAATCCTAATAAAACCACGTTTTGTAGGTGTTTTTTTGGTCGATGCTGTATGTTGGAGAGCTTATCTCCATCACCGCCACTTACAACGAGTAAATAACGCTCAGAATATTGCGCTATTTGACTGCGAGCTAACTCAACTACACCCTGAAGTTGCGCTAAACAGCCATTTCCAACACAAGCATCTGTATCTTGACCTAATCGAATGTCATTAGGCCAATCATCTGGTGCGAAAACTCTATCTGTGTTTTGCAATAAAATAGCTTGTAGTTGTTGTAGGCCTGGCGCAATAAAGCCACCTTGATGCTTCCCTCTCACCACTACATCGCACGTAATCGCAGTCCCAGCATCAACGACTAAATAACTATCCCGTTTGCATTGTTTGGCAAGATACATACCTGCACACATGCCAAGCCACCTATCTACTCCCATATTTTCTATATTGGTATAGCTATTTTGTAATGTTTCCCCTGCAATGAGTGCATATTTTTCAGTCGTTGCAATGGTTACAGGGCATATCGATTCAATAGCCTGTGCATAGAATTTTGCAAGTTCAGTTTTTTTTACTGAAGAAATAAAAGCACTCTCTACATGAGAAACTTTACTCAGAAGTTCTTCTGGTGAATGAATGATACCCTCATCATCTGGTCCATATTCATCGGCAAGACAATATTTTACTCTGGTATTACCTATATCAATCAACAGCACGGACACTGATCTCTCCCCCGTGATAAGCTTTGATTACACCATCGACTTGAACAAGTAACGCGCCTTGATCGTTAATCCCCATACAAATGCCCATAACCGATTCTTTGCCCAGTAATAATTTTACTGGCTTGTGATTAAAGGCATTTAAACGCTCCCAGCGCTCTTGGAAAGGGGAAAGTCCTTTATTGGCAAAGACCGTCAAATAATGATGTAACTTAGTCAGTAAATGAGCAACCAATTCATTGCGTTCAATCGGATTTTTAACATGATGCTGTGCGCTTGTATAGGTTTGACCTAGGTCCAGATTTTCAGCTAAATCTACATTTAATCCAACACCGATGATCGTATGCACCTCATCCGCCACGGTACCCTCTACTTCAACTAAAATACCCGCCACTTTTGCCATATTGATATACACATCATTTGGCCACTTGAGTCCTACATGCTGTATACCTAAATCATCTAACACATCGGCTACGGCTATCCCTACTACCAAAGATAACCCTGCAATGGTTTGATAGCCGCCACTAAAACACCAATATAATGAGAGGTATATATTGCTGGCAAAAGGAGAATACCATTGCCGGCCATGCCTACCTCTACCAGAAGTTTGTGTTTCTGCGACACAAGCATTGCCTGTGTGTAAATGTACAATTCTATCTTTTAGGTAAGTATTGGTTGAATCAACTACTGGTAAGACTGTGCAGTTAGCGCTTGTTTGACCCGATAGTTGGTGAAACATAACATCTATTTTTTTGCTATCGAGCAGTGACAAAGGTTTCGCTACGCGATATCCCTTCCCTTTAACTGAATAAATATCAATTCCAATATCTTGCAAGGCATTAATATGTTTTCCTATTGCAGCTCGTGAAATAGCAAAATGTTCACCAAGTTCAGTTCCTGAATGGAACTCACCATCTGCTAGAATGTGCAGTAATTCATTGCGTAAGTAGTTCATTTATAATTCAACCAGTCCGTTACGCCCGAGTAATCGGACTTCGTTTTCTAAACAGATACCAAACTTGGACTGTACTGTTTCGCTGATCTTTCGAGCAAACGTCAACACATCACTACCCGAAGCATTCTTATAATTGGTCAAAACAAGTGCTTGTTTAGGATGGCATTGAACTCCACCAAGGCTTGTCCCTTTAAACCCACATTGTTCAATTAACCAACCCGCGGCAAATTTGATTTGTCCGTCTTCTTGTGGATATGCTGGTGCGTCAGGGAAATGTTCTAATATATTAGTTGCTTTCTCTTTTGCAACGACTGGATTTTTGAAGAAGCTTCCCGCGTTGCCAATGAACTTAGGGTCAGGTAGTTTGCTGCGCCTAATCTCAACCACTTTAGCATACACATCTAACATATTTGGCTCACAAAGTGATGCGAGTTCACCATAATGAGTGACTAAGGAATAGTGCTTTGGCAGTCTAAAATTTACTTTTGTAATAAAGGCTCGTCCTTGCAATTTATGTTTAAAAATACTGTTGCGATAACCAAACAGGCATTCATTTCCAGCGATCGTAACAAACGCACCTTCTTCAATATCATAATATTCAACAGAGTGTATAAAGGCACTCACCTCAACGCCATAAGCACCAATATTCTGGATCGGAGCAGCACCAACCGTACCTGGAATCAGGGCTAAATTCTCAAATCCCCCTATCGCTTTATCCATGCACCAAGTTACTAGGTCATGCCAGTTTTCACCAGATGCGACGGATAACCAGTAAGAATTTTTTGATTCTTCAAGTGTAATACCTTTCATTTTGTTAAGCACCAACGTGCCAATATAATCTTCAACAATGACCGTGTTACTGCCCTCTCCTAACAAATAAAAGGGACCAGAGAGATTGGCCAACTGAAACACGTCGTTTTGACACGACAAGCTTATGCATTGTTGTGCACAATGTTGAAGACCAAATGTATGAAGGGATTGAGCGTTGATCACAAGACTAATTTCTTTTTTTGGTTAGTATACCAACGCTCAGGTTCTTTTAACAAGGCAAAGCATCATCCATGCCACACAAGTCAATCTTTACTTAACAAGCATAATCAACTCAATTGTCATCTCATTACTGTAAAATATTTGTTAAATTATTGAACTTATTGATTCTGTATTACTCAAAAGCATGTGTAAATCTTTTACAATGTTGTAAGCCATCGGATTGGCTCTATTTTAGGTGTGTTTTATGTTTGAGATCAGAAGCCTTGTCTTAGTCACTTTTGTTGCTTTGTGTTTTTCCGGTTATTCCCTCGCAATGGAAGTGAGTGTAACATCCAATAACGACACTGATTGGGTCTTAGATAAAACGTTTTTAGAACGACAAGTCGCACAATCTATGTCTCCGGGACGTTCGGTTAGAACATTGATTGGTCATTACCCGGAAAGCCTAAAAAGTATCGTTTCTGTCGCCTTAGATACCTATCCAGATAATTACAAAGAAATCATTCATTCTGCCATTTCTGCACAACCCTATTCTGCTGAAGATATTGTCACCATTGCGGTTGAGAAAGGGATAACAGAATGCGAATCTATTGTAGAAACGGCCATTAAAGCTGAGCCTAGTTATGTTAGTTTTGTTACTCGGGCGGCAGCCAACGCTTCACCTAAAGATTTTAAAGACATATTGCGTGTAGCAGTTGTCACTGAGCCTGAATCAGCAGACAAAATCATTCAAATTGTCGCCAAATCCTATCCAGCACGGATTGCAGAGATATTATCTAACACCCTACAATACGTACCCTACGTCGGTGAATATGTAGTCGATGCATTAATCGCTGTATTTCCTGACAAAGCAGAGGAAGTCGTAGAAGTTTCTGTCCGGGAAGTGAGAGCAGAAACAGAGCAGGTTGAAAAAGTCATTTCCGCTGCGTTGAATGCAGGTGTCGATAAGACCATTGTGTCGCAATCAGCATTAAAAGGTGGTGCCACACAAGATGAAGTAATGGCTGCGATCACTCGAACCAACAGCAACTGAATTACATCATTTAATACTGTTTAAGATAACAAAAAACCCGCTTTCTAACGATAAGCGGGTTTTTAGTATTGAGTAATATCTACTCTTCCGTTGATTCCACTACTTCTTCAGCAGCTTCTACAACTGGACGGTCTACTAATTCAACATAGGCCATAGGTGCTTTATCACCAGTGCGGAAACCACACTTTAAAATACGTACATAGCCGCCTGGGCGAGCTTCGTAACGTGGACCTAATTCGTTAAATAATTTACCAACAACTTCTTTATCACCGGTGCGAGCCATCGCTAAACGACGGTTTGCAACACTGTCACGCTTAGCCATAGTGATTAATGGCTCGATGACACGGCGTAATTCTTTTGCTTTAGGTAAAGTCGTTTTAATCACTTCATGCTTAACCAATGAACCGGCCATGTTTTTAAACATTGCTTTACGGTGGCTGCTGTTGCGATTTAACTTACGACCACTTTTAAGATGGCGCATAGCTTTATCCTTCTATTCCGCGATGCTTTCTGGTGGCCAGTTCTCTAGGCGCATGCCTAAAGATAAACCACGTGAAGCAAGCACGTCTTTAATTTCTGTTAATGACTTTTTACCAAGGTTAGGAGTTTTTAATAACTCAACCTCAGTACGCTGTACAAGGTCACCAATGTACTGGACTGCTTCAGCTTTCAAACAGTTCGCTGAACGTACGGTCAATTCTAAATCATCCACAGGACGTAATAGAATCGGATCAAATTCAGGCTTCTCTTCTTTAGCTTCTGGCACTGATACATCACGTAAATCTACGAATGCATCAAGCTGTTCCGCTAAGATAGTAGCAGAGCGACGAATCGCTTCTTCTGGATCTAACGTACCGTCAGTTTCCATATCGATAATCAATTTATCTAAATCAGTGCGTTGTTCAACACGTGCTGATTCAACTGAATATGCGATACGAGCAACTGGGCTGTATGAAGCATCAACCAGTAAACGACCAATTGGACGATCATCATCTTCTGAAGAACGACGCACTGATGCAGGAACATAACCACGACCAAGTTCTACTTTGATGCGCATCGCAACTTCAGTATTACCGGTAATCGTACAAATAACATGGTCTGGATTTGCGATTTCAACATCGCCATCATGCTGGATATCACCAGCTACAACTACACCTGGACCAGATTTTTGTAGGGTTAGTGTCGCTTCAGTTTTACCTTCAAGACGTACTGCTAAGCCTTTTAAGTTTAAAAGGATTTCGATGACGTCTTCTTGCACGCCCTCTTTTGAGCTGTATTCGTGTTCTACACCATCGATTTCAACTTCTGTTACCGCTACGCCAGGCATAGATGATAGAAGAATACGACGAAGAGCATTACCTAAAGTGTGACCGAAGCCACGCTCTAAAGGTTCTAATACAACTTTTGCGCGTGTTGGTGAAACGTTTTCAATCTCAACCAATCTTGGTTTTAGGAATTCAGTTACAGATCCCACAATGCATCCTCTTTAGTTAACTTACTTAGAGTAAAGTTCGACGATCAACTGTTCGTTAATTTCTGCAGATAAATCTTCACGCTCAGGTAAACGCTTAAACGTACCTTCGAGTTTAGAACCATCTACTTCGATCCACGTTGGCTTCTCACGCTGTTCAGATAACTCAACAGCTGCTGTGATACGAGCTTGTTTCTTCGCTTTTTCACGAACAGATACAACTGTCTCTGCAGAAACCTGGAATGAAGGAATATTAACCACTTGTCCGTTGACACAAATCGCTTTGTGGCTAACAAGTTGACGTGCTTCTGCGCGTGTACTTGCATAACCCATGCGATAAACGACGTTATCAAGGCGTTGTTCTAACAATTGTAGAAGGTTTTCACCTGTATTGCCTTTTAAACGAGCCGCTTCTTTGTAGTAGTTACGGAATTGCTTCTCTAGTACACCGTACATACGACGTACTTTCTGTTTTTCACGTAATTGTAAGCCGTAATCAGATAAACGACCGCGACGAGCACCATGCTGGCCAGGCGCGTTTTCTAATTTACACTTAGTATCAATTGCACGAACGCCACTTTTAAGGAATAAGTCTGTTCCTTCGCGACGACTTAGTTTGAGTTTTGGACCCAAATATCTTGCCATGATCTTTCTCCAACTGTCCGTCGATTAAACGCGACGTTTTTTCGGTGGACGACAACCGTTGTGAGGTATAGGCGTCACATCGGTAATGTTAGTGATCTTGTAACCTGTTGCGTTCAAAGCGCGGATCGCAGACTCACGGCCTGGACCTGGACCTTTAACAAACACTTCAAGGTTCTTAAGACCATATTCTTGTGCTGCTTCACCAGCGCGTTCCGCCGCAACCTGAGCTGCGAATGGCGTAGATTTACGTGAACCACGGAAACCTGAACCACCAGAAGTCGCCCACGCTAAGGCATTGCCTTGACGGTCGGTGATAGTCACAATCGTGTTGTTGAAAGAAGCATGGATATGAGCCATACCATCAGCAACTTGACGTTTTGCGCGTTTACGCGCACGAGTAGGTGCTTTTGCCATTACTATATCCCCCGCTTACTTCTTAATTGGCTTACGAGGACCTTTACGGGTACGCGCATTAGTTTTAGTGCGCTGACCACGTAGAGGTAAGCTACGACGGTGGCGAATACCACGGAAGCAACCTAGGTCCATCAAACGTTTGATGCTCATTGATACTTCACGACGTAAGTCACCTTCAACAGTAAACTTAGCTACTTCGTCACGAAGTTTATCAATAGTTGTTTCGTCAAGATCTTTGATCTTGGTTTCTTCTGCAACACCAGCAGATGCACAAATGCTTTTAGCACGTGTAGCACCAATACCGAAAATCGCTTGTAGTGCGATTACAGTGTGCTTGTGTTCAGGAATGTTAATGCCGGCTATACGGGCCATTAACAGCACTCCTCTAGTTTTGGGTTGACTAATCGTAAAAAGCCCGTAAGGATACTTACTTGTCAACAATTTTGCAAATAAAAGAATAAAACACCTAACCTTTGGCTAGGTGTTTATTATTCTCAACAATGATTAACCTTGCCTTTGCTTATGCTTAGGCTCAATGCAAATCACTCGAACAACGCCGTTGCGCTTAATGATTTTGCAGTTACGGCAAATCTTTTTCACGGATGCACGAACTTTCATTTCATCACTCCGAATGGCAAACTTATCGGATACAGCCTTAGCGGCCGTATCCTTTAAGATTCGCTTTTTTCAGCACTGACTCATATTGACTTGACATCAAATGAGTCTGTACTTGTGCCATGAAATCCATAATTACGACCACGATGATCAATAATGATGTGCCGCCAAAGTAGAATGGAACATTCCACGTTAACAACATGAATTCAGGCACTAAACAAACAAAGGTAATATAAATCGCACCAGCTAGTGTTAAGCGAGTCATTACTTTGTCAAGGTAACGTGAAGTTTGTTCACCAGGACGAATCCCAGGGACAAACGCACCAGATTTTTTTAAGTTGTCAGCTGTTTCACGCGGGTTGAAAGTCAACGCCGTGTAGAAGAAACAGAAGAAAACAATTGCTGCTGCATACAAACCCACATATAACGGTTGACCTGGCGACAACATTAACGCCACGTCTTGCAACCATGAGGTTGCTTCATTCTGTCCAAACCAACCGGCAATGGTGCCAGGGAAAAGAATGATACTTGAAGCGAAAATAGGAGGAATAACACCCGCCATATTCACTTTTAATGGTAAGTGTGAACTCTGTGCTTGGTACATCTTACGACCTTGTTGGCGCTTGGCGTAGTTCACAACGATACGACGCTGTGCACGTTCGACAAACACCACTAAGTAAGTAAGGCCCATCACAATCGCGGCAATCAAGAGTAAGAAAATCAGATTAATCTCACCTTGACGTGCCTGTTCTGCAGTCTGACCGATAGCCGTCGGTAAGCCTGCCACAATACCTGCAAATATCAGAATGGAGATACCGTTACCAATACCTCGTTCCGTAATTTGTTCACCTAGCCACATTAGGAACATCGTTCCGGTGACTAAACTAACTACTGCTGTAAAATAGAATCCGAAGCCAGGATTAATCACTAGACCACTGATCAAATTAGGTAAACCCGTCGCTACACCAATTGATTGGAATATTGCCAACATTAACGTCAAATAACGTGTGTACTGGCTAATTTTACGACGACCTTGCTCACCTTCTTTCTTCAGCTCCATCAACGGTGGGTGCACCGCTGATAACAACTGAACAATAATCGATGCAGTGATGTAGGGCATAATCCCAAGCGCTAATACCGACGCTCGCTCTAATGCACCACCTGAGAACATGTTAAACATTTCTACAATGGTGCCTTTTTGTTGTTCAAATAATTGAGACAACACAGCTGCGTCAATACCAGGAATTGGCACGTATGAACCTAAGCGGAATACGATTATCGCACCGAGTACGAAAAACAATCTGCTACGTAGTTCACTTAAGCCGTTCTGCGCGCCTGAAGTCATACCTGGTTTCGCCATCGGATTAGTCCTCTACTTTACCGCCAGCCGCTTGAATTGCTTCGAGCGCGCCTTTAGTTACCTTCAAACCACTTACAGTAAGCGCACGATTTACTTCACCGCTTAAGATGACTTTAACGAATTGAATTTCTTTCTTCACTAAGTTTGCATCTTTAAGAGCTTGTAACGTGACTGTATCGCCTTCTACTTTGCTGATTTCAGTCAAAGTAACTTGGTCAGTAACAAAACCTACTCGAGATTTGAAACCGAACTTAGGTAGACGGCGTTGAATTGGCATTTGACCGCCTTCAAAACCAGGCTTAACAGAACCACCTGAGCGGCTCTTTTGACCTTTGTGACCACGGCCACCTGTTTTACCTAAGCCAGAGCCGATACCACGACCCACACGCTTACCAGAATTTTTAGCTCCTGGTGCAGGAGCAAGAGTATTTAAACGCATCTTTTACTCCTCCACTATCTCAACCATGTATTGAACACGGTTGATCATGCCACGAACTGCTGGAGTATCTTCAAGTTCACGAACTTGGTTGATCTTACGTAAACCCAAACCTACTAGTGTAGCTTTGTGCTTTGGTAGACGACCAATCGCACTTTTAGTCATTTTAACTTTTAGTGTTTTAGCCATGATCAATTACCCCAAAATATCATCTACAGATAACCCACGCTTAGCAGCCACACCCTCTGGAGAGTTCATGTCTGTAAGAGCGTTAATCGTTGCACGAATAACGTTCATTGGGTTTGTAGAGCCGTAACATTTAGAAAGTACGTTTTGTACACCAGCGACTTCTAATACTGCACGCATTGCACCACCTGCGATGATACCCGTACCTTCAGAGGCAGGCTGCATGTAAACTTTAGAACCCGAATGGCGACCTTTAATAGGATGCTGTAACGTATTGCCGTTAAGGTCCACTTGAACCAAATTACGACGAGCCTTTTCCATTGCTTTTTGGATTGCAGCTGGCACTTCACGTGCTTTACCGTAACCAAAACCAACGCGGCCATTGCCATCACCCACTACCGTCAACGCAGTAAAACTAAAGATGCGACCACCTTTAACTACTTTTGATACACGGTTTACGGCAACGAGCTTTTCGTTTAAATCACCCTGTTGTTGATTTTCTACTTTAGCCATTATCTTCTCCTAGAACTGAAGACCAGCTTCACGAGCTGCATCTGCTAAGGCCTTCACACGACCGTGGTATTTAAAACCGCTACGGTCGAAAGCCACTTCTTTGATGCCTTTCTCGATAGCACGTTCAGCGATCGCTTTACCTACCGCAGTTGCTGCTTCAACATTACCTGTTGAAGAAACAGCGCCTTTGATAGCTGCTTCAACCGTTGACGCCGCCGCTAATACTTCAGAACCGCTAGGTGCGATTAACTGTGCGTAAATGTGGCGTGGAGTACGGTTAACGACCAAACGGTGCGCGCCGAGTTCACTGATTTTCTTACGTGCGCGAGTTGCGCGACGCAAGCGAGCTGATTTTTTATCCATCTCACCCACCTACTTTTTCTTAGCTTCTTTACGACGAACAATCTCATCCGAGTAACGTACACCTTTACCTTTATAAGGCTCTGGTGGACGCCAGCCGCGAATGTTCGCTGCGATCTGACCAACCGCCTGCTTATCAGCGCCTTTGACGATGATTTCAGTTTGGCTAGGAGTTTCTACAGTGATGCCTGCTGGCATTTCTACCACGACAGGGTGAGAAAAACCTAATGTAAGGTTCAACTTGCTACCTTGTGCTTGCGCACGGTAACCAACACCGTTTAACTCAAGTTTCTTTTCGAAACCTTGTGATACACCAATTACCATAGCGTTTAGAATTGAACGCGCTGTACCTGCCTGAGCCCAACCGTTAGGAGCGCCTTCACGAGGAAGTGCTTTTAACTGGTTGTCTTCTTGGACAACTTCAACTTGTTCGTTAAACGTACGTGATAATGTACCGTTTTTACCTTTTACTGTAACGTCTTGACCGGCAATAGATACTTCTACGCCTGATACAACGTCGACAGGTGCTTTTGCTACACGTGACATTGATAATCTCCCGTTACGCTACATAACCGATGATCTCACCGCCCATGCCCGCTTTACGCGCTGCACGGTCAGTCATCACACCTTTTGATGTAGATACGATTGCGATACCTAAACCACCCAATACTTTTGGCAACTCATCTTTTTTCTTGTAGATGCGTAGGCCTGGGCGAGATACACGCTCGATTGTGTCGATTACACGCTTGCCTTCAAAGTACTTTAACGTTACTTCTAAGACAGGCTTAACGTCACCAGCGACTGCAAAATCAGTGATGTAACCTTCTGCTTTCAATACTTCAGCAATCGCTACGCGTTGCTTAGATGAAGGCATGGTTACTGCCACTTTAGATGCTAACTGGCCGTTACGGATGCGGGTGAACATATCCGCGATAGGATCTTGCATACTCATTGACTGCTACTCCTTACCAACTTGCTTTTTTCAAGCCAGGGACTTCACCGCGCATCGCTGCTTCACGCAACTTGATACGGCTCAGACCGAACTTACGTAGGTAACCATGTGGACGACCTGTGACACGGCAACGATTTTGTTGACGTGAGCTAGACGAATCACGTGGTAGTTGTTGTAGCTTAAGTACTGCATCCCAACGCTCTTCTTCAGAAACGTTGACATCGCTGATAGTCGCTTTAAGCGCAGCACGCTTTGCAGCATACTTTTTCACTAATTTGGCGCGTTTTACTTCGCGCGCCTTCATTGATTCTTTTGCCATAACCCTACACCTTATTTTCTAAACGGGAAGTTAAACGCTGTTAATAACGCTTTTGCTTCATCGTTAGTGTTTGCGCTAGTTGTGATAGTGATATCCATACCACGCACTTTATCTACTTTATCGAAATCGATTTCAGGGAAGATAATTTGCTCTTTAACGCCCATGGAATAGTTACCACGGCCGTCAAATGATTTAGGATTCAAACCACGGAAGTCGCGGATACGAGGAATTGTAATTGAGATTAAACGCTCAAAGAATTCCCACATACGCTCGCCACGCAGGGTTACTTTACAGCCAATCGGATAACCTTCACGAATTTTAAAACCCGCTACTGATTTTCTCGCAACTGTGACAACTGGTTTTTGGCCAGCGATAGCAGCCATATCTGCTTGCGCTGCTTCCAATACCTTCTTGTCAGCAATTGCCTCACCTAAACCCATGTTTAGAGTGATTTTTTCAATCCGAGGGACTTGCATGACGCTTTTGTATCCGAACTGCTTAGCAAGTTCAGCTACGACTGTTTCTTTATAGAAATCATGCAGTTTCGCCATCGTACTCTCCAATTAATTAAACTAAGTCGCCGTTAGACTTAAAGAAACGAACTTTCTTACCGTCTTCTTCACGGAAACCAACGCGATCTGCTTTACCCGTTGCTGGGTTAACAATCGCTACATTTGACACATGTATAGACGCTTCTTTCTCAATGATGCCACCAGGCTCACCCAATTGTGGGTTAGGCTTAGTATGCTTCTTGACCATGTTGACGCCTTCTACAACGACACGGTTATCAGAGGTTAATACTGATGTTACTTTACCAGTTTTACCTTTATCTTTACCCGCTAATACGACTACTTCATCATCACGACGAATTTTTCTAGCCATTATCGTGACTCCTTATAGTACCTCAGGGGCCAGTGAAATTATCTTCATGAAGTTATCTCCACGAAGTTCACGAGTGACCGGACCAAAGATACGCGTACCAATAGGTTGCTTATTCGCATTAAGCAAAACAGCAGCGTTGCCATCAAAGCGGATAGTTGAACCATCTGCTCGACGAACACCATGTCTAGTACGCACCACCACCGCATTTAAGACGTCACCTTTTTTCACTTTACCGCGAGGAATTGCTTCTTTCACAGTAACTTTGATGATGTCGCCAATATGTGCATAACGGCGATGCGAGCCACCTAGAACCTTAATACACTGAACCCTGCGAGCGCCAGAATTGTCTGCCACATCCAGGTTAGTTTGCATTTGGATCATGTTAGTGCTCCGCTAATAAATTACGCCCAAAACGGGCTATTAAGCCGCTAAAACCCACAAAAATCGCGAGATTTGTGCAAATTTTAGACCATACCCCATAAAAAGGGCGCGCAATAATAACAGATATTAATATGATAAGATAGTGCTAATTTACTAAGACAAAAATAAAAAAGGCCAGTGAATTGCCTAGCCTTTTGCTTTTTATATGTAATCAATTTTTAATGTTTTGACCAATATAACGGATTAACGCTTAATTACTTATATACCACGCTGTCTGACGACCTCGTATAAACATATCCCGGTAGCGACTGATACATTCAGGCTGGATACTGACCCAAACATAGGAAGCTTAATCAATTCGTCGCATTTTTCTCGCGTCAGTCGTCTCATACCCTTGCCTTCAGCTCCCATCACTATGGCTGTCGGGCCACTCAAATCACAATCATACACAAGTTGAGTTGCCTCACCTGCAGTACCTACTACCCATACCCCTTGTTGTTGGATATCAACCAGAGTCCGTGCCAAATTTGTCACATGAATAAGAGGAATCACGTCTGCTGCTCCACATGCCACTTTACGAACTGTTGCGTTAAGTGTGGCAGACTTATCTTTAGGCACAATAACCGCATCCACACCCGCTGCATCAGCAGAGCGCAGCACGGCACCAAGGTTATGGGGATCTGTAACACCATCTAGGACAAGTAAAAATGGCTTATCTGCTTGAGTAATAATTGCGTCTAAGTCATTTTCATTTAACGGCTTAGCTGCAATGGCTCGAGCCAGAACACCTTGATGCTGTTCCCCCTGAGCCTTATCATCTAATGCCTTGCGCTGTGCAAACTGAACGCTAATTCGGTGTTTACGGGCAAGGTTGATAATATTATGCAACCGTTCATCATCGCGACCCTTGGCAATGAACAACTCTAAAATTCTGTGTGGTTCACGCTGTAAAATAGATTCTAGGGCGTGAATGCCATATAACCACTCGTGGGACTGTGCCATATTAGATTATCTCTTTTTATTGCGTTTAGACGCTTTGTGTTTTTTCTTTTCGCGGGAAGTTTGTTTGCTTTTTTTACTTTTACTCAATGGCATGGCTGCCCCTTTCTGTGTTTCAGAGGGTTTACCACGTTTTACTTTTCGCGGTTTTTTTCCTGCTTTGGGGATCGGTTCATCCAATATTAAATCAATCTTGCGTTCATCCAAATTCACCGATGCAACTTTGACATCGAGTTTATCGCCTAAGCGAAATACTCGACCAGACGCCTCACCAACTAATGCTTGGCGCACATCATCAAAATGATAATAATCGTTCCCAAGAGCCGTAACATGAACTAAACCGTCAATGCCAAACTCCAGTAATCTTACAAATAAACCAAAATTAGTTACCGAAGAGACAACCGATGGAAATACATCGCCAACGTGATCTTGCATGAATTCGCATTTAAGCCAATCGGCAACATCGCGCGTCGCTTCGTCGGCTCTGCGCTCGGCCATTGAACATTGCTCACCCAATTGCTCCACTTCTTCAAGAACATATTTTTTGGCACCAGTGGTCACTTTATTTTGAGCTTTCAGAACGGCTTTAATTGCCCGATGCACAACTAAATCAGGATAACGTCTGATAGGTGAAGTGAAGTGCGCATACTCTTCCAGAGCTAAGCCAAAGTGTCCGATGTTTTCGCAATCATATTGCGCTTGTTTCATGCTGCGCAATAGCATGCTTTGAATAACCTCGGCATCCGGTCTTGCTTTGATCTTATGCATAATTCGAGTAAACGCTCTAGCAGAAGGTTCTGCTTCAAGTTGATGAGCAACACCGACTTCATTCAAGTAGGTGGTAAAAGATAGTAAACGGTCACTGTCTGGCTTGTCATGAACCCGGTAGAGCCCAAGTGCTTTATTCTTAGTTAATAGTCTAGCCGCACAGACATTAGCCAAAATCATACATTCTTCAATGAGTTTATGTGCATCATTACGCACTAATGGCACAATGTGTTCTATTTTGCGGTCAGCATTAAAGACAAACTTAGTTTCACGTGTTTCAAATTCAATTGCGCCTCGACCATCCCGCGCCCCTTTCAAAATGCGATAGATGTCTTCGAGGTGTTTTAGGTGTGAAACAAATTCAGAATATCGCTCAACTAGGACCTCATCACCTGATAAAATTCCAGCCACCTTACTATATGTCAGGCGAGCATGAGAACGCATAACCGCTTCAAAAAATTCAAACTGTGTCACCTGACCAGTTAAGTCTATTTTCATCTGTGCAACCATACACAAACGCTCGACGTCTGGATTCAATGAGCATAACCCGTTTGACAATGCCTCTGGCAGCATGGGGATCACTTGCTCAGGAAAGTAAACCGACGTTCCTCTATTTACCGCTTCATTATCTAAAGCAGTTCCTGGGCGCACGTAATAAGACACATCAGCAATAGCGACAAATAATTCATATCCTGTGAGCAAGCCATCTTTATGCACTGGCTGACAAAATACTGCATCATCAAAATCCCTTGCATCTTCACCATCTATTGTCACTAGAGGCAATTCTCTTAAATCTACTCGACCCACTTTTGCCTCTTCCGGAACCGACTCTCCGTAAGCTTTGGCTTGTTTCACTACAGCTGGTGGCCAAACATGTGGAATATCGTAAGTGCGTAACGCCATTTCGATTTCCATACCCGGAGCCATATGCTCACCAAGCACTTCTGTGATTTTGCCTACTGCAGAAGATTGTCGACTAGGACGCTTGGTCACGTTTACTACCACTACATTACCTTGTCTTGCACCTAGGGTATCTTTTGCGCCAATATAAATTTCGTGACCGATTCGTTGATCATCTGGTATGACTAAACCAACACCGTGCTCAGTAAAATAGCGTCCCACTATAGGTTCTTCACGGGGGGTAATAATACGTGTGACACGACCTTCTGTTTTGCCTTTGCGACCAGAACCTTTACTTACCACTTCAACTTCGTCTCCGTGAATAAGTTGTTGCATTTGTCCTTGAGACAAATACCAATCCGGTTCATCTGTCGAAAATGAAACAAATCCAAAACCATCACGATGACCGATAACGCGACCAGTTAAGATGGCTTCAGCGGCCAATAATTCATATTTTTTTTGGCGATTAAATTGCAGTTGACCTTCTCGCTCCATTGCTCGCAGTCGCCTTTGAATACCGACTTGCTGAACCTCGGAGGTAGCATTAGCCAGATGACAGATATCGAGAAAACTAAGAGCCTGATTAGCCTCTCTCATCAAGGTCAGTAAGTACTCACGACTAGCCACAGGGTTTTCATACTTGACCTGTTCACGTTCAAAATAGGGATCGTTGGACATTCAATCACATCGTTCTTTTTAAGTGGTTTGATTATAACATGCTGATGGTGTTTAACACACCAGTTCAATTTGATGCTCTTCAGTCTCTTGCTGAGCAGAATTTAACTCTGCCTAACTGAACAATAAGTTTATTCCAAATTATTCAGGGTGGGGATGATCAATAAAGGTATTGCTCTGGTATAATTGACTGTAACTTACCTTAATGATTAAACAGGCAATGCAATACAAAGATTTACGTGATTTTATTGGGCAATTAGAAGCTAAAGGTAAACTACTGCGTATCACTCAGGCTATTGATACTGACTTGGAGATGACCGAAATAGCTGACCGCACTCTGCGCGCAGGCGGCCCAGCACTGTTATTTGAAAACCCAAAAGGCCACGACATGCCTGTATTAGCAAATCTTTTTGGTACACCTGAACGGGTTGCCATGGGGATGGGACAAGACAATGTTGAAGCCTTGCGAGAAGTAGGTAAATTACTTGCTTATCTCAAAGAACCCGATCCACCCAAAGGTATCAAAGATCTATGGAGTAAATTACCCGTTTTTAAACAGGTATTGAATATGCCTGCTAAAGTGGTGCGCAAAGCCCCCTGCCAAGAAATTGTTTTGAGCGGTGATGAAGTTGATTTAAGTACTATACCGGTACAACGCTGCTGGCCGGGCGATGCTGCCCCTCTTATTACGTGGGGTTTAACCGTAACCAAAGGCCCACACAAAAAACGTCAAAATTTAGGAATTTACCGCCAACAAGTCATCGCCAAAAACAAAGTCATTATGCGTTGGCTCTCTCACCGAGGTGGAGCATTAGATTTTCGAGAATGGTGTCAACAACACCCAGATAAACCTTATCCGGTTGTCGTTGCGTTAGGTGCTGATCCAGCAACCATTCTTGGCGCCGTAACCCCCGTGCCCGATACACTGTCTGAATATGCCTTTGCTGGACTATTACGGGGCAGTAAAACAGAAGTCGTGAAGGCGCTCAGTTGTGATTTACAGGTACCCGCACAATCTGAGATCATATTGGAAGGCCATATCATGCCTGGGGAAACTGCCCCTGAAGGACCATATGGAGATCATACTGGCTACTACAACGAAGTAGATGAATTTCCAGTATTCACCGTCACTCATATCACAATGCGCAAAAATCCGATTTATCACTCGACCTACACTGGCCGCCCACCAGATGAGCCAGCAATATTAGGCGTAGCATTAAACGAGGTCTTTGTGCCAATTTTACAAAAGCAATTTCCGGAGATTGTGGATTTCTATCTGCCTCCAGAGGGCTGTTCGTACCGTATGGCGATTGTTACTATGAAGAAACAATACCCGGGCCATGCGAAACGAGTGATGCTTGGTGTGTGGTCTTTTTTGCGTCAGTTTATGTATACCAAATTCGTTATCGTATGTGACGATGATGTCGATGCTCGCAGCTGGGAAGATGTCATTTGGGCTATCACAACTCGGATGGACCCGTCACGTGATACTACAATGATAGACAATACACCAATTGACTATTTAGATTTTGCCTCACCTGTGTCAGGCTTAGGCTCCAAAATGGGTATGGATGCCACGAACAAATGGCCGGGCGAAACCGATCGCGAATGGGGTGAACCCATTGTGATGGACTCGCAGGTAAAGGACAAAATTGACGCAATCTGGGATGAACTCGGTATCGAGCCCCATTGCCAAACCCCTTCAAAAAGGTAAGAAATACTTTGATGCAACTCAACTTAAAAACCATAGAAAACGTCGGCCATGACGTATATCGCATAATTTTGTCTGCAGATGACGATTTGCAATATTGTGCAGGCCAATATCTATTGGTACATATGGGTGAAAATGACGCACGCCCGTTTTCTATTGCTAGTAGCCCTAGTAAGGACAAGTTCATTGAACTGCATATTGGCGCAGTTCCCGAAAACCCTTATGCATGGGATGTGATTGAGCGTTTGCGCACTCTAGGTAATATTCAAGTTACATTGGCAAACGGTGACGCTTATTTACAGCCTCAAGAAGATAAAAGCATCGTGTTAATTGCCGGTGGTACCGGTTATTCTTATCTCAAATCGATCGCATTTGAAATCGCTGAACAACAACTTGATACGCCTGTGCATATTTTTTGGGGAGCAAAACAAGCAAGCCAATTATATGAATTTGATATCATGCAAGCGTTATGTGACAAATATGATAATTTCTATTTTCATCCAGTCGTTGAGCAGCCCGAATCAGATTGGGAAGGTTTTACCGGTTTAGTTCATTTATCTGTAATTGAACACATGCATACACTGAATGCAACTCAGGTATATATCGCAGGACCGTTTCCTATGGCTAAGGTAGCGAGAGAAGACTTTATCAAGGCTGGTTTAAGTCAAGATGCGTTATTTGGTGACGCTTACGCTTTCATATAATTGAATATATTCTCGGTACTTAAGGGTGTGAATCTATGATAGGCTTACAGCAGATAAGTACCGAGGATTTGAATCAAATCAACTAGACACTCACAACGTTTGCTGCTTGCAGTCCTTTCTGACCTTCTTCAATTTCAAAAGTTACCTTTTGACCTTCTGGTAGAGTTTTATAACCTTCACTCTGGATGGCACGGTAATGAACGAACACATCCTTGCCTCCATTGTCTTGAGTAATAAAGCCATAGCCTTTTTCGGCATTAAACCATTTTACAGAACCTGTATACTTTGACATAACGTCACCTTGTAACTTAATAACTAAACACTTGCTTAAGATGCACTGTGTGCATACTTGCGTTCCTTGTATTCATATCAGGTAATTGGCGATACCTGTTCTACTTATAACACAAGTCTAGGTGCTTGTTTTGTTATTGCAGACGTCAAAGGCCTATCAATGAATTACAATTTAAGTCTAACACTTCATTTATAATTATAAAAGTCAAAAAGTTAATATTTTATCAATGTAAATATTTATTAATGTCAACGTATTGTTAAATATGCAAAAATTTAATGCCAAAAATTAAAATTACTTAGCCGTTAAGGCTCTTTCACCACGAGCTAACCCACATATCCCGGTGCGAGCAGACTCAATTATCGTTGCATTGTGAGATAGAGTGGCAATAAACGCATCGAGTTTTTCTTTGGCACCAGTAAGTTCCAACGTGTAATTGGTTGCGTCGACATCCAATACTTTAGCCCGAAAAATATCAACGTTGCGAATAATTTCAGAACGTGTAGCTTCGCTGTTTGCGACAACTTTAACTAACATTAACTCACGTTCAACATGAGCAGATTCAGTTAAATCTGTTACTTTTAGTACATCAATCAATTTATTCATTTGTTTGATGATTTGTTCATTCACTTTATCGTCTGCAACCGTGGCAATCGTCAAACGCGATAAACTCGGATCATCTGTATCTGAAACATTGAGCGAGTCAATGTTAAATCCGCGTTGAGAAAATAAGCCAACAATTCGTGATAATGCGCCTGGGGCGTTTTCCATTAATACCGAAATAATACGTTTCATTATGTACGCTCCGTTTTACTAAGGCGCATTTCATCCATCGCCCCATATTTGATTTGCATTGGATATACGTGCTCATTTTGATCCACTGCAATATCCATGAACACGAGTCGTTCTTTCTCTGCAAAGCATCGCGCCATTGCGTCATCCAATTCGTCTAACGAGTCCACCTTGATACCGACATGACCATAGGCTTCGGCCAATTTCACAAAATCTGGCATCGAATCCATATAAGAATGCGAATGTCGCCCCTTATAAATCATATCTTGCCATTGGCGTACCATCCCCAGTGCACGATTGTTTAATGAGATGATCTTAATCGGTAAGTTATATTGTAAACACGTGGATAACTCTTGGATATTCATTTGAATAGAACCATCGCCAGTCACAACTACTGACGTTGCTTCCGGGTGAGCAAACTGAACTCCCATTGCAGCAGGTAAGCCGAAGCCCATCGTGCCAAGACCACCAGAATTGATCCATCGACGTGGTTTCGCGAAAGGATAATAAAGCGCTGCAAACATCTGATGCTGGCCAACGTCCGAACTGACGTATGCTTCACCATTAGTATGCTTGTATAACGATTCAATGACTTTTTGAGGTTTTATGACTTGTGTGTCTTGATTGTATGACAAACACTTTTGTGCTCGCCAAGCATTGATTTGTTCCCACCAATCCGCTTGTTTTTCAGTTTGCTTACTCAAATCTTCGTTAGCAAGCTCTTCTAAGAACTCCTTGACCACAACTTCTACTGAACCTACTACCGGGATATGCGCATTCACTGTTTTGGAGATCGAAGCAGGATCAATATCAACATGAATGATGTTTGCATTCGGACAGAACTTTTCGACGTTATTTGTAACACGGTCATCAAAACGGGCACCCAGCGCAATAATACAATCCGAATTATGCATTGTTTTATTCGCTTCAACCGTTCCATGCATGCCCAACATGCCAATAAATTGCTCATGCACACCCGAAAATGCCCCTAATCCCATAAGGGTACAAGTGACCGGACAACCCAGTTTTTCTGCAAGTTCGGTGACTTCACCTTCAGCTTGAGCTGCAATGGCCCCCCCGCCAACATATAAAACTGGACGCTTAGCTTCTATCATTGCGTTGATTGCTTTGCGAATTTGCTTATTGTTCCCTTTCGTTACTGGCTTGTATGAGCGCATCGTAACATCGCTAGGGAATTCATATGGATGAGTTTCTGCAACGTTCACAATGTCCTTGGGTAAATCGACCACAACCGGACCTGGACGACCAGAGTTAGCGATATAATAGGCCTGAGCAATCGCTTTTGGAATGTCCACTGCTCGTTTAACCAAAAAGCTATGTTTTACAATGGGACGTGAACAGCCAACCATATCCGTTTCTTGGAAAGCATCTTCACCAATGTGCTGTGAAGGCACCTGACCAGATAATATCACCATAGGAATAGAGTCCATGTAGGCAGTCGCAATACCTGTTAATGTATTGGTTGCACCCGGACCTGAAGTGACTAAGACTGTACCTGTAATGCCGGTAGCACGAGCATAACCATCCGCCATGTGTGCAGCAGCTTGTTCATGACGGACTAACACGTGCTTGACTTCGTCTTGGGCAAATAACGCGTCATAAATATCTAATACGGCACCACCAGGGTATCCGAACACATGTTTTACACCCAAGTCATTGAGTGTTTGTACCACCATTGCGGCACCGGACATCATCTTCATGAGTCTCTCCAGGTTATTATCTTTAACAAACGTATATTCTACGTTAGGGATTAGGAAGAATAAACACGAATAACTCAAAAAGTGAAATTTATATCCTAAATATGTAGAATTTTAGGATGAACATCTCGATATAAGTGCTTTTTTGCAGGATAATTAGGATTTTTAACATTTTCGTTACAATGTTCCGCAAGATTATCCTACATGAGTGTTGTGTGATAACAAATCTGACATTTGTTTAACGGTTTTTAGGCACCCATGCCCATATGTAAATGGCCGAAACCGGCTCGATACCTGTTTCGTCAGTAATTGTGACAGCAACTTCCACCTCACCTTTATCTTCTGTGCGCATCATTTGGATTTGCTCATCCGTTAATGACGCGTTCGCTTCAAGCGCGCCAGTTGCTCGTTTAAGATAATTTACCTGCATTGACTTAAGTAATGGTAATTTATCTCCTGGTAAGTTAGTACCCACGACAAATCCAGTTGCTGACTCTCCTAAGAGGGCTGTGCCTGCTGCATGAACCCCGCCAATGTGGTTTTGAACGCGTTTTAAATTGCGCTGACGAAACGTCACTGTTTTTATATCTGTTTGCACAATATCTTGTTTTGCAGTGCCGCTAAGCTTCACCATATGACGAAATAATCGAGTGATAACAAATTGTTGTAGCCATAGAGGCTTATCCAACAGTTTTAGGACAATCTTGCGCAATGGATTATTGAGATGTTCTGTCATTATTTTTCTCTAAGGGCATTCTGGTTAGACCAGTTTATGCGCTTTCAAATAATCATGCAAGGGCTCTAGGGCCGAGCCAAATTTTTTCCATCGGCCAATGCTTGAAGTGTTTATCGGTTCACGAACTTGCACTTTACTCGCTGTGGATACAGGTGTTTTATTTTGCTCAACATGCATACATTGGCTTTCGAAAGGCAGTTGGCAAAACTCTAATAATTCTTTCACCTGAGTCGTCGGGTCTGTCGCGAGTGATTCATAGTTCTGTATTCTGATACACTCTCCATACCGAGCTTCCATTAGATTTATATGTCTGCGAAAAGCCACATAAAAATCACCTATGCTCTGCAAATTCAACGCGTATTGGTAATACGGTGAGTTAAGAGAAAACATTTGGCGATAATTACCAATACACGTATCCATCGGATCACGTAACATGATGATGATTTTGGCCTGAGGCAATGCAGCGCGAATCAAATCTATGTAAAAGAAGTTAAACGGTAATTTATCAATAAAGTGCGGTTTATCCGCAGCAATACGTTGCGTTTTATGGATATACAGTTGGCCTAATTGAGCCATATTTAGACCCATGGATTGCTCAATTGTCGATGGGTCAAGTACCAATTGACCTGGTGTCTGGGCTAATTGCTTCACGGCAATCCCAAAATCCTGTAATTCTCCACCAGAACCCACCCTAGAATGATGCGATAAAATCCGCTCAACCAATGTAGTACCTGAACGAGGCATACCGACGATAAAAATAGGACGCACTGACTCACAGCCGACTTGTTCTAGAGGCATAGACCACTGCTGACAAGCCTCAAAAATAGCTTTATCCTGGGCAAAATCATATGGTGTGTAGGTTAATTTATTTTGCTTGGCACGCTCCAAAACCTCTAAGGCTTTAGAGTGCTGAGCAGTATTTTGATATTCAATCGCTAAAGCGTGGGCGAGGTGTAACTGGGCATCAGGCTCTTGTGGCGGAGTGGACAAAAGGGATTCAAGCTCTTTGATTCTCTCTTCATGATGATCGTGTTTGGGCATATCTGAAATGGCAAACTGCGTGGGGGGATGGCTTGGCTCGATGCGCAAAACGTTCGCAAATTGTATCAGAGCTTCGGTAAACTCGCCGGCAAATTTTAACGACATACCATAATTATAAAAATACATGGGCTTACTGTTATCCAGTGCAATGGCTGCTTCAAAAAATAACCGAGCACGCTCATGAAAACCCAGTCTAGATAATGAAACGCCTACAGTATCCAAAGCATTTGGTTGCTTTAATGCAGGTATATCAATGTTATCAGCTGCCTCTAATGCTTGATTGCTATTGCCCAAAAGCGCTTGGCATTTGCAATAGTAAGCTAAATATTCTGGCTTAACGTTCAGGCTCAATGCTTTTTCAAAACACTGACTGGCTTTATTAAACTGCCCTATTTCAGAATTAATAATACCCAATAAAAAATACCCTTCAGCTTGCAAAGATGTGTCTGAGTGTTGTTGAATAAAAGCCACAACCATCGGATGTGCTTGGACAAACTGACCTTGATTCAGTAATTGATTGATTTTGGACAGCGACGGGACAGTATTCATAATATTTAAGGATATTTTTTGGCTATTAAAACAAAAAAGCCGGTTCATTTGAACCGGCTTAAAACGACTTTATAAGATTTAAAGTTCAAACTTGTAAGTGAACTTCACACCAATCTTACGTGGTGGGATCAAGAAGCGCCCATAATTACGCAATTGATCAACACCGTTTAAATCACCAACGTCATAGTTATTTAAACCTAAGTCACCACGATCACGGCGAATTGAGCTATACGCGTACTTATCAAATAAGTTATTTACGTATAACGACACTGCCCAATTGTCTTCGGTGATCGTTGCACTGATATTACTTAGCGCAAACCCAGGAATGAGTTCACCATCAGCACGAATACCAACCTTGGATGCAACCTCATCCTGATAAGTTAAACCATACACTAGGTCTAAACCTTTGCCATCCAAAATTTCTGTTGAATATTTCAGGCCAAATGAAGCTTGTGTTTCAGGTGAGCCAGATAAGCGATCGCCTGCTTTGCCGTCATAATAGTCTTGAATCAGAGCTTCTTCTGCTGAGATGTCGCCAGAACGATCGAATTGAACACCAAACAAATAAGGAGCGTCTTCAGTTAACTTCGCATTGACTGTTGAGTACGTTGCATACGCAGTTAATTCATCGGTCAAGATTGCACGAGCTGACAATTCAATCCCTTTACTCTCGGCCCCTTTAGCATTGGCAGTAATTGGCTGAGCGCCATTGACAGTCGCACCAGCAACTTGAGCGTCATCCCATTCAACCATGAAGGTCGCTGCATTGATTTGTAATTTGTTGCCAAATAACGCTGATTTCACGCCAACTTCATAGTTAGTTGTAGTGTCTGCAACGAAGACTTGCTCGTTCGGTAATGCACACACAATTTGATTGTCGATTTCATTGATGTTAGATGGACACGCCGCAACACCATTTGCGCCGCCGATCCGGAAACCTTCTGATAAGGTGAAATACGTCATCACATCACGGTTAATTTGATACGACGTATTGAATTTTAACAACGTACCGCTGTCATCAGCGCTTTCTGAACCATAATCCAGTACAATTGAGTCAGGCGCACGCCCATCAAAAACAGTGTAATACAATGGCAAATCGATAGCAGAGCGAGTATCCACCTCATACTCATAAGCACGAATACCTAGTGTGACATCCCACTTATCATTGATCTCATAAGTTGCCTCACCAAAGATGGCTGATTCAGTTACAGTAGATTCACTGACCGATAAATATTCTAAATCACCTGGACGAACTTGTGCACCGCCAAACTCATCAACTGCAAATTGAGAAAAACCAGGGGTGAACTCTGAAGAGGAACCGTCAGATTCTACCTTGTTGTAAAATGCACCCACAATCCAACTGAACTTGTCAGTATCTTTGGATACTAAGCGCACTTCCTGAGTAAAGATGTCAGTGTTGTCCAACTCTCGAGTAAACGCTGAAAATGCAGGGAAAGCTTCATAACTGTAGTCTAAGCGAATTAAAAGGTCTGTTTGGTCACGTTGACCATCGGCTTCAAATGAAGACAAACCGGTCGCAGAAACTAAATCAGCAAAACCAAGATCCGCATTCACTTCAAGGCTAAGTAATTCGTCTGTTTTTTGACGAGGCTCTAGGTAACGATACGCAGAGCTGTATTTACCAACGTTAGCTTGAGATAATGGGTTGCTCTCTGGCAAAGCGTTATAATGCGTTATGGAGCGGCCTTCAACATCTTGATTCTGGTAGAAATATGACAATGTCGCATCGATGTCAGCCGTTGGTTGCCAACGCAATGCAGCACGAGCGGTTAATGTCTTTTCACCATTAGCGTCTTTCACTGAACGGATATTCGCATCCACTTCTGAGGCGTTATTCCAGTCGACATCTGGTCGAGATACACCACCTTGACGTACCACATAATCGTAGTCAATGAAGCCAGGGTCATTATAAAAATTAACCGATGCACGGAACCCTAGCTCATCATTGATTAGAGGTGTATTAAAAACAAATCCGTACTCACCACCAAGACTATCCGATTCAGACATAGATGAAATATTGCCATAGACTTCACCTTCAGTCAGATCTAAGTCAACGCCTTTTGGAATGTAACGGATGGCGCCACCAAGTGTGCCGGCACCATATAATGTCCCTTGTGGACCAATCAAAACTTCTACTCGTTCAATATCAGTTAAACGCATGTTAAGCAAAACTGGAATTTCACCAAAGTAGGTCGCAACGGTTCCACCGTTGGCGCCTGGACCAAGTGTGTTAGTATTTAAACCACGCACAATAATAGGAGAGTCACTGCGGCCACCTTGGTCGACTACAGTCAGACCTGGCACCCAGCGTGCAACATCTTCAAGCTGACCGATGTTTTGCTCTGTGAGTGTGTCAGCGGTTAATGCAGTGATATTTAAAGGTGCTTCCTGAACGGTGCCGGTACGGCGTGTTGCTGTGATTTCAATGCGTTCAACTTGCGCTTCCTGCTCTTGAGCCAAGGCAGTTGAGGCAGGCGCAATACTCGCAGCAATAGCCGCAGCTACCAGCGAGGTTTGAAACTTCGGTAATGTTTTCATGATGTTTTCCCTGTTAAGGAGTGATTATTCAATATTGATTTATTATTAATATTATCGTGTGATTTTATGATAGGGGTATAAAATGTACAATAGTTAACTAAACATCGTTTTAAATTTTAAACACATGCTCACGGTAGTGAACTAATTCTGCAATGGACTCACGAATATCGTCCAACGCCAAATGCACACCTTTTTTGATGACTCGATCCACAATCTCTGGTTGCCAGCGACGAGTCAACTCTTTGATGGTTGATACATCGATATTGCGATAATGACAGTAATTTTCGAGGTTGGGCATATATTCAGTCATGAAACGACGATCTTGACCAATACTGTTACCGCATAACGGTGATTGTTGAGGCCCGACCCATTGTTTAACAAAATCCAACGTCATTTTTTCGGCATCTGATACAGAATATCTGCTTTCACGACAGCGCTGAGTCAGACCTGATTCTCCATGCGTTTTGATACACCATTCATTCATGTTGGACAAAGTTTCATCAGATTGATGGATTGCTACAACTGGCCCTTCAGCCAGGACATTGAGGTTTTTGTCGGTAATAATGGTTGCGATTTCTAATACCACGCACTCTTTAGGATCGAGTCCGGTCATTTCCATATCGATCCAAATCAAATTTTCAGAAGACGATTCTGGGGGCATACAATAAAATTCCTATGTCAGAGTAGCATTAGCATTATATCCAGCTTAACGGTAATATATAAACTGATTTTAATTTTATCTTGTAATAATTCGTGGCCAAAAAACCTAAACTCAGCGAACGTCAACGCCGCCAAATTGCCCAGAACCGACGTAAAAAGCAAGCTGCTCCCAAGCTAGATGTCGCTCATCTTGGTCCGCTTACAACGGGTAAAGTGGTGAGTCGCTTTGGTAAGCAAGCGATTGTCAGAGACGCACAAGAACGCGAATTTCAAGTTCATATTCGACGGACAATTAATTCCGTAGTATGCGGTGATGATGTACAATTTTACCCACCTTCTAGCAATGCAGATAGTGACTTAGGTGTGATTGAGCTGGTCGAAGAACGCGCGTCTGTTTTGACACGGCCTGATTTTTACGATGGTATTAAACCGATTGCCGCGAACATAGACCAAATTATTATTGTCAGTTCCATCGTACCCACATTATCCACTCATATTATCGACCGTTACATTGTGGCATGTGAAGATGTTCGAATCACACCAATTATAGTCATTAATAAAGTCGAATTACTCGATGATGAAGATTTTGCTGTGGTCGAAGAAATGACTCAAGTGTATCGAGATATCGGCTATCGAATCTTGTATACCTCATGTAAAGCGAATATCGGAATCGCTGAGTTAGCCGATTTACTGGTAGATAAAATCAGTGTATTTGTCGGTCAGTCAGGTGTTGGTAAAAGCTCTTTAGTCAATGCACTACTGCCAGAGTCTGAAGAGCTAGTCGGTGATATCTCTGCGAATTCAGGGTTAGGACAACACACTACGACTGCAGCAAAACTTATCCCTTTTGCCAAAGGTGGGGAATTAATTGATTCACCTGGAGTGCGAGAATTTGCCTTATGGCACCTCCCTGAAGAACAAATCACACAAGGCTTCATCGAGTTTAGAGATTATTTGGGTGGCTGCAAATTTCGCGATTGTAAACATCGTGATGATCCTGGGTGCTTATTGCGTCAAGCTGTCGAAGAGGGAAAGATTGATCCTGAACGTTTTACCAGCTATCACAGGATCCTTGAGTCAATGTCTGACAAACGTCCTAATTTTGCCAAGGATTTTTAATTCTTTCTGCGTCAAATCCATGTACAATACGCGCTCTTATTTTTGGAGAAAACACCGTGCTGGATTGGTTTAAAGTTCGTTTACAATATATTTTACCGAAACATGCGTTATCGCGCTTAGTTGGCAAATTTGCTGCAGGTGAATATGGCAAGGTCACGACAACAGTGATCAAAGCATTCATCAAGCAATTTGATGTAGATATGAGTGAAGCGAAACACGAAGATCCCTCTCATTACCCAAGCTTCAACGCATTTTTTACTCGAGAACTCAAAGACGGTATACGCACATTCTCCGACGATACCAATGAACTCGGTCATGCTGTCGACGGGACCGTTAGCCAGTGCGGCCCCATTGAGGGAGAACAAATTTTTCAGGCCAAGGGGCATCACTATAGCCTCACAGCATTGTTAGGTGGAGATGCGAGGCTTGCGGCTCCGTTCAAAGGGGGAAGTTTTGCGACTATCTATCTTTCTCCTCGTGATTATCACCGTATACATATGCCATTGACAGGAAAGCTTACCGATATGATTTATGTCCCGGGTGAGCTTTTTTCAGTTAACCCCTTAACTGCCCAAAACGTACCAGGTTTGTTTGCTCGCAATGAACGAGTCGTTGCGATTTTTGATACAGCTATTGGCAAAGTCGCTATTGTGTTAGTCGGTGCAACCATTGTTGCAAGCATTGAAACATCTTGGGCTGGGACGGTGACACCGCCTGCTGGTAAAAACGTTACTCATTGGCAATACACTGACAGTGCGGGAGACAGTATCACATTGCAAAAAGGTGAGGAAATGGGCTTATTCAAATTGGGCTCTACCATTGTGGTATGCTTTGAACCAAACCGTGTTGATTTGAGTGACTTAAAAGCAGGTCAAGTGACTCGTTTAGGTGAAACATTTGCTATGACCATTGAGCCTGATACTAAGTAATATTTATGGATCCCGTTAAACGCAGTCTTTATTCGCTACATTTTACCGTCATGTTATTAGGCGGAACTGCGTTATTCTCGCAAATTATCCCATTAACCGCATTAGATATTACGATTGGTCGTTCGGTTTTTGCTTGTCTCTTTTTATACGCTCTTATCAAGCTAATGGGTGAATCTTGGCGGTTAGATAACCCCCGTGATTATTGGGTTGGCGCCGGGCTTGGAGTGATTATGGCTGTCCATTGGATCACCTACTTTGCTGCGATGCAGTATGCTGGTGTTTCGGTTGGGATCATTGCACTATTTACTTTTCCAGTCATCACCGTATTACTTGAACCCTTTTTCGAAAAAATTCGCCTCATCTGGCAAGATGTTATCAGTGCTATCGTTGTATTCATTGGGATCATGTTGATCGTCCCTGAGAATAACCTAAACAATGACATTACTATGGGCGTAGCAGTTGGCGTCTTCTCTGCTCTACTGTATGCTTTGCGTAATTTATTACACCGACAGTATTTTTCACATTATAGTGGCGCAAAAGCCATGAGTTATCAGACCTTAATTGTTTCAGCCTGCTTAATTGGATTTACTTCTGATGACATGCTGAATATGTCTGGGCATTCGTTACTCTTATTATTTGTGTTAGGTACCTTGTTTACCGCTGTACCACATGCCATGGTGGCTGCGTGTTTGCAGCATCTACGCGCCAAAACATTTTCTCTGGTTGCGTGTATGCAACCGTTTTACGGGGTGATTTTGGCTATTGTATTGCTAGGCGAACAACCCAATTGGCAAACCTATATCGGTGGACTTTTGATCGTTGCTGCCGCCGTATATGAAACCATCATAACAGGCAAACGTCATGCTCATTCTCGCCCATAGGGGTGCGTCAAATATCGCTCTAGAAAACTCGATGGATGCCTTTCGCCTTGCCATTAGTAGTGGCTGTGACGGGATAGAATTTGACGTACACTTTTGCAATGGCCAGGCGCTCATCATTCATGATACGAATTTACTGCGCACACACAACGTAAATTTGGATATAGCAGTTCTAGATGAGGCACTTCGAGCAGAATATCAGATCCCCACGTTAACCCAAGTGATGGCGTTGCTCCCTCCTGATTTGATCATTAATATCGAAGTCAAAAGCTGTGATGATGTTTTGTTCATGCAGGAATATGTGTCCAGGCTGGTAACTTTGGGTCTATTAGGCCCACACGTTGTCATATCGTCCTTTGATATTAATCTTCTAATGCACCTTCAATTATTAAACTTACCTGTTCGATGGGGATGGTTGACCGAGGAGAGTCAGATGGGTTTACCAGATGAAAACGGAGATTTTATCTATGACATTGTCGGGATTAGTGCCGAAGTGGTTACAGAGGATTATGTCAAAACCATCCAACAGGCGGGAAAACTCGCCTGGGTATTTACTTTAGATCAACACACACAATGGAATAACATGTTAGAACTTGGCGTTGACGGTTATTTTACCAACATCCCAAACGATGCAGTTACTTGGTTTAATACTCGCTCTTAACAGGTGCTTGCGACATTGTTCTCACACCCTTTACAGGCTTTGCATAGTCGAATATTGATAACGTGTGAGGCGATGATCAATACCACTCCAGTAGTGACTACGAGGGGTTCAAAATGATGCCCAAACATATCTTTTTGCCAGTAAATAAAGCCACCCATTGTGAGTGAGTAGAGAGGATATAGCTGTCGATGGTATTTGTAAAAGCCAATAAGTAGCGCTACGAAACCTACTACAATTGAAAGTAATAAGACCGTGCGTTCAAACCATTCTTCGGCAAAAAATGAACCAGCAAGCAATGGGACTAGTGGCAAAATAACAGGTATAGCAATGCAATGCAGCGCACATAGGCTTGTCAGCCATATGCCCACTTGGTCAATCATGTTATCTTCGTTTATCTTCTTGCGCATTAATATGATGGTACAATTTAAAAGTGTTATATTATAACATCGAAACATCAAAAGCACTAATCAATTTCTTGAGCTATAAATTTAAAAAAGAATTTGACTGTTAGGGTTCAGGAGTATGTTGTATTTCACTCGGTGACGTTGTTTGAGACGGTGAAAGTTCTCGTCGCGGTTTTCTCATTGCTGTAATGTTAATATCATGCAAGTTAACGTACTCAGTGATGCTCACAAGCTCAACACCATAATCGGATAAGTTAGGTAAGTGTTTTTGTAAATATTCCAAGGTGTGCCGATTAGGGTGGCCAATGGCTAACGCACTGCCCTCTTCCTTTGCTTTTTTAATTAATCGCGCAAACTGCTTTGCGATAGCATGTTCATTATATATATGGTCCAAAAATACGTTTCGTTCTACCGCAGGCACTGCATGAGCAAGTGCTTGCTCATATGCGCGACTAAAGGGAGTCGTTCTTGAATCGACAAAAAACAATTTTCTATTTTGCGATTGAAGGCTCTCAAAAAAAGCAGCCATAGTCGATTTTAGTTGCGTAAATTTACTGCCCATATGGTTATTGATGCCTACGGCACCTGGTACCTTTACCAATGCAGATGCAATGGTAGATTCAAGTTCCTTTTGTGGCATGCTCAGTAGCAATGGGAAGTTTCCGAGGTCTTGAGATGAAATCAATGACTCCATTGGCATATGGATCATTACCTCACGTCCTCCTTGCTGAGCAATTTTGGCTTGCTCAGTAGCGTAATCGGCATTGGGCAAAATCGAAAAAGCCACTTCAATTGGCAGGCTTTGCAAGCGTTCATCCGTTGAGCGATGCCCAACATCATCAATAATAATCGCAACTTTGGGGATGTTACTGTTATGTGGCTGCGCTTGGAGTGGACATGAAAATAACGTCACTAATCCAAAGCAAATAGCAATTTGACGATAATATCTGATGAATTTTGTGTAGAACACCATACTACTTTATCCCGACATAGACCGAATTAGGATAGCAGTTAAAAATTTGAATATCACAAAAACTTAACGGGCAAGCCAATTTTTTGGATTTAAGGGAATGCCCTTATGTCTTACTTCAAAGTAAAGGTTTGGTGAGTTTTGCCCCCCGCTTTGTCCCATCAGAGCAATTATTTCACCGCGATTTACGAGTTCCCCCACAGACTTCAATAAGGCTTGATTATGTCCATAAACCGTCATGTATCCAGCTCCGTGATCCACTACTAAGACGAGTCCGAACCCTCTTAGCCAATCCGAGAATAGCACTTTACCATTAGCAACTGTTGTCACTGGCGAACCAGAATTACCTTTTATGAGAACGCCTTTCCACTTAAGTTGTCCTTCTCGACGCTTGCCAAATTGATAAAGAACTTGACCTTTAGCTGGAATTTCTAACCCGCCTTTTAAATTAAATAATCCTAATAATGATTCACTGACAGCTTGATTACTAGAGGCTTCAGCAATAGCTTGCGTGAGCTTTTGTTCATCTTGCTGTAAGCGTTCTATCCTTGCAATATCGGAGTCGATTTGTGCTTGCAACTCATTGAGTAATTGTTGTCTCGCAAACTGTTCACTGGCAAGCTCAACTGACTGACCTTCCAACCTATCTAGTAGATGCAAACTTTGCTGCTGTTCGACTTCGAGTGCCCTTTCGACTTTTTGGATGTCTTCTATCCCCTGACGAAAGTCTTCAATGGCGGTTTTACGATCAGTGTAAATGTACTGATAGTAAGTCAACATTCGCTCAAGTTCTACAATGTTTTCTTGATTAAAAATCATCTTTGCCAAGTCGTAATCCCCAGCGATAAAAGCCGAACGAATTTGTTTGCCCAACTGTTCGCGCTGGATAGAAAGTGCGTTTTTCAATTCGACAATCTCTTGTTCAAACGCGTTTATTTGAGCGTTATTGTTCGCAATCGCAACCTTAATTTGATTGAGCTCTTTGGCTATTGCGCTGATTTTTTTTTCTTGGTTTTGGAGGGTAGTGAGAATTTCATCACGCTGCTGTTGTCGCGCGACTTTTTGTTTTTGTGTTTCAGCAATTTGTTGCTTAATGTCATCTAAATTAGGTTGTTGGGCATAGACACTTTGAGTCAAACCATACAGGCAGGCAAGCGCAAGCGCACTTACCCTAATCATGCCTGTAACAAATAACCTCATGATTATGAGGCTAATGTGACAATAGATGTCCCAGTCATTTCCGGTGGTTGCTCCAATCCTAGAAGATGCAACATAGTCGGTGCTACGTCACTGAGCGTTCCCCCCGTTCTGATATCTGCATTCCGTCCATAGTAAATAAATGGAACCGGCTCACTGGTATGTGCAGTATGCGCTTGTCCAGTATTTGGGTCTTGCATCTGTTCAGCATTACCATGATCAGCAGTAATTAGACATTCACCACCCACCTCAGATAATGCACTAATCACGCGACCAATCGCGGTATCAACGGCCTCACAAGCTTTTACTGCAGCCTCAAAGTTACCAGTATGTCCTACCATATCGCCATTCGGGAAGTTACAGATAATCACATCATGACGCTTGTTTTTTATTGCATCCACTAACTCATCGGTTAATTTAACTGAGTTCATCTCTGGTTGCAGATCATAAGTGGCAACATCTGGAGAAGGGATCAATACACGCTGTTCACCACTAAACTCGTCTTCTTGTCCTCCTGAAAAGAAGAACGTGACATGAGCAAATTTTTCTGTTTCAGAAATACGCAGCTGTGTTTTATTGTGCTTTGCTAACCACTCACCTAACACATTTGATAGCTTTTCTGGGGGAAATGCACATGGATTCTTTAGATTGCTTTCGTATTCTGTCAGCATGACAAAATCGCTTAGAGCAATTTTGTCTCCGCGAGCAAATCCAGTGAATTCATCATCAACAAACGTATGTGCAAGTTGCCTTGCTCGGTCTGCACGGAAGTTCATGAAGATGACAGCATCTCCGTCCGCCATTGTGACTGATTCACCGATGACTGTAGCCTTGACGAACTCATCATTTTCATCACGTGCGTAAGCATTTTCAAGGCCTTCTACTGCAGTACTGGCTTGATATGCACCTTTTCCTTTAGTTAACAATTGGTAAGCTTCTTCAACACGTTCCCAACGATTATCGCGATCCATTGCATAGTATCGCCCGACAAGGCTGGCAATACGCCCAACACCCAACTCTGCAAATATCGCATCGGCTTGTACAAGACTTGCCTCGGCCGAACGGGGCGGTGTATCACGTCCATCAAGGAAACCGTGAAGGTAAACATGTTGTGCGCCGCGCTGCACAGCTAAACGAATCGCTGCAAAGATATGTTCTTCATGCGAATGAACACCACCTGGTGATAATAAACCCATGATATGCACCGCTTTGTTTTGAGCGACCGCTTTATCAATCGCTTCCGTTAACGCCGAATTGTGGTTAAAATCGCCCTCTGTAATACTTTTAGTGATTTTGGTAAAGTCCTGATAAACCACTCGACCAGCACCTAAATTTACATGACCAACTTCTGAGTTCCCCATCTGTCCATCTGGTAAGCCAACATCAAGACCAGAACCCGAAATGAGACTATTCGGATAGGTTTGTACCAACTCATCTAAAATGGGAGTGTGTGCTGCCAAAATTGCGTTGTTTTCCGGGTTTTCTCGGTAACCCCAACCATCCAAAATTAACAATGCCAAAGGTGCATTTAGTTGACTCATTTGTTGCCTCAAATAATGTAAAAATACGTGAAGATTTTAATGTATATAAAATATCATTTTTTCTAGATTGGGAAAAGACACATTATCGGCACTAGTCAAATCAATGAGATGCGTTATACTGTGCGTCGTTTTTTACTTTTAATCTATAAAATAGGGTTATGCATGGACCAAGTTATCGAGTTTGCGATCGCTAACGGATTGTTATCAGGCATCTGGTTAGGGCTAGTCGCACTTCTTTTATACACCTTTATTGCTCCGTTACTGTCACCGGTGAAAAATTTAACCACCCACGAAGTAACTCAAAAAATCAACAAAGAAGAGGCCGTCATTCTTGATATCCGCAAGCCTGAAGAGTTTAAAAAAGGTCATATTACTGGTGCTCGACAACTTAAGGCTGATGAAATCAATCAAGCAGATTTTAGTAAACTTGAAAAATTCAAAAACACCCCCATCATTGTTGTATGCCTTTACGGTATGAACGCGGGTAAAACAGCTAACAAACTTGCTAAAGCAGGTTTTGCTCAAGCCTTTACTTTAAAAGGTGGCATGGAAGCTTGGACAAGCGCCAACTTACCGGTAACCAAATAAACAATCATACAAAGATGAGAGAGCATCATGGCCAAAATTGAACTCTACACCAAAGATTACTGCCCTTACTGCAAACGTGCATTAGCTTTATTTGCCAGTAAAGGAGTTGACGTGCACAACACCGAAATACAAGCAGAACCAGACCAGCGTGATGTGATGATTGAGCGTGCCGGCGGACGCACCACTGTGCCACAGATTTTTATTAACGACCAACATATCGGTGGATGTGACGATCTTCTCGCATTAGAAGCTCAAGGTAAATTAGATCCTCTTTTAGCATAATTTGATATCAGCACCCTACTCTAAAGGGTGCACTTACTATTTTAAACATTTAGGAATTCCCATGGCTGACGAACAAAATCAAGCCGCTGCAGAGCAGCAACCACAACAAGCGCCTATCAGTATTCAGCGTATTTACGCAAAAGACATCTCTTTTGAGACACCTAATTCTCCAGTCATTTTTAATGAAAAATGGGAACCTGAAGTTAAGTTAGATCTGGATACTAAAAACAATACATTAGGTAACAACTTACATGAAGTTGTTCTATCTGTGACGGTCACTGTTACAGTTAATGAGAAGGTTGCATTCTTATGTGAAGTTCAGCAAGCGGGAATTTTCTTTATTGCTGATATGCCTGAACCAAATGTAAAAGCGGTCATCGGAACGTTCTGCCCAAATACATTGTTCCCATATGCACGTGAAACTATTTCTAGTTTAGTTAATCGCGGTACTTTCCCGGCGTTTAATCTTGCGCCAGTGAACTTTGACGCCATCTTCCAAGCGTACATGCAGCAACAAGCGCAAGAAGAAGCTCAGAATAAAGAACAACTTGACGCATAAACCATGACGCAGCGCAGGATTGCGGTATTTGGTGCCGGTTCTTACGGTACTGCTTTAGCTTTACAACTTTCACGCAACGGTGTGGATACTTTGTTGTGGGCTCGCAATCCTGAGCATGTTCTACAAATGCAAAAAACACGTGCCAATACTCGATTTTTGGATGCGTCTTTCCCTGATAATCTCAATGTAACCTCTGATCTAGAAACGGCCATCGCATTTAGCCGTGACTTATTAATAGTTGTACCCTCCGTCGCATTTAATGAATGTATCATGAGCATTGCTCGACACTTGCGCGCTGACCATCGAGTAGTATGGGCAACCAAAGGCCTAGAACCAAAGACCGGTCGTTTGTTATCAGAGGTCGCAGTTGACTATATCGGCTCTAATCGACCAATGGGGATCTTATCTGGCCCAACGTTTGCCAAAGAGATGGCCGCCAATCTACCCACGGCGATTAGCCTCGCCACCACTTGTGAAGAATTTGGTCAAAGCATTTCTGACTACCTCCATAACCCCACAAGCTTCCGCGTTTATTTGAATAATGACATGGTGGGTGTGCAATTAGGTGGCGCAGTCAAAAATGTAATCGCGATTTGTGCTGGCCTCGCTGATGGTTTGGGTTTTGGTGCAAACGCTCGAACTGCATTAATCACACGTGGATTAGCTGAGATGGTTAGGCTTGGAACAACTTTAGGCGCCTCACCAGAAAGCTTTATGGGGATGGCTGGTTTAGGTGATTTAGTGCTCACTTGCACCGACAATCAATCCCGTAATCGTCGCTTTGGTTTAGCATTAGGTCAGGGAATGGACGTAACCACGGCAATTGAGAGTATCGGACAAGTTGTAGAAGGCTACCGCAATACTGAGGAAGTGTATGTCCTCGCAGAACGCCAAGGCGTCGAAATGCCAATTACGGCTGAGCTTTTCGCAGTTTTATATGGAAACAAAGACGCTAAAGAAGCTGCAATGGCTTTATTAGGCCGAGATTTAACAAACGAATAAGTTCAAATAAGCTCGTTCACTCACTAAACCGCTCCATCAAACTCTAATTGACGCCACGCCTCATAGACCAATACTGCGACTGAATTTGATAAATTCATACTTCTAGATTGGGGAAGCATTGGGATTCGAACTCTTTGTTCAGGGGGTAAGCTAAAAATAAACGCCTCTGGTAGTCCACGCGTTTCAGGGCCAAATATCAAAGCATCTCCTTTTTCATATCTTGCCTTGTGATGGTGTTGTGCCCCCTTTGTTGTGCAAGCCAAAACTCGCTTAGGTTGAGCGGTTTGTAAATAGGCATCAAGGTTTTCATGAATTTGCACCGGTGCTAACTCAGAGTAATCCATGCCAGCCCTGCGAACCGATTTTTCATCCAAGGAAAAGCCCAAAGGCTTAATTAGATGCAAACGGAATCCGGTATTGCCACATAAACGAATAATATTGCCTGTATTAGGTGGGATCTCCGGTTGATATAACACAATATCTAACAATGTCTATTCCTCAAAAAATGTCATAACCGCGTCTAATGTGGCATTTCTATAACTATCCACCTCAAACATTAACTCGTGAAACGCACCGTCAATACTCTGCCATTGCGCATTTGGCATCAACTTTACGATGCGCTCTTGAGCGTTATTATCCACAATTTTATCGGCTCCAGCACTCACACACAACACTGGAATAGTGGTATGAGGGGCTTGTTTTTCAATGGTATAGAGTGCTTGCAACGCGGCAGCAACCCATGCGTAGGTGACTCCGCCTAGTTGTATGTCAGGATGCGTTTGTTGTTGTAAACGAAATAAATTGTAGCGAATTTCACTATGAGTCAATTTGTTCGAGGCAAACGGTTCCGGTTGGTACTCCTTCTGTCCAATAAAGTACAATGGCTTTTGCAACAAATTGCTGCCCATTAAACCAAAGGACAATACCAAATTGGCCAGCCATTTTGGCAAGGGCGCTTTCAATCCTAACATGGGCGCAGTTAATGCAACTTTAGCAAACCAATCTGGGTATTGTTGAACTAACATAAGCCCTATCGCACTTCCCATTGAATGACATAATAACCAAGGCTTATCAAAATGAGGCAGGACAACCTCTTGCATAAATTGCCGCATATCATCTCGATACGAGGCAAAATCAAGAATATGTCCCTGCATTGGGTCAGAGCTTATTCGCTGTGATAAGCCTTGCCCTCGATGATCACATGAAAAAACTGCGATCCCTTGCTGTGCTAGCTCGAAAAACAATGCATCGTATTTAAGATAGCTTTCAACTCGACCTGCGCTTAAAACGATGGCTCGCTTTGCATTTTGCGGAATGTGAAAAGCATACGCAAGATTGACGCCATCCTGAGTACACAATATATCTTGCTGAACATGTTCAGTAAACCATTGAGATATATTGGCCTGTTCAGTGGATAACTCCTGTTCTGTTAGCCAGTTCATAAAACTATCATCTCCATTCTCAATAATTAGGTAAGGCACCGTAAGACATTGGACTGATATATAGTGATATTGAACCCAAAATATTGATGCCTATCTATAATCTACGACTGATGCATTATAGCCTTTTATCCATGCATCTTGCAGACTGTTTTCAATAATAATAGCAAAACATAAAAAAATATTTTTGAATATAAATACGTTTTTATTGCATAAAAAATCATTTTAGCTATAATTATGAACATATATATACAAATTAAAAAATTAGAGCCCATCCGCTCTTCTGACTAGACAGTACCGATTTAACACTCTCCCTGCCTTGCTGGATGAGGTTATTTGACGAAAGCTAGATAATACTCTGTAAAGCAACACTTTTATCTTTACTTGATGGTTTGATGGTAAGGATAAAAGTGATTTTTCTTTTTATAGGACCTGAGAGATGATCAAAACATGTATTATTGGCGCAAGTGGTTACACCGGCGCAGAACTTGTAAAACTTATTAGCCAACACCCCTGCTACTCATTGGATGAGATATTTGTATCATCCAATTCTCAAGATGCATATAAACCCATTAGTGATCTTCACGCTTCTTTATTAGGTGTGACCAATCTTACCCTTAGTCCCCTACAAGACAGTGCATTAGAACAACTGGCTTGGGACTATGATGTGATTTTTTTGGCCACGCCACATGAAGCATCGCATGAATGGATACCGACACTTGCCGGTAAAAGAGCCAAGGTTTTGGACTTGTCAGGTGCCTATCGACTAAAAGATAGAGATATCTTCGCAGAATATTACGGCTTTACCCATACCGATCAAGTTTGGTTAGACAAGGCAGTTTACGGTCTAGCTGAGTGGTATCCTCAGCAAATCAGCGATGCTTCTGTCGTTGCAGTGCCCGGATGTTATCCTACGGCCAGCTTGTCGGGCTTAAAGCCGCTGTTCAATGCGAACTTGTTAGATACCAATGTAAGACCCGTTATTAATGCGATCTCTGGAGTTTCTGGTGCCGGTCGCAAGGCGGCACTGAGTAATAGCTTCTGCGAAGTAGGCTTGCAAGCATACGGTATATTGTCCCATCGTCATATGCCAGAAATTACAGCGCATCTTGGTACAGACGTTATTTTTACTCCGCACTTAGGTACATTTAAGCGCGGTATCTTAGCCACTATCACAGTCAAATGTCATGAGGGCGTAACCACTGAGCAGATTGACAATACTTTCAAGCAAGCTTACCCGGAAGGTGGCTTAATTCGCTTAAGACGTTCCGCGCCAAAATTAGACGACGTGGTGAATACACCATTTTGCGATGTTTTTTGTGTTTATGATACATCTTCACAATATGCGGTGATTACCGTTGCTATAGACAATGTATTAAAAGGTGCTGCAGCACAAGCACTGCAGTGTGCGAATTTGACGCAAGGTCTAGCTGTAAATTCTGGTTTATTGTTGGAGGTTGAATGAAACCTTTAGTCATTAAAGTTGGCGGGGCATTTTTGGAGCATCCAGCTTACCACAAAGATTTTTTTGCGCACTTGAAGGCTTTACAAAAAACCAGACCTGTCATCCTTGTGCATGGTGGTGGTTCTTTGGTTCAATCACTCTTTGATAAGTTAGGTAAAGTAACCCAAAAACGCAATGGTCTTCGAGTCACCCCAAAAGAGGATATGCCATACATAGCTGCAGCACTTGCCGGACAATGCAGTACGGCACTTTTATCAGCTGCATTACAAAATCAACTCACCGCAACAGCATTGACATTAGCCGATGGCGATATGACTTACTGCACGCTAGACGATATCCAACTTGGTCAAGTCGGCACGCCTCATAAAGGCAGACCGGATTTTCTTAAAGGCTTACTAAATTTAGACGTATTGCCAATCATAAATTCTGTGGGTGCCACTCAAACAGGTGAACTAACGAATGTCAACGCGGACCACGCTGCGACAATTATTGCTCAACTGATTGATGCAGATTTGCTAATGTTATCCGATGTACCTGGCGTATTAGATGGTAACAAACAGCTATTAACAACACTCGATGTTGAAGGGTTTACTCAATACGTCGCAAATGGTGTCATTACCGATGGCATGATTGTCAAAGTACAAGCTGCTTTGGACACTGCTGCTCAATTATCTGCTCCAGTTGTTATTGGTGCATGGCAAAATACACAAGCCTTAACAAGCGGTGATTTATCCGGTTTTGGTACCACCATATATCCACAACAGACAGAACTCGCTTAGATAAGCGCAAGGAAATATCATGCAACAGGATTTATTGACCTTTAAACATTCTACTCCGCAACAAATGCACGACTTGCTTGAATTGGCATTGGCTGTCAAAAAGACGCCCTCAGATTATTGCAATGCTTTACAGGGAAAATCTTTGGTTGCGTTATTCGAAAAACCGTCTTTGCGAACGCGTGTCAGTTTTGACATCGGTATCAATAAATTAGGTGGGCACTTAGTGTATTTAGATGCCCAAGCCAATAATCTTGCTGGTCGAGAAGACACTAAAGATATGGCGCAAAATTTATCTTGTTGGGCAGATGGCATCATCGCTCGAGTATTTGCACATGAAACGTTGCAAGAGCTTCAAGAGTTTGCCAGTGTACCGGTCATTAATGCATTGTGTGACCGCTACCACCCATGCCAAGGTCTAGCTGACTACCTCGCTATGGCTGAAGTATTTCAAAATATTCAAGGTCGCACAATGGCTTATGTAGGCGATGGCAACAATGTTACCCATTCATTACTTATCGTAGGCAGTCTCCTAGGTGTTCATCAAGTGGTTGTGACTCCAGAAGGACATGAAGCAGATGCCGACATCGTGGCATGGGCAAAACAAATTGGCGAAACCACTGGCGCAACCGTTACCGAATTAAATGACGTTAGTCAATTAGCCGTAGCGGATGTGATTTATACTGACACTTGGTTGTCCATGGGCGATAATACCCCCCTGGCTGAAATCAAAGATAAATTCATGCCTTATCAGGTTAATCAGGCACTCATGGAACAGTGTGGCGCGCAATATGTGATGCATTGCCAACCGGCACATCGCGATTTAGAAATTACGGGCGAACTAATGGATTCGGACGCCTCATTATTAATGTTACAAGCAGAAAACCGTATGCATGCACAAAATGCCATTATGGTGACGTTGCTTGGGGCAAATGTGTAAGAGTTATCATTCATGAAAAAAGATATCAAAAAAGTCGTTTTAGCTTATTCTGGTGGTTTAGATACCTCAGCGATCATTCCTTGGTTAAAGGAAAACTACGACTGTGAGGTTGTTGCTTTTGCCGCCGATGTGGGTCAAGGTGATGAAGAATTAGAAGGCTTACATGAGAAAGCCATTGCCAGTGGTGCGTGCGAATGCTACATCGTGGATTTAAAAGACGAATTTGTCGCCGATTATATATACCCTACTGTCAAAACAGGTGCAGTATATGAAGGTGAATATTTACTTGGTACCTCAATGGCACGCCCTGTTATTGCCAAAGCGCAAGTAGAAGTTGCGCGCAAAGTCGGTGCGGATGCATTATGCCACGGCTGTACCGGCAAGGGTAATGACCAAGTGCGATTTGAATCGACCTTCGCTGCTTTAGCACCTGACTTAACCGTTATTGCGCCTTGGCGTGAGTGGGATATGGTATCTCGTGAAGACTTACTTGATTATCTGGCAGAGCGCAATATTCAAACGACGGCTTCAGCAACTAAGATTTACAGCCGTGATGCTAACGCATGGCATATTTCACACGAAGGTGGAGAGTTAGAGGATCCATGGTGTGAACCAACAAAAGGCATTTGGACGCTAACCGTTGACCCAATGGATGCACCAGATACGCCTGAAACCGTAACACTGTCATTTGACAAAGGTGAATTAGTGGCTGTAAATGGCCAAACACTTGCCCCTTATCCAGCTTTAATGGAACTGAACCGCATAGGAGCTGCACACGGTGTGGGTCGCATTGATATTGTTGAAAATCGTCTGGTCGGCATGAAATCACGCGGATGTTACGAAACGCCTGGAGGCACAATTTTGGTCAAAGCGTACAAAGCGCTTGAATGTTTAGTATTAGACAAAGCAGCCCTGAAGCATCGTGAACAACTTGGCCTAGAATTCTCGCATGTTATGTATGATGGACGATGGTTTACAGCGCTCAATGATGCCTTACTTGCAGGTGCGAACTCTTTTGCGCAACTCGTCACGGGTGATATTGTGGTGAAACTATACAAGGGAACCGCGACTGTGACCCAGCGTCGTTCGCCAAATAGCCTGTATTCAGAAGATTTCGCAACCTTTGGCGCTGATGATGTATATGACCAATCCCACGCGGAAGGCTTCATTCGTTTATTCAGCCTATCAAGTCGCATCAAAGCAATGCACGATATGGATAAAGCCGAGTAAATTAACGTTAGGAGTGCAAGATGGCATTATGGGGTGGGCGGTTTGCCCAAGGTAGCTCAAACATGTTTCGTCAGGTCAATGATTCCATTGGGTTTGACCAAGTCATGGCCGCGCAAGATATCTGGGGCTCAATCATCTGGTCTCGTGCAATTGCCAAAGCCGGCGTATTGACTCACGATGAACAAAATAAGATTGAAACTGCGTTGGACGCGTTATTAGCCAAAGCTAAAGCGAATGAATTAGATTTTTCTCTGACCGATGAAGAAGACATTCACGCGTTTGTGGAAGCTGAACTGACTAAACAACTCGGTGATATTGGACGCAAACTGCACACTGGACGCTCACGTAATGATCAGGTAGCGACCGATTTTCGTTTATGGGTAAAAGACCATGTTAGCATGTTACGTGCCGATCTTATCGCCGTCATTACTTCATTAACGGATGTCGCGCAACGCACTCAAGATATTATTTTCCCTGGCTATACACATTTACAACGCGCACAACCCGTGCGTTTTGCCCACTGGGCATTAGCCTATGTAGAGATGTTCAAACGCGATGTTTCTCGCCTTGATGATGCTCTTGCGCGCATGAATTACGCTCCGCTAGGATGTGGGGCACTTGCCGGGACCACTTTCCCAGTCGATCGTCATGAGATAGCCTCACAACTGGGTTTTTCAGGCCCATGTACAAATTCGTTGGATGCTGTATCTGACCGTGATTTTGTTCTTGAATTGTTGTTTTGTGCCTCTACTTCCATGATGCATATCTCACGTATGGCAGAAGATTTGATTTTTTATAATTCTGGAGAATCTGGATTTATTACACTAGGCGATAGCGTGACCTCAGGCTCCTCTTTGATGCCACAAAAGAAAAACCCAGATGCTTGTGAATTAATGCGCGGTAAATGTGGCCGTGTCTTTGGTGCCCTACAAGGCCTACTAGTCACCATGAAGGGATTACCACTTGCGTACAATAAAGATATGCAAGAAGACAAAGAAGGTGCCATGGATGCTGTGACTCAGTGGCATATCTGTCTAGCCATTTCTGTCGAAGTCCTTGATAGCATGCAAGTAGACAAAGTTCGGTGCGAAGAAGCTGCTAAACAAGGTTATGCCAATGCTACAGAGCTAGCTGACTATCTGGTCGAGCGTGGTATTCCTTTCAGAACGGCACATGATATCTCTGGTCAAGCGGTTGTCTATGCGATTGAACAAGGCAAGCCATTAGAAGCGCTTACTGTGACAGAGTTACAACAGTTTTCACCTATCATCAAAGACGATGTATACCCAATTTTGCAATTGGAATATTTGGTTAATAAACGCAATATCCTAGGCGGTACTGGTAAAGAGCCAGTCACAAAAGCCATCGAACATGCGCTTGCATTTTTAAGCGCACAACAAACACGTTAATTTTGGGAATGTTATAATGGTTTTAACCCATCTTGATATGATTTCACTGTTTCGCAACTCGGCGCCTTACATTAATGCGCATCGGGGCAAGACCTTTGTCATCATGTTAAGTGGGGAAGCAGTTGCCAGTCCTAAATTACCTACAATTATTCATGATATTGCTCTATTGAATTCTTTGGGTGTGCGTTTAGTGATCGTCCACGGTGCTCGTCCACAGATTGAAGAACGCGTCGCAATGCGCGGATTTGAATCCCGTTACCAAGATGACGTACGCATCACGGATAAGCCAACTTTAGCGTGTGTACAAGATGCAGCAGGTTCTGTCAGAGCCCAGATTGAAGCGTTGTTAACGATGGGTTTAGCCAACTCTCCTATGCATGGTTCCGACGTGCGGGTAGCTTCAGGCAATTTAGTTGTCGCCAAACCAATAGGCGTTCGCGCAGGCATCGACTTTGAAAACTCCGGTCAAGTGCGTCGCATTGACAAAAGTGGGATCACCAACCACTTAAATGATGGCTTTATTGTTTTGCTCTCCCCAATTGGTTATTCACCTACCGGTGAGGTCTTCAACTTATCTCATGAAGATGTTGCTGTGGAAGCAGCAAAAATATTGGATGCTGACAAGCTCATTGCGTTTTCTGAGCACAAAGGATTAATTGATCGAGATGACAGATTGCTGCGCAATGTCTCGTTACAACAGCTAGAAAACTTATTAGAGCACAGTGCACTTATTAATGAACCCAGTGTTCTAAACGCGCTGCATCACAGCGTCGCTAACGGTACCGAGCGCTCTCACTGCGTCAGCTATAACGTCGATGGATCATTACTCAAAGAACTGTTTACCCGTGACGGGACTGGTTCTTTAGTAACCGAAAACCACTATGAACAATTGCGACCAGCAACCATAGAAGATGTTGTAGGGATTTTACAATTAATCAAGCCGCTAGAAGAAAGTGGTGCATTAGTGAAACGTTCTCGTGAGCGTTTAGAGAACGAAATTGACCATTTTACTGTCATTGAGCGTGACGGCATGATCATCGCCTGCGCTGCACTATACCCTTATCCAGAAGCTGCGTGTGGCGAGGTTGCTTGCGTGGCTACTCACAGCGATTACCGAGGCAAAAACCTTGGTGAACGCTTACTCGAAGCGCTCATCAATGAAGCACAACAGTTAGATTTGTCGACATTGTTCGTGTTAACCACACTCACTGCTCATTGGTTTTTGGAGCAAGGGTTCCGCCCAGGTGAGATCAGTGATTTACCGAACGCAAAACAAGAACTGTATAACTTTACTCGTAACAGCAAGGTTTTTACGCTTCCAGTCGCTCACTAAATTACACACTCACTCGCTTATACTCTCGATACGCCGGTTGCCAGAACTGAGCATTAATGCGCGCACGTAACTCTTCGTCAGAGACACTCAATGCATGACCCTGTTTCATGGCTACCTTTGCCACAGCAAAGCCAATTGCCTTACTGATGGAGTGAATATCCGTGATGGGGGGTAATAGCGCGCCTTTACCCGTATTAGCGACGGGTGAAAGCTCCGCAAGCGTACTCGCCGCGACCATTAACATCTCATCACTGATGATTCGTGATTTGGCTACCAAAGCACCTAGACCAATGCCTGGGAAAATATAGCTGTTATTACATTGTGCGATTGGGAATGACTCACCATTATAAAAGACTGGCTCAAATGGACTGCCCGTCGCAACAATCACTTGACCATTACACCAGCGGATCACATCTTCAGGTGTCGCTTCAACCCGTTTAGATGGATTGGATAGCGGAAAAATAATCGGTAAATCATGGTGCGCTGTCATGGTCTTCACGACTTCTTCAGTAAACAATCCCGGCACACCAGATACGCCTAACAGCACATCCGGCTTAGCATGCGCGACAACCTCTAATAACTTTGGATACTCGCCACTGATCTGCCAGTCAGAAATTGCGTCCCGACTTTGCGCCAAAGCGGCTTGAAAATCTCTCAAGTCTGGCGTGTCATCCGTTATTAGACCCAATCTATCAACCATATAAATGCGTGCTCGCGCATCGCCATCCGATAATCCCTCGTGCTTCATTTGTTGAATGAGCATTTCAGCGATGCCACAGCCAGCTGAACCGCCCCCAACAAATGCAATGCGCATACTCGAAAGCGTCTTACCCGCTAAGCGACATGCCGAGAGTAATGTCCCCAAAGCAACCGCCGCAGTACCTTGAATATCATCATTAAAACAGCAATAGTCCTCGCGGTATTTTTGCAAAATCGGCATGGCATTGGGCTGAGCAAAATCTTCAAACTGCACCATAGCTTCGGGCCAGCGTCGTTTGACTGCCTGCATAAATAACGCGATAAATTCGTCATACGTTTCTTGATCGATACGCGTGTGACGTTCACCCATATACATAGGATCGTCCAACAGCGCTTGATTGTTAGTTCCAACATCTAAAGTAATGGGCAAGGTATAGGCTGGACTGATACCACCACAAGCGGTGTACAAAGATAACTTACCGATTGGTATGCCCATACCACCAATACCCTGATCACCCAATCCCAATATACGTTCACCGTCTGTCACAACGATGACTTTTACCTTGCGTTTTGTGGCATTGCGCAAAACGTCATCTAGGTGATAACGTTCTTTATATGAGATAAATAAACCACGTGATGATCGATAAATATCCGAAAAACGTTCACACGCCTCACCCACGGTAGGAGTGTAAATGATGGGCATCATTTCAACGATATGCTCTTGCACTAACTTAAAATACAAGGTTTCATTGGTGTCCTGAATAGCCCGCAGATAAATATGTTTATTGAGTGGATCCGTAAAGCTCTTATACTGTTGATACGCGCGCTCAGCTTGTTCTTCAATCGTTTCATATCGAGGGGGAAGCAGCCCCATCAGATTAAATGATTTTCTCTCGCGTTCAGAAAACGCACTGCCTTTGTTCAATAAAGGCGTTTCTAAAAGTGCTGGGCCAGCATGTGGAATATACAAATACTCATTACTTGTCATCGTAAATCCTGTCGAGTGATGAAGTTATTCTTTTTATTATTGTAATTTTTGATTTTATATTACGAGTAAGACGCTAGAAAATATCATCCCCCTCATCAAACTCTGTTGATTTTTTTTGTTCTAGCGGATCAATGACTTGATCTGAACGCAGGGAAACTGTTGGCTCAGTGCCTAATGCAAAGTATTCAAAGAGGGCGGTATGATCATTACGAGGAGTTAATTTACCTGTTGCACGGTCCACTCTTACTTGTGTGATACCGGCGGGTATTGTGACAGGTTGCGACGGAACATCTTGTAAGGCAGACTGCATAAAATAAATCCAAGCAGGCTGTGCACCTTTAGCGCCATCTTCTGCGCCAAACATTCCGTTACCAATCCAGTTAAAACGATCGGGATTCATATTAACTAAGTGCTGGTTGCGAGTGGTGCGTCCAAGCTGACGGTTACTATCGTCAAAGCCTAGCCAGCTGGTGGCAACTAAGCCCGGTGCAAAACCACTGAACCAAGTATCACGCGCATCATTTGTCGTACCGGTTTTTCCGCCAATATCTGTTCGTTGCAAAAGATTTCGAGCGCGCCACCCCGTACCTAACCAATAGGTTTTGTTATTCCATGAACCATTGGCTCTTACGGCTGTACGCATCATTTCAGTGACCAAAAACGCGTTTTGAGCAGAAATCACTTGTGGGGCTTGTCGTGTATAATCCATTTTTGGAATGGCTAGCGGATCATTCGTATCGATAGTTGCACCGCACTCTGAACAGGCTAGTAATGGTTTAGCTTCCCAAATTAACTCATCTTCATTACTCGTAATGCGTTCAATAAAGTAAGGTTTTACTGCATGGCCACCATTGACAAAAACGGCTAGACCATTTGCAACTTCTAAAGGAGTATGAGAGCCAGAGCCCAACGATAAGGTTTCATCGCGAGGTATATCATCAAGTTGGAAACCAAATTTTGCCAAATAACGCGCTGCGTTTTCAATACCAATTGCACGTAATAAGCGAACCGAAACAACGTTTTTAGATTTGCCTAACGCGACACGCATACGAATTGGACCATCGTATACCGCGGGTGAGTTTTGTGGGCGCCATGCCACACCAGAGCTTGCATCCCATTGGTTAATTGGTGCGTCATTAATGACACTGGCAAGGGTATAACCTGACTCTAAAGCTGCTGAATAGATAAATGGTTTAATATTCGAACCAACTTGTCGTTTAGCCTGCGTCGCACGGTTAAATTGAGATGCATAGAAGTTATATCCACCCACCACAGCCCTAACCGCACCATCATTGGGATCGAGAGCGACAAATGCAGCACCCACAGTAGGTAATTGACTCAATGACCATTGCTTTGCCTCAGTTTCACGCACATTCACCACATCGCCAACTTGCACAATATCTGCAGCAGTCTCGGGAATGGGACCTTGCCGATGATCGTTGATATAAGGTCTGGCCCAGGCAAGGCCAGACCATTCAATCTTAATATCCTCTCCAGCCCCAGCAAGCCTTACACTAATGTCTCGCTCATTCACTTGAGTGACTAATGCCACCTTGAGGGGAGCAACTGCATCAACGTTGTCAAGCAACTCGAAATCACCATCTTGAATCACGATCTCAAGGCTACTCTCTTCGCTCGTCAATGGTTCCAATGGCACTGTGCTAGTGGGTAGCGTGTCAACCATCTGCTCAGCATCACGTAATTCGTTAATAGTTGTGATGGGGCCACGATAACCGTGACGCTCATCATAATCATGCATGTTTTGTCGTACTGCATTTTGAGCAGCATGTTGCAGTGATGCAGGGGCGGTGGTATAGACCTTAAACCCAGCAGTCTCAGCTATCTCTTTACCGTACAACTCAACCATTTCGTTATAGACCAAATCCGCTAAATATGGTGCTGCTAAATCAAGCTCCGCACCGTGCTTTTGCGCTGTCACTGGGGCATTTTTGGCTAATGTATACTCTTCTTGAGAAATATACCCCTCATCTAACATTCGATATAAAACGATTTTGCGTCGTTCAACAGAACGCTCAGGGCGACTGATTGGATTTAAGACCGATGGTGCTTGAGGCAAGCCTGCTAGAGTAGCTATTTGCGCGAGTGTCAACTCATTTAAGGTCTTACCATAATAGACTTGGGCAGCAGCACCAAAACCAAAAGCGCGGTGTCCTAACTCGACCTTATTTATATACAATTCCAAAATTTCATCTTTATTGAGGGTTTGTTCTATATGCCAAGCGATGAATATTTCTTTGACTTTACGAATATAGGTCTTTTCACGGCTTAAGAAGAACCCGCGAGCTAATTGCATGGTAAGCGTCGAACCACCTTGCCCTTTTTGTCCGGTTACAACAAGGTTGACCAACGCGCGAGTCATGCCGATTGGGTCGATCCCATCATGTTCATAAAAACGTGAGTCCTCCGTGGCTAATATAGCATTGACAAGCCGCGTGGGAACCTCGTCGATGGCTATGGGGATACGACGCTTAACTCCATATTGTCCGATTAACTGACCATCTTGAGTATAAATGCGCAACGGGGTTTGCAGACGAATGTCTTTAAGAACTTCCACAGAAGGCAAATCCGGCTTGACCATAAAATAAATTGTGGCCACAGCTAACATGCCAAGGGTCACCCCAGCAATAAACATGACGACAATAAATTTTAAAGCTAATTTTAGCTTTTGCATGATAATACTACTCTTACACACATCCGAATTTGCAGCTGCTATTCTACACATTTGCTCGGCGTACTGCATCTTCTATCGCTCACATCGATCAGGATTTTCCCCATATGCATCTTGGGCCATACTCTTTTCACACCTCGCCTAAAAAACTGGCCTTAAAACTGGCCTACTACGCATAGATTTAAGGATATATTTGTATACCTAAGTGTGATTTTACGGATCCCTAATCACTCAGCAGGGGATATGCTTAATATAGGATATAAATAAGAGGTTCAACTTGTGCAGCGTTCTTGGTTTACACGAAAAAAACGACCAACATTGGGTATTGATATTGGCTCTAGTGCTGTCAAAGCATTGCTTTTACAACCTAATGATGATGATTTGAGTGTGTTGGGGGCAGTCATTGAGCAAATCCCAGAACAGGCGCTGCAAAACAGAGTAATCCAAGATTTTGATGCACTCGCACTAGCGTTAAAAAAAATCAAACGCCAAATCAATACCCATAACTGTGATGTAGCGCTTGCCATTGCTGGCTCTCATGTGATATCGAAACGTGTGCAAGTCGAAACCCAACTCAGTGAGTATGACCTTGAAGAACAAATACTCCTGGAAGTTGACAGTTTTTTACCCTTTCCACTTGAAGACATTTATTTGGACTTTGAACATTTGGGTGTCAGTCATACTCATCAAGGTAAAGATGATGTTTTGCTCACCGCGGCACATCGCGAATTAGTTGATTCACGATGTACTTTATTGCGTGAAGAAAAACTCGAACCCACAGTGATGGATGTAGAGTACAACGCACTCGTGAATGTGATACTCAAACATATAATCCCATCTTCTGATTCCGTTGAGATCGTGTTACATATTGGTCATGAAATGATGCACATATGTGCTTTGTACGAAAACAAACTGGTGTATCACAAAGAACATCAATTTGGCTTGAGCGGTTTGGTCAGCGATGTCATGTCATCATACCAACAAGACCGAGATTCTGCGATAAAGTCCTTATTTGAAGACGACCTTGAACACAATTGGCGTGCATCAATTTACCCTATTTTTGTGGCGCATTGTGCGCAACAATGTCAACGCGCATTGCAGCTATTTCAACATTCTTTTGATTCGTGCAATAACAAGCGTATCTGGTTAAGTGGCGGCGTTTCCCAATTACCCGATATTCAAGAATTACTGGGTAACGAGTTGAATCACGGAATCAACATACTGAATCCTGTGGCAGATTTGAGATGTCAAAATAACGTCGCTAGAGAGTTATTAACTCGCTATGGTTCACAGTTTACTCTAGCCTATGGACTATGTTCAGGGAGTATATTGTCATGTCATCGATAAACCTCCTTCCATGGCGCGAAAAAAAAGCCCAACAACAAAAACAGAGATATTTATCAGGGTTAGTTGGCATTGCACTCATTTGTTTTATGCTGGTTTGGGCCACCTCAAAAGGGTTGTATCATCTTATTAGCCAACAAGAGGCTCGCAATGCATTTTTGTCTCAACATATTACTCAACTCGATAAAGATATCGGTCAGATTCAATTTATCAACAATAAACGTGATGCGTTAGCAAAGCGCATGAAATTAATTGAACAACTCCAACAGTCCCGTAATACCGCCGCGACGATTTTTTCCCAATTAGTAAAACTGACGCCAGAAGGTATTCGTTTAACCTACTTTAGCCGAGTTGATAACACTCTTTTGATCGATGGTCAGACAAATTCTAACAATCGCTTATCGACATTTATCCGCAATCTCAACGAATCAGCCTATTTTATTGCACCTGAATTATCTTCTGTAACCGCTTCCACAGGGTCGGCCCAAGCGCTAAGTGAGTTCCGGTTAACGATCTCATTATCGCAAGAGCTAGTTCCTGTGTCGGACTCTCTTGATGACACATTAGCCAGCTTAGAGGTTAAGAAATGAATTTCGACTTTCAGCAACTCAAAAAACTCAACCAACTGGATTTTGATCAAGTTCATCGATGGCCGCGTGAAATCCGCATAGTAGTTGCGATCATCGTTGCTTTATTCGTCATAATATTAGGAAATTACCTACTAATCGCACCTAAACTACCTCAATTAGAACAGAGTCAACAAGCTGAAGAAAAATTACGTTCGCAGTTTCTGGCAAAACAGCGAATTGCATCCAACTTATCTATGTATCAAACACAATTTGCAGAACTAGAAAAAGATTTTTCGCAAATGCTCAAAGCATTACCAACCAGTAACGAAACCCCTGGCCTACTTGATGATATTACCTATGTTGGCACCACCTCTGGTTTGCGGTTTCAACTATTACAATGGCAACCAGAACAGCGTAAGAGTTTTTATACAGAGCTTCCCATTCAATTAGAAGTAACTGGGCAATATCACGCATTTGGCCAATTTGTTGCAAAAATTGCTAACTTACCCCGTATTGTGACGCTGCATGATTTTACTGTGCATTTTTCTGACGACAATTTGCAGTTGCAAATGCAGGCACAGACTTATCGAACCAACGACCGCGACGATATCAGTTCGGCTTTAGCAGGTGCATCACAATGAAATCATATAGTTTGATCGGTATCTTGTTCTGTGGATTTATTGGCGGTTGTACTGCCGATATATCGGATTTAGAAAGCTTTGTTGCGACCACCAAAGCACAACCTGCTGGGTTGGTTGAGCCGAAGCCTGAGTTTGTTACCGTCCCAAGTGTGCAATACGAGGTGAAACACTTACGCAGTCCTTTTGCACGGCTCGAACAAGCCGCACAAGTCGAGTCGGCAAAACACCTCAAAAACTGTTTAACACCCGATTTTGATAGAAATAAAGATCCACTCGAGTTTTATGGTATTGATGCCATTCAGCTTCAAGGCACTATTCAATTGCAAGATGATACGTTATCCACACAAACTCATTATGCATTATTAACGACCCACGATGGCAAAGTGCATAAAGTCCAGAGCGGTGATTTTATTGGGCTTTATCATGGCAAAATCATCGCAGTAGACAAGCGTAGTATTCACGTTCAACAAATGATCCCGGATGGAACAGGTTGTTATATCCAACAAAGTACCACTATTACCCTAGATAACCTCCATCAGGAGAAAGACAATGTATAAGGTCATTATATTTTTCACCTCTTTCATTTTAGGCTTTGTATTGTCTACATCACCAAGTTTTGCAAACACTCTGTTAGGCATAGACTACAAAAGGATAAATGACCAAGTAGGTCAGATAACCCTAACATTTTCAGACTTACCTCCAAGAGTAAATCAAGTAAGTGAAGCGTCACAAACGTCTTTGACATTTCTCAATACGTCACTTTCACCAGAACAACTCGTATATATTGATGTCACTCAATTTGCGACCTTCATTGACTCTTTGGAAACATTTCAAGAAGCCAGTTCAGCGAAACTCGTCATTACCCATCAGAAGGCTGCAGTGATTAAGCAAAATCAAAACGGTAACCAAATGCTAATTGAAGTGGCAGCTAAACCAGACCAAGCTCTGACTGCACAGCTTGTTGCCGGTTACACTGGCAAACCGATTTCGTTAGATTTTCAAGATGTGCCGGTACGTCAGGTCCTACAAATCATTGCACAACTAAATGGTTTTAACTTAGTCACAACCGATTCGGTGAATGGCGCAGTGACCTTAAACTTAAGCAATGTACCTTGGGATCAAGCGTTGGATATGATTTTAAAAATTCGAGGGTTGGACAAACGTATTGAAGGCAATATCTTACTCATTGCACCACGTGATGAACTCAATGCACAAGAAACAGCCGAGTTACAAGCGCAACAACAAGTACAACAACTGATCCCCCTAACCAACAAAAATGTTTCCATCAATTATGCTAAGGCATCCGATTTAGCGACTCTCTTGCGTTCAGCGAACGGAGGCCTTCTGTCACCGCGTGGATCGGTTGCTGTGGATGAACGAACTAACACTTTATTGATCAGAGATACCAATGACTCCATTGCTGCGATTGAAGTACTCCTTGCAACGCTCGATGTTCCAGTAAAACAAGTACGCATCGAATCGCGTATGGTCACCGTAAGAGATAATCTGGATAAACAGTTAGGTGTTCAGTGGGGCTTGACCGCTCAAAATGGCAGTGTTCGCACTTCCGGTAGTGCAGCAGCCAATAATGCTGCTGTCATTGGCAGCGACGCGGATTTGTCTCAGCGTCTCAATGTCAGTTTACCTGTTACCTCACCTGCAGGACGTATCGGGATTCAAGTTGCTAAATTAATGGATGGTACAATTTTAGATTTAGAGCTTGCTGCGTTAGAGAGCGAAAACAAAGGTGAGATCATTGCGAGTCCTCGCATCACAGTTGCCAACCAACAAGAAGCCTATATTGAACAAGGGACTGAAATTCCTTATGTTCAAGCAACATCGTCAGGTGCGACATCAGTAGAATTCAAAAAAGCGGTACTCAGTTTGAAAGTCACCCCGCATATTACTCCGGATAATCGAATTATTTTGGATCTTACTGTTACACAAGACACTCGAGGTGAAACAGTTACCACACCAACAGGCCCTGCCGTGGCGATTGATACCCAAGAGATCAAGACTCAAGTATTAGTCGAAAACGGAGAGACGATCGTGTTAGGAGGTATATTTCAGCAAATTCGTACTGACGACGTAGCCAAAGTGCCCGTTTTAGGAGATATGCCAATCTTGGGCGGACTGTTTAAAAATGAAGTCAATATTGAACAAAAGCGTGAGCTGTTGATATTTGTCACACCCAAAATTATCACAGATTAAACTTGAACATTTACCGTAAGACTGAGATAATCTCGCGTCTCGAAAATTTCACGAGGAAATTGGCGTCATGGCTCGTAGCATGCCTACGGCGTGACATTTGCTGGGATTGTACATAACTGAGCCCCAAGCATTTCTTTCACATTCACAAGCGAATTATCCAGATATGGCTGAAAAACGTAATATCTTTTTAGTTGGTCCTATGGGTGCTGGCAAAAGCACTATTGGTCGCCATCTAGCTGATGAGTTACATTTAGAGTTCTTTGATTCTGACCAAGAAATCGAGCGCAAAACTGGCGCTGATATCTCTTGGATTTTTGATATCGAAGGAGAAGATGGTTTCCGGAAGCGCGAAGCAGAAATGATCAACGAGTTAACCGACCGACAAGGTATTGTCCTTGCTACAGGTGGTGGGTCTATAATTAACTCTGCAGTCCGCAACCGCCTATCTGCCCGTGGTATTGTTGTATATCTCAAAACAACAATCGACAAGCAAGTAGCTCGCACACAGCGAGACAAACGTCGTCCGTTACTACAGGAAGACGACCCAGAAATTGTATTAACCAAACTTGCTGAAGAGCGCAATCCATTATACGAAGAAGTTGCTGATTATATTGTGGATACTGATGAGCAAAGTGCACGCGCGGTAGCTAATCAGATAATGCAAAAAATCGGTCATTAACACCGTAAAACTATGAGCGAATCGCCCCATGCATACCCTTACCGTTGAACTTGGGGCGCGTAGCTACCCCATAATTATCTCCCCAGACTGCTTAAACAAAGCAACGGTTACACCGTTAATCAAAACGAATAAAGTCGTAATTGTTACTAACGAGACCGTTGCGCCTTTATATTTGTCACAAGTGCTGAACGCTCTAGAAGATTTCAGTTTGTCGCATATCGTTTTGCCCGACGGCGAGCAATACAAAGACTTAACGAGATTCGAACAAATTCAAACATTTCTGCTTGAACAACATGCCTCAAGGGATACCACCTTGATTGCTTTAGGTGGTGGTGTCATAGGTGATTTAACTGGTTTTGCAGCGGCATGCTTTCAACGGGGTATTGATTTTATTCAAATGCCGACCACGTTATTATCTCAAGTAGACTCATCTGTCGGTGGTAAGACAGCGGTTAATCATCCGCTTGGCAAAAATATGATTGGTGCGTTTTATCAGCCTCAAGCGGTATTTATCGATCCGACCACATTAAGCACTCTGCCAGCTAGAGAATTTGCAGCAGGCATGGCCGAAGTCATCAAATATGGCGTGATCTACGATGGCGAATTCTTTGCTTGGCTTGAACAAAATGCGGACGCCTTAAAGGCCTTAGATATGCCCAGTTTACGCTATGCAATTGAGCGTTGTTGCGCCATTAAAGCAGAGATTGTTGCGCAGGACGAACAGGAGCGTGGGCTTCGCGCATTACTCAATTTAGGACACACCTTTGGACATGCTATTGAGGCTGAAATGGGCTATGGGAACTGGCTGCATGGTGAAGCTGTTGCCGCAGGTATCAATATTGCCTCAAAAGTTGCTATGGCACATAACATGGTGACTGCATCTGATTGTCAACGCATTGAAGCACTGCTTGAGGCGTTTGAGTTACCTGTTGACGGCCCTAAAGATATGAACTATCAAATCTACGTAAAACATATGGCCCACGACAAAAAGGTACAAGCCGGTAACATACGCTATATCTTACCTACGAGTATTGGTTCAGCGGTAGTAACCGATGCAGTCGATACTGAAGTTTTAATAGCAATTTTAGGGGACGACGTCCGAACAAAATAAATTCGATCATGCTGAACGCATCCACTTCTCCCAATGAGGTTTGTTTGTTGAAAAGAATTGGTAGGCAAGAAGCGCTCAGCATTGTAAACTCTTTACCATCATAAATTATAGCTGCGGGTGCGTTTGCCAAATCGAGTCTAGCAGTACAACGTGAAATACTCTTAACTAATGACAATAACCAAGCATCGTGCATGTTTAAAATGGGCCGGTGGCAAAAAAAAGTTAGTTCCTGAGATCCAGCGCTGTTTACCCAAGCGTGGCATTAAACGTTTGATTGAGCCATTTGTTGGTGGGGCCTCCGTCAGTTTGAATACCGATTATCCAGGATATGTTCTCAATGACATGAATCCTGATCTGGTTGGGTTTTATCAAGCTATTCAAACGGATGTGACACGTTACATTGACGCGACTGCTGATATGTTCTCTCCTGAAAATAATACGCCTGACAGATATTACGAATTTCGAGAAGAATTTAACAAAAACAGTGATACATTTCGTCGTGCCTGTTTATTTTTATACCTTAACCGTCATGGCTTTAATGGTTTATGTCGTTACAACGCCAAAGGTGGTTATAATGTCCCTTTTGGACGCTACAAAAAGCCCTATTTCCCTGAAAGGGAATTAAAACATATGTCTGAAAAGCTCCAATCTGCACATTTGATGCAAGGGGACTTTTCAATCGCATTTGAGCAAGCTCAAAAAGGTGACGTAATTTACTGCGACCCGCCTTACACTCCATTAACTCTTACCGCGCATTTTACCGCTTATGCAGGTAATTCTTTTAGTCATCAGGAACAGTTGCGCCTTGTTGAATGTGCCAAGAACGCTCAAACAAAGGGGATCACAACTGTCATCTCCAATCACGACATTGCCATCACTCGAGAACTCTACGCCGATGCAAGTCGCATCAAGGGGTTAAAAGTACACCGTTCTATTTCAAGACAAGCAGAAGGCAGAGTAAAAGTCAGAGAGTTATTAGCAATTTATTCTGCCATTTAACCCAGCATGGCATTCACCCACGCAATGAGGCTAGCAATAAATAACAATACAAAAATAACTCCCACTATTAAGTATGGGACAAAGGAATTTGATTTTGAGTCCTGTTCGTAGTTAGCCTGTGATTGAACGCCTATCGCGCTGGCCGCTACGGATTTAATAATTTGCCAAATATTCGGTTTCAACTCTACACTCAGCTAGTGGTTACTGAGTAGCGGGGCGGTTTGGCGCACCAGAAGAATAATCAGAATCATTGTTTGGTGTGAGTAACTCGAGTAAATCAAGATAATGGAATGTGCCAGAATCTGAGTTGGAAAATACCCAATCAAACCAACTGACTTGGTTTTGTTTTGCTGCAAGGCATTGATTAAGTTGACTTTGAGCAGTTTGAGATAATTCAATCGGTGCAGATGAACGAGTTACAGAGCTCATTGGATTGGATGTGAGCGTAGATGTTTCAACGTCAGCTAAAGAAAACATGGAATCGGTTTGCAAAAAAGCATAGCAATCTTTCGCTTTACTATGAGCTAAGTAAGAATCAATGCCTACTACTGCAACAGCAAAAACCGCAAAGGCTACAACTTTATATGAAATAACCATAACATGTCCTAATTGAATTTAAGTTTTAAGTATAATGTAGTTTCTCATAAAAACAAATGCTAGATGCATGAACATCTAGCATTTTTTTGTACACATTTTAAACGAATAAGTTCAAAAAATTATAAATCAAATGATTTGCTAAGTGATAGGTATAGTGATTCTGAGTCATCTAAGTCAGAGCCGCTTACGACTAAACCTAAGCCTACATCAAATTCACCAACTGATGTACCATAACCAAGCTCAAAGTATTCACCCTCAGTGTCTTTGCCAAAGAAACCCGCTGTCGCGTATAGACCACTTTCGCCTTCAACAGTAAGGCCAACGAAGTCATAATCGACATCCATCTCATTATCAACAGGGCCATCCCATGTACCCACTGAATACTCAAGGCTGAACATACCAGCACTTAAACCGAAATTAAATTCGTTGTATGCAGAATCAAAATCACCTGTATATTGATACGTTGTATAACCAACGCTACCACTTACACCATCAGTAATATCAAAACCGTATCCACCATATAAATCGACTTCCAAACCATCTTCTACTTCAGCCGTCCAAACACCGGCATAAAATCCACCATTTTCATAATCAACACCTGCAGATGCTGATGCAGATTCAGTTTGTTGAATACCACGGAAATGATAATCAGATACGATGCCAACATTTGCCGACCAATCGGCCATTGCTGTCGTTGAAAGTAAAGCCGTTGCGATGACGGTTAATTTTGCTAGTTTCATGTGTTTCTCCATTGAGTAAAATTATATCCTGAACACTTATAAAAAGTGCTTTTTAGGAATTTAGTAAATTTGTGATGTACTAACATAACTAATTCAAAATGTGCGCCAATTTTGTAAAACATTGTTTTTATTGCATAAAAACACAATCTTCATGAGAGATTTACATTTTTTTAAAGTGATGCAACCTGTCATTGCACCAAAATAGTGAGCTCCGCCCCATCATGGCTCATAATAAGTGAATAACAATACCTCGGATAGATGATTAAACTAAGATTGGATTTGGGGTCGGAGGTGTTTCTCGTGTAAAATGCTCACCAATTTTAGCGACAAAAAAGGCTGGCCAAATGAAACCCTACTTAATTGCCCCTTCTATATTATCAGCAGATTTCGCCCGTCTCGGTGATGAGGTTGCTTCTGTCATCAACGCTGGTGCAGATATTGTGCATTTCGATGTCATGGACAACCATTATGTTCCTAACCTTACCTTTGGTGCACCGATTTGCCAAGCTTTGCGCAATTACGGTATCACCGCCCCTATTGATGTGCATTTGATGGTTTCACCGGTCGATAGCCTAATTGAGCAGTTCATCGCAGCCGGAGCGAGCATGATTAGTTTTCACCCTGAGGCCTCACAACACATTGATCGCAGTATTGAATTAATCAAAGCGGGTGGTTGCCAAGCTGGCTTAGTTCTAAATCCTGCGACGCCATTACATTATCTTGAACACGTATTACACAAGCTGGATTATGTTTTACTTATGTCTGTCAATCCTGGATTTGGTGGACAAAAATTCATTCCTCATACGTTAACCAAAATTGCTCAAGTCAAGGCAATGTGTAGCCAAGTGAATCCTGACATTCGAATCGAAGTTGATGGTGGCATTGGACCTGCTAATATTGCGCAAGTAGCTGCCGCGGGTGCCGATATGTTTGTCGCTGGTTCAGCTATTTTCAACCAACCAGATTATCAGCAAGTGATTTCACAGATGCGTGAACAGCTTGCTACCGTAACATCATAAGAGAAACCTAACATGACAAAACCTGTGGTATTAAGTGGCTGCCAGCCATCTGGACAACTCACAATTGGCAACTATATGGGTGCACTCAAACAATGGGTTGCCATGCAAGATACACATGATTGCTTATACATGATTGTTGATTTGCATGCGATCACAGTGCGTCAGAACCCAGCTGATTTGACGGAGGCGTGCCTGGATGGATTAGCATTATATCTTGCATGCGGGATCGATCCTCAAAAAAGCACTATTTTTATGCAATCTCATGTGCCTGAACACGCACAATTATCGTGGGTACTAAACTGCTACACACAAATGGGTGAGCTCAATCGCATGACCCAATTTAAAGACAAATCAGCCAAAAACGAGAACAATATCAACGTTGGTTTGTATAGTTATCCGGTATTACAAGCCGCCGATATCTTGTTATATCAAGCTAATGAAGTACCTGTTGGCGAAGATCAAAAACAACACCTCGAGTTAACTCGTGATATTGCAACGCGTTTCAACAATTTATATGGCGACGTATTTACTTTACCAGACCCACATATTCCAAAAGCCGGCGCCCGAGTGATGAGCTTGCAAGAGCCTAGCAAAAAAATGTCAAAGTCTGACGACAATCCAAATAACTTCATTGGTCTATTAGAAGAACCCAAAAAAATCACCAAGAAGATAAAACGTGCAGTGACCGACTCAGACGAGCTCGCGAATATCTATTTTGACCCACAAAACAAAGCAGGGGTTTCTAATCTCTTATCATTATTGTCCTGTACCACCGGGCGCAGTATTGATGAATTAGTACCTGAGTACACTGATAAAATGTATGGACACCTCAAAGGTGACGTTGCTGAGGCAGTGGTAACGATGCTTGAACCCATTCAAGCTCGCTATGCAGAAATTCGTAATGACCGTACCTATTTGGAAGAAGTCATGCACCAAGGTGCGCAAAAGGCTTCAGCCAGAGCAGCTAAAACACTTGCTGATACTTATCGTGCTCTTGGGTTCATTCCCGCACAATAATATACGATTCATAACATGGTCTTAGTCATTGATAACTATGATTCATTCACTCACAATCTAGCTCGCTACTTTGTTGAGCTAGGTTGTGAGGTCGTAGTCAAACGCAATAACGACATTACGCTTGATGAAATACATGCGCTTGCTCCCTCTGCCATTGTCATTTCACCCGGGCCATGCACACCAAACGAATCCGGTATTAGCTTAAAAGTGATTGAACAATGCCACGGTCAGTATCCTATATTAGGAGTATGTCTCGGGCACCAAGCAATTGCCCAAGTCTTTGGCGCAAGGATCATACGTGCAAAACAAGCTATGCATGGCAAAGTTTCGACCATACGTACCATCAACAATGGAGTGTTGTTCAACCATTTACCTGAACAATTTACCGTTACACGATATCACTCGTTAATGATCGACCCAAATAGCTTGCCGAGCGATTTTATTGTCACAGCTACCACGGACGAAGACGTGATCATGGCCATAGAAGCACCAAACAAACGGCTATTTGGTGTGCAATTTCACCCTGAATCACTTCTGACTGAACATGGACACGCCATATTAAACAACTTCCTATCACAAATATAATTTGTCTACTACGCCGTTTTTGCTAAGACACTCAATCTTATCCCCCATTTTCATGAAAAAAATATTTTAAATATTTACGCATACTTTTTGAGCTCAGTGCGAATACTTATGCAGAGTTTATGCACGCTTTATGCAAACCCCGTAGAGCCCTTTATTTTACAAGGGATAAAGGCATTTACACTGACTCAAAAAAGGCGTATTTTAGACACATTAAACGAATTAAAGGTAAAGAATATGCAAGTCACTCGCGCAACATTTGATGATGTTATGGTTCCTAATTACAACCCTGCGGACATGGTACCAGTAAAGGGCCAAGGTTCTCGTGTATGGGACCAAGACGGTAGAGAATTTATCGATTTTGCAGGTGGTATTGCCGTTAATGTATTAGGTCACTGTCATCCAGAATTGGTCAAAGTGTTACGCGAACAAGGTGAAAAATTATGGCATTTGTCCAATGTTTACACCAATGAGCCTGCGTTGCGACTTGCTCAAAAGCTCAATGAGGCGACGTTCTCAGAAGCTGTGTATTTTTGTAACTCAGGTGCAGAGGCCAACGAAGCTGCCTTGAAACTTGCACGACGTTGGGCGATCGAGCATCACAGCGCTCAAAAAGACAAAATCATTGCGTTTACCCAGGGCTTCCACGGTCGCACATTCTTTACTGTGACCGTCGGCGGACAACCTGCATATTCAGATGGATTTGGCCCAAAACCAGGTGCGGTCACTCACTGTCAATACAACGATTTAGACGCGTTTGCCGAATTAATCGATGATGATACCTGTGCGGTGATGATGGAGCCACTGCAAGGCGAAGGTGGCATCATCTGTCCCGATCCTGAGTTTGTCAAAGGGGTACGCAAGCTATGTGACCAACACAATGCGCTGTTAATTTTTGATGAAGTTCAATCCGGCGTGGGCAGAACGGGTCACCTCTACGCGTACATGGGTTTAGATGTGACTCCTGATATTCTGACAACGGCTAAATCTCTAGGGGGTGGCATTCCAATTGGGGCGATGCTTACCACTAAGGCGATTGCTGCAAGTCTAAAGCCTGGTACACACGGTTCAACCTACGGAGGTAATCCTCTGGCGTGTGCTATTGCAGAAAAAGCCCTCGACATCATCAATGACCAAGAGGTGTTAGATGGGGTTAAAGCCAAAGAAGCACTGTTTCGCAAAGAGCTCGAGCGCATAAATGCGAAGTATAATGTGTTTAGCGAAATTCGAGGTCAAGGCATGTTACTCGGTTGTGCTATGAACGAGCATTATCAAGGTCGAGCGCGGGACTTTATGGTAGCGGCAACAGACGAAGGCTTGATGTGTTTAGTAGCTGGCATGAATGTTGTTCGCTTTGCGCCGTCTTTGGTGATCCCTGACGAAGACATTTTGGAAGGTTTAGCGTGCTTTGAGCGTGGTATTGCCAAAGTGGTTGCAGCCGAGACAGCTGAAGCGTAACTTTTATGAACCTCATACGCCCAATTGAGCAAAAGGACTTTGCTGCGTTGTATCAAATCGCAGAAGAGTCTGGTATTGGTTTCACCTCTCTTCCTGTGGATGAAACCTTGTTGCAAAACAAGATTGAAATATCAAAAGAATCCTTTGCCACCAAGGTGAGTCGTGCTGGTGATGAAGGGTACTTGTTCGTGTTAGAAGATACTTTAACCGGTCAAATCCTTGGCACATCTGGCATTGAAGCAAAAGTAGGGGTAACCGATCCTTTTTATCACTATCACATGGGCAAAGTGGTACACGCCTCACGTGAGCTAAACATCTACAACACAGTGGATATACTCACCTTCTGCAACGACTACACTGGGGTCAGTGAGATCTGTACGTTGTTTTTACGCGAAGCGGCTCGAGTCAAAGACATGGGTAAGTTTTTATCTAAAACACGTTTCTTGTTCATGGCTGAACACCCTGAGCGTTTTGCCAAGACAGTTATTGCCGAGATGCGTGGTGTGAATGATGAAAATGGTCGCTCGCCATTTTGGGAATGGTTAGAAAAGCATTTCTTTTCGATTGACTTCCCCACTGCAGATTATCTTACCGGTATAGGTAAAAAAGTATTTATCGCTGAGCTGATGCCCAAATACCCAATTTATGTCAATCTTCTTTCTCAAGCAGCGCAAGCGGTTATTGGCAAAGTGCACGAACAAACTAAGCCCGCACTTCACTTGTTGCAAAAAGAAGGGTTTGTATGCAGAGGATACGTTGATATTTTTGATGCTGGTCCAACCGTTGAAGCCGATTTGCCACAGATAAAAAGTATCAGAGAATCTATATCCAAACCGGTTATTGCCGGTAAACCAGATGTTGCAGCACCCAAAGCAATGATCTGTAATACTTCGATTTCACATTTTAGAGCGGTGATGCAACCGGTAACTGAAACGCCTGAGCACGTTATTGTCAGCTCAGAAACACTGGCGGCTCTGCAGATTAAAAATGGCGATCCAGTTCGCTTTTGTTACATATAATAAACACAATAACGACAGAAAATAAGGTTCCCTATGAACACACATTTTATTAATGGTGAGTGGGTGGGTGGTAAAGGCTACCCAATGACCTCACTCAACCCAACAAAAAACACGATTTTGTGGGAAGGCATAAGTGCCACGTCAGAACAAGTTGATCTTGCTGTGGCATCAGCCCGAGCTGCGTTTGCAGATTGGTCTGCGCTAAGTGTTGAACAAAGACTAGAATATATCCACGCCTACTCAGAAGCATTAACCAAATACAAAGATGAATTAGCTGAGCTTATTGCCCAAGAAACCGGAAAACCACTTTGGGAAACAGCGACTGAAGCAGCTGCAATGATTGGCAAAATCGGCCTTTCGATTAAGTCCTATCACTCGCGAACGGGTATCACTGAAAACCCGATGCCGGTAGGAAAAGCATTTATTCGACACAAACCACATGGTGTGGTTGCCGTGTTTGGACCTTATAACTTTCCTGGACACTTACCTAATGGACATATTGTACCTGCACTAATTGCTGGCAATACCGTAGTGTTCAAACCCAGCGAATTAACACCCGCAGTTGCAGCCAAAATGATCGAGATCTGGGCAGAGATTGGCTTGCCTAAAGGCGTACTAAATCTTGTGCAAGGCGAGGTAGAAACGGGTAAGGCATTGGCAAGTCATCCTCAACTCGATGGCCTCTTCTTCACTGGATCTTCAACGACTGGTAAACGCCTACACGAGCAGTTTGCGGGGCATCCAGGTAAGATCCTAGCCCTAGAGATGGGTGGCAATAACCCCCTGATCGTCGCAGACGTCAAAGATATTGATGCAACGGTACATGACATCATACAATCCGCTTTCATCTCGTCTGGGCAACGCTGTACTTGTGCTAGACGCTTATTTTTGCCAAACACAGTTCAAGGTGATGCCATTCTCAAGCGTTTGATCGAGGTTACCCAAAATATTCTCGTCGACCATTACGACGCACAACCACAACCATTTATGGGGTCGATGATATCTCGGCATGCTGCAGCTCAGATGATTGCAGTACAAACCGATTTATTGTCGCAAGGTGCCAAGCCTTTGGTCGAAATGCATCATGTCGATACAACTTCAGGGTTACTCTCTCCTGGGATTTTGGATGTCACCCAAATGCTCGACAAATTACCTGACGATGAACATTTTGGCCCATTACTCAAAGTGATCCGTTACGATGAATTGACCGCTGCAATCAACGAAGCAAACAATACTCGCTTTGGCTTATCTGCAGGCTTACTCAGTGATAATGCCTCACAATATGAGGTATTTTATCGCCTAATTCGTGCTGGGATTGTAAACTGGAATCGTCCGATTACCGGTGCAAGTGGTGCGGCGCCATTTGGCGGAATTGGTGATAGCGGGAATCATCGCGCTAGTGCCTTTTATGCAGCAGATTACTGTGCTTATCCTGTCGCATCGGTTGAGATAGAAGAAGGGCTGCTTCCTGAAGTGCTCAGCCCCGGACTTACTTTCAATTAATTTAGGAGAAATTGGATGTCTCAACAACGCCACATTGATGAGTTATTTGAAAAAATTTGGGATGATTATCTCTTAATAGCCCCAAGCGCATTAAGCATTCACGCTTTGCTTAATGCATCGGATGAAGCAACTCACATCGTCAATGATCACATTGCATTACGCACACTGAACTTTCCTCATATGGGGATTTCAGCCTTATCGCAACATTTTGAAGCGCTCGGCTATAAGCATGGTAGTGACTATGATTTTAGTGACAAAAGCCTCAATGCGATGCATTTTGAACATCCCAATTATGACCATCCCAAGGTTTTCATCAGTGAACTGAAAGTAGAAGAATTGAGTGATGAAGCACAAACCATTTTGTATGGGATTAGTGAATCGGTAACACCTCAGCTAATGGCTGATTCGAGCTGTTTATTCTCTGGCAAACACTGGCAATTAACGTATAATCATTACCAAGTTTTACTAGCAGAAAGTGAATACGCAGCTTGGTTTGCAGCATGGGGATTTCGCGCCAATCATTTTACGGTCAGTGTAAATCATTTAGAAACGCTTACTGAGCTAGCAAATGTCAATGAATTACTTAAGCAAAATGGATTTGTACTAAATACCTCAGGTGGAGAGATCAAAGGCAGTGAAGAAGTATGCTTAGCGCAGTCTTCAACCATGGCTGACAAGATGCCTGTCGCATTTAGTGATCGAACTGTGGATATTCCGAGTTGTTTTTACGAATTTGCACAGCGTTACCCTTTACCCAATGGTGACCTGTATCAAGGGTTTGTTGCAGCTTCTGCTAATAAAATATTCGAGAGTACCAACGTAAAATAAACACGATCAGTTGTTTAGACCAAAGTCTAGTGCGCCATTTTGGAAAGTGGTGCGTACTGATATCGTTTCTTTAAAGGGATTTAAATATGTCTAGTACCGTATTAAATGGGTTTTCATCTAAACGTCGATTGATCAACACTGCTCAATTACAAAATATCGTATTTGCGGATATTACGCGCCAATCAGTGTGTGGTTTTTTTTGCGAATTCGTGAAACCTATTGACTGGGTTTCTATGGTGTTTCGTTTCCCAAAATTACTTTCACTTCCCAAAGGTCATGGAGAACCGGTTGTTCTGATTCCAGGTTATTTTACTGACGAAAAAACCTTGTGTATTTTGGGCCAGTTTCTCAAATTTTTAAATTATCGTGTATTTCAGTGGGATGTGAAGCACAATGCACAAGAACTATCCAAAGACGTCTCACTACTTGAGAGGCATCTTGCTCAGTTGATGCAGGAACATGCTTTGCCACAAATTAACATGGTTGGCTACGGTTTAGGCGGTTTACTCTGTCGAGCCATAGCAGACAGGGGAACAGTCCCCGTCAAACAGCTGATTACTTTGGGTACACCACTGAATCCAGAGAATGCTTTTACCAGTCTTTCCAAGCGCTACGCGCAACGAATTGGAGTCGATTTGGATAGCTTGCTGGCAAATGCAAAGGCCATAACACAGGCCAAATTGACTTTACCGATTACAATTATATATGCACAGGATGACGACTTTGTTATTCCAGATGCGACTCGTGATAAATTCAATGAGCATGCAAACCATCATTTTATTAATGGTTCACACGTCAACTTTACTCATAACGCAAAAGTATGGGAGACGATTGCATCAAGCCTCGTGACTACCTGAGTTTTCCTCATTGGTAAGCGTATCTGAAGTTTCTGATGTATGCGGAACATTGAGTTCAACTGAAACGCTATCAACTCGCTGTAAACCACGAGGTAATTTGTTCCCACGACGACCTCTTTCTCCTTGGTAATGAATCAAATCTGACGCTTTTAGCGTCATGTTGCGTTTACCTGCTGACAATACAACACTTGCCCCTTCTGGCACAATGGCACTCGCCACCACATATTCTTCTCGAGTCTTCGCTTTCGCTGAAGGGATATTGATCATCTTATTGCCTTTACCTTTGCCTAAACAGGGTAAGTCACGCAATGGGAACAACAGCATCCGCCCTTCATTTGAAACACATAAACACCAATCTGTTTCAACATGATTAACCGGTAAAAGAGGCATCACCTTGGCCGCTGATGGTAAAGATAAAAAGGCTTTTCCGGCTTTGTTCTTGCTCAACATGTCAGAGAACTTGCCAACAAACCCATAACCCGCATCGCTGCTTATAAGATATTGTTGTTCATCAGTTCCCATCACTACATGAGAAAACGATTCGCCTGCCACGACGTTAAAGCGTCCCGTCAATGGCTCACCCTGTGAGCGTGCAGAGGGTAGACTGTGCGCATCACAACTAAATGCTCGACCTGAGGTATCAATGAATACGGCCGGTTGATTCGAACGACCTTTGGCACTCGCTAAGTACTTATCATCGCCTTTGTAGCTGAGGTTAGGTGCATCCACATCATGGCCCTTGGCACAACGCGCCCAGCCTTTTTCAGACACTACGACCGTTACCGGCTCCGATGGGACGAGTTGTTTTTCACTGAGGGCTTTGGCTTCTCCTCTTTCAACTATCGGGGAACGGCGATCATCACCATACGTTTCTGCATCAGCAAGCAGCTCTTTCTTGACAAGTGTTTTGAGACGGCGATCTGACCCCAATATAAGTTGTAGTTCATCTCGCTCTTTTGCCAATTCGTCTTGCTCACCTTTAATTTTCATTTCTTCAAGTTTGGCAAGGTGACGAAGTTTTAACTCCAAAATTGCCTCTGCTTGTTTGTCGGATAAGCCAAAACGAGAGATCAATTCTTGCTTTGGCTCATCTTCATTGCGGATAATCGCTATCACCTCATCAATATTGAGAAACGCAATCAAAAGACCTTCAAGGATATGTAAGCGTGCTAACACTTTATCGAGGCGGAACTGTAAGCGGCGAGTGACTGTCTCTTTACGATACGTCAACCATTCGCTCAAAATCATCTTCAAATCTTTGACTTGAGGGCGCCCGTCTAAACCAATCATATTTAGATTAACACGGTAGTTCTTTTCCAAATCCGTGGTCGCGAATAAATGTTGCATTAACTGCTCGATATCTACTCGATTTGACCGAGGTGTGATGACCAATCGAGTAGGGTTCTCATGGTCAGATTCATCGCGTAAATCACTGACCATGGGTAATTTTTTGGCCGTCATTTGAGCTGCGATTTGTTCTAATACTTTCGCTCCAGAGGCCTGATGCGGCAACGCATTGATAATGATATCACCATTTTCTTGTAGGTAGGTTGCGCGCATCTTGATGGAACCGCGACCGGTTTCATATATTTTTTGTATATCTGCCCGAGGGGTGATGATTTCTGCATCTGTCGGATAATCAGGTCCTTGCACGATAGTCAGTATCTCAGACAATTCAGTGCGCGAATTATCCAGTAATAACGCACAGGCATTTGCTAATTCTCGAACATTATGAGGAGGAATATCCGTCGCCATTCCGACCGCAATACCAGTGACACCATTAAGAAGAATATGGGGTAAACGAGCGGGCAAGACTTTAGGTTCTTTTAAAGTACCGTCAAAGTTCGGTTGCCAATCGGCAGTTCCTTGACCAAGTTCAGTAAGTAATACTTCACTAAATTTTGATAAACGCGCTTCAGTATAACGCATTGCAGCAAAAGACTTAGGATCGTCAGGGGCACCCCAATTACCCTGACCGTCAACTAGAGGGTAACGATAGGTGAATGGCTGTGCCATCAACACCATGGCCTCATAACATGCCGAGTCACCATGCGGGTGAAATTTACCTAGTACATCCCCCACAGTACGGGCTGATTTTTTGTATTTAGCATTAGCGCTTAATCCTAAATCTGACATGGCATAGATAATTCGACGCTGAACTGGTTTTAGACCGTCACCAATATGTGGCAACGCGCGATCCATGATCACGTACATCGAATAATTGAGATAGGCTTCTTCCGTAAAACGTCGAATGGGGAGTTGTTCGACACCGTCCTGACTGATTGTGACTTCGTTACTCATTGATTGTTATACTCACACTTCAGGTTATTTTCATTGTATTTATATTTATTAAGCGCATAATAAACCACATACACACAGAGTTACAGTGTTTTGATACCCTTAATGTAAAAGGTACATTTTTTGTGATCTGTTAAATAAGAGTTGAAAGGAAGCACTATGCAAAACCGTTTAGTTAACTTGCCCCAGCTGAAAATCTTGGCAGTCGACGATACGCTACTGAATCTCAGTTTGTTAAGTACTTGGCTAAAGAGATCCCCTGTCAAACTGATGTTAGCATCCTCTGGGAAAGAAGCAGTTGAAGTGTGCCAAAAGCACGACATCGACATGATTTTAATGGATATTCGGATGCCTAATATGGATGGTGTTGAGGCTACCCGTTTAATTCGCAAAACGGAACGCAATTTAGGAACGCCCGTCATTGCGATAACCGCTCACGCTTTTCGCGAAGAAAAAGAGAGAGTTTTACGTTCAGGTTTTGACGATTTTATCGCTAAACCCATTGATTTCAATCGTTTACTCGATATCATCGAATTGTGGAGCACTCAAAAACCGGTTGATGCAACGGAGGATGTTCATAAAATCCAAGAAACATCAATAAATCAGCAAGCTACTTTCGATTGGGAGCTTGCATTAAAGCGTGCTAACAATAATATTCAATCGGCTCAACATTTGCTTTATCACTTTAACAAAATGCTTCCTGATATCATCAAAGAAATCAATACACATTACTCATCGTCAAGAAGTGAAGAAGTCTATGCGACGGTTCACAAATTTCATGGTGCATGCTGTTACACAGGTGTTCCAAAACTACAGTCTTTGTGCGATGCGATTGAGCAAAATTTCCGTAATACACCAAAGCCTAAAATAGCAACTCTTTTGAGTGAACTTAACGAAGAATCTAAAAAAGTTAATCTAGCGATTATTGAAAAGTTAACGGAATTAGAGGGCAATTAGTCTTTCTCAAATAATTGACATGTTTTTGTAAAACCTGCTTTAATCTCGATTGCTTAGGACGTCATTCTGGCATGCTCTGAGAAGAGCAACAAAATCCTTTGGTGCTCTATCGAGCTCTGCTTCATTAATGTAAATATCAAAGCCCAATCGTTTCCTTAATAATTCCATACGTTGTACGAACATCGCTTTCACTCCAGTTAGAACCGTTCCGTCAACAAGTTTAATCTTGCCTTTAGACACTAAGTCCTCACCTGCACAAAATCCTGTCGCACAACCGTCATCATTATTGTGCATCAAGAGTGGTCGCTGCTCCATCAGCATATTGGTCATTAGGCGCTGAGAAACGGTCTGCAAAAACGCCGGATAGGTTTTAAGTTTGATCCCAACGAGATGCAAATCAATCAGTTCAAGACCTAGATTCGCTTTTGGTACATCTATTCGTTGGACATTAGCCCAATCGATGAACCATTGACCATGACGGTGTTGATATAAAATCCCTTTCTCATCAATAGTCATCGAATAATCAGGCTCTTTGATTTTGTAATAACCCATGATACTGGCGATGATACCTATAGACACTATCACAAAGCCCGTAATCGACAGTTCACTAGGGAGAACTTTGAGCATAATAGAACCAATTAATAACAAACTGCCCCCAAATATACTTGTCGTTAAGCCATTCGATTTGGATTGTGCTTTGATAAAAAGTTGTTTGGGTGTTGCAACTTCACTGGTAATAGACAAAATAGACTCCCATTGCGCTCAATGTAAACAGAACAATTGCTCGTGCACGACGACATCGAGGACAGTTGGTTTGACTTAACTCTTGTATGTGATGCATTAATGAATGGTTCATTGTTGTAGGGAATTTTTTAGGCAAGTTCTACCTCGTTTCGCACCTCATCGCTTTTTCTACGTTGACGAATACGACACATCACTGCCACAACGGTTGGTGTGAAGACCAAACCTAACACCACACTAAAACCGACACCACCAGCAATGACAACCGCTAACGGAGGCCAAAACGAGCCCGTAGAAAATAGCAAGAGCGGCAAAAGCCCCCCCACAGTCGTAAATGTGGTCGAAAATATGTGACGAGTACAGCTCATGGTTTCGGTAACAATCGCATCAACATCACCGCGCATGGCTTGAGGATTTGCGTTCAGTGCTGCTATAACGACAATAGAGTTATTGATTGCCACCCCAATTAAACCAACCGAACCAAGGAGTGGGTTAAAACCCATTGGGAGCCCGGATAACCATAGTGAGAAAAACCCAAACCCCACGGATAACAATGCAACCGTTCCGATAAGCCCGGCAAACCTCACACTTTTAAAAGTCAATATCAAAGCGGTGAACATCATGACTAACAAGACCGGTAAATACGTTCCTAATTGACCAATCGCCTCTTGTTGTTCTCCTGCATCGCCGCTAAATTTTATAAAATAACCATTGGGTAACGGATAGTCTTTCAGAGCTTTTTGCAACTGCTGGGCAACCGAAATTGCTGCGACATTTTGTTCAAGGTATGCCGATATCTGGTTTGTTCGTAAACCATTTTTGCGGGTGATCGAAGAGACGACAGGACGTAACTCAAATTCTCCAAGTAATGCTACTGGGAACCAAGGATTGTTGAGGTCATAGTATTGGGTAGCAAGAGGTAACGCAGCAAGACCGACAAGATCACTGCGCTGTTCATCACTCATGCGAACGCGAATCGGGATCTCCTCGGTTTGCTCGATGATTGAACCGCCCACTTGCCCATTGAGTGCTAATTGTAACTGAGCAGATAAATCGGTCAGTTGCAGCCCGGCTTGGCTCGTCAAATCTCGTGAAGTATTGATCACAAGTTCAGATTCATTCGTTTTTACTGTCGCAAACGTCTGTGTGATTCCAGGTACTTGCGACATGATCAACTGAATATCCTTGCCAATATCTTCTAATACCGCTAAATCCTGTCCAAATACATCGATCTCCACAGGAAACGGAATGGGCGGACCTTGAGAAAAGGTTTTTACAACAACTTGGGCTTGTGGAAACGTCGACTGTAACTCTTGTTGTAATTTATCTAGGATGGCACGAACTCGATCAGCAGAATCAACTTTTACAATGGCATTGGCGAATCCTGGAGAGTTATCTCGGTTCATAACAAAGTTATAATAAACCTTAGGGATCGAGGCACCGACGAGCCAAGTGACTTGTTCAACGCCTTCATACGATTGAATCACACCCTCCATCTTCAACGCGAGTTCTCTAGTGGATTCGATCGCGGTTCCGGCAGGAAGGATCGCTTCAATCGCAAACTGATCGCGATCAGCAGACGGGAAAAATACATTTGGTAGCGTGCTAGAAAGACCAAACCCTGCTACGCTCATCAGGATAACAACGGGTAATACTAATATAGGTTTTAAGATCAGTGTTTTTAACCATACACTCAGCGCCAAAGAAACCGTTGGTAATTGCACCCCTTGAATATACCAAGGTCCCTCGCCTTGAGCTGTACGTGGTAGAAAGCGTGCGGCCAATGCAGCGATGACGGTCATCGAAATCCAAAATGACCCAATCAGAGCCATCACCACACTGATTGCAATTGAGCCAATAAAATCCCCAACGTTTCCGTTCAACAAAAATATAGGCATAAAACCCAATACCGTTGTGATGGTAGAAGAGAGCAGAGGTGCAAATAAGTGACGAGTGCTTTTAACCAAAGCGTCCAATCGAGATAATGATGGATCGAGCAAATTTTTTCGAATCTCATCGGTCATTACGATGGCATTATCAATTAATAACCCAATGGCAATAATAATGCCGAAGATCGACATTTGATGTATTTCTTCTCCAAAAAAACTCAAACAAAACACCGCAAAACAGGCACTCATGGGTAGTGACAAGCCAACAATCCAAGAGGCTCTAAAGCCCATAAATAGGAAAATGACTGCGATGACAACCATCGAACCTAAGATGAGATTACCTTGCAACTCTGATAAACGATTGTCGGTGTAGACATTCTGATCGAAGGTTAACGTCACCTCCACAGAACCTTGATGGCTTTCAATAAAATAACTGACTTTTTCTTTGACATTTTTGGTCCACTGGTCGACTCGCAGATTGTTTTGCATTCTCGCAGCAACAAATATGACCTCTTGACCATCCAATAATGCCATCTGAGACATGGGTAATTGCCAATCTCGAGACACTTGAGCAACATCGGCCACGCGCAAATACTCGCCATCACCAGAAAGCAGAGGAATATTGCGGATGACATCCAACGACGCCAACTCTTGTGCAACTTGAACCCTTAGTTGCAGAGCATCTGTGTACACAACCCCAGCCGGCAGTTTTGGGTCAGCGTTGCGAATCGCTTGACTCACCGCTTGTCCTGTTAATCCAACTAAGGCTAATTTATCTGGGTCAATACTGACTGTGATTTGTTCTTGCGGTTCGCCGTATAGATCAACGATTTCTGTGCCCGCAATATTGCGTATCTCATCCGCAAGCTCTGCAGCAAAACGTCCTGTCATTCCAATCGACATCGTATCAGGGTACTTAGCTGATACGGCATACTGAATAGTATAAGCCGTCTCATTGCGCTTTTCGTCCAAAATAGGGGTGCCCGCCGTTGCAGGAAAACGCGTACTGACCGCTGATAAGCGGTCTCTCATCTTAGAAAATATCTGCTGATTATTGCTATTATCAACCCAGTCTTGCAATTCAAAGGCGATGATCGATAGACCTGCACGAGAAGTAGAATCGATGTCTTTAATCTCGTGTAACTCGCGCAATTCATCTTCAATCACATCAGTGACCAATGCTTCTACGCGTTCAGCACTTGCACCAGGAAAGACAGTTAGAATCTGACCGTTGCGCGTATCAATCCGAGGATCTTCTAGTCTAGGCAAGGTATTAATCGCAGATAAACCGGCGACCATAACGATGACAATGGTGAGCGAAAGTAAATGACCACTGCGAAGGAACATGGTGTACCAAGGATAAGCTTGTGTTGGCTGCATACCCAATTCTCCTTATTGGTTCTGCGAAACTAGATTACTGCGTGATGCATATACTTTTTGTTGAGGCACAAATCGATGAGTGCCGTTTAATACCAACAAATCACCGTCGCTCAATGCGCCAGTGATAAAAGCACGATTGCCATCGGTATAGATGACTTGCACTGCCCGAGATTGTAATTGCGTGTCACCAAGTTGGCCAACCACATATACGGTCCACATTCCCCGTACACCTCGAGCCAATGACTCAATGGGGACCCATAGGCCTTTCTCTGGAAGGTTAATTTGCAGTTTTGCAGAAATAAGGTCGCCAACCAAAATCGGTTCATTGATTGAGTTGATCGAAAATAATAGATCCACGGTGCGCGTTCTTGCGTTGCGCTGAGTCCCAATACTGATGAGTTGTCCAGATACCGTTTGTTGATCAACCGACAAAGGATAAAAATCCCCTGGGTTTAGATTTGCAGCGACACTCGGTGGTACGGGGATCCTTGCGGTTAATAACGCATTATTGGCGAGTTCAATAATCGGCTGACCTGCACTCACAACTGCACCCGGATCAACATTACGTCGAATAACGCTACCGACATAATTTGCGGTAATGACAGATTTTTCTAACTCTAATTTGATGGCATCGAGACTCGCTTGGGTTTGTGTGACACGTGCTTGAGCAATATTTTTATTTTCTGAAACCTCATCCAAACGTTGTGGGGATTCTAGGCGCTTTTGTACTAAATCTATGATGCGGCTCTCGGTGCTTTGAGCTAACCTTAATTGTGCTTTGGCTAATTCCAATGCTGCACTCAATTCCTTAATTTGGGCGTCTACTCTTGCAGTGTCCAATGAAGCAATAATCTGTCCTGGTGTAATGACATCTCCATCCTCGACGTTCACTGTCGCGACTCGTCCACTGCGTTCAAAACCAACACCTGCCTGCTGTGATGACTCAATACGGCCCATAGCTCGATACGCTTGAGCATAGCTGTCTTGGAACCGCACCTCAATTACAGCTACATCTTGTTGTACAATACCAGAACCCTCTTGACGAGCTAATCCGTCACCAGAGAAAAGCATTAATAAAACAAGTAATAACGCACCTGAAACAATGTATGCGGTCAGTGCTTTGAAGTTAGGTTGAAGAGACTGTGAATCACGCATAATATTCCATACAGATTATTAGTAAAAATTATTAATCTAATGCTAGACTTTAAATACTAGACTGTCTAGTGTGATTATTAAATAAACTCAAAATTATGATACGAAATTTGGCGATAGGAGTTAGCTTGAAACACAGTAATAAACATGCCGCTGGCCGCCCCAAAGACATGGAAAAACGCAATATGATATTGTATAGCGCCAGTGAACTTTTCCTGCGTTATGGCTTTGGTCAAACCACAATGGACGCTGTGGCTCGCGATGCTGGTGTCTCAAAGCAAACAGTATATTCACATTTTGCCAATAAAGATGAGTTGTTTGAAGCGTGTATCAGTCGTACTTGCCAAGAGTATCAATTAAATGACATTACGGCTATGACCATTGCACAACCCGCGGGACTCGCCGAAAAGCTACATGCCATTGCTACTCAATTCGTTGCCTTGATGCACGACCCACGTGTCATTGCTATGTATACCGTAGTCATCGCAGAGTCCAAAAATAATCCTAGTATGGCTGAGCGATTTTATAAAGCCGGACCAGACATAGCACTGACTACCGTCACTGACTGTTTACTCGAGCACAACGCAAGTAACAACGAGGTCGATGCCAGGGAGTTAGCACTCGCCTTTTTCAACCTACTCAAAGGCGATTATCATTTTCGCAGTATTCTGAGTTTGCCATATGCTCTAGATAAAGCTAAGCAGATGCAGTTTGTAGACAAAACCTGCCATAAATTCATGCGTTTATTGCAGGCAAAATAACACGCAATAGATATTCTACTTTGGCGCTTTTATCCCTTTTGCTATAATCCTCCTAATTTATTTTTGACAGTTGAATCAACCATGGCAAATGACCTAACGGGACAACATATTTTATCGGTTGCGCAATTTGATAGAGAAGCCATTGAGCGCGTCTTCCACGTAGCAGACCGGATGCGACCCTATGCGTTGCGTGAGAAGCGCACAGAAGTTTTGCGCGGCGCAATTTTGGGAAATTTGTTCTTTGAACCCAGTACACGAACACGTGTGAGTTTTGGTACTGCATTTAACTTATTGGGTGGTTCGGTTAGAGAAACGACGGGAATGAGTAACTCAGCGCTAGCCAAAGGTGAGTCCTTATACGACACCGCTAGAGTTTTGTCAGGGTATTCCGATATCATTGCCATGCGCCATCCTGAGGCCGGCTCAGTCACAGAGTTTGCAACGGGCTCGCGCGTACCAGTATTAAATGGTGGTGATGGTGCCAATGAGCATCCAACCCAAGCACTTTTGGATCTATACACTATTGCTAAAGAATGTGCTGCACATGGCAAAGGTATTGATGGCTTGCATATCGCAATGATTGGAGATCTGAAACATGGTCGAACGGTGCATTCTTTATCGCGATTACTGTGTTTATACAAGCGTGTTCGCTTTACTCTCATATCGCCAAGCGAGTTGGGGATGCCTCAGTATATTTTGGACGAAATCACCAACCACGGGCATGAATTAGTTGTGACTGAACAGCTTGAAGGCAGCGTTAATGCAGATATCTGTTATCAAACTCGTGTTCAAGAAGAGCGTTTTGCCAGCCAAGATGATGCGAACAAATATCGGGGTAAATTCCGTCTCGACCAAGCTATTTATACCAAGCATTTTCAATCTAATACTGTGATCATGCATCCTTTGCCGCGGGATTCACGCATGGAAGCCAATGAACTAGATAATGACTTAAACAGCCACCCTAATTTGGCTATTTTTCGCCAAACTGACAATGGTGTCTTGGTGCGTATGGCACTCTTTGCCTTAACACTTGGTGTGGCAGAACAAGTCCAGCAACACGAAAAACCAGTCGTCTGGTTTCGCAACAAAAGCTAACAAGGTTGTATTCAAATATGACAATTTCTGAAGAATTATTTGCCAGAGCGCAAAAAACCATTCCCGGTGGAGTAAACTCACCCGTTCGCGCTTTTAAAGCCGTTGGTGGTACACCACGCTTCATTACGAAAGCCGATGGACCCTATATTTGGGATGCCGACGGTAACCGTTATATTGATTATATTCAGTCTTGGGGGCCAATGGTTCTTGGACACAATAACCCGACTATCCGGGATGCCGTCATTGAAGCTTCATACAACGGTTTAAGCTTCGGTGCACCGACTGAAGCTGAGATCCATATGGCCGAAAAAGTGGCTTCTATGGTACCTTCAATGGAAATGGTGCGCATGGTCAATTCTGGTACTGAAGCCACTATGTCTGCGATTCGTTTGGCTCGTGGTTATACCTCACGGAACAAAATCCTTAAATTTGAAGGTTGCTACCACGGTCATGCCGATTCACTTCTAGTAAAAGCAGGCTCTGGTGCATTAACCTTGGGTGTGCCTTCATCTCCGGGAGTACCAGATGATTTTGCCAAGCACACTATAACCGTTGAATTTAATAACCTCGACAGTGTCGCACAAGCTTTTGCCGAAGAACCAGAAGATATTGCTTGTATCATCGTTGAGCCTGTTGCCGGTAACATGAACTGTATTCCACCAGTAGATGGGTTCTTGGAAGGATTACGTGATATTTGTGATCAGTATGGGGCAGTGTTGATTTTTGATGAAGTTATGACAGGCTTTCGCGTGTCTCGCGGGGGTGCACAAGAGCGCTTTGGCGTGGTACCGGATTTGACCTGTTTGGGCAAGGTCATTGGTGGCGGAATGCCAGTAGGCTGCTTCGGTGGCAAACGTGACATCATTACGCACATTGCCCCCACAGGGCCAATCTATCAAGCCGGAACACTATCGGGTAACCCAGTTGCAATGGCAGCGGGTCTAGCAGCGATGACGCAACTTGAAGAACGCGACTTGTATACGAGTATATTTAGTAACACTGAAAAACTTGCCAAAGGTATGACTGACTTAGCACACTCGCATGGGATCCCAATGACGTATAATGTCGCTGGTTCTATGTTTGGTATTTTCTTTACCGAAGCGGAAAAAGTCGTAAATTATCAGCAAGCAATCAGCTGTAACAACGAGCAATTTAAAGCCTTTTATCACGGGATGTTGGCAGAGGGTGTATATTTGGCACCCGCTATTTTTGAAGCTGGTTTTGTGTCTAAAGCGCATGATGCTCAGATTATTCAGGATACATTGGATGCAGCCGATCGGGTATTTGCTAAGATTAAGGGTTAAATCGCATTGTCTTGAATAAAATCAATGCTCGGCGCAAAAAATGCGCCGCCCATCTCTGCATTTGTATAATCTAGCCACGCATCATAATCGCTCTCACCAGCTCCATAATACATGCTGTGCAACATCGCTTTAAATGGTCTTGGCGAATGACAACATGATACAAAATACTCGCCTTGGACTTGCATATTGGCATATGGCATGGACTGCCTCAGTTGTCTTGCATGAGCTTCAATACCGGGTAAATCAGTGAGACGAGTACGAGTATAATGAGAGCTGAGGTTTGCTTCTTGGGTGGGCAAATTGTGTTCTTTTTGCCTTCCCATGATTTGCTCTTGCCGCTTGTCCGAGATCAGATTCCAACGCGGTAAATCATGGCGATAGCGCTGAGCGTGAATATAACTCCCCCCTGCAAAATCGAGGTCGTAATCCCCTACAACCGCTACCTCACGACGTTCTGGCCCACGTGGATTGTCATCTGCGAGCACAAATCCATTCAAGTCACGCCCATCCAAATAGCGAAACGCTCGAGTATCTTCGACTAACTCAACGTGAATAGATAGAAGTTGATTCACTTCGACGGCAACCGCATGCACTATGTCTAATCTATCAGCGCGGATTTGAATAAAGAGATCATAAGATTGTGAAGGAGCACAACGATCAGCTACCTCGATATCAGGAAAGGGAGTCAATTCTTTAGGTCGTGGCCCTGGGTATAATTCTGACCAATACTGAACCCCTACAGCAATCACACCAGAGACCATCGCTTCATAATGTTCGTGATCATAATAATCAAATACTTCGAGTACCCTAGCAAGTTTTGCACGCAAGGCTTGAGCGTCATCGTCGAGCACATTGTACATCAAAAATTGTGCGTGCAGATTTGGCTCTGCGCAGATGCCTTTTTGTGGTTGTCCCATACGGTTTAATATCCGGCCGCGTGACCGTCTTTGCGGGTTTCTGATGCCCCATAATACACGTTATTTTCGCTGTCGTACAAAATGGCTTGATATCCACCAAACGCTCCAACCACATCGCGCAAAACGTGCCCTTTTTTCATGAGTTCTCGGCGCGTTTCTGCGTTTATACCTGATTCTAAAGAAACATAGCCTCCGTCCATCATGGTATCGCCCGTCACTGTAGAAGAACCCGAATGTAAAATACGTGGTGCATCACCTGCTTCTTGTAAATTCATGCCAAAATCAACGATGTTCATGATAACTTGCGCATGCATTTGTGGTTGTGCACCTCCACCCATCACACCAAAGCTCATAAAAGGCTTACCGTCTTTCGTGACAAATGCAGGAATAATGGTAGTAAATGGCCGTTTCCCGGGTTCGAACGCATTAAAGTGGTTGGAGTCGAGCGTAAACATTTCACCTCGATTCTGTAACACAAAGCCAAGCCCTGTCGGAGTCATACCAGAGCCCATACCGCGATAATTAGACTGAATTAGGGATACCATATTACCGTCTTTATCAGCGACCGTGAGATAAATCGTATCTCCTTTGTTTAGACCCGCATCTACTCTTTTGGCTGCTTTCCCTGGGTCAATGAGGGTTTGTCTCTTCGCTGCGTATGTTTTGGAAATGAGTTCATCGACAGGGATATCATTAAATGCCGGATCGGCATACCATTTGGCACGGTCTTCAAAGGCTAGCTTTTTGGCCTCTACAAAAGTATGTACATATTCAGGGGTACCAAAGCCCATCTTAGCAACATCATAACGCTCCATCACGTTTAATATTTGTAATGCTGCGATCCCTTGCCCATTCGGCGGTAACTCCCATACATCATACCCTCTATAATTAGCCGAGACGGGGTCAACCCAATTACCTTGGTGTTGAGCTAAATCCTCATAGTTCAAAAAACCGCCTTGGTCTTTCATATAAGAAGCAATCGTACGAGCAATCTCTCCTTGATAAAACGCCTCGCGTCCACCTGTGGCAATTTTTTCATAAGTGTCCGCTAAATACGGGTTTTTGAATATCTGGCCTTTTTTCGGCATTGTACCGTCAGGCATGTAAGTTTCTTTAAACCCGTCATAGTGACCAATACGGGCGACTGATCGCTCCAAGTAGTAAGCGATTAATTCTGAAACAGGAAACCCTTCTCTAGCGTATTTAATAGATGGGGCAAGAAGCTCTGTCATAGGCTTGGAGCCAAATTTGTTATGGAGCATAAACCAGCCATCTACAGTACCTGGCACAGAAACGGGTAAGGGTCCGAATTTTGGAATTTTGTCATACCCATTATCGATAAAGTACTGTCGACTGAGGCCTTGAGGCGAACGTCCCGAAGCGTTTAGTCCATGGAGTTTTTTCGTCTTGGCGTCCCAAACAATCGCAAATAAATCCCCACCAATCCCGCAACCTGTCGGTTCGACCAGTCCTAGCATGGCGTTCGCGGCAATTGCTGCATCGATCGCATTGCCACCGCTTTTGAGAATATCAAGCGCAACCTGTGTGGCGAGCGGTTGACTGGTGGCGGCCATACCTTGTTTGGCAATGACTTCTGAGCGCGAGGCAAACGTTTTACCGGTGACGCGGTCATAGGCGTGTACCTTTTCTATTGTGACGGAAATGGTCAATGTTATGGCAAGTGCCAATGTGATTATTTGCTTCATCGTATTACCCGTGAGTGAGTTTGGTTTTGTGGCATATACTTTTCAAACCAACCAATAATGTTTTCAATTTTGCCTACCATCCGTGATGGACGAGACGCTATCCCATGAGAAGCGCCAGGGACTTTAACCAACACTGTATCCACTTTGCGCAGTTTCAATGCTTGGTAAAACTGCTCGGTTTCAGACATTGGCGTGCGCTTATCGTTCACACCTGTAATCAATAAAGTTGGCGTTGTAACGTTGCCAACTAACGACAGTGGTGAGCGCTCCCAATAGTGTTCTACCTTTTCCCATGGCATACCAGGAAACTGATGCGGAATTTGTGATAAACCACTATCGGCTGTTAATACTTTAGATAGCCAGTTAATGACTGGTTTTGCCACCACTGCAGCTTTAAAACGGTCAGTCAATCCAATCGCATAAGCGGTTGCGATACCACCTGCCGAACCACCGGTAATAAAGAGTTGCTCTGGATCCACTAAGCCTTTGTCAATCAGCGCATCAACACCCGACATATGATCGGCAAAATCATATTTTGACGAATATTTGTATTGCAACAATAACGCAAATCGCTCGCCATACCCTGAACTACCGCGATGATTGTTATAAAACACAATATACCCTTCAGCAGCCATGCGCTGGAGCTCTGCTGTAAATACTGGACCATAGGCAAGATGAGGCCCACCATGAATCTCAATAATCATAGGGTATTTTTTAGTGGGATCATAATCTGGAGGCAAAATATACCAACCCTGAATTTCTTCTCCATCAATGGACGACTTATAGGTAATTTCTTTGACTTCACCAAACGTTTTGTGACCAAAGATATCTTCATTCAATGCGGTCAGCTGTCTCTCGTTGTCATCAATATTGACAAACAAGTCTGCAGGTCTATCGGTACGACCTCGCGTAAACGCCACCGTATCGCCCACAGCAGAATACGTGCCGCTAGTATAGGGACGCCCTAATGATACGCCCCCCATACCTTTAAGCACGTTACTATGAACACCATCTAAAGAAACATAGTCCACTTGCGTAATCCCACGGCGCGTTTGTTGATAATACAATCCATCGTTATTACGCCAGTGATAATTACTCACGATGTTGTCAACATCTGCACTCAAATTACGGTCATTGCGTCCATCTATATCCATCACATGCAGATAGGTGTTGCGATAAGCGAGCTTTTTATTATCGCGCTTGCCATACGCAATCATTTTGCCATCGGGTGAGACATTCGGCGCGAACTCTCGCCCAGGTGCTGAGGTAATTTGAGTGATTTTCCCCTGCATATCCACTGCAAAAATATCTGCTTCAGCCGGTTCATACTCCCAATTATCAGAGCGATTTGCCGAGAAAAAAATCTGTTGACTGTCTGCCGAAAAGCTCAAGGTTCCGCGATGGTGATAATTCCCCGAAGTCAGCTGTCGAGCCGTCCCACCCTCAGCCGGCACGATAAAAATATGGGTATAGGCAGGGTCTAATACCCCACGACCGTCTGCTTGATAGCGCGCTTTATCAATATATTGAAATGGTTTAGACCAAGTCGCGCCTTTAGGTTTGGTGGGCATTTTGATACTAAATGGACGCTCATTAGAATCGACGTTCATAGTAAACGCTAGCTGAGTACCGTCTGGCGACCAAGTTAATGAACTAGGAGATGCAGCCAAATTACTGACTAATGCAGTACGCCCGCTATCCATCCAGCGGACGTATATTTGAGGGCGTCCTTCATGCGTGGAAATATATGCTAAACGGTTTCCAGAAGGAGACCAACGTGGTGAATAATAATTGCGAGTGGACGAAAGTAATGGCTCATGGGAATGACCTTCAACATCAGCAATCCATAAACTTGAGCGAGTGCTGTCTGTCATGATGTCATTAGAACGACGCACATACACTACGGACTTTTTATCAGGGGACACCTGTGGCGACGTCGCCACTTCCATATGAAAAATATCTTCAGCTGTGAATGTATGAATACTGGTTGACGTATCTTCTGTTGCGAGCGCGTTAGCCCCAACAAAAAGCATTGCACTGAGTACAGCATAATAAGATTTAGCGCATCGCATGATCTATTTTCCCTTTATCTGTCTTTTTTAATTTTTTTGTTTATGCAATCTATTGTGCCCAAAGTTGTGTTCGATGTGCAAGCGGTTTGCACTGTGCTATCACTATCTTAGGCAAAACTTAAAACATAAAAAAGCCCCTCAAAAGAGGGGCAAAGACACACTTAGACCAAATTGGTTTGCTCATCCATGAGCTGGGGCTCCATTGCAATATGTTGCTTCCTTGTACGCCCGTTCCTTTTGTTGCTATGAAAATTTGTACTGATTACTTTGCGGTTGTGAAATCCGGGTATGCCTCTAGGCCACACTCAGCGATATCCACACCTTCGTATTCTTCTTCTTCACTCACACGGATACCCATAGTGTATTTCAAGGCCAGCCACACAACTAAGCTCGCACTAAATACCCACACAAAGATGGTTAATGCGCCGACGATTTGACCTAGGAATGTCACTTCGCCATTGGTGAAAGGCACAAGTAATAGTCCTAACAAACCAACCACACCATGAACTGAAATCGCACCCACTGGATCATCGATTTTTAACTTATCAAGAGTGATGATTGAGAAGACCACTAACACACCGCCAATTGCACCGAATAAGGTTGCTAATGCCGGAGTAGGCGTTGATGGCTCAGCGGTGATCGCAACGAGACCCGCTAATGCACCATTTAATGCCATGGTTAAGTCAGCCTTACCGAATAAGATACGTGCGACCAGTAGTGCTGCAACAGCACCACCTGCGGCAGCCATATTGGTGTTCATAAAGACGACTGCAACGGCGTTTGCGCTTTCTACAGTCGCTGTTGCTAGTACAGAGCCACCGTTAAAGCCAAACCAACCCATCCACAGGATGAACGTACCCAGTGTGGCAAGTGGTAAATTACAACCAGGAATCGCGTTAATTTTACCATCTTTTGTGTATTTGCCTTTACGAGCACCTAGTACTAATACACCTGCTAATGCTGCTGATGCTCCGGCCATATGTACGATACCTGAGCCAGCAAAATCAGAAAAACCAAGTTCACCAAGGTTATACAAGCCAAACACGTCAGCTCCGTTCCATGTCCATGAACCTTCTAGGGGATAGATGAAACCAGTCATGACGACAGTGAAAGCTAAGAATGCCCACAGCTTCATGCGCTCGGCGACCGCACCAGAAACAATAGACATCGCAGTCGCTACAAATACTACTTGGAAGAAGAAATCTGCAGAAGGTGCGTATGTTGCTGGATCATCAGCGACGCCTGTTGCACCGTCACCTAGAATCCCATCCAATAAAACACCCGCACTACCATACATAATGTAATAGCCGCAAATCATGTACATGATGCACGCAATGGCATATAGCGAGATGTTTTTAGTTAAAATCTCAGTGGTGTTTTTAGCGCGAACAAGGCCTGCCTCTAACATGGCAAAACCTGCTGCCATCCACATTACGAATGCACCACAAATTAAAAAGTAAAATGTATCTAAGGCGTAGCCTAATTCAAATGTTACTTCCATGACTATCTCCTTATAAAGCGTCGTCGTTTTCTTCGCCAGTACGGATACGCACGGCTTGTTCTAAATCGTAAACAAAGATTTTACCGTCGCCGATTTTGCCTGTTTTAGCGGCATCAGCGATCGCTTCAACTAAACGTTCCACTTGGTCATCTTTGATCGCAATTTCGAGTTTTACTTTTGGTAAAAAATCGACTTGGTACTCGGCGCCACGATATAATTCTGTGTGTCCCTTTTGACGACCAAACCCTTTGACTTCGGTAACGGTCAAACCATCTATGCCTATCTCTGAGATGGCTTCGCGAACATCATCAAGCTTAAATGGCTTAACGATAGCAGTTACGAGTTTCATGTAATTCTCCTGAATCAATATTATTTGTCAGATTAACTGTTCCAACATTTATGCCAAAATTTAAAATCAATATTTTTCAATGACTTAACTTTACTTTCACATAAAATGCATAACGTTTATGCACCATATTTTTTCAATGAATTTTGATGTGCACAATTTTGGTGCGTGTTTGTAATGCGTTGGCCGCTGCGACCACACTAGATGTGATACTGTTGAAATTGAACCTTTTGGCTTTTCGTGTTTCTATACATGCATGCGCAAAGAACTACCCGAATTTAGTTTATTTCACATTGATACATTGCCCGACCAAAAGGGCCATGATACTGCGCGTTTCCTCTCTAAATTCGCTCCAGACTCAATTGGCTGGTTTATATTAGCTTCAATATTGATTCATATCGCAATAATGACCGGACTGGCTCAGCAAACATGGATGACGCCGTCGAGTTCAAGCGATGCTAGACATGGTATAAGAGCACAGCTGATTGAAGTGCCCTTATCTGTGCCAGTCACTGCAAAAGTAAATACAACACACGTCACTCACGTGGAAGAGAAAAAACAAGCGCGCGTTGAACCTGAGTTACCTCAAATACTGGAGGAGTTAGAGCCTGCGAATTTGGCAATAACGCCATCTTTAACAGCTACAATAGAGGCTGCACCAGCAATGCCAAAGGTGGCAACATCAGACATTAATTTTCGTAACCAAACCCCAATCGTTTTGCAAGATTCATTTCAAGGCAACGCCTTACTGTCTAGCACGTCTATACTGTCCAGCACGTCTTTATTGCCCCAAACAACTCGAGAATATCTTCAAAATCAGCACATCTCTCATTTTGTTGAGCTAGGCTCAAACGCATCAAAACAGTATGCAACGGATTTGATCTCCCCCGAGTTGCTCAAGGGGCCTGAACCTCTCACAAAGGAAGCCTTAGCGATAAAAACCGTTATGCAGAGCAAAATCGATATCGATTGCGCCAGTACTCTAAATCAAGCTTTAGTCATTGTCAGTGCATTTACGGTGGGAGCATTGTTGTGTGAAGATAAAGGGGATGTGAATTATTTTATTGAACAGCGCCTAGCGGAGAAACGTCCGGCTCAACCCATCACTGGTAGTGCTCAACTCAAAGCATTAGCGGCGTCCACTCCCACTTCACCAGCACACAAACCAGCAAGCTAGGGTAGACATTTCCTCTACCCACCAAATAACCGTTCCCACAGTGACTTGCGTTTCGGTTCAGGCTGTTCTTTGGGTCGCGCTTTTGGTTCACTGCGCCCAGTACAGCTCTCCACCACATCATTTAAACCTGAAGATACTGCAGGTAAAGACAGGTTATCGCGACACCCCCCAGCTCGTTGTGCACCAGTATCTGGATTAAAGTGAGCGATTTCTAAACCTGGCGGGAAACGTCTTGATAACGATTTGGGCGTCATGGTGCGTTGCCAATCAATATACACACGCAAAGCGCCACTGCTTCCTGATAATCCGGTTTGTGCATTGCTATCAGAACCCATCCAAATGCTCGCGACTAAGTTGCGATCAAATCCTGCAAACCAACTATCTCGATAATCATTGGTGGTACCTGTTTTGCCCGCCATATTAATGTTAGGAAATATTTTTCCTAAAGCACTTGCAGTCCCCTCACGGGTCACTTTATGCAAACCATAATTGAGCAAATAGGCGACATCGGAAGGAATGCGTTGTTCTCCATAGTCAGTCCGACGCCATAAGAGCTTTTGCTGTGCATCCAATATTCCAGTGACCGTATGCAACGGCCTTAACACTCCATCATTGGCAATGGTCTGATACATTTGATTGACCTGTAATGGGGTCAGGTTAACTGCTCCTAATGTAATCGCAGGTAATTCAGGGATCGATTCATCTACGCCTAAATTCTGCAGACTTTGTACCACCACATCTAAGCCCATGTCCAAAGCCAGATTGACCGCTGGTAAATTATACGATTGCGTCAATGAATCCAGCATATTGACGGCTCCGCGGTATTCTTCATCGGCATTTTGAGGTCGCCATACTTGGCCGTCTTCCAACGTCACGACAATAGGTTCATCACGCAAAATAGTAGCCAAGCGATAAGTATCGGCTTGTTCCAGTGCGGCAACATAAATAGCGGGTTTAACCAAACTGCCGATGGAACGCTCCATATCCAATGCGCGATTAAAACCATCATTGGTGACATCGCGATCACCAACGATCACTCGTATGCCCCCAGATGCGCTATCGCTGACGACCATAGCCGCTTGGAGATCGTCAATTTTGCGAGCATTTGCGACAGATTCAACACGCTCAGCTAAGGCATTCTCTGCCCGTCTTTGTGCATTAATATCCAAAGTGGTAAATACACGGATACCCGAGTTCCGCATTGCGGGATCGGCCAAAATTGTCGTTAACTCCTGTCTGAGTTTCGCCATAAAAGAGGGATGTTTACCACTAGCTAAACTCGCTCCTGACGCAATGTTAAGAGGACTTTCAATTGCGCTTATATAGTTGGACTTATCAATGACACCTTGTTCAAATAAAATTTTGAGCACCAAATCACGTCGCGCCAATGCTCGTTCAGGGTAACGCCGAGGATTGTAATATGAAGGACCTTTAAGCATGCCGACCAAAGTTGCGATTTCAGGTAAGTTCAGCTCATTCAAGGGGCGGTCAAAATAAAAATGTGCTCCTAAACCAAAACCGTGAACTGCTTTTCCGCCATTTTGTCCAATAAAGACCTCGTTGAGATAAGCGAGTAATATCTCATCTTTGTCATAGCGTGCATCGATCACAATAGACATAAGCGCTTCTTTTATCTTACGAGTATAAGACTGCTCTCGAGTCAAATATAAATTTTTGATCAATTGCTGAGTGAGAGTCGAACCGCCTTGTACTTTTCGCCCCGCAACAATGTTGGCAAATAATGCACGAGCAATTGCAATCGGATTGACCCCAAAATGCGAATAAAAATTGCGGTCCTCGACCATTACTAATGTATCGACCAAATAAGGAGGTAAATCATTTTGGCGTAATAACATTCGATCTTCGCGATTGCCTGACAGTAAACGCGTGACTAACCAAGGCTCTAAACGCGTCAATTCGACTGTATCTGCTTCTCCTGTCACCGAGTCAGTAAGCGATAACCGAGCAATACGACCAGAACGCCATGATATATCGAGTTGTGATGTGGGAACGGCCCCGTCTAAAAAGTGGAACGCGCGTCTTTGGACTGTAAGAGTACTATTCAATAGTGAATACTCACCAACCTTTTCAGCTTTATTTTTTCTTCGGTAGCCCAGCAGTTCTAACTCATCAATTACTTCCTGAGGAGTGATTTCTTGATTGATTGAAAGTGTGAGAGGGCGGGCATAGACCTGGACTGGTACTTGCCATTTGTTACCTGAAAAGTGAGGGCGCAACTGCGCATCGAGGTAAAATAAATACGCCAAAACTAAGGTCAAACCGACCACAGCGAATTTCCACCAATACCGTTTACACCACTGCCAAAATGAACGCATTAAAAATGCCTGCCCTTAAGATAATTACATCAAAAACTAACACTGCTATAGGTTATCACACTCTACCACTCTAGTCGTAGCGATATAGACAAGGCAAAAGACACTCAATACTATAAATCAATATTCGCAGAATTAACCAAGCAAGGAAGTCAAATGGGTCAGTCTGAGCACGAAGAGATCTTACAAAGCATCAACAAGTACGCGCAAGTCTTTAACGCCATGGTCAAAGATACGCTGTTAAAGCAGGGACAAGAAGGTCAACCTATCAATAATATAAAAGGCATGTTTGACCCCAATCAAATCGTTTCCTTACTATCTGATAAAGTCGAAATTGATTCCGCTAAACTACTCCAGTCACAAATGCGTTTCATGAAACAACAAACCGCGCTATGGCAACAAGCGTCCATGGCCTTTATGGGTGAGCAATTCAACCCAGTTATCCATGAAACCAAAGGTGATAATCGTTTTAAACACGATGAGTGGAACAATAACCCTGCCTTCAATTATATGAAGCAAGCGTATTTGCTTAACTCGCAGATGCTGGAAAATGTGGTTGATGCCTTGCATTTCAAAGATGACAAAACCGCAGAACAAATCAAATTCTATACGCGCCAGTATATTAGTTCTGTTTCTCCGACCAACTATGTGTTAACTAACCCGGAAGTATGCGAAGAAATCCTCAAGTCAAATGGCGAAAGTATTCTTAAAGGCATGCAAAATTTTATGGCGGACCTGGAACAAAGCCCTCTTGAGGCATTTAAAATTACCCAAACAGATCCCGATGCGTTTACTGTGGGCGAAAACCTTGCCACCACTGAAGGTCAGGTCATATACAAAAATGAACTCATTGAGCTGATCCATTACACTCCTAAGACGACACAAACCTACCAAAATCCGATTTTATTTACGCCTCCTTTTATCAACAAATACTACGTGCTCGACTTAGATTACAAAAAGTCCATGGTACGCTCACTTTTAGAAGCGGGCTACGAAGTCTTTATGATTTCTTGGGTCAATCCAGATGCGAGCTTAGCGGATGTTGATTTTGCTGGTTATATGAAACTTGGTCCGTTGGCTGCGCTCGATGTTGTGTGTAATGTAACCAAGGCGCCCAAGGTCAACCTAACTGGATTTTGTGTCGGTGGTACATTAAGCTCAGTCACGGCAGCTTACCTTCGCGCAAAAGGAGATGAGCGACTTGGCTCACTGACCTTATTTACGACATTGTTGGATTTTTCTGAACCGGGTGAAGTTGGTAATTATCTCTCCGAAGACATGCTCAATATGCTTGAGCAAAGTACGGCAGTAAAGGGTATTTTTGATGGCCGAATATTAGGATTATCGTTCAGTTTATTGCGCGAAAACTCATTGTTCTGGTCCTTCTTCATCAAGAACTATTTGCAAGGAAAAGATCCTGCACCGTTTGATATTTTGTATTGGAATTCAGATTCGACCAATTTAACAGCGGCTTGCTACAAGGAATATCTTCGCACAACTTATTGGGGGAACAAATTGATTGAACCCAATGCGTTTGAAATCGATGGTATTGGCATTGATCTAGGCAAAATAGATATCCCTGTATATTCCATTGCGACCATTGCCGACCACATTGTCTTGTGGAAAGCTGCTTACAAGTCAGCACAAAATCTAGGTGGTGATGTACGCTTTGTATTGGCTGGATCCGGACATTTAGCAGGAGTCATCAATCCTATTGAAGGGGGAAAATATCCGCATTGGCTCAATTCAGAAATGCCCGAAAGTGCTGATGACTGGTTGGCTAATGCAGAAGAACATCCCGGCTCTTGGTGGACAGACTGGCATCAATGGATGGCTGAAAAATCTGGTAATCAAGGCAAAGCCTTAGTGCCAGGCACGAGCAAAAGCTATCCTGCTCTGTATCCTGCACCAGGCCATTATGTGCTTAAACGCCTAGCTTAACGTGCTCTACAGCGCCATATTGATGTGGCGCTTTTTCTTTGTCATATCTATCAAAATACAGTAATCTAATCATTGATAAACAGCTCAACGCGCGGAATGGTCAGTGATCACAATTAAAAAGTACCCCAATCGTCGTCTCTACGATACCAGTCAATCTAAGTACATCAACTTAGAAGACATCAAAAAAATGATCAAGATTCGTGAAGAATTTCAGATTGTGGATTCCAAAAGCCAAGAGGTGATCACTAAAAGCGTTCTACTTCAAATTATCAGTGAATCTGAGTCTAATCAAGCCCAGTCTTTGTTAACGGATAAACTCTTGCAGCAGCTAATACGATATTACGACAATCAAGACATGCAACCTTTGTTAAGACAGTATTTAGAGCAATCCTTAGTAAGCTTTATGGAACAACAAGACAAGCTCCAAAGTATGATGAATACCATGGTCAACGCCACACCATTAGGCATGTTCCAAAAAATGTTCGACCCTAGCAACAATCCATGGCAACCCAACAAGCCCAAAGATGAGTAAGTGTCCATGTGGTAGTAAACAGCGCTTAGACAAATGTTGTGAGCCTATTTTACTTGGCAAACGTATTGCCAAAACCCCTGAACAACTTATGCGTTCTCGTTATAGTGCCTATGCCATGGGCCACTATGAGTATGTCTTGAATACGTATGCCGCCGAGCCTCGGGCGCAACTCAACGTGCTTGAATTAGCCCAAGGCAATCAAGAGACACAGTGGGTTCATCTCGACGTTGTTCATATCCAAGGTAGGCAGGTCGAATTTAAAGCGTATTACCGAATCAATGATGCCTTGTTTATCCTGCATGAGCGTTCTGATTTCATCAAAGAAAATGGGCGATGGGTCTATCTTACTGGTCAAATCATCACTTCCGGTCAGTTGACAGTCTGACCGGGATGTTGCCGAGCAAAAAGTATTGTAGGGAAAACAAACCATTTTGCATACGCAACACAAATATGATCAAAAGCACTACCTAAGTCGAACCTAAAAATCTTAAAACCACACTTCATTCTGAAAAATATTACGCACTCACACATTTTTTTTTAATAATAAATACAATGCTTTACAATTTATTTTTAAAAAATATGTTGCAATGCACAAAAGCGGGCTTGACGATTTTTTAGATACCAGGTATAGTGAGTTTAACTCAATGTTGCACCGCAACAAATTCAGTGAACTATTAAGGATAGCATCATGTTTGGTAAATTTTCAGAGCAAGTCAAAAAGTCTTCTAAACCAGTTAGCTCATTAGTGGCTGTTAACACTAAAGCACTGGAAGAGTTATCACAACAGCAAACGGAATTCTTTACTGGGTTCTTAGCAGATAGCGTGAAGTATGTTGAATCACTATCCGTACAAACCGAAGTTAAAGGCTTTGTTGCGGCACAGTCTACTTTTGCTGAGGCCGTTAAAGAACGCTTAGCGCATACCTCAAAACAGACCTACGGTACGATGAACGATATTCGTGAAGAGTATACCAAGGTGCTTAAAACGTCGATTGATGAATTGCCAGCAGCAGAAGCAGTTACCAAAGAATTGATGAAAGCCGTTCCAGCAGTTGCAACGCCTGTAGCTTCCAAAGCGGAAACTAATCCGGCGCCGGTAAAAAAGCCAGTCGCCAAAAAAGCGGCACCTAAAGCGGCAGCAAAACCCGCAGCGAAAGTCGAAGCGCCCAAAGCCAAAGCAAAACCTGCGGCGAAGCCAGCAGTAAAAGCAGAAGCGCCTAAAGCTCAAGTAAAACCTGTCGCCAAAACAGAATCTTCACCGGCAGCACCTGCTGCGGCGAAAAAAGCGTAATTTTACAACTTTTATTTAACGGAGAAATACCATGTTTGAACAATTAAACGATCAACTTAAAGATTCTATGAAGCCTGTTACTGAATTAGCGACTCTTAACATGAACGCATTGCAAGACATCGCAGAGAAACAAAATGCATTATTTTCAACATTATTAAACGATGGCATGTCATTTGTTGAATCTGCAAGCCAGCAAAAAGATGTCATGAGCCTTGCTGAAACCCAAAAAGCATACTTAGAAGGTTTACAAGAAACTGTATCTGATGCGGCAAAAGAAACCTATGAAGTCATCGCTTCAACACAGAAAGCGGCGACTGACGTAATCAAGTCTGTTTCTGAAGACTTTAGCTCTAAAGTGGCTTCTGTCGCAAAATAAGTAAGCCCCAAATAGCACTTCGCGGTTGCTTCCAACGTAATAAAGTAACCCGAAGTGTTTTTGCTTATCAGCGTGGTGTTGATAAGTGTGTATATGTTGGAGTGTTTTTATGAACCATTATCAAGCGTATGACTATTTAACTCGTTCAGCCCAGGTCATGCATGAAGGTTTCAGTCTACTCAATGACGTTGCAAGTCACCCGACCAATCCATTTTCGTATACCCTTGCTGGTCGCTTTACTCACGCAAGTTTAGAAACTGCCATGCGATTAACCCGCCGTTACGAGAAATTAGGGTTTAATATCGATGAAGTCGACATCGACGACAAAACCTATTTAGTTCGTGAAGAAACAACGCTAAGCAAGCCATTTTGTGACCTCATCCACTTTAATCGTCGAGGTAAAACGGACGAGCATAAAGTATTATTAGTTGCGCCATTATCCGGACACTTCGCAACGTTATTAAAAGGCACTGTTGAGGCGCTGCTACCCGATCACGAAGTGTATATCACGGATTGGGCAGATGCACGTGAAGTGCCATTGGACGAAGGCACGTTTTCGTTTGACTGCTATGTGTCCTACCTAATTGAGTTTATGCAATTTTTAGGTCCAGACACACATTTAATTGCAATCTGTCAGCCAACTGTTCAAGCACTCATTGCGACAGCTGTGATGGCACAAGAAAAAGATCCATGTGTCCCTCAATCGCTCACATTAATGGCGGGTCCGATTGACCCCAGCCAGAACCCTACACGGGTCAATACTTTTGCACAGGAACGTCCGATGAGCTGGTTTCGCAATGTGGCGATTATGGAGGTGCCATATGGTTATCCTGGACATGGCCGTAAGGTATACCCAGGATTTATGCAACTTGGTGGATTCATCTCCATGAATCAAGAAACTCACACCAAGAAGTATATGAATTTTTTTCAAAATATCATGTTTGGAGACAACGAAGATAACGATCGTTTCCGTGCCTTCTACGATGAATATTTAGCAGTATTAGATATTCCTGCAGAATTCTATCTAGAAACAATCGAGCGAATTTTCAAAAACAATGAATTAGCGCAAGGTAAAATCACCTACCAAGGCAAGCCTGTGGATTTTAATGCCATCGACGATACGGCATTACTGACGGTGGAAGGCGCTGAAGACGATATCTGTGGCCTGCGCCAAACCGAAGCTGCACAAGATATTTGTAATAATATTCCAACCAATATGCGTAAACATCACGTTCAGCAAGGTGCTGGACATTATGGTATTTTCAGTGGTTCAAAATTCCGTCAACACATTCGTCCCTTAATTACCGAATTTATCCACGAATTCGCTTAACGCTGTCCTTGGGGGCTCAAGCCCCCCTTTTTTGTGCCAATTCTTTTAGATTTTTGTCTAAAACTGCGTTAATGTAAGGGCTGGATTGTTTGTTAAGGACTCGCCATGCGTCGTGTATCAATTGCCACGATTCTTCTGTTTTCGACCTCTCTTTTTGCGCAAGAAGATTTTTCTCAATGCGTTGCTCAACTCACCGAAAAAGCCAAAATACAAGGTATTGCCCAAAGCACGATAAACCAAACTTTGGCTAAGGCTCAACAGCGCAAACGCGTCATCAACCTTGACCGTTCGCAGCCCGAATTTTTATCTACCTTTGAAGATTACTACAGCAAACGCGTCAATACCTGGCGTATCGAAAAAGGCCAAGCCTTGTACGCCAAACATCGTATTTTTTTGGATGAATTAACAAAGCAATACGGCGTGCCGGGCCAATATCTCATTGCTTTTTGGGGCTTAGAAACCAATTACGGAGGGTACAAAGGTAAAATTCCAACCATTGATGCATTGACTACGCTCGCCTGTGAACCGCGTCGCAAAACATTTTTTACTAATGAATTAATGACGATGCTTGAGGTGATTGAAAGCAATGAGTTGGATGTCCAAACATTACTTGGTTCTTGGGCTGGAGCAATGGGACATACACAGTTTATGCCATCCACCTACAAAGGATATGCCATCGATGGCGATGGTGATAATAAAGTCGATCTCTTTCATTCCGAAAAAGACGCCCTTGCCTCGGCGGCGCACTTTCTGCATCAACTCGGTTGGCAAGCAGGCTTTCGTTGGGGGCGTGAAATCAGTTTGCCTGATGGATTCGATTATGCGTTAGCTGGAAGGAAACTGACAAAACCTTTATCATTTTGGCGTCAATTAGGTGTGACTTCAGTGTATGGTCAACCGGTAGCCGATATTGATCTAGACTCATCGGTGGTTATTCCATCTGGATACCAAGGCCCAATTTTTATGGCCTATCCAAACTTTCATATCATTATGCGCTGGAACAACTCTCAATCTTACGCCATTGCTGTCGGCAAACTCGCCGACCAAATTGCTGGTGCGCCCGGATTAGTGACCCAATTTCCTGATGCGCCGCCTATTTCTATTACCCAAGTCGAGAAGCTACAACGGCAATTACAAGTATTGGGATATGGCGTGAAACATATTGATGGGATCATTGGATCAGGTACTCGAACGGCTATTCGAGCGTTTCAACAGGACAATGGGTTGGTTGCTGACGGGTTTGCACACCCTGAGGTGTTTGAAGCGCTTAATGCCATTTATCAGAAACAAAAAAGCTAAGCCGGTATAAGCTTAGCTTTTGCAACATCCATGTATTCCATGCAACACGTCCAACGTGTCGTATTACATCCCTAAAAAGGGCTTAGTACATGTGTTGACCACCGTTTACTGACAAGGTTGAACCTGTCATGAAACCGTTATCTTCTGCAACTAAATATGAAACGGCCTTGGCAATTTCTGATGCGTTACCTAAACGCCCCACAGGGATCTTAGCAACGATTTTCGCCAATACTTCTTCAGGCACAGCTCGAACCATATCGGTATCAATATAACCCGGTGCAATCGCATTTACCGTGATGCCTTTTGCTGCATTTTCTTGTGCTAACGCTTTGGTAAAACCGTGGATGCCTGATTTTGCTGCGGCATAGTTGACTTGGCCATACTGACCCGCTTGACCATTGACTGAACCAATATTAACAATACGACCATAACCACGCTCACGCATACCATCAATCACTGCACGACACGTATTAAAACACGATGCCAGATTAGTTTGAATAACAGCATCCCACTGTTCAAACGTCATGCGGTGCATGGTGCCGTCACGTGTAATGCCCGCATTGTTGATTAGTACATCTAGAGAACCGTAATCGGATTCGATTTGACTGATTGCTGTGTTTACAGCATCAAAATCTGCAACGTCAAATTTGAACGCTGGAATACCCGTACGTTCTGTAAATTCTTGTGCTGCCTTATCGTTACCGCCATAGTTGGCAATAACTTGATAACCTTCTTCTTTTAACTTAACGCAAATGGCTTCACCTATACCGCGTGTTCCACCCGTAACTAATGCTACATATGACATTAAAATCTCTCCTTAATTATTTCCGTGTTACTTTTTTTATCAAAAGTGAATGGTGCTCAAAATCATTTTGATATAGGTTACTATACGCCTATATCAAAAATTGTTTATTCGACCTTGGTTTTATCAAAAATAAATTAAATATTTATAAATATAAATTAATTTAAAAATATTTTAGGCAAATAGTAAACTTTAAGGTTATTTTATAGACGGAATATAAGCTATTTATGTATCAAAGACTTTTTTTAGGGCTCAATATTGCTCCTGAACATATTTTAAGCATCTCAGATTGGCGGAAGAAGGCTCTGGGATTCTCTAGTACGGATGTAAAACCCCACAATTTTCATGTTACTTTGGCCTTTTTAGGACAAGTGACAATGCATCAACTCGATGAGTTATTAGAGGAGTTGCCGCATATCAACTGGCAACCATTTTCGGCTGACTTCGATCAAGTTGGGTACTGGGGGAAACCAAAGATTCATTTTATTGCACCGTCTATTGTTCCAGATCAATTACATTATTTAGCCAAACAGTGCCAAAGGCTCGCGCGTAAAACAGGAATCAACATCGAAAAGCGCCAATATCAACCTCATATTACCTTGCAACGCAAAATAAAATCGCCTGTTCCCGCCTTATATGAGCCAAGTTTTACTCTCCGTTTTAACGAGTTTCATTTATACGAATCTATATCGACCGCTAATGGCGTCGAATACATTATTCGTGAGAGCTTTCCCGCACCCCATGATCCCAATATGAGCGTGAGAGAGCGCATCAGTCAAGGTTTACTGTAGCCTATATAAATACATTCGTGCTATGCTCTCGCACATTAATTTACGCCACGCAAAAGAAGTACTCACGCATGCAACATTCATTTCGTTTAACCATTCAATGCCCAGATCAACTAGGACTTGTCGCCACTGTTGCTCAGTTCTTGGCTCAATATGGTGCGACGATTTTGGAAGCGAATCATCATACAGATTTGACAACACAGCGCTTTTTTATGCGCCATGAAATAGAAGCAGATAGTGTGGATTTGGACATTAAAACATTTGAAGCGGCGTTTGCTCCCATTGCTCGAAAATATCAAATGGACTGGCAAGTAACTGATCCGGCTATATTGCCAAGGGTGGCCTTATTAGCGAGTCATGAAACCCATTGTCTTGCGGATATTCTGCATCGCTGGCATACAGGAGAGCTTAACTGCGATATCCCATGCATAATTGCCAACCATCCGCAAATTGCCGATATTGCTGCATGGTACAAAGTACCTTTTCATTTTGTGGATTTTAAAAACCAACCCAAAGAAGTCGCGTTTGCGCAAATTCAAGACTTACTGAGCGACCATAAAGCTGATACTGTCGTATTGGCTCGGTTCATGCAAATCCTCCCCGCGTCAATGTGTGAAGCTTGGGCTGGACAGGCAATCAATATACATCACAGCTTCTTACCTTCCTTTGCCGGTGCGAAACCATACCAACAAGCATACGACAGGGGCGTCAAACTCATTGGAGCGACGTGTCATTATGTAACAACAGACTTGGATGAAGGTCCGATTATTGAACAGCAAGTGATGCGAATTTCACATTCTGATTCTGCAGCAGATATGGTTCGTAAAGGTCGGGATTGTGAGAAAACAGCCCTTGCCAATGGCTTGCGCTACCATCTCGAAAACAGAGTATTAATCGATAAAAATAAAACAATAGTATTTGCTTAATTGCAGATTATTTTTTATTGTTAGAGATGCGTTAACGCACTGCCTATAAGCAGAAAATTCTTATAAAAACGAAGACGGAACACCACAATGAACAAACCGATCCTATCAGCAATCTCGCTGGCGGTCGTGCTTGGCCTTTCAGCTTGCTCGAAACCCGCTACTCAAACCGACTCAGCCACCGCAGACTCTGCGGTTTCCGTGAAACATGACAATGTCCTGATGCAAACGTTTAGCGGACCTTATGAAGGCGTACCTGCATTTGACAAAATGGACTTGGCATTACTCGCACCTGCAGTCGAAAAAGGTATGGAAATTAACCTTGCCGAAATCGAAGCGATTGCTAACAACCCCGAAGCACCGACATTTGCAAACACATTTGAAGCATTGGAGCGCGCCGGTAAAGAATTGGATAATGTGTTTTCTTACTGGGGAATTTGGGCATCCAATATGTCAAGCCCAGAGTTTCGCCAGATCCAACGTGAACTCAGCCCTAAATTGTCTGACTTCAGATCCAAGATTTCTCAAAACGAAGCGTTATTTGCTCGGGTAAAAGCGGTCTATGAAGGCGCTGAATTTGACACCCTTAACTTAGAACAACAACGCATTGTTAAAAACTCATATGAAAGCTTTATTCGTTCTGGGATCTTATTAGATGATGCCGGTAAGAAGCGCACTGCTGAGATCAACAAACGCCTTGCTGAATTACAAACCCAGTTCAGCAGTAACGTTCTCAATGACGAAGAAAATATCGTTACCTTCTTAACCGCTGACCAATTATCCGGTTTATCAGAAGGGTATATTCGTTCGGCCAAAGCTGCAGCGGAAGAACGTGGCAAACCGGATATGTATGCGGTGACCAATACACGTTCATCAATGGATCCGTTTTTGACCTATTCAACCGAGCGTGAACTGCGCAAAGAGGTATGGGAAAAGTACTATTCTCGAGGAAACAATGGCGATGAATTCGATAATAATGCCATTATTAAAGAGATTTTAGAGTTACGTCACGAGCGTGTTCAACTACTCGATTTTCCAGATTATGCCACTTGGCGCTTACAAGATCGCATGGCCAAAAACCCTGCTAACGCCATGGCCTTAATGGACAAAGTCTGGCCGGCAGCGATTGCCCGGGTGAAACAAGAAGTTGCTGACATGCAAGCGATTGCCGAAGCTGAGGGAGCGGATATCACCATCGAGCCATGGGATTATCGTTTTTATGCCGAAAAAGTGCGCCAAGCTACTTATGATTTGGATTCTGATGAAGTCAAACAATACCTACAGCTAGACAAACTACGTGAAGCTATGTTTTACGTTGCCGAACGTTTGTTTAATTTCAAATTCACCCCCATCGAAGCAGGTAAAGTCCCTGTTTGGCATGAAGATGTCGGCGTCTGGGAAGTGACTGATATAGCAACGGGTCGCAACGTAGGCTTGTGGTACCTTGACCCGTTTGCACGCCAAGGTAAACGCTCCGGCGCATGGGCTACTTATTATCGTCCGTACACGACATTCGATGGCGAAACCAATGTATTATCTGCAAATAACTCAAACTTTGTAAAAGCGCCGGATGGTCAACCAACCTTGATCAGTTGGGACGATGCTGAAACGTATTTCCATGAATTTGGTCATGCGCTGCACTTTTTAGCTGCAGATGTAATGTACCCTTCATCGCATTCTGGGGTACGTGATTACACTGAATTCCAATCTCAGCTTTTAGAGCGTTGGATTTTGACCGATGAAGTAATCGATCAGTTCCTTGTTCATTATGAGACAGGTGAACCGATTCCGGATGAGCTGGTCACCAAAATCAAAAATGCTGCGACTTTCAATGAAGGGTTTAAAACGACCGAATATATGGCATCTGCGATTATGGATTTAAAATACCATACGACAGATCCAGAGCAGATTGTCGATGTGCAAACCTTCGAGCGTGAAACACTCGCGTCGATTGGTATGCCGTCACAAATCCCAATGCGTCATCGCTCGACTCATTTCCAACATATCTTCTCATCAGAGGGCTATGCCGCGGCATATTATGGATATATGTGGGCGGAAGTATTAACCTCTGATGCTGCGGAGGCTTTTGCCGAAGCGCCTGGAGGATATTACGATGAAGCGTTAGCGGAAAAAATGGTGCAATACCTCTTTGCAGTGCGCAATGCGATGGATCCTGCTGATGCTTATCGGGCCTTTAGAGGCCGTGATGCTAAGGTCGATGCACTGATGCGGGATCGCGGTTTTCCAGTCCCTACTAGTGGTGATTAGAAAGTAAATAATGATAAGGGTGACCGGATACGTCACCCTTTTTTATGATGACCATAAAGGCCAACCTCAATGTCTGACAAACACATCCCCTTGACTGACCATATTGAATATACACCAGAGCAAATGCTTAGCCGTGCCACAGAGTTTAATATCAACGTGCGACGTCGTCACAGTATTCGAACATTTTCGGACCGCAAAGTAGACAAAGCAATCATTGAGCAATGTATTTTAGCGGCAGGTTCAGCACCCAGCGGCGCCAACCATCAGCCTTGGCATTTTGTAGCAATATCAGAGCAATCAATGAAAGATCAAATAAGAAAAACGGTCGAACATCATGAGCACGCTTTTTATTCTCGCAAAGCCGGAGAAGAATGGTTAGAAGCGTTAAAGCCTCTGGGTACCAATGAACAAAAACCCTACTTGAGTATCGCTCCATGGCTCATCGCAGTATTTAGTCAGAAGACGGGAGGTATTGCTGAAACTGATTCGCGGAATAACTATTACGTTCATGAGTCCGTCGGTATTGCGACGGGAATGCTGATCACTGCACTCCATCACGCAGGACTAGTTACCTTAACTCACACACCTAAACCCATGCAGTTTTTGGCAGATATTTGTGAGCGACCAGATAATGAACGTGCATTCATGCTTATCATTGCCGGTTACCCAGCAGAGGATGCAACGGTACCAGAGCATGCGACAATCAAAAAGCCACTTGGGCAAATCGCGTCATTTGTTGAATAAATCATGACTGATTTTTCGCTACTAAAATGTCCATCACCATGTGATTCAGCCAGTTAGGCGTCAGACGATTCAGCCAATACGTTGCTTTGGCCATTTTACCTGGGATCACCATAAACTGTTTACGTGCCAAGCCTCTGGTAATTTGAGGAACGGCTTCTTCTAATGTCAAACGACCTGCAAAATCTTTTAGCACACGCGTTGCTGGGTGCATAGTTTGAATTTCAGTTTGTACCATGGGTGTATCGATTTCAGGTGGACAAATCGCGCTAATAGTAACTCCTTTGTGCGCATACTCGGAACGTAAACACTGTGCCATTCCCAGTACTGCAAACTTCGATGCGCCATAAGCGCTATATCCATAAATTCCAACCGTGCCTGCCATAGAGGCCACCATGGCAAAATGACTGCCTTTCGACATCCTTGGTAAGCAAGCCGCAGCAAGATGACGTGAACCTAACACATTCACTGAAAATGATTGTGTAAAGTCGGTTGCTGAAAGTGATTCGAACGCACCAGCTCGCAAAATCCCGGCACAATTGATCACCAGATCCGGCTCCCCCCATTCTTGCCAAAGTATTTTAATAGACCTTTCGACTTGAGCATTGTTAGCAATGTTACAAGCCACGTAATACGTTTCTTGCTCAAGCATAACCTCACTCAATTTGGGCAAGTCCAATATAGCCACCTTTGCACCTTGCTTGAGGTAATAGTGTACTAACGCTTCACCAATACCACTGAGACCACCAGTTATAAGCACATTGTTGGGTACCTTTGACATCCATTGACTCCTTCTATTCGATTTGCCCACGAATAAGATTAAGCGTTTTAGCCAGTGCACCGCGATTGTCATGTAATACCTGCTCACCTGATTGCCCATCGCGTGCTCGCATTGCTGGATCATCATACCACTGGCAAATTTTTTCAATGCTTTGTTCAACTGACGTTGTGAGATACAATGCCCCCGCTTGCTCGAGCGTTGCACAGATCACTGGGTTGTTATAGCGGTGTTCACCCATCATAATTGGTACTGCAAAAAAAGCTGGCTCCAAAGCATTATGCCCACCCCGGTCCGCAATACTTCCCCCAACAAACGCCACATCTGCACAGTGGTATAATGGACTTAATACTCCCATTGCATCCACTAAGAGTACTTGCGTAGTTTCTTCCAAATCAGAATACTCACTCCAGCGTTGAAAACGAACTTCTCGTTCACATAATAGGTTTGCTACTTTATCAAAACGCTCCGGATGACGTGGCACTAACACTAATAATGCATCATCTATATTGCATTGTTCGAGTACGTCAAGCCAGTGTTCTTCTTCACCTAGGTGAGTAGAGCCTGCCACAATAACAAACCGCTTAGATAAGGTGTGCCCAATGTGTGCAACCTCATTGGATACCGCAATGTCGGTCACTTGATCGAATTTGATATTGTGCGTTAAAGTCAATCGTTCATTCCCAAAACCCAATGTTTGGTAAGCGTCGTAATCTCGTTGACCTTGAGCACATACATGCTGAATATGCGCAAAAACAGGCTTAGATAAAAGTGAAAATTGTGCGTACTTTTGAGCAGAACGTTCGGTCATGCGGGCGTTAATCAACATCACTGGAATATTGCGCTTTGCCAGTTTCATAATCATATTCGGCCATAGTTCGACTTCAGTAATGAACACACGCTTAGGTTTTAAGGCTTTGATAAAGGCATTGATCAGCCAGGGGAGATCCCATGGCAAATAATGATGCTGCACGGCCTCACCAAAAATATCCCTGACACGTCCAGCGCCTGTTGGAGTCGTTGTAGTAATCGTAATGTTGCGCGTAGGATCTTCTTGTAATAACGCTTTAATAACACATGAAGCAGCCACCACTTCACCAACTGAGACACAATGAAACCAATCATCGGCTTCGATTAAATCCTCTGCAATGTCGCCATAACGCTGTCCACGTCGTTGATAGCGTTTATTTGACAAATAAAATTGGCGCCACAGCCCCCACTTGATGGTGACTGGAATATAAATCAGCAGTAATAAAAAATCATATAATAAAAATGCAACATACTGTGACAGTGTGCGTTGATGTGCCATGTAGAACAAATTAAATCATGATGAATCGTCAGGCCAATATAGCACAAGTGCAGTGCATTCGTTAGTCTACACGACCCCTGACTTACTTTCAGATGGCAAGAAATCTAGGGAGTTGGGCTTATTTGAACTGAAGGGTCAACAATTCTATGCAGGATAAGAGGAAGTCCCGAAAAAGAGGGACGATTTTCTATCTGACGCAAATCGCCTAATATGACACTATCACTATCAATCTGACCCACAGCAAACGCGAATACATAATTGCCTTCTACTCCCATTCGCAAATCCGTCAAAATCACTTCTTCCTCTATCTGCCTCACGCTATACAAGCCTTTTGTAAACCATTGTAACCGCTGGACAGGCCATGTATTAGAGATACTTTCCAATAATTCAGGTTGAGTAGGGTACCGGGTAATCGACACATCATGGACGCTATCAAAGATAGAAGTATAGATTTCGTAGTAAGCATCGTCTTCCACCACAACACTGCGCCATAATAAGGTCGTCAATGGCGCTGGGGTGCTAACATACACACTGTCATCAATCCCTAAAGATGTCAGCGCATGATGATTGATGGTATCTATGTATTGTTTTACAGCCGTTGCCCATAGCATGTAGACAACACTCAAGCTAAGTCCCAAAAATGTAATTGAACGCATCCTATTAGGTGAAATCCGTGGCAACATATACATCACAGTAGGGACGAGCAAAGGCAGCGTGTATAGTGGGTCAATAATAAAAAATATTGAGTAGGCAAAAGGGTACTCGCTCAAACCCCATAACACCTGGGTACCATATACAGTCAGACCGTCGATCACTGCATGAGTCACCAAAACGGCAAACACCATCCCTATCCAACGAACAAAATTTGGTTGAGTAAAAGGGTGTAATCGACAAAATAACCAAGCAAATATTGGGCTGACTAACGTATGTACTAAGAATGAATGACTGAAGCCACGGTGGTAAGTAAAATTTTCAATATCACCACCATATGGGATCAATACATCAAGGTCCGGCAGCGTCCCTAATATAGCGCCATACACAGCCGCTTTTCGACCTACTTTTGACCCCATTACGGCATAACCAACCGTTGCGCCCAGGGCGATTTGTGTAATCGAATCCATTACTTGTCCTTAAGCATCCGCATTTAAAGCCTTAAATTAGGTCACACTATTACGAATTTGATACTGCTTCGCTTGATAGGTTTTATGCTGCATGATGTACGCAAGTCGGTCTACCGCTTGAAGCACGTCACAGTAGCTAATATATAAAGGCGCAAAGCCAACCCGCAAAATATTGGGTGCACGAAAATCTGCAATCACACCTTGTTCAATCCAAGCTTGGCAAATCGAATAGGCATCTGGATGGGCTAGAGCAATTTGACTCCCTCTTTTTGCATCATCCATATCCGTAATCAACTCGAACGCTTGCAGAACAGGGTGTTGCTGTATAACTGACACCATGAACGCAGATAACCCAAGTGATTTCTGTCGGATATCAGCGATATTCACATCATTGAATATCGTTAAAGCCCCTTTCAAAACAGCCATGGAAATTATATTAGGAGTGCCACATAACAAGCTATTGATCCCATCTGCTGGAACATAATCTTGCTCAAAGGCAAACGCTCTAGCATGCCCCATCCAACCGGAAAGCGGCTGTCTTAGTTGACTGTGATATCTCGAATTGACATAAACAAACGCCGGTGCCCCAGGGCCACCGTTGAGATACTTGTAGCCACACCCCACAGCAAAATCCACCTCGTCATTGTCTAATGACAATTCCACTGCACCGGCGCTATGTGCAAGATCCCAAATGACTAAAATACCCAGTTCATGAGCCGCTTGTGTAATTTGGCGCATATCTAACATGTAACCGGTCTTATAGTTAACATGCGTCAACATTAAGACGGCAATGGATTCATCTAACTGAGCGATAATATCTTTTTCGTCCACATAGACAAGGCACACCCCTGAGCGGTGCGCCATCAGTCCTTGAGCAATATACCCATCAGTCGGAAAGTTACCTTTTTGGGTCATAACGACATGTCGATCTGGTTGTAAATTCAAAGCGCTATGCAACAGTTTGTACAAATTGATGCTAATAGAATCACAAGCGATCACACAATCCTCTTGAGCTCCAATGATCGGTGCTATTTGCGCCCCGACAATCTGTGGTAATCGGATCCAATCATGTACATTCCAAGAAGTAATCAAATCAGTTTGCCATTGGGCATTTATAACCGATTGCCCTGCAGTCTGTGCAGCATATGAGGCAGGCCCGAGCGAGTTTCCATCTAAATAAATTTTATTATTGGGCAGTGCAAAGGACTCGCGTTTGTTTTTCAAAACATCTTTAGCATCGAGTTCACGTGCTTTAGCCAATGTATGCATCCACATATCATTTGGCCAAATGACTTGCGGGATCATAAAGCGCGCTCCAATAAATCGAGTAATAATGTCTTATACGCTGTGGTTTGGGTGTGGATCCAAGAAAAATGTCCTGCATGTTGTACCGTGTTCACTAATGCATTCGGGTAACTTGCTTGTTTAATTGGAACAATATTGTCCTTTGCTCCATGCCATAAAATCACCTCGACGTTTGATGGCATCTGATAAGAGAGTGGAGAGGCATTATTATAAGCTTCGGGAAGCGCATTAGGTAAGCCACCCATAAAGAGTGATGTGGCTTGTTGACACGAATTAGCCCCTTTGGCATAGGTTGCAACATCCACAATCGCGGCTAACCCATGCACATTGAGCTTATGCGAAGGCGCCCATTGTGAAGATTGAGTTGCTGCCAAAAGTGCCAAATGTCCACCAGCAGAGTGTCCTAAGACAGCAATCGGGCGATGTGATGCAAAAGAGGTCTCTTGTACAGCGTACCTTAACGCCTGGATGATATCATCCTTAGCAATTGGCCAGCCAGCCCTGTCATTCTTTGTGCGCCGATACTCAATACCAATAACTGTGAATCCCGCCTCAAATAAAGCCGACATGAATGGTTTTGCATGCTCAATATCATACCTATCTAACCAGCACCCACCATGAATAAAGATAACCAAGGGAGCCTCTTTTTGTTGTTGCCAACGCAGATAAAATTGATCTGGAGCTTTGCCATAAGGGTGCTTTTGAGTAATTGGCACGGATAATTGTGTCAAAACTTCAGAGTAAGTCGCATCCTCTTTCGCTAGTGCTTTGGTGACGAAAAGAAGACTCAAAAAGACCGCAAAGATGATATTAATAAGACTGCTCCGTTGCCGATGAATTGATAATCTTGAGTTCAAAAATGCAGTTTGCTTCAATACCGCTTTTCGTAACATACAACGGCATTATTATTGTACATTAACGATTTTGCAACTGCCGAATCATCTGTTTTAGCTCTGCAATATCAGCTTGCAAATCGGCCACGGTAGGCTCATCAGCGGTTTCTTCATCACGCATCAATTGATGTTCTTTTTCCATCACTCCAACGACAATCCCAATTACCATGTTTAGAAACGCAAACGCCGTTAAGAATATAAAGGTAAAATAGAAAACCCAAGACATAGGGTAAACTTCCATCGTTTCATACATGACGTCGGTCCAATCCTCAAAGGTCATGACGCGAAATAACGTCAACATTGAAATCGCAATATCGCCCCACAGAACAGGATTAATGGCCTCAAAAATATAACTGCCAATTGCAGCATAGATATAGAAGATAATAAACATTAAGAGCAGTACATAAAACAACTGCGGCATGGCTCTGAGCAAAGAATTAATCAATACTCGTAGTTCAGGTACGACCGAAATCATGCGTAAAACACGGAAAATCCTGACCAATCGAGCGAGCAAGGCCATTTCAGAATCATCCACTGGAATCAGACTGACGGCAACGACTAAGGTATCAAAAATATTCCAGCCTTTTTTGAAGAAGTTTTTTTTGTCTTCGTCTGTGACAAACCGCAAAGTAATTTCAAATAAGAAAAAAAGAGTGATAAACCAATCCATCACCTTGGTTACAGACAAAGCTGAATCATTAAGAGTAAAGGTTTTGGCGCCAATTTCGAGGGCCGAGATGATAATCACCGCAACAACGGTCATTTCAAAAATCTTGTTATTTCTCAAGCGCGTCAATGGACCCATAATCGCTTCTGACATGGCAGTATCATTCCTGTTAAACCATCAAAAAAGTCGTCGCTAGCATAATGCAATTAGCTACACTTGTCATTAGACCTTTAGTGCGTTTAGGCACCTTTTAGATAGGTTTGTGGGACAGTTGAAGTCAGTACAATCACTCCATCATCCACAAAAAAGGACCTGACTGTCCAACAGCAAGGTCCCATTCCAACACACTATTTTGATGGATTTCTTAGAACACGATAAACGTCTCTGGGAAGGCAATGATTAAGGCTAATACCACAACCTGCAAACAGATAAATGGGATAGCGCCTTTATAAATAGTCGTGGTTTTCATTGATTTGGGTGCCACACCTTTGAGGTAGAATAAACTAAACCCAAAAGGAGGGGATAAGAAGGACGTCTGCAAGTTCATAGAAATCAAAATCGCAAACCACACCAAATCTATATCCAAAGCCATCGCCACTGGCGTGATGATCGGAACGACCAAAAATGCAATCTCAATAAAGTCAATAAAGAAGCCTAAGATCAAAATTGCAATCATCACCAAAATGATAAAGGTCCATTTTTCACCTGGTAAATCTAAGAAAAATTCTTCAACCAAATATTCAGCACCCGAGTAACTAAACACCATTGAAAACGCAGTTGCACCAATCAGTACCGCAAAGATCATAGACGATACTTTGACCGACTCTTTGGAAACACCAATGATGGTTTTGATGTCTAAGCCACCATAAAACTGAGCCAGTAACAACGCACCTACTGCTCCAATTGCAGAGGACTCAGTTGGCGTCGCAATACCTCCGAAAATGGAGCCTAACACGGCAACAATCAAAATCATTGGTGGCACAATATCGCGCAGTGCTTGCTTGATGATTGTTGCTTTATCTTCTGTGACGGGGATTGGCGGACAATAATCTGGCTTGAGTTTTGATAACACCACGATATATAAAACGTATGCACCAATAAGCATCACCCCAGGAATGACCGCCGCTTTAAACAAATCTCCAACCGCGATCCCCATAACATCACCTAAGATGATCAAAATAATCGATGGAGGAATAATTTGCCCGAGCGTACCCGAGGCACATATAACACCCGCTGCAGTGGGCTGATGGTAGTTATTTTTGAGCATGACAGGTAGAGATATCACGCCCATTGCAACGACCGATGCTCCCACGACACCAGTCGATGCTGCTAACAATGCCCCAACCACAATCGTTGAGATAGCCACACCGCCTGACATTGAACCAAACAATTTGGCCGAAGACTCGAGCAGTCGCTCAGCTAATCCGGTTTTTTGCAGGACAATCCCCATAAAAATAAACATCGGAATTGCCATCAGGGTTGTGTTTTCCATGATCGACATAATGCGGTACGGCATGAACTCAAATAAATCAATGCCTAGAAACCCTACCCCAACAATAACCGAGATCCCGGCAAAGGTAAAAGCCACATAATATCCACCGAACAGACAAATCAGCGCGGCAAAAAACAATAAAATACCAATTAACTCTTCCATTTAGACGCCCTCTTCTTGGATGTGGTCGTGGTGCACATTAGGGCGACCTAAGACGAGAATATTTTCAAGAATATGATGAAAAATACACAAGATTAAAAACACATTAGATACCGGGATAACCGAACGAATAATCCAACGATAAGGTAAGCCACCTGGATCGGGAGAGCCTTCCATCATCTCAAACGCATCGTACGCATATCCATAACCGTAATAGGCAAGAATGCCTGCAATAGGCATTGCAAAAAGTATGGCGCACACAATATTCAGTTTAGCTTGAGTGTGAGGCAGCCATTTTTCATAAAAAATATCCACCCGCACGTGCGCATCTTCTTTGAGTGTGTAGCCAATGCCGAACATGAACATGGCAGCGAACAAGTGCCATTCTAGTTCTTGCATGCCGATACTAACGTTATTGAAAAAATAGCGCATTAAGACGTCGTAAAAGACGTTAAATACCATCAATACCATCAATAGGACGCACACATTCCCCATTGCATCGATAAATTTTCCGAGTGCTTTATGTAAACCTTTCATTATATGCCTGTTGCTTGTTGTGACATGAGTGACATAAAAAAGAGGCAGCCTCGGGCGGTTGCCTCTTTTTGAATGTTAAGCGAAAAACTTATTTAGAATCAAAACTCTCTAAGTAAGCACGGTCAGAGAAGTTAGTCCAAGCACGTGCTTTTTTGCGATACGCTTCAATCGAATCTAGGATCTTCTTCGATTGTGGATCGGCATTCGCAAATTCAACTAATAACTTGTCGTTTTCTGCTTTAATTGCATTCATAACCTCTTCAGGGAACGAACGGATTTTAACATTAGGGTAATCCGTTTGAATGGTCGCCAAGTTAACCGCACTTTCGTGAGTCGACTGAGTGTACATATCGTAGGCAGCCAATTTCATTGCGTTGACTAAGATTTGTTGTAAATCTTCTGGTAACTTGTTGAACGCACGCTCATTCACCATGAACTGTAATTCAGTTGCTGGCTCATGCCAACCAGTGTAGTAATAAGGAGCAATCTTGTGGAAACCCATGCGTAAATCTAATGACGGGCCTACCCACTCAAGTGCATCAATGGTATTGCGTTCAAGCGCCGTATACAATTCCGCAGATGGGATGTTAGTTGGCTTAGCACCTAACTTTGCCAATACTTCACCAGCAAAACCAGGGATACGCATTTTCAGACCTTGTAAGTCTTCAATTGAATTGATTTCTTTACGGAACCAGCCGCCCATTTGGTTACCTGTGTTACCGCCAGGGAAAGACAAAATACCGTATTTATCATACGTTTCTTTCATCAATTCCATACCACCACCATGATAGAACCACGCGTACTGTTCTGCTGTGGTCATACCGAAAGGTAATGTGGTAAAGAATAATGTGTGGATGTCTTTGCCTTTCCAATAGTAAGACGCAGAGTGACCCATTTCATATTGACCAGATTTTACAAAATCAAAAATGCCTAGCGCTGACTTGTGCTTGTTTGAAGAATCAATACGAATGATCAAACGACCGTTTGACATTTCTTCAACCATTTTTGCCATATTCTTAGTTGCATCACCAAAAACAGGGAAGTTTGGTCCCCATGTTTCAGCAAGTTTCCAGCGATACACTTTTTCTTTTGCCATTGCGATAGGGCTTGCTAACAAGCTCACTACCAACAAAGATTTGGCGAGTGTTTTAAAATTCATTTGTGTGTCCTTTAATGTGTTGTGCTATTAAAATCAACATTACTGTAACAAATCTATCCAAAATACCAATTCGCAAAACTACCTACACTAATTAGGTAGTTCTACCTATACATCTCCAGCTAGTTCAATTTTTAAAAGGGGTTGAGAATTATCAACTCTCCCCTAATTAAGACCAAGGTCTAGGGTAATAACGACGATATTTTGGCAAAATAACATTGTATTTACAACTCCGTAGGCATTATGTTCTCTTTTCGTTATATCTGGCTAATCATCGTTCAAGTTGCGGTCACAGCGGTTTTTACCTACATCTTAGTGACACAACAATATCGGGATTTGTCTGAGCAAAACCTAGCTTCACTCGAAACTTTTTTAATTGAACAAAAGCAACGTGAACTCAGAAACTATACCTCTCTTGCGGTCACTGCAATTGATGATGTCTACTATGGAAATGTCTTGTCAGAGCCTGAGGCAAAGGCCCACGCTGCCCAAACTTTTACACGAATGTTATATGATGGCATAGATGGATATTTTTTCACTTACGACCAGTTTGGTACCAATATCGTTTTGCCCCATCAACCTGAGCGCATTGGCAAAAACTTTTGGGAATTGACCGACCCTGATGGCGGTAAAACGATTCAAATCCTAATTGATTTGGCACAAAATGGCGGAGGGTTTCATTTTTATAAATGGTCTCAACCTTCCACCGAAGTGATTACCGATAAACTCAGTTATGCGACTTACTTAGACAAATGGAATTGGATGGTAGGTACAGGTGTCTATCTTGATGATGTATATGCCCAACTCAACAAAATCCAAGGCGAAATTGATGATCAAGTACAAAACACTCGTCTGATCATACTTGCCGTAGCTATCACATCAATTATGTTAATTCTGTTTGTGGCCGTCTCTATAAGCGTAACCCAAAAACAAGAAAACGAGGCTAAAGTGTCTGCATTAGGGCAAAAAATCATTACCTCGCAAGAGGACGAACGCCGTCATATCGCAAGAGAATTACACGATGGCATTATTCAAATGTTGGTATCAATTAAATATTCATTGAGTGCCACCAAAATGAGCTTGCGCCATGCGCTGACTGAAGAGCCACATTCGCTTACTGCTGCATCAGCAGGTTTAGATTTGACCATTGATGAAGTGCGTCGTATCTCGCATCACCTTCATCCTCAAATATTGGATGAACTAGGTTTATCAGCAGCCATTGATGCACTTGCCGAAGAATTTAGTAAGCGCACCCACATTGCGGTGACTGTGAATAAATTACAAGTCAAAAAACTTTTGTCTCCCCAACTCAATACAACACTGTACCGAACGGTACAGGAGTGCCTTACCAATGTTGAGAAACACGCCCAAGCAAGTCATGTAGACATCAAGTTAGAAATGGCGCAAAATTGGCTCGCGTTGAAAATCCACGATAACGGTAAGGGGTTTGATTACAGCGATACCGAAAAATTTGGTATTGGGCTAAATAACTTACAAGAAAGAGTGGATTATTACCAAGGTAAAATTGCTATCCATTCCAATAACGAAGGCACTCGGATCGAAATCAAGATCCCACTGAGCAGTTTTGCCAAAAACTTTGCCACCATCGACCAACATACCGACGAGCCACACACCATGGGGAAACCATCATGAGTAAGACGATTAAAGTGTTGTTAGTAGATGACCACCCTATGGTTCGTGATGGTATCATGAGTTGTTTAGCGTTTTATGATGATGTTGAGGTGATTGGTACTGCCAAGAATGGCATCGAGGCCATTGCTCTTATCCCCACCTTAGCTCCTAATGTGATCATGATGGATATTTCCATGCCTGAACTCAATGGCATTGATGCTACTGAGCAAATTTTAGAAATCTCCCCTCACTCAAAAATCCTTATATTTAGTATGCACGATAATGCTGAATACATCACCAACGCAGTACAAGCCGGTGCATCGGGCTACATTCTCAAAAATACAGACGCCGAGGAGGTTTATCAGGCCATTATCCAGGTTGCTCAGGGACATCAATATTTTGGTGAAAATATTGCCAAAATTTTACTCACCAAACACACCAGTAATACAACCGCACGCCTAACTACCCGAGAACAAACCGTCTTATCTTTTCTGGCTCAAGGGCTATCGAGTAAACAAATTGCCGAACAAACTGGTATTAGTGTGCGCACGGTCGATGCACATCGTCGCAACATCAAAGCAAAGCTTCAACTTGATACCGTAGCGGAGATGATCCGCTACGCTGTTGAACACGGATTAGTCAGTCGCTAAGACCTCAACCCCGCAATTCACGGCGGAGAATTTTGCCAACCGTTGATTTTGGTAGTTCATCAATAATATTTATTTCTTTTGGTACTTTGTAGCCTGTTAGAGACTCACGACAGTGTGCTATGACGTCTTCAGCTCTAACTTCACCGTTAACACTGATATATGCAACGACTCTCTCTTGAGTGTTTTCATCAGGTTTACCCACTACAGCCGCTTCCACAACAGCCGGATGTTTCACAAGTACATCTTCGATTTCATTTGGATACACATTAAACCCAGACACGATGATCATGTCTTTGATGCGATCGACAATTTTGATGGCACCATCAGGTAATTTGACCCCGACATCACCCGTTTTAAAATAACCGTTTACGGTCATGACTTTGGCTGTTTCTTCTGGTCGATTCCAGTAGCCCTGCATAACTTGAGGCCCTTTCACGGCGATTTCACCCGATTCACCTTCTGCAACTGGGCGATCCTGATCATCTAGCATTTGCACATCCGTACCCACCATAGGGAATCCGACGGTGCCAATTTGTTCCTGACCTGGAATATTCAAAGAGACCACTGGAGAGGTCTCAGACAAACCATACCCTTCTGCAATCGTACAACCTGTCGTATTCAACCAGAGTTCTGCAGCAGCACCTGTTAATGCTGTACCACCAGAAGTAGTGACTTTTAATGCACTGGTATCCAGCGCTTTAAATTTTTCTTGCATACACAGACCAACAAATAGAGTATTAATGCCAGCAAATGCGGTGAATTTAAATGGGGCGATTTGATCGATAAAAGCATCCAGGTCCCGAGGATTAGGAATCAATATCGAGTGCCCACCATTACCAAAATAACTGACCATAGATACCATTAAGGCATAGATATGATAAAGCGGTAATGGGCAAACAATAATCTCTTTTCCAGGTATAAAAGCATCACCCATACGTTCAGCAAACTGATAGTTGTTCGATAATAAGTTACCATGTGACAAGACCGCGCCTTTAGAAACGCCTGTCGTACCACCTGTGTACTGCAAAGCCGCTGTATCAGTTAATCCCAAACTTGGACGGGGATTAAGTGTATGAGTGGCACCTTTGTCAAATACCTCGACATAACATGGATATTCGCAATCAGCAACGGCTTGACCGGTAAGAAGCTGTGGTGCCGAAGTGACAATGACATGTTCAATCCCGACGGCAGACTTAATGGCTTCGTATTTTGGTAACAAATCAGACAATATAACCAGTGCCTTTGCACCTGAGTCATTAAATTGATGTTGCATTTCGGGTGGGGTATACAACGGATTGGTACTGACAACGACAAGACCTGCTCTCATCGCACCAAAAAACGCAATTGGACTTTGAATCAAATTGGGTAACTGAATAGCAATTCGGTCACCTGGTTGAAGACCTAGTTCATGCTGTAAATAACAAGCGAATTTGTAGGACATTTTGTCCATATCAGCAAACGTTTTAGTTTGGCCAATTGCAGTAAAAGCAGGATTAGATGCATATGTTGTCAAGGTATGTTCGATAAAGTCACCCAGATTTTGGATGCCATCAGGAATGAGAGTTTGAGTCATTGACATGTCCTATATGTTATTATTTTGTAAACAACACTAGTCTGACCTCTATACGCGTTAATTTCAAGCTTTATTACGAGCAATAAAAAAGCACCCGAAGGTGCTTTTTTTAAATATTTTCATGAATGAAAATTAGTTAGCTTTAGTGACTACGTCAACTAACGTCCAGTTCTTTGATTTAGAAATAGGCGCTACCTCACGGATAGTGACTACATCACCTTCATTACACTGGTTGGTTTCATCATGAGCGTGTAACTTAGTAGTACGCTTGATAAACTTCCCGTAGATAGGGTGCTTAACTTTGCGCTCTACTGCAACAGTGATTGATTTATCACCTTTGTTGCTGACGACACGGCCTTGTACTGTACGGATTTTCTGTTCAGACATTACTTACCAGCCTTCTTTTGAGTCAAAATAGTTTTAACACGCGCGATGTTGCGACGCACTTTTTTCAGTTGGTCAGTTTTTTCAAGCTGGCCAGTTGAATATTGCATACGCAAGTTGAACTGTTCACGCAATAAGTTTAATAACTCTGCATTTAGTTCTTCAACGCTTTTCTCTTTTAGTTCAGCTGCATTCATTACATCACCGTCCGAGTTACAAAGGTTGTCTTGAACGGAAGTTTCGCTGCTGCTAGCGCGAATGCTTCACGCGCTAAATCTTCAGGAACACCTTCCATTTCGTATAACACACGACCTGGCTGAATTTGGCAAACCCAGTATTCAACGTTACCTTTACCTTTACCTTGACGCACTTCAAGAGGCTTCTCAGTAATTGGTTTGTCAGGGAACACACGGATCCAAATTTTGCCTTGACGCTTGACGTGACGTGTCATAGCACGACGCGCTGCTTCAATCTGACGCGCAGTCATACGACCACGACCAACAGATTTAAGACCATAAGTACCGAAGCTGACTTTGCTTCCCGCGATCGCTAAACCACGGTTACGGCCCTTATGCATCTTACGGAATTTCATACGTTTAGGTTGTAACATATCTTAACCCTCTCGCTTCGCGTTGCGGCCTTTCTTCTTAGGCGCAGCAGCTGGCTTAGCCGCTTCAGTTTCAAGTGGTAAACCACCTAATACTTCACCTTTGAAGATCCAAACTTTAACACCGATGATACCGTAAGTTGTCAATGCTTCTGATGTTGCGTAATCAATGTCTGCACGGAAAGTGTGTAGTGGTACACGACCTTCACGATACCATTCAGAACGCGCAATCTCTGCACCGCCTAAACGACCAGATACCTCAACCTTGATACCTAAGGCACCAAGACGCATAGCGTTTTGTACCGCGCGCTTCATGGCACGACGGAACATTACACGACGCTCGAGCTGGCTTGAGATGCTATCGCCTACTAGCTGTGCATCTAATTCAGGCTTACGAACTTCTGCGATGTTGATTTGTGCTGGTACACCAGCAAGCTTAGCAACATGGTTACGAAGTTTTTCAACGTCTTCACCTTTTTTACCAATCACAACACCTGGGCGGGCTGTGTGGATTGTCACTTTGATGCTCTTTGCAGGGCGCTCGATGACAATTTTAGATAATGACGCGTTTTTCAATTCTTTCGTCAAGTACTGACGCACTTGATGATCATTGTACAAGTTGTCAGCATATTCCGCAGTATTAGCGTACCAAGTTGAAGTCCATGGTTTGCTGATACCTAAGCGTATGCCGGTAGGATGAACTTTCTGTCCCATAATCTACTCCTAGTTATCCGCTACAACCACAGTGATGTGACTGCTACGCTTAAAGATACGATCAGCACGACCTTTGGCACGTGGCTTGATGCGTTTCATCGTTGGACCTTCGTCGACAAATACTTTTGCGACAGTTAACTCGTCGATGTCAGCGCCTTCGTTGTGCTCGGCGTTTGCAATCGCAGACTCGAGTACTTTCTTAACTAATACAGCCGCTTTTTTGTTGCTGTAAGTCAAAACTTCTAGTGCTTTTTCAACGTGTAGACCGCGAATTTGATCTGCTACCAAACGTGCTTTCTGAGCCGAGGTACGAGCAAAACGGTGTTTAGCTAAAGCTTCCATTTATTTCTCCTCTTAGCGCTTAGATTTCTTATCAGCGACGTGGCCGCGATAAGTACGCGTTGGCGCAAATTCGCCCAACTTATGGCCGACCATTTCGTCAGTGACGAACACAGGTACATGCTGGCGACCGTTATGGACCGCAATGGTCAACCCAATCATATCTGGGATGATCATAGAACGACGTGACCAAGTTTTAATTGGCTTCTTGTCGCCTTTTTCCACTGCAGCTTCTACCTTCTTCAGCAAGTGTAGGTCAATAAAAGGACCCTTCTTGAGAGAACGTGGCATGGTGAATCCTCGCTATTATTTATTGCGACGACGAACGATAAGTTTGTCGGTACGCTTGTTACTACGGGTTTTCTTACCTTTGGTAGGAACACCCCATGGAGTGACTGGATGACGACCGCCCGAAGTACGACCTTCACCACCACCGTGTGGGTGATCAACTGGGTTCATGGCAACACCACGAACAGTTGGGCGCACACCGCGCCAGCGAGATGCACCCGCTTTACCCAATGAACGAAGCATGTGCTCGGCATTGCCTACTTCACCAATAGTGGCACGGCAATCGGCTAATACTTTGCGCACTTCGCCAGAACGAAGACGTAAAGTTACATATGCTCCATCACGCGCCAAAATTTGCGCGTACTGACCAGCTGAACGTGCGATTTGCGCACCTTTACCTGGCTTCATTTCGATGGCATGTACTGTTGAACCAACTGGCACGTTACGCATTGGTAATGCATTACCTGCTTTGATTGGTGCATCAGAACCAGATTGAATTGCATCGCCCGCTTGAACACCTTTAGGTGCCAAGATGTAACGACGCTCACCATCTGCATACAAAACTAGTGCAATGTTTGCAGAACGGTTTGGATCATATTCTAAACGCTCGACTTTCGCAGGGATACCGTCTTTATTACGTTTAAAGTCGATAACACGATAGTGATGCTTGTGACCACCACCGATGTGACGAACTGTAATACGACCGTTGTTATTACGACCACCAGACTTACTTTTCTTCTCTAAAAGAGGAGCATAAGGTGCGCCTTTGTGTAGATCGGGATTAACGACCTGAACAACGTGACGACGACCGGCAGAAGTTGGCTTAGCTTTTAATAATGGCATTTCCTAACTCCTTACTCACCCGCACCGACGAAGTCGATGTCTTGACCTTCTTTAAGCACAACGTAGGCTTTTTTAAAGTCATTGCGCTTGCCGAAACGCATGCCCGTCCGCTTGGTTTTACCCTTTTGGTTGACAGTGCGTACCGAGTTAACTTCTACTTCGAAAAGTTTCTCAACTGCCGCTTTGATTTCCGCTTTATTAGCGTCCGTCGCAACTTTGAAAACAACTGTATTGTTGCCTTCTGCAGCCATAGTAGACTTTTCAGAAATATGAGGTGCTAAAAGCACTTTTAATAAACGTTCTTCGTTCATGCTAATGACTCCTCTAGTTGCTTAATCGCATCTGCTGTGATTAACACATTTTCAAAAGCGATTAGGCTTACAGGATCAATACCTTGTACATCACGAACGTCAACTTTGTATAAGTTGCGAGAAGCCAAGAACAAGTTCTCGTCTACTTCGCTTGTCACGATTAACACATCGTTAAGGTTCAAGCCGTTTAATTTGTTCAAAAGTTCTTTAGTCTTAGGTGCTTCTACACCGAACTTTTCAACCACGATTAAACGCTCTTGACGTACTAATTCAGATAAGATGCTCTTGATCGCGCCACGATACATCTTTTTGTTAACTTTTTGCTCAAAGCTACGAGGCTTAGCAGCGAATGCGCGGCCACCGCCAACCCAAATTGGGCTACGGATAGTACCAGCACGTGCACGACCTGTACCTTTTTGACGCCATGGTTTCTTACCACCACCGCGTACTTCAGAGCGAGTCTTTTGAGCTTTAGAGCCCTGACGCGCACCAGCACTGTATGCAACAACGACTTGATGTACTAACGCTTCGTTGAACTCACGTCCAAAGGTAGCTTCTGATACTTCAAGAGCGCTGTTTGCGTCTTTTAATGTTAATTCCATCAGTATACTCCTCGACGTTACGCTTTAACTGCTGGACGTACGATAACATCGCCGCCAGTCGCGCCAGGAACGGCACCTTTAACTAATAAAAGGTTGTTCTCAACATCCACTTTCACTAATTCTAAAGACATGGTGGTAACGCGCTTGTTGCCCATTTGACCAGCCATTTTTTTGCCTTTGAATACTTTACCTGGTGATTGGTTTTGACCAATTGAACCAGGGGCACGGTGAGACAGTGAGTTACCGTGCGTCATTCGCTGTGAACTGAAGTTCCAACGCTTAATTGCACCGGCAAAACCTTTACCTTTAGAGGTACCCGCAATATCTACTTTGCTAGTCTCGTTAAATAGTTCAACAGTAATTTCACTGCCAACTTCAAGACCTTCGCCTTCACCTTCTGCAAGGCGGAATTCCCACAAGCCACGACCTGCTTCCACGCCAGCTTTAGCAAAATGACCTGCTTCAGCTTTGTTGACGCGGTTGGCTTTCTTATCGCCAGCCGTCACTTGTAGTGCACGATAACCGTCAGTCTCATCAGTACGTAACTGAGTAATACGGTTTGGGGTCGCTTCGATAACGGTCACCGGAATAGATACACCATCTTCTGTGAAGATGCGCGTCATTCCGACTTTACGACCGACTAGACCAATCGCCATTGTTATAACCCTCTTCTATTTAGCCCAGGCTGATTTGAACATCAACACCGGCAGCCAAGTCCAATCTCATCAACGCATCAACTGTTTTGTCAGTTGGTTCGATGATGTCCACTAAACGCTTGTGCGTACGGATTTCATATTGATCACGCGCGTCTTTGTTAACGTGCGGAGAGATAAGAACCGTATAACGCTCTTTGCGAGTAGGTAAAGGGATAGGACCGCTTACCTGAGCACCTGTACGTTTCGCCGTTTCAACGATCTCTGAAGTTGATTGATCAATCAACTTGTGGTCGAACGCTTTCAAACGAATGCGAATTCTTTGATTTGGCATCGATTTAGCTCCAATCGAAAGAACAAAAAAAATCACCATTTCGTCCCATTCTCTGTTGGGAGAAACGATGTGCGAATAAACTATGGGTTTCCAATTGAAACCTTTGTTTGTTGTTAATAGAGCCCTTGTGAGCTGAGCAACTAACCAAATAATTAGACCTGTTTAGCTGCCTATTAACCTTACAGTCAACTGACATGTGGGCGCGAATTATACTCGTGTTCGTTAATAATGCAAGTGTTTGTGCAAAAAACTGACCTTTCTCTCTGATTTAGCTTCCTTTTTATGTGTTTTGATAGTTTTGAACTATGGTTAAAGTATGTTTTTGACTATTTTTACATTCACTGTGCATGACTGACGCTAACGGAACCCCTGATTTTTCAGATATCCATTCCATATTACAACAACATTCTTCGCTGATTAATGGTTTCTCACAACTACAGCCTGTTATTATGAAATTATTTACCTGTGAGCGGGTAACCATTTATCAGCGTCGCCGTCAGCAACAAGATTTAGTAGCCAAGTTCAAGTCTGGTGCCCATACCGTCAAAATCGAAGTAGCGATTTCGCCACAATCTATTGCTGGTTATGTGGCACTTTCAAAGCAATCTTTACTTATCCCTAATCCTCAAGATGCAGATGCTCTTCGCCTCATTCACCCTCGTCTGTGTTTTGTTGAGCAATACGATCAGTTTGTTACACGAAATATACTTTGTGTGCCCATTGTTCATGCCGATGTTTTACTCGGTGTATTCCAGTTGATTAACAAGCAAGAAGGTGGGTTTACAGAGTCTGACGTTACACTTGCTCAGATGGTTGCAGAAGAGTTAGGTAAACATTGTTGTTATGAACTCGGTGGGACATTGCGCCCCTGGGACGATTTGCTTCACCGTGACTTATTATCTACTAAAGTTCTCAATGAAATATATACTGAATCTCGATACAAAAATAATCCTTTATTGATTTGTCAAAAACTCATCAGTGAACACCGTTTAGCGGAATCCGATTTGGGTACTTCACTGTCTTTGCATTATCAAGTCCCATTTATTCCTTACAATCCAGACCAATATCACATTTATCACAATGAGCATATGCTCAATATCTCTTATCTCAAACATAACTTAATAGTTATATTGGCTGATGCACAGGACAAACCTACTATATTAATGGCTGATCCCAGTAACGCCAATATGATCATGGAAGTTGAGCAAGCCCTTAACCTGGTACAACCAGAGATTGCCGTTGGTTTACCCCAGCATATTTTGCAATATTTAGGGGAAAACAATATTGCCAGTTCACCTGGAGATATGGATGAAATTTTAGATGAAATCTCAACGAGTAACGATGAAGATGATGAACAAGTTGATGAGTTATCTGATGATGCACCAGCCATTGTTCGCTTAGTGAGTCGTATCTTGCATGACGCTAAACGTTTAGACGCCTCAGATATTCACATTGATCCTGAGAAGAATGGGCCAACCCGTGTCAGGATGCGTGTGGATGGTGTCTGCCGTGATTTGAATAACCTTCCCGCATCTCATCACAATGCTGTTATTGCGCGCATCAAAATCATGGCTAATCTCAATATTGCCGAAAAGCGCATTCCTCAAGACGGTAAATTGGCTTTCAAATTATCGGGGCAACTCGTTGAAGTTCGAGTGGCTACAATACCGACTGTGGCTGGCGAAGGCGTTGTGATGAGAATTTTGGCCACTGCTGGCGCGATGCCCCTCTCTAAGATGAACATCGTACCGAGTAATCTGCAAATGCTGCAACAGATGATTGTAAAGCCGCATGGTATTTTGCTTGTTGTAGGCCCTACGGGATCAGGTAAAACGACGACTTTGCATGCTATTTTGGGACACCTCAATACGCCCGATAAAAAAATCTGGACCGCAGAAGATCCCGTCGAAATAACCCAACCTGGATTACAACAAGTTCAAATTGCACCCAAAATTAATTTCACGTTTGCCACTGCATTGCGAGCATTTTTACGCGCTGACCCTGATATTATTTTGATTGGTGAAATGCGTGATAAAGAAACCGCTCATGCAGGCATCGAAGCCTCATTAACTGGACATCTAGTGCTCTCGACTTTGCATACGAATTCTGCACCAGAAACAATCACTCGCCTACTGGATTTGGGGCTTGACCCCGTGAATTTTTCCGATGCTTGTGTAGGGATCTTAGCCCAACGTTTAATTCGTACTTTATGCCCAGAATGCAAGGAACCTTATACCGCATCAGCAACTGAGCATGCGTTCATCGAACGCCAGTATGGAGATGAATACCTGTACGAATTAGATTTAGCCGATAACGTCACCCTATACCGAGCACAAGGATGTGATGCATGTGGTGATAGTGGGTATAAGGGGCGTACGGGAGTGCATGAACTGTTAAGTATGACACCCGCTTTACGTGCTTTGATATATCGAAAAGCATCGGCTCATGAACTCGCAGAGCAAGCGCGATCTGATGGTATGCGTACCCTAATCCAAGATGCTTTGCGCAAATTGCTCAAAGGCGATACAGATATTAAGCAAATCCAGATATTAGGTGGACTTGATTAAACTTACCGAGTAAATAATTCCTTATAAATAGTGTGGTAACACTCAAAATACCGCTCGACTGGATAATCGTTTGTCTGATACCCAAATGACCACGCTTGCATGCCTGCATGGTATGCAACTTGTATGTCATATAAATAGTCTCCCACGTAGGCAATCTTCTCTGGTGCAATCTGCCATCCTTCGGCAATATTCTTTAGGGCTGTTGGGTTGGGTTTAGCAGGTGCATCCTCTCGCGTGAGCACTGTTTTGATCGGGATTTGATTACGTTGCAGTTTAATAGCAGTCGCTTCACGACAGTTACGTGTCACGATCGCAGTTGGAATATTTCGCTCATGCAATGCCTCAACAAAGTCTTTTGCGCCATCAATCCATTGAGAGGTCTGTGCTTCGACAATCTCATGTTGAATAATGATGGCCTCGGCAATATCGGCTATTTCACTGTCTTTGTGCCTTAAGCGTTCAACGTATCCAAGAATGTCCTCGCCTTCTGGGCAGTGAACGTCTTGCCGCATTTGAGCAAAGTCTAATGCTGAGCGCACAAGTGTGTCGTCTAAATCAAAAATAAAACCCAATGGTAACAATGTATTCCTCTATCCCAATTGCGCAAACCCATTTTAATTACGGAGCAAAAAGAAAATAGGTTTTCATTCAAAATATAAATCTACTGACAGTAAATCTTTGGAATATCGGCCCAATTCGTCGTATATTGTGGCGATAAATATTGTCTGCGCATACGCCATTTGGGGACAATCCCTTTTGCTGCCAAACCCAAGGTCTGCTTACCATAACGTTGATTAATCCGGTCTAAACAAGTCATAAGTTGCGGGCTGTCTTCAGTTTCGTTAAACAAGTCTTCTTGCACAAACTCCTGTTGAATCAACTCAGTCGCCCCCAAACCAGACTTGTGAAAAATAATTCCGGCACGATAAATTTGCTCAGCCGCTTCACTCGCCACTCCGACTAACTGCAAAGTATCGGCCGTAGGAACTGCAAAGCGATGTTCAATCGCCTTCTTGTAATATTCATCACGACTAAAAGGATTCGAGTGCGCGAATATCTTTAATGCTTTGACCGCAGAGCCTTGCGCCCTTATCTTGGCTCCTACCTGCTCGGCATGCAAACACAAGGATTGTCGCAAACTAGTTAAATCCGCAACCTTCTCGCCAAATGCCCGGGTTGAGAATATCTGTTGCTTAACCGCTCTGACCGCATCCCAATGCATACAGACCTCCCCATTAAGCTCGCGTACCGTGCGCTCAATCTCAACCGAGAACTGTTTACGCATTGCTTTGGGCGAGGCACAGGCCAAATCCCAAGCTGTGTGTATCCCCATCAGCTCTAATTTGGCGCTAATACGACGGCCAATGCCCCACACATCACCGACAGCCATACGACGCAAAATATACTCACGCTCAACTGGGTTACTGATGACAGCAATAAAATTGCCTTTAAATTTGTTTATCTTCTTACCGGCATGACTCGCCGCTTTAGCAAGTGTTGGAGTAGGCCCAATACCGACGCCAACCGGCAAGCGTAAATTACGCCATACTGTCCAACGGATCAATTGCGCATGATATTGCCAACCGTGCTCGGGTAGCATATCGGCAAAGTGCAAAAAGCATTCGTCAATCGAATACACATACTGTTTTGGTGCAAATTCGGCAATCACCTGCATCATCTTACGCGACAAATCATCATACAACTCGTAATTAGAGGATCGAATCACGCAGCCATATCGTGCCAAAATATCTTTAACCTGGTGGTAAGGGCCGAACTTCTTCACGCCCGTTTGTTTAGCGTATTCGCACATAGCACAGATACACCCGTCATTGTTAGTCAATACTACAACGGGTTTTTGCCGAATACTCGGATCGAATACCTTCTCAGCAGATGCATAAAAACTGTTGGCATCAACCAGCGCATACATCAATCTTGTCCTAAATTCATACTAACTTTGCGTGAAGCGCGATGCATACGCACCGAACGTACAACAATGCCTTCCTCTTCAAAGGTGTCACCAGGACCAATCGCATAAGGTTCATGAAACTCGGCAGCTGATAACAGCACCATTGCCTTGCGGTCAAATAATTTACAGACAAACGCGCCATTGAGATTCGCTACAATAATATCCAACGAGCCTTTGCCTGCAGCGCGATCAACGATCAATAAATCATTGTCATAAATCCCATAACCCATCATGGAATCTCCCTTTGCCTGACCAATAAAAGTTGCAGAAGGGTGTTCAATCAAAAGTTCGTCTAAATCGAGCCCTAGCTGTTTATATTCAGCTGCGGGCGATTCGAATCCGGCAATACCTGCTTGCGCGGCAAGTGGAATAACTTGAAGCATAGCTCACCTCACAAAATACTGTTTATACATACAGTATAATATTAGGCATTATTTGTAAATATTTACTGTTGATTTATCCAGTAGTTTGCGTATACTTTTATCTATTATTTATCACTGGAGTCAGCCAATGGCCGTCATTACACAATATGTAGTGCAACACAAAGGGGTGGACAAATTGGTTACAACCGACAAGAAAGCCGCCGATCAATACGATAAAATGCTAAACGTTGCGGACAATCTAGCTGAGTATATTGACGCTAAGGGGATCAAGTTAGCCGATCAAGAGTTAGAAGATCTGAGCATCCTGTTAGCGAAACACAAAGATTCAATTCAGAAGATTTTTAAAGGCTCCGAAGCAAGCTCAATGCTAGAGGCCGAAAGCGCAGATGTTATTAGCCTGGATGAAAACGCAAGTTAACTCTCTAACACTCAATCAGCCGCACAACCTCAATCCACACACATTAGCTCCTTGAATTTCAAAACATCGGCTTATAAAAGCCGGTTTAACAGAGAATGAAAGGAGCAATGGTTACCTATCTCTTTATCAATAAAAATTTATAACTGAATTTAAATTTGTAAATATCCATTATTGCATCTATACATAACACAAAATAATCAATCTGCACCATGCTGTGATAATAAAAGGACTGATTTTTAGCATGACATTCAACGATATTGTTGCACTCACTTTGGATTTTGAAGGCGGTTTCAGTGATCACAAGGATGATCGGGGTGGCGCGACCATGCATGGGATCACCACTAATACCTTAAAAACAGTTTATCAATTAGCACCTGAGTTATTACTGCCCAAACACGTGAGTGAATTGACCCTTGAACAAGCACATCTAATATATCAACGCTTTTATTATGAAGGACCAAACATTCATCTATTGCATTGGGCTGTGCAACAAGTTGTTTTTGACATAGCTGTGAACCATGGTCCACAGCAAGCCGTCAAGCTCGTACAGCGAGTGTGTAACTTATCTGGCATCGTGGTGATACAAGAAGACGGTATCATAGGGCCAATGACGATCCGTAGCGTCGATCGCGTCTATCGAGCTATGGGGAACCTACTCATAAACGCTATTTGTGATGAACGAATCTTATTTTATCGAGCGATTTGCGCCAATGATCCAACCCAACAAATCTTTTTGCATGGCTGGCTCAGACGAGCCAACGCCTTCAAACTCAAAGGAACTTGCGTATGAATCTATTCGAACATATTCCCATGATGGCTACATTACTTGATACTTTGGGCAAACGCATCGATGATTTATTCACCTCAGATAAAGAACGGGGTGAAATTTCAATCCAACAACAAAAAGTGGCACTGCGACAACTCGTTACCCAACTCAAAGCACAGCACACTCAACTGCAAATTAACCTGCAACAAACGAAACACCCTAGTATATTTGTTGCCGCTGCGCGACCAGCTATTATTTGGATTGGTGCGGCGGGGTTAGCGTATGAAGCCATTATTCGCCCAATAGGTACTTGGTTGATTTTACAAACATTGGATCTCAATGCCATCATGGGTCCACAAGCTTTACAAAATGCCACGCCACAGCACGTACAAGCGGTATTAGACTTCTATGCTTTACCAGGCATGAACACTGAATTGTTTTTGCCAATTATCTTTGGTGTATTAGGCATAGGAGGCTTTAGAACATGGGAAAAAATCAACGGCAAAGCGCGTGACAATCTCAATCCACAACACGGCGAATATGAAGCCATGGCTAAAATTATGCTGAAAAAATATCAAACTGAATTTGAGACTCCAACCAACGAGTCAATAACAAATCCGAGCGTTAGCCAATTTAAAGCTGCACAAAAAGATGGTACATTTGTACCACAATATCGTTATTTTCAACCTACCGACAGGACAACAGGAAATTAGTACATGCGTTATCTTCACACTATGGTCAGAGTTCGTGACTTAGAGGCATCATTACACTTTTATTGTGAGTTATTGGGACTAGTTGAGGTCAATCGTTTCGATCATGAAAAAGGTCGTTTTACTCTCGTCTTCCTTGCTGCACCAGCAGACGTTGAACGTGCCAAACAAGCCAATGCACCTTGTCTGGAACTGACCTACAACTGGGATGATGAAGAATATACTGGCGGACGGAATTTTGGTCACCTTGCTTACCGTGTAGAAGATATTTACGCGACGTGTCAACGTCTGCAAGACGGTGGTGTTACCATAAATCGCCCACCTCGTGATGGCCATATGGCATTTGTTCGTTCTCCCGATGGGATATCTATTGAGATATTACAAGAAGGTGACCACCTCGCCCCACAAGAGCCTTGGGCAAGTATGCCAAATACTGGTGAATGGTAAATATTCAATATCATGACGCCGGCCATTGCTTTGTTGCAACAGCAAAAGATTGCTCATGAGGTATTGTCTTATGAGCATTCACCTAATACACCGTCATACGGTTTGGAGGCTTCTGAAAAACTTGGCCTAAATCCATCTAAAGTATTCAAGACGCTTGTCACAGATTGTTCAGGCACACTTGTCGTGGCCTTAGTACCAGTAACGCAATCTCTAAACCTAAAAGCCTTAGCCAAATCAGTCGGATGCAAAAAAGCACATATGGCTTCACCATCAATTGTGCAAGCTAAAACGGGATATGTTCTAGGAGGCGTTAGCCCGTTAGGGCAAAAATCACCGCTCAAAACCTTTATTGATCGCAGCGCACAAACATTAGATGTGATGTATGTAAGTGCTGGAAAAAGAGGACTTGAAGTCGCATTAAGTCCAGCAAGCCTATGTCGACTTTGTTCTGCCCAATGGCTAGACATTGCAACCTAAATCAGTATCCTAAGATATCAATAATTAATAATAACAACGACACACCTTATGCGTAGCTCCAAATCTCAAGAAACCAATAAACAAGCTATCATCGCATACACACAATCGATGTATATGGGCGATTTTGTCAAGGCAAAACGGATAGCAGATGACTTATTTGCACACGGATGTACTCTGCAACTGTGTTTTCCATTTGAAACATTAAACGATATCAGTCATCTATTTCAGATCTACGATACCCTTCTCAACGCCATCCCAGATTTGGAAAGACGGGACACTATAGTGATTTCCAATGCTACAGAAAAAGGGGATGAATGGGTTGGCTGTTGTGGTTACTATACCGGAGTAATGGTCAACGATTGGTTGGATATCCCAGCCACAGGTCGAATGGTATCAATGCGATATCATGAATTTTATCGCTTCATTGATGGCAAAATTATCGAAATGCAAGCAATTTGGGATATACCTGAACTTATGATCCAAGCCAATGCCTGGCCTTTAGCACCAAGTCTTGGCCGAGAGTGGCATGTTCCTGGTCCGGCCACGCAAGACGGCATATCAACTGAGCCACTTAATCCCGATCTCAGCACAAAAGCTGCTCGCATCGTTATCGATATGTGTACTGACTTGGGCAATCACGCCACAGGAGGACCCAAAGCGATGCGCCTACCCAACTATTGGCATGAACGCTGTAGCTGGTATGGTCCAAGTGGTATTGGTACTGCGCGGGGGTTACATGGATTTCGGCACTGGCATCAAATTCCATTTTTGAATGCCCTTCCTGATCGCGACGGCAACCCTGAGCACGGTCATATGTTCGCAGATAACAATTATGTTGGCTATACCGCTTGGCCTGGGATGTTTATGACGGTCAGTGATGATGGTTGGTTAGGTATCGTACCGAATGGAAAACGCATTAGCATGCGCAGTTTGGATTTCTGGCGTGTTGAAGGCGATAAGATCCGTGAAAATTGGGTCCTCATCGATTTACTGTCTGTATATGATCAACTTGGACTGGATGTCTTTGCCCGTCTACGCGAATTCAACAAAGCTAGAAATTACTCACAGCATTTAGATGTGGATCTATAATGGCTAAATCTTTAAAGGACGTATTAAGTCTGAAGCAGCTTCAATTTGCTTATACAAATTCATCTGCTAAACATCCCACCATAAACATAAAGCAATGGGTGTTACAAGAAGGCGAATCTGTGTTCTTGCAAGGTAAATCCGGTTCCGGCAAAAGTACGCTATTAAATTTAATTGCAGGTACTCTGACGCCACAACAGGGCCGTATCGAAGTTGCCGGCACGGATATCACACAACTATCGCATGCACAGCGAGATGTATTTCGCGCTAATCATCTTGGCATCGTCTTTCAACAGTTTAATTTGGTGCCATATTTAAGCGTATTGGACAATGTGCTCATCGCGGGATATTTTGCAAAAAACCAACCAGCGGATATGCAAAAAAGAGCGTCAGAATTATGCGAAAAGCTCTTAATTAGTGAAGACCTACTTACCCAAGAGGCCAGACATCTTAGTATAGGTCAACAGCAACGAGTGGCCATTGCCAGAGCCTTAATCAATCGCCCTAAACTTCTACTGGTTGATGAACCTACCTCCGCCCTAGATTCTGATGCAACGACAAGCTTTATGAGCTTACTTAAGCGAGAACAAAGCGCGAATCAATGTGCGATGGTGTTTGTGAGTCATGATGCAAGTCTCGCCCAACATTGCGATACCCAAATCCATCTTTCAGAACTCAATATGGCTCGAGGAGATAACTAATTTATGTTATTACGTCTTGCATTGCGCAGCCTCAAGTATCGTCAGCAGTCAGTATTGTTGACCTTCATCGCTATGGTATTGAGCCTGAGTGTTTTATTTGCTGTTGAGCACATTCGCGCACAAATAAAGGAGAGTTTTACTCGGAGTGTCTCAGGAGTAGATCTCATTATCGGTCCTCGAACCGGTGATTTGACTTTATTGCTATCAAGCGTCTTTCATCGTGGCGTCCCTTCTGCCGCGATGACGCTGGATGATCTCAATACCATTAGCGCAAAACCACAAGTCTCTTGGGCTGTTCCTATTAGTTTAGGAGATATGCATGCAGGCTTTACCGTGGTGGGTACTAGCCAAGATTTTTTTAATTATTTTCAAACGGGTGAGCAGGTACCGTTATCATTTGCGGATGGACGTGCTTTTGCAGCCAGTAATGAAATCGTTATCGGAGCTCAGGTAGCGAAATCCTTACATTACCAAGTTGGTCAATCGATTGTTCTCGCACATGGCCTTGGAGAAGTGAGTTTTCATCATCATGATGACCACCCTCTATTAATTACGGGGATCTTAACTCCAACTGGCACTCCGGTTGACCATGCGTTGTTTACCTCTTTGCAAGCGCTTAAACAAGCACATGATAGCTCCCCAAAGAGCTTGAAACGCCCAAGTCAAAATACTCATACCCACAAGCATGAGCACGAACATGATCATGATATTGAGTCAGTGGATGTATCTTTACCAGACCCAGATAAACCTTTATTGCCTTTGTCACCCGGTACAGATATCACTTCAGCCTTTTTGGGCTTAAGTAATCCTGTTGCCGTATTAAGTCTACAACGGATAATTAACCGCGATAATAACCGCCCATTGAGTGCCATTATCCCTGGCGTAACATTAAATCAGTTATGGCAGATTTTGCGGTTTGTAGAAACCACGTTGCAAGTCATTACTTGGTTAATTGTATTTGCCACATTATTGGGGTTAATGACCATGTTATTGGCCAGTATGCGCGAGCGGAAAGCGGAGTTTGCAGTATTTAGAGCACTTGGCGCAAGACCAGGTCAAATATTTTGGCTGATTCAAATTGAAGCCATTACGCTGACTATTATTGCAATATTGACCAGCGTAATATTGCTAAGTAGTGTGTTAATCATTGCTGCTAACTCGTTGTCATTGGCTTTAGGTGTCTCAATATCAACGACGCTAATCAGTGATACAATACTTTACAACATAGGATGGGTGCTTTTGAGTGTGATATTAAGTACAAGTATCCCTGCATGGAATGCTTACAAAAATAATTTACAAAGCAATTTACAAAGATAAAGGTTCATCCTAATGACAAAATATATTGTATTTGGACTTAGTACTGTATTTCTCAGTTTCAGTGCACTTGCCAATGATTACTGGCAACGTTACAGCGCCAAAGAGACCGATCAATTCGGTGTTGAAGCGACCTATTACGGACTTCAATCTAGTGTGATTTCTTCAATTATACAAAGCGACATGCACATTACTGTACCCGCAGCAGATGGCTCAATGCATACTTACGCTTTAACTCCAAGTCGAGTGTTACCTGAAGCGTTAGCGCGCAAATATCCTCAACTACAATCTTATGTTGGCATTCATGTTGACCATCCTGAATTGAAGGGACGTTTTGATTGGTCTCATCGCGGTATGCATGCGATGTTTGATACCCCTTTGCGAGATGGCACAATGCGTACGTTTGTCGATCCGGTTAATGCGACCAAACATCGTGTTTATCAAGTCAGTGAAGAAGCTCTACACCATTTTAGGCATCAACATAACAAATTGGCACCTAAAATTATTTCAGACCTTTTAGTCAATCAGCCTGCCGTTACCAAACATCGTCGCCAAGTCCAAGCGCGTACACCGAGTAACCTTGTCACTTATCGTCTTGCAATCACTGCCACAGGTGACTATTCAGAATTTATCGGTGCAGATAACAAAGCGGATGTCATGGCTGAGTTAACGGCCATGACCAATCGCCTCAATGAGGTTTTTTTAGTAGATGTAGGCGCGCAATTTCAACTCGTGAGTAACAATGACGAGATCATCTTTTTGGATCCTGCAACAGACCCTTTTAATAATGACTCAGATGATGGCACTCTAAACCGAGATGTCCAAGACGACACCATTGGTGTAAATAATTATGATATTGGCCATGTGGTTAATTCAGATGGAGGAGGCTTAGCTGTACTGAATTCTTTGTGTAGTCGTGCTTTTAAAGCCGATGGCTTATCGGGCATAGCAGGTACTAGCAATAATGATGCATTTTGGGTGGACATTGTTGCACATGAAATCGGCCATCAATTTGGCGCAACTCATACTTTTAATAGCGACGCGGGAAGCTGCGATGGTAACGGCTCAGCAAACACTGCGGTGGAACCAGGGTCGGGTTCAACCATCATGTCTTATGCTGGACTCTGTGATGACACCAATCTTAGTAGTTTTGTGCATGATAACTTCCATACTGTCTCATTGGCTCAAATGCTTGAACATCGACAAACCGTTGAAGAAAATGAATTTAATTTTTACCTAAATAGTTGTGGTACTGTTTCTGTAAGTAGCAACAATCATCCAGAAGTTGACGCGGGTGATGACTTTACCATCCCAGCCAATACGTATTTTGAACTGAGTGCGACAGCAAGCGACGTGAATCCCGATGATGTTCTCAGCTACAGTTGGGAGCAAACTGATGTCGCTGACTTAGGCGGAACGAGCATGTCGGAAGGTGATGTACTAACCGACCAAGGCAGTGGCCCATTAATTCGTGCCCGAATGCCCAGCATCAGCCCGAATCGCCAAATTCCTGATCGAACTGTGCAACGCACTGGTAACCAGGTACTTGGTGAAGTATTACCTACTACATCAAGAACGATGGACTTCTCGATTACCGTTCGTGATAACCAAGGTGGTGTTGCACAAGACGAGATGACCGTCACAGTGGACAATACCGCAGGACCATTTCAGATTACCACTAACCTCTCAGGTCAATTCTTTGAAAGCAACCCTATCAACCTGAATTGGGATGTAAACGGTACTGATGCACCTCAGTTTAACTGCTCTACGCTCAATGTATTTATCTCTACCAACGGTGGGGTAAGCTATGACCAACAAATCGCAAGTAATATACCTAATAATGGTGCTGCTAGTATCAACTTGCCTGTAACAGATGGTCGTCAAAACTTTCAAACTTTGCAGCTAAAATGTTCGGATAACATTTTCTTTGCTTCGCATCTCGGTACATTTTCTAGTGATATTGAAGGCGATGTTTTGAGTATTACTAGTCAAAGTGCATTAACCGTGACCGAAGATACTCCAATAACTTTATCATTAAGTGATTTTAGTACCAACGAAACGGCTTCAAATTTGACTGTGCTATCGGGTTTAAACTACACCTTTGACGGACTCACCATTACGCCCAATGCTAACTTCAATGGTATACTATCGGTGAATGTTCAAGCGAGTAATGGCACGAACACAAGTGCCACATTTGCAGCACAAATAACTGTCACACCAGTCAATGACGCACCTATTGCAACCTCATCCAATGTAAGTTTTGTCGCCAATACGACGGACAATGCCATAAACTTAAGCATTAGTGATATAGATAGTGATACCTTGACCGTAACGGAGGCCACAACAGATGGCAATGGCAGTGTTGTCATTGCTGGACAAGTATTACGATATTCGCCTGAATCAGATTTCACGGGCACTGAAACCATAAGTTATACCGTATCAGACGGCACTGATTCTGCTAGTGCGACAGTAACAGTGACTGTCACTCCCGAACCGATTGTATTAACAGTGACTGGCTTTGCCGCCACTGTAACGCAAGAGGATATTCCAGTCCAAATCAGTCTTGAAGATTTTACGACCAATATTCAAGCCACTGGTATGGTGATTTTAAGTGGCACAAACTACACCGTTTCAGATACAACAATCACACCAGCCTTGAATTTCAATGGTACATTATCCGTCAACGTCCAACTGAGTGCTGGCGACGTTCTGGCTGAGATATTTGTCGCGCCTATCACCGTGCAGCCGGTTAATGATATGCCCGTTGTCAACAATGAAACTCGTTCAACCACATCCGGTACAGCAATAAACGTTAATGTTCTGAACAATGATACGGATGTGGACAACGACACATTAATAGTTACTAACATCAATTATTCTGGTACAGGAACAGCAACACTAAACAACAATATAATCAGCTATACTTCTGCTGCCACTTTTACCGGAACTGAAACTATAACGTATGAGGTGTCAGACGGTACAGAAGGTGTTTCTGGCACACTAACTGTGACTGTAACAGCTCCTCCAACACCTACACCAACACCATCTGGAGGTGGTGGCGGTGGTGGTAGCATGCACTGGCTATTGCTATTAGGATTGTTGGGAATGACAATTCAACGTCGTTCTTCATTTACAAAGGAAACGAAATGATTTTATATGGTTCTACGACGTCGCCTTATGTGCGACGTATACGCTTAATGTTGCAAGGCGTGGATTATGAATTTCAACGCACTCAAGTTTTTCAAGAAGAGTACCGAGAAGACTTTGCTAAGATCAATCCGATCATGAAAGTACCAGCACTAATCGATGGCGACACGACTCTATTCGATTCAAATGTTATTGCGGAATACCTTCAAGACAAACTAGGGCAACCTTTTTTATCCATTGAGCAAAAAAACATATTAGCCACCATTAACGGCGTGCTTGATTCATTAGTGCAAGTTATGATTTTGAGTCGAGAACAGATCACTGCTGAGCAAGCTCCAACGTATGTTGGCTTGCAACGAAATCGTGCTCAATTGTGTTTTGCTTATCTAGAAGGCTTGTTGGAAACCGGCGAATTTGCCTATTGGGATTATTTATCTATCAGCCTGTATACAACGTTAGATTGGATTGCATTCAGGCAAATGAGCGATTGGTCGGTATACCCAAACTTAAATACTTTTTATGCAAGACATCATCAACGTAATGATGTCATTCAAACTGACCCTAGATTATAAAACAAAAAACCGTGAGGTACTTTATAATCAGTGACACTCACGGTTTTCACATAACAACTTTTTTTAGAACTGTCCGCGTATACCAACCTTGATGTTGCGACCTGCTAATGGTGCTTCATCTTTTAGGAAAGACGTATGGACCTGTGCGTATTCATCGAACACGTTTTTGACTTGGGCATACAACACCAAATCGACATTTTGTACATCTAAATAGTAGTTGAAGTTAGCATTCACTAGTGTGTAAGCATCTGTCTGCGATTCTTCAACCGCCACATTGTCTTGTTCAAATACGTGTTGTAATGACACTTGAGCCATGTAATTAGACGTTTGGTATGTTCCTTTGAACAACGCTCGCATCGGTGGTGTACGTGGAAGATTGCCATTATCAGAACGCGCACGAACATAATCAAGTTGGACCAAAGAGTGAAGTTCTGGAGTGAACTGATAGTTCACTTGCGCTTCAAAGCCAGATAATGTTGCATCCACTTGTGTGTAACGATAAATCGGTAAATCACCGCCATGACCGTGGTCTTCATGCACATCAGACTCGTCATGGTCGTCGTGTTCACTTTCATGCATTTCATCATGTTCTTCGTGATCTTCGTTCTCATCATGATGCTCAATCATGTCAGACATAAAGCCCGTATCATCCAAGACTAAATAGTTATCAACCTTGTTATAAAACACATTGAAGATAACGCCCAAATCACCGCTGAATTTTCGCCAAGTAAGTTCTACGTTTTTCGATGTTTCGATATCAATATCGATATCATGCGTTTCAATATCTAAATGACCATCGTGCAATTCTACTTCAAATAACGCACCCACTTCATAAGTACGAGTTGCGATATGTGGACCATTTGCAAATAACTCTGCTGCAGATGGAGCTCTCTGCGCATTCGATAAGGCAATACTGTAATTGTAACCCGGAGCATAATCATGAACGACACCAGCAGAGAAACTCACAGGGTTAAAAGATTCTGAAAGTGAGCTATCTTCTAACTCTGCATCAATATCTACTGACTCAACTCTCGCGCCAAATTGATACAGCATTTCGCCCTTGTGATACTCACCCAACCAAGCTAGACCAAGCATCGTGGTATCCGTTTGAGGAATGAAGGCTTCTTCACCTTCCGCTGCAAAATCTTGAAATTTATACTGCAGACTTAATGCGTTGCGCAAATGACCTTGTGGACGCAACTCCAAATCCAGCTTGGCTTCATGCGTCTCATTATAGAAGCCAGTTCCAACACTATCATCTTCTATCTCAACATGTGCGTAATCGATATATGAGTACTTTGCGTTAACGGCATTCAACCATCCGTCATCAAAAGAGAAACGCGATAATACCTGTACACGGTCTTGCTTCATGTCTGCAAACACATTTTCTTCACCATGTTCATCATGGTCGTCATGCTCGCCCTCTTCGTGTTCTTCATGATCTTCTTCCTCGTGCTCACCATGAGCATGTCCTGTAATACCGTACTCTTTATTCAGGCGCCCAAAAGAAACACCCACAAAACCATTATCAAGAAGATAACTTGCTCCAATCGTAAAACCGCTGCTTTCATACTGTGAGTTTTCTACTTTGCCTTCAGCGAATTCTTCATGCTCATCATGGTCGTCATGCTCGTCATGCTCGTCATGCTCGTCATGCTCGTCATGATGACTGTAAGACGGTACTTTATATTCTTCTGCATCGCGATAGAATGCGTTTGCCGTTAAGACAAATTGTCCTAAAGCTTGTTTCAAATTAAGACTGCCCGCAGTTTCATCATTCACACTTGCTTGGCTGAGATTAAACTGAAGTTCTTCGTCAGCGTCTGTTGCGATACGATCGTCAATGACATTAACCACACCACCTATCGCACCACTGCCGTAAAATAACGTAGCAGGGCCTCGGAAAATCTCAATCTGCTGTGCGGTTGCTGTGTCGCTTGCGATAACATGGTCGGCGCCAATTCGAGATGCATCACCAGCATCCAGACCATTTTGCGTGATAAGTACTCTTGGGCCGTCTAAACCACGAATGATTGGGCTACTTGCTACCCCTGCGTAAGCAGTAGAGTGTATGCCAACTTCTTCTGATATGGTGTCACCTAGGGTCGCAGCTTGGGCATTGCGTAAATCATCCTCGACCATAACGCTAATAGGCAGAACGGACTCAACTAAAGAGGCATGAAGTGGAATACCTTTAACATCAATTACTTCAATAGAACTTCGAAGGAGACTTACCTGAATTGGATTGTTCAAATCTTGTACAAAAACAGTTTTGTGTGCATAGTTTTCTGCACTGATATGTAACTCTAATTTACCTTGAGCCGCGTTGGGTAAAGTAAATGCACCCTCCTTATCGGAACGTAGGGTCGTATTACTTCCCTTCACTGTGATCTTGGCATTCTGGATGACCGCATTACTCTGCGCATCAGTAATAATGCCTGTTGGCGTCTGTGCAGCCGCAAAGGTTGAGATGATCGATAGTGATAATAAAGATAATTTTTTCATTAGAATCCTACTTCTTATAATTAATTACGTTATAATATCACATAACACAACATGTGCCATACCCTTCTCATCTATATCTATTGATTTTGATATCTTTTACAAAAATTGATTTATGGCACTCGACTCATTCATAATGTTGAAAATATGTTGAATGTATTGATGCTTACTATGAAAAATTTACACACTTCACTCAGCTTTCTCCTTCTTATCAGTTTTTTTTCAAACGCTGCACCGGAAGCTTGGCAAAAGGCATCAGCAAGTAAAGGGCAAACCTCGTCAGCCTTATATGTATTAGATGAAGAATGGTTACTTGATACCGCAACCACCCAACATATTGTATATGTACCTAATTTAAATGGTGAAATCATGGCATTTGCTGTGCGTGACAGCGGCGTGTTGCCTCCAGAATTGCAAGAAAAATTCCCAGATATCAAATCATACGTTGGTACCGCGCTGAATGACTCAGGACTCACCGGCCGTTTTGACTTTTCACCAAACAAATTTTCAGCGTTATTTCAAGATGGTACAGGCAGGACTCATCTAAGCATCACACAACAACCTGATGCATTTTACAAAGTAAAAAAAGAATCGCCTTCCCACGACCACACTCAACCTGATTACAATTTACTCGCCCCAATTGAAATTCCAAATTTACACGTCTCTCATCCCAGTGATGTTCTCGATGTCACAAACACGGGTAGTCAAAGGGATTATCGTTTTCGCTTGGCCATGGCAACCACAGGTGAGTTTACCCAAACGGTTGGTGGAACCGTTGCAGGTGGTATGGCGGAGGTCACCTCTATCGTCAATCGGCTGAACCAAATTTTTCAGATCGAGACTGGCGTGCAATTTACCTTGGTGGCTAATAACGATGAGATTATTTATACCAATGGAAGCACAGACCCATATAGTAATAGTACGGGTGCTACCGAACTTAATAACAATCAAAGTAATCTCACCAGTGTCATTGGTACTGCTAACTATGACATTGGCCATGTCCTGACGACTTCAGGTGGTGGTGTCGCAGGTGGTGGTGTTATGTGTATTGATAATTATAAAGCCTGGGGTATTTCTGGCAGTAATAACAATAATGAAACTGGCGAAAGCTTCTGGATCCGAGTCATCGCACACGAATTAGCGCATCAACTTGATGCCAATCATATTTATAACGCAACAGAAAGCGTATGCACAACACGAAACGCAGATACGGCATACGAACCTGGTTCAGGCTCAACCATTATGAGTTATAACGGGTTGTGTGGATCACAAAACTTACAGTCTGATACAGATGGGTATTTCCACCACCAGTCTTTGATTGAAATGCAAAGCAAACTCAATTCTATCCCTGGTTCTTGCGGGACAGTCACTACAACGACCAATACTCACCCAACCGCAAATGCCGGCAGTGATTATACGATCCCCGCCAACACATACTTTCAACTATCTGGTCAGGGAAGTGATGCTAACACCACTGACACGTTAAGTTTTGTATGGGAACAAGCGGATTTAGGGCAAACTACCAATAGCAGTAATGAAGCGACGACTGATTTTGGTAGCGGTCCGATTTATCGGACTATTCTGCCAAGCTCATCGTCCATTCGAACTTTTCCAGCATTGGCTAATATCCAATCTGGCACGAACAGTATTGGTGAAATCGTCCCGACCACAGCCCGTACATTAAATTTTGCATTTATTGTACGTGACGGTCAGGGCGGTATTACCTCAGATAATATGACGGTTACCACAGTCAGCAGTTCAGGTTTTTCATTAAATACCAGTTTTGATGGCGTAACTTTTACGGCCAACCCAATTACACTGGATTGGAATGTCGCAGGCTCTGATCAAGCTCCTGTCTCTTGTGCCAATGTGGATGTACAACTTTCCACCAACGGCGGTACAAGTTTTAATAGTATTGCAACTGACTTAACCAATGATGGTAATGCAACCGTCAATCTACCCACAACCGGTAATCAGCAAGATAATCTCATGTTGCGTGTCAAATGCTCTGACAACATCTTTTTTGCTCAACATACCGGCACATTCAGTGCCAATATCAGTTTGTCCGATTATGTCGTTACTTCTCAGTCTGAATTGACCATTGCCGATGGTGAGTCTTCTTTAACTCTAGCTATCAGCGATTTTGTTGTTTCCAATATGGACACTCCAACATCCTTAACGGTTTTATCTGGTGACAACTACACAGTGAATGACACGACCATTACCCGGGTAGCCAACTTCAGTGGCAATTTGAGTGTCGGGGTGCAACTTTCAGATGGCACCAATACGAGTGATGTTTACTTTGCAACGGTTACGGTGGAAGGTTCTGCCCCAGCTGACGAACCCGATGCAGATGACCCTAACAATGATGATGACAGCGATTCAAATTCAGATGGGTTTGGCGGTTCAGGTAGCTCAACCATAAGCGACGCTGCAGACGTCATCTTAGTGAGCTCCGATCAAGCTGCGATATTTACAATAGGTGTACCGAACTTATCGGCTACTGACACGCTGAGCTCTGCAACGATTGATGCTTACTCTAATCTTAGCAATCAGTTGAATTGTAATACCTATGATGCGCAGAACGACCCCAATGATGCAGATTGTCCAGGTACTGTTTCGGTAAGTGGTCAAAATATTCTATTTACTCAAGTTCCGCAATTTTCTGGCCTCGTTCAAATCAGCTATACCACAGCACAAAGCAATGGCACGTTAGTGCTTGGTTTACTGGAAGAGACAGGTAGCGTAAGTGACTTTGTTTATCGTCGCAATGGCGATGGTGATACTGAAGGGCAAGATGCATTAGAAGATACGTCCATTGCACTTGAAATCGACGATTTTGATTTCAGTGGTATTTTTCCAACCAAAATATTTATAGCGGATGGCGCTAATTATACCTTCAATAATAATATTATTACCCCAGAAGCGAATTTTACTGGTCCGTTGAGCTTTGGCGTGCGCCTCAGTGATGGCAACAATGTCACGCCTCAATTTATGGCCAACGTGAATGTTGCAAACGTCAATGATGCACCGGTTGCGAACAACGATGCATTTTTGGTTACACAAAACTCATCAGACAATGCATTACAAGTGCTTGTAAATGACTTTGATATCGATCAAGACGATACAGTTGCCATTGTGAATGCTTCAGTTGATGAAGGGAGTGTGACATTTGATGCCAATCAGCTACTTTATACCCCGGACAACAGCTTTACCGGTACCGCAACCATCAACTACTTCATCTCTGATGGTGAGTTAATTAGTAATGCGGCAACAGCAGTGATTACTGTTCAACAAACTATTAGTTCGGAGTCATTCTCAACCGATGAAGAAACAGCCATTACGTTTGCTCCATCCCAGTTTGTTGCCCCATTTGCCGTGACAAGCGTAACCATACTTTCTGGCGATGACTACTCTGTAGTAGACGGCGGCGCCGTGCCCAGTGACGATTTTAGTGGCGAGTTATTAGTTCGTGTCCTACTGGAAGGTGCAAACGATGAAAGCACCGAGTACCTGGTTGCTGTCGACGTCACCAATGTTAATGATGCCCCCATTGCAGTAGATGATGCCTTCACAATTACTGAAGATACACTTAGTACCTTTGCTGTTTTAGATAACGATAGTGATCCAGACGCCAATGACACGCTGATTATTACTGCGGCAACCACCTCTGGTAATGGTCAAGTGAATATTATTTCAGGTCAGCTAAGTTATTCTCCGGCAGCCAATTTTAGTGGGCAGGAGAGCATCAATTATACCATCACTGATGGTTCAGAACTGACCAGCTCTGCACAAGTGGTAGTGACAGTAACCGCGCAAAATGATGCCCCAACAGTCGTAAACGATGTGGCCTATACGAATATAAACCGTGCGTTGTTGACGGTAGATGTTTTGGCCAATGATTCAGATGAAGAAAATGACCTTTTGGTTTTAACTGGGGTGACCCAAGCGACCAACGGTAATGCTTTCATTCGTGATAATCTAGTAGATTATACCCCCAACCCAGAATTCAGTGGCATTGAAACGGTCACCTACACCGTATCAGATGGCACTACGAGCAGTACCGGTACTTTGACAATTAATGTACTTAATACTCCCGTAGCCAGTACTTTAACTGTTAATGAAGAAGATTCATTTACCATTAGTACGTCTGATTTTGCTAATTTTGATTTTACCGTCAGTCAAGTTGTGTTGCGTGCAGGCGATAACTACACGCTCGTAGGAAATCGAATCATCCCTGATGCGAACTTCGTAGGTACATTATCAGTCAACGTAGAAGTGTCTGGTGGGGGTAATGTTGTTCTCACTCAACTTAATGTGACCATTCAAAATACCAATGATGCGCCAGTGGCAGTTCCAGACGCATTAGTATTGAATGAAGATCAACAAGTTTTCATCAACCCTACCGTTAACGACACCGATATTGATCCTGATGACACCATGACACTATCGAGTGTTACAGGTAACGCTGGTGGTTCTATTACCTTTGAGGAAAATACGATCACTTATACACCAGCCCCTAATTATCATGGTGAGGAAGTGATCACTTACACTATTGTGGACACATTGGGTTTATCTTCTACATCAACTATTACAATCACGATTAATCCTGTCGACGATGCACCCATTGCAGTAGCGGACACTAAACGCGCTAATATCAATCAGTCTGATATAAGCATTGATGTTCTATCTAATGACCGAGAGGTCGATAATGAAACGCTCACATTGGTCCGTGTGTCGACTGCAGGTGATGGTCAAGTTCGCATTCTGAACAATCAAATTATTTATACTCCTTTACGTGATTTTACCGGCGAAGAAGTTGTCACATATATTGTGTCAGATGGCATTACAGAAGTAGAAGGTACTTTGACTATCAATGTGGTTGACTCGGTCGTCCTAGACAATAATGATCATGTTAACAGTCAAGCGGGCTCAGTCTCGTGGATATTACTGCTGTTACTCGCCGGCCATATTTTATATCGTAGAGACCTACTAACGTAGGTTAATTTATAAGGCCTTCATCACTCTTGCCGGATTGCCAACCACCACAACGCGATCCGGCACATCTTTTGTCACAATACTCCCCGCGCCAATCGTTACACCATCCCCGACTGTGACTCCGGGTAGAATAATCGCACCAGCTCCAATCCACACGTCATTACCAATTGTTATGGGTTCACCTGACTCTGTTTCTCTTCGTGCGACTGGATCAAGCGGGTGTGTGGCACCGGTAATCGTGACATTCGGCCCACAAAACACATTTTGCCCAATAGTGACTGTGCATACATCGAGTATAGTGAGATTATGATTCGCGTAGAAATTGGCGCCTAAAGAGATATTGTAGCCATAGTCCACCCAAAAATTCGGCTCAATATGTGCTCTGCCTTGGAGATTGACTAGTTCAGCAAGAATGTTATTGCGTTTTTTATAGTGATTTGGATGACATTGATTGAAACGATGACACAGATCCTTGGCATGCTTTCGGTCTTTTAGGATTTCTGGATCCCAACCGATATAAGGCAGTCCTGATAACATCTTTTGTTTTTCAGTAAGTGATTCATTCATGTAGGCGTATAATGTGTTATTAAATTCTACGCCAATAATATCATAACAACGTTTTCAGGTTCTTCATTGCGACATTTTTGTATGTCATCTTCAGACCAACCAGAGTTAATCAGTAACTCATGTGCGATCTGTTTCGCCGCAATTGTAGTTTCTGGATTGTGAATTGTTTTTACCGCCATGACCTGATACTCATCCATATCTTTCCCCCTGACAAATTGTAAAAACAATGGAAAAACAAAAAGGCGTAACCATTACGCCTTTCATCCATGTTTATTTTGTCATACGAGACTATAGTCTTATGAGATCAAGTTGTATTTATGATGATAAATATGCTAAGGAGTTTTTGTTATAAACTCAGAGATATATTGACCACCGTCTATGGTAGCAACAAATCTAAGTGTCTTCTCACTGCCGGGTGCTGCCAACTGCTCAGCGAGTGATGTTTTTTGATACCAATAATGTGGGCTGTCTTTCATACCCATGCGGAATGTTTCTGCTACGCCATTGTCGTCGACAACAAATAACGTCATCGTATCTAAGGCGAATGTAGAATTTGCTGTGGTTAGGCCATTTTCTTCATAAATACTGATACGCAGATTATCAACAGCTAAGATACATTCTTTTGTCAATATATTACATTGGTTATTTTCAGGTGTCATTTGATAAAAACGAACTTCTGATGCTTTGTTTTCTTCCCACAGATCTGCCGCAGCAAACCCAAGGATCAGTAGTATTGGTGCAATAAAGATTGCCATCTTTGTGTGTTTATCAAGTTTAAAAAAAGCGTTAATCATAGTGCTGTCTTAATCGTTCAATGTCGTGCTGATATATGGTAAATAATATCATAAGAGGTTATATATTACAGGGCTTCTATTGATTGTATATTGGTTGTAGATACAAAAAACCCTCAACCTAAGTTGAGGGTTTTGAAGTCAATCTAATATAGATTAGAAATCATTTCTTAGTGGTCGTGTGCTGCCGCAATCTCACCGTGTGGTGAACGGAAGTTATCAACCATATCAGCGATTTCTTTAGGTGCTGGACCAGTAGCTTTCAATACGGTGAAGGCAACAGCGAAGTTCACGATTGCACCAACCGCACCGAATGCGTTAGGTGAAATACCTAGGAACCAGTTAGCATCTAAGCCGCCTAAGAATGAAGTACCAGGAATAAACATGATGCCTTTGTGTTGGAATACGTAAAGCATTGTTACACCTAGACCTGCACACATACCTGCGATGGCGCCTTTGTCATTCATAGTGCGTGAGAAGATACCCATCATTAGCGCAGGGAAGATTGATGATGCAGCTAGACCGAAGGCTAGTGCAACAGTACCTGCCGCGAATCCTGGTGGGTTAAGGCCTAAGTAACCTGCGAACAGAATCGATACTGACATAACGATACGTCCCCACATTAGCTCAGACTTCTCGCTCATATCTGGAGTTAAGATACCCTTCATCAAATCGTGTGAAATTGATGATGAGATAGCAAGTAGTAGACCCGCAGCTGTTGATAGTGCCGCAGCTAGACCACCGGCAGCAACAAGTGCAATAACCCAGTTAGGTAAGTTAGCAATTGAAGGGTTAGCTAGTACCATGATGTCACGGTCAACTTTAACCATTTCGTTAGTTGCTTTATCTGCAGTGTACTGGATTTTGCCGTCGCCATTTTTATCTTCGAATTTCAATAGACCTGTACGTTCCCAATCTTTGAACCACTGAGGACGTTGCTCATACTCAAGGTTTTGACCTGGAGCTGGTTCAATTGTGTTCATTAGGTTAAAACGAGCCATTGCACCAACAGCAGGAGCTACTGTGTATAATAATGCGATGAATACTAATGCATAACCAGCAGAAGAACGAGCAGCTTGTACTGAAGGAACAGTAAAGAAGCGCATGATAACGTGTGGTAAACCTGCAGTACCAATCATTAGTGAAAGCGTGTACGCAAACATGTTCAATGAGTTACCAAGGGTCGCAGTTGTATATTCTTTAAAGCCAAGGTCAGTAACAACCATATCAAGCTTATCAAGAAGATAAACACCACTTCCGTCCGCTAAAGTAGAACCAAGACCTAATTGTGGAATTGGGTTACCAGTTAACTGGAACGAAATGAAGATTGCTGGAATAGTATAAGCTGTGATAAGTACGATGTACTGAGCGATCTGAGTATAAGTAATACCTTTCATACCACCTAATACAGCGTATACGAATACAACCGCCATACCAATGTATAGACCTGTATCGTATTCAACTTCTAGGAAGCGAGAGAACGCAACACCAACACCTTTCATCTGACCGATGATGTAGGTAACTGATGCAACAATCAAACATACGATAGTTACAATACGTGCAGTACGCGAGTAGAAACGGTCACCGATGAACTCAGGAACAGTAAACTTACCGTGCTTACGCATATAAGGAGCTAGACACATAGCTAGTAGTACATAACCACCTGTCCAACCCATTAGGAATACAGAACCACCGTAACCTAAGAAGGCAATAAGACCAGCCATCGAAATAAACGATGCAGCTGACATCCAGTCTGCGCCGATTGCCATACCGTTTTGGAATGGTGTAACACCACCACCAGCAGCATAGAAGTCAGCAGTTGATCCCGCGCGCGCCCAGATAGCGATTGCGAAATACAAACCAAACGTGCCGAATACGGCAATGTATGTATAAATCTTTAACTCATCCATTACGAATTCTCCACGTCATATTTTTTATCTAGATCATTCATTTTCTTGCCATACCAGAAGATAAGAGCTAAGAAGGTATAAATTGAACCTTGTTGTGCAAACCAGAAACCTAACTTATAACCACCCAAACGGATTGCATTTAACGGTTCAACTAAAATTAAGCCGAAGCCGAAAGAAACTACAAACCAAATGACCAAGCAGATCTTGATTACGCGAAGGTTCTCTTGCCAGTAAGTGCTTTGATTCTCCACAGAGTTCTCCCAAATCGTCATCTGCGGCCATAGTGACCACATCGACTATTAAGTTAAATTTGATGGACCTGATGCAGAGGCTAAACTTTTGTTCAACCATGAACATTACATCCATCGCCAGTTAAAAAGTTTATAGATTTGTTAATAATTTGATATAAAACCTTAGTCGCAACCCTAAGGTTTGTTATCGAAAAGAAGTGAGGTAAGCGACTTGTTGGACACAGAGATATATCTATCCCACTGAATGAATTAATCGTAAATTACTGATATATATTGAATTATTTCAATTCATTGCCACTATTCACGAATTTCCCATATTATATTCATGTTAAAAATATTAACACTTATGGCTTATATACAATTCAGATCGTTTAAAAAGAGAACAAAATTAAGAGAGGATTTGTTAACAATCTACATGTCATTGATGAAAATTGGTTCGCTTAATGAGTCTCTTACAACCACTCTAGTTTTAAACAAGTTTTCTATCTTATTACCAGTTGATTGTTTGTAGACCGTTTGTAAAATCCAAAAAGCTGCCATGGTCCCCATATCTGAGATAGGATTTTCTACAGAAGTTAATGATGGATAAGTGTAACGAGCAAAGATCAAGTCATCAAAACCTATTACTGAAAGCTGTTGTGGCATGTTAATTCCAGCTCGACGCGCGGCAAAAATCACACCTGTTGCCATATCATCGTTACCGCATACAATCGCAGTACAAGATTTATCTAATGATTGTAAGTAATCAAAACCGGCCTCGCCTGAACTGTCATGGTAATCACCGCAGTACACATAATCAGCGTCAAATTCAATTCCTGCTTCTTCAAGGGCGCGTTGATGGCCACGTAAGCGTAGCCGTGCATCTTCTTTATACGACGGGCCACTAATATAACCTATCTGTTTATGACCTTTATCAATCGCTGACTTAGTCGCTAGATAACCACCCTGCTCATTATCGACGATAAAGCAACGTTCAGCGATCTGTGGGATTTGATGGTTGATCACCGCAAATTGTACATTCCGGTCAGATAACTCAATAAGATAATCATCAGAAATAGAGTCGATACACAAAATGAGTGCATCACAACGACAGCTGATAAGAAACTCTATTGCTTCTTTTTCTTTCGCTTCGTCGCTATGACCAGCAGTGATAATAACGTGTTTGCCTGCGTCACGAAGTGTCGTTTCAATAGAAGCCAGCATATTGCTGAAGAAAGGACCATCAAGCACAGATACTAATATTCCTACCCGATTCGAGGTTGCTGATGCCAAGGATTGCGCAATAGAGTTTGGGCGATAACCCAGTTCTTGCATCGCGATTTCGACGCGGTCCTTAGTGCGTTGGGCAACTTTGGATTTACCGTTTATTACACGCGAAACGGTTGCAAGGGACACTCCTGCTCGTTCTGCAACTTGATAAATATTCGCCATGACACCCTCAACAACTTTTTACTTAACTTCGAGAATATAGCATATCCCGATAAGCGAGTGCGCTATCCTTTAGTATGCGGTCTTGCGTAACGTAATCAACATACACAACGCCAAACCGTTTGCTGTATCCTAACGCCCATTCAAAATTATCCATCAAACTCCATGCAAAATACCCACGGATATCTACTCCTGCCTCAATCGCATCAGCAAGAGCATTGAGATGTGTTTGAAAATAATCTATTCGCTGAACATCTACGACCTTTCCTGATTCAAGCTGATCGGCCATTGCGGCACCATTTTCAGTAATGTAAATGGGGGGGAGAACGTACCGTTGATGTAGACCAATTAATAAATCCGTGAATGCATGAGGTGTGATTTCCCAGCCCATTTCTGTTTTGGGATAATCATTGCGTTCGACCTCCTCAAACCATCCATCGTTCGTACTTCGGTAGACTGCACGCGTATAATAATTCAAACCTAAGAAATCTATCTTTCCACTAATAATGTCCATGTCGCCGGTGACAACCTCTGGCTGGACATCACAGGGTAAATTCTCCAACAAGGCTGGGTAGGATCCGGTCAAGATAGGAGTAAGGTACCAATGAAATAGATAATCACTGGCCATCTGTGCAGCCCTTTGATCCGCCGACGAAGCACTATCTGGATAACTTGGATGAATATTCAGTACGATCCCTGCAGGGACTGATGGTGCATGCTGTCGTATTTTTTGCATTGCTAAGCCGTGCGCTAATAACAGAATATGGTTTGCTTGACGTCCCGCTTTTTGGTTTTTTTGTCCTGGTGCGTGCACACCGATTTCATAGCCAAGATACCCAGAACAAAAAGGTTCATTTAATGTGATGTAAGCATCTGCCTGGTCTCCAAGGCGGTTTACGACAAGGCCGACGTAATCTGCAAAAGCGTAGGCGGTATCTCGAGACAACCATCCGCCTTCATCTTCTAGATGTTGTGGTAAATCCCAGTGGTAAAGGGTAATGAATGCTTGTTTGCCATGTTGCTTCAAGAAATTAAGAATATTTTCATAAAACTGTATACCGACTTCGTTTAACGTACCATCCTTCCCAACGACTCGGGGCCATGCGATGGAGAAACGATATGCATCAACCCCTAACTCAATAAGCATAGACAAGTCTTGTTCCCAAAGAGAATAATGATCACACGCTGTATCACCGTTGCTTTGATCTAAAATAGTGTCTTGTTGCTCACAAAACGTATCCCAAATACAATCAAGACGCAGTTCTCTAGCGCCTTCAATTTGAAAGCTTGAAGTAGCAACGCCAAAAGTAAAATCGCCACCGAGGGCACGTATTGCGTCCGGGAGTACCAGTTTTTTCATTTCGTTTACATTCTTGCTAGTTGATATGTGCTGTTTTTATTATTTATTGTACACATTCATTGAATTTATTTTGAGTTCATGTAACACTTGTTAGTTATTATGAAAGCGCTTACATTTGTTAATGTAATGTTTACAACGAAAAAAATCAAGTCTTAGGAGATAAATATGGCATCTTCAGCGCCAGGTGCGTCAGTTACAGCAAGTAACGGCAATCAAACCTACCGATTCGCATTAATTGCGTTAACGTCACTGTTCTTCATGTGGGGGTTCATTACATGTCTAAATGACATATTAATCCCAGCGCTGAAAGGAGCATTTGAACTGAGCTTTACCCAAGCGATGCTCATTCAATTTTGTTTTTTCAGTGCTTATTTTTTAGTCTCTTTACCGGCAGGTAAACTCGTTGGTAAGATAGGTTATCAAAAAGGAATCGTTGTCGGTTTATCTGTTGCGTGCTTGGGGTGTGTTTTATTTTACCCGGCAGCAGCATTAAGTGTGTATGGTATCTTCTTGTTTGCGCTATTTGTATTGGCGTCTGGGATCACCATTTTACAGGTATCTGCAAACCCTTATGTCACCGTCTTAGGTCCTGCAGAAACCGCCTCGTCTCGTTTAACGTTAACCCAAGCATTTAACTCCTTCGGTACCACTATCGCGCCGTTTTTTGGTGCGTTTTTAATTTTTGGAGCGAGTGGTGAGCATACGGTATCAGATGCTGCGGCTGTCAAATTACCCTATCTCATTCTTGCTGCAGCATTACTTGTACTTGCGGTTATTTTTGCGGTATTAAAGCTTCCAACTATCGCTTCAACCGAGGGCAGTGATACGTCTAACGTTAGTGGTTCTGCGTGGCAATATCGGCATTTGGTCTTTGGTGCAATTTGTATCTTCTTATACGTGGGTGCGGAAGTGGCTATCGGCTCTTTCCTCGTCAATTACATGGCACAACCTGAGATTGCTGGATTTGATGAAGCGACAGCAGCCAAATACATTGCCTACTATTGGGGTGGCGCCATGGTTGGACGCTTTATTGGTGCGGCAGTCATGCAATATGTTGCAGCAGGCAAGGTACTTGCATTCAATGCGTGCATGGCTATTTTGTTAATTATTGTCTCTGTAAACAGTACCGGTATGTTGGCAGTTTGGGCGATTTTAGGTGTGGGTTTATTCAACTCAATTATGTTCCCAACGATCTTCTCATTAGCTCTTCAGGGGCTTGGTAAACACACAGCACAAGGTTCTGGCATCTTATGTCTTGCCATTGTTGGTGGCGCAATTGTGCCATTAATGCAGGGTTTCTTAGCAGATACATTTAGCCTACAAATTTCTTTCGTACTGCCAATGCTGTGCTACGGATTTATCGTGTATTACGGCTTCAAAGGTCATAAGCCAGTTGGTCAAGAGGGTTAAACACATGCAATTCAAACACTCATTAATTGCTATAGCTATGGCGGGTGTATTAAGCGGTTGTGGTACACCGCAGTCACAAAAAGAGAGTGCGACAGATATGAAAGATTCTTCTACAGGTGCCCATCCCATATGGCCAGCACTTGATATCAGTGTCAAAAAAGACCCTGAGGTTGAAGCGAAAGTGGAAGCGATTTTAGCGACAATGACTGTCGAGCAAAAACTCGCGCAAATGATCCAACCAGAAATCCGAGATGTCACGGTTGAAGAAATGCGCCAATACGGATTTGGTTCATTTCTAAATGGTGGCGGGTCATATCCAAACGCAAACAAACAGGCTACAGTTCAAGAGTGGATTGATTTAGCTGAAGCTATGTATCAAGCTTCAGTTGACGATTCATTGGATGGTTCAACTATTCCAACCATGTGGGGTACTGACGCAGTACATGGTCATAACAACGTAATAGGCGCAACCTTATTTCCACACAATATTGGTTTGGGCGCAGCAAACGACCCTGAACTCATTGAACGCATCGCCAAGGTCACGGCAACCGAAGTATTAGTAACCGGCATTGATTGGATCTTCGCTCCAACGGTTGCTACCGTGCGCAATGATCGCTGGGGTCGTACATACGAGGGTTACTCAGAACATCCAGATATTGTACGCAGCTACTCAGAAGCCATTGTTAAAGGGCTTCAAGGTGATGCTACTGACAACTTTATGGGTGAAGGAACCGTTATCAGCACTGTTAAGCACTTTGTTGGAGACGGTGGCACGACTGACGGTGTTGACCAAGGTAACACTGTTGTAGATGATGAAACATTATTTAATATTCATTCTCAGGGTTATGTAGGTGGTTTGACTGCTGGCTCACAGTCCGTCATGGCCTCATTTAATCGCTGGAATGGTAAAAAAATTCACGGCGATCATTATCTACTTACCGAAGTCCTCAAAGACCGCATGGGCTTTGACGGTTTTGTGGTAGGCGATTGGAATGGTCATGGGCAAGTGGCAGATTGTTCAAACGAAAGCTGCCCACAAGCGATCAATGCAGGCCTTGATATATTTATGGCGCCTACCCAGTCATGGAAAGCACTTTGGACAAACACGTTACAGCAAATTAATGATGGCATTATTCCAATGTCTCGAGTCGATGACGCTGTACGTCGTATCTTACGTGTAAAAGTGCGCGCAGGGTTATTTGACAAACCCAGCCCAGCAAACCGTCCGTTATCAGGCAAAACAGAATTACTCGGCTCTCCTGAGCACAGAGCAGTCGCTCGTGAAGCCGTTCGTAAATCCCTAGTCATGCTTAAAAATAGCAACAACTTATTACCGTTATCACCAAAACAACATATTTTGGTCGCCGGTGATGGTGCACATAATATTGGTAAACAATCCGGTGGCTGGACCATTACATGGCAAGGTACCAACAACGAAAACAGTGATTTCCCAGGTGGTTCATCGATTTTTGATGGCATTGAACGCCAAGTTGACGCCGCTGGTGGTAGAGCTGTTTTAAGTCTGGATGGTAGTTTTGAAGAGAAACCAGACGTTGCTATCGTTGTTTTTGGTGAAGAACCTTATGCAGAAGGTGTTGGTGATATTGCCAATTTAGAATATTCACCTAATGACAAGAAAGATTTAGCCTTATTAAAGTCATTCAAAGAACAAGGGATCCCAACGATTGCATTATTTATTACAGGTCGCCCTTTATGGGTCAACAGCGAACTCAACGCATCTGATGCATTCGTTGCAGTTTGGCTTCCAGGCTCAGAAGGTGAAGGGATTGCTGATGTTATTTTGCGTGACGCAGAAAATAATGTGCAGCACGATTTTGTTGGTAAATTGTCCTTCTCTTGGCCCAAAGATCCCAACCAAATCGTTAATGTAGGAGATGCTGATTACGATCCGTTATTTCCATATGGCTTTGGTTTGACCTATTCTGATAAAGATACGCTCGGTGATACTCTTTCTGAAACGGTTGAAACACAGACGCAAGTAAATGATTTAGTCTTCTATAATCGTTCTACACAAGCGCCTTGGACCAAGACACTCGTGTCTGCGTTCAATACTGCACCTGTAACAGCGAGCACTCAGAGCATAGGTTCAGTAAGTTACCGAACACAAGACCGTGAAGTTCAAGAAGACGCATTTTCATTGACTACCACTGGTGGCAGTTATGCAGGTGTTCGTTTTGCAGGAAATGGAACGGCACAAGATTATTCACAAGCGTTCAGCACACCTAAATCTCTTAGTATGTTAGTTAATGTGGCACAAGCACCAAATGCGCCACTTATGCTAGGTATTAATTGCGGTTCCGTCAGTGACTGTGGGACCGTTGTTGATATTACGCCAAGCTTATCAAAGCTACAGCCTAATACATGGCAACGTATCATGGTACCAGCAGAATGCTGGAGTGATTTGGGTGTTGACTATGGTAAATTGTCTGAAGGCTTAAGTATGATTACTGCAGGTAAGATGCAGGTTTCCTTCTCTGATATTGGTTTTGTTAATATCGGGGATGATGAGCAGACTATTCGCTGTAAGTAATAAAGTAAGCGCATTCACGCGTTCGATATAACCCCGTAAAAAAAAGCCCTTGTTACAAACAAGGGCTTTTATCATTAATAAACAGAGTTATAAGCTGCTAATACGTACACCTAGCGTATAGCGAGGGCCATATTGTGCAGCACTTAAGAACTGTTCTTTGAAACGACCATACACTTCCTCGGTCTCATTAAGAATATTAATACCATCTAGGAAGAATGTGACGTTGTCGTTCAAACGATAATTCACACTGAAATCCCATTGCATATATTCTTTAGCAAACTGAGGTGGAGCTTCAGAACTACCTTGTGACTGGCCTTGACCGATCAAGTACTCGTCACGCCAGGTGCCCGTCAACTTCACTGATAAACCATCTTTATCATAGAAGAATTGAGCATTTGCTGAGTCACTTAGACCAGGTAAAACAGGCTGAGTTGCTAATGTATATGGATCGTAATTTACATCACCATCAACAATCGTACCGTTAAGACCAAAGCCAAAGCCTGAATCACCTAATAGATGTTGTATAGCAAATTCAAGACCATTGGTGCTACGCTCTTCTACGTTCAATGGTGAGTTTACTGTCCATTCAACAAGTGGATCCGTTGCTGGGTCAGGTAGAACTCTTGCTCCATCGACACCTTGACCACTGGCAATAATGCTCGCATAAATATTATCATCTGTTGCATCTTGACCGTTAGCAATCAAGTCAGCACTTGCTGCATTCCAACGTGCGCCGTTAAAGATGTCATATACACCTGGAATGATGCGCGAAGACTGTGAATCATCGATCCAGTTTTCTACATCTTTCCAGAATAAGCTTACTGCAGCATAGCTACCTTCATCATAATACCATTCAACAGATACATCTAAGTTTGTTGATTCATAAGGTAATAATGAAGGATTACCTGAATTAATGAAACGAGAAGACTTACCTGGGAAACCAGTTATGCTCTCACCACCAAGTAATTGACCAGGTGCAGCACGACTGATTGATTTACCCCAAGAAAGACGTGTTACCACATCATCGGTAACGTCCATACGCAAATCAAACATAGGTAACAATACATCATAGTCACCACTGAAGTTTTCAACAGTGAACGCGCCACCATTTGCAAATTCAGTACGCCACTCTGAGCCACCGTTCCAAACAATTCGATCAACAACTCGACGTTGGCCTGGGCTTTCTACTTCGGTTTCTTCGTAGCGTAAACCAGCATTCACATCAAGAATGTAATCGCCGAATTCAAATTCCCAGCTTGTATTTACATACAAACTAGTAGTTTCTTCTTCAACAAAAACAGGTTGTGGGGCTAAGTTACTTAGAAGAGGGAAGCCCTCTGTGCCATAGTAGTTAAGCGTACGAGATAATGCTTCATCGAAACTAAAGCTATATGTATAACCCGGAGAAATGCCAGCGCCACCAAAATCAAACTGATCTAGGAAACCAGTAAGATCAACTTGTTCAAACATGCCATCAGGGAATATTACACTGTTGAAGTTAAAACCAGCTGGTTGAGCCGTTTGTGATGAACCTGATAATGATTGAGTGGTATTTTGCGCACCAAACTCAACGGTCGTCAGACCATAATCAGAATCAACTAACCACTCTACATCGACACTGGTTTGCGTCAATTCAGATTCACCTGGTGAACGACCGAAGATACCTAAGTTCAAACCAATATCGCTTGGTTCGACTTGATCAGTACCATTTCTCCAATTTACTGCGAATACAGGTATGTCAGCACCTGCACGGTTATCATAATACTTGCTCGTAAAATTATTTGAACCAAGAATCATTAAACCTGTACTGTTCAAACCAGAATCAAGAGTGTTATCCGTTTTCGTTTTTGATTTGTGGGTATCAAATTCTACTGTAATGTCATCGTTTACGTTCCACTCGATGTTCAAACCAGTTGCTTCTGAATCAACTTCTGATGTGAAACGGTTTTGTGTGAACGATTGGTCATTACCCACGGATTCATAATAAATAGCTGTACCATTTTGATCTAGCTCATAATTAGCTGCGCTGCCACCAAATGAGCCATTCCAGATACCCCAACCTAGTGTGTTAGAGCCTGTCACAGCATTTGAGATGGTGTGATCAACGGTCACAATAAAATTATCATGAAGCGCTAATTGGCCAGTGAACTGGGCATTTAATCGCTCTTGAGATGTATCTTGGATACTGTAGTTCATATCCTGCGGTAAGAAGTGCGCCGCAGTTGGTACCGCTGCACCAGTCTCGGGATTGATCGCAGTAAAGATTGGTAGCGGATTTCCTTCTGAATCAGTTGCACGACCATCAATCGCACCTGTTAAACCTGATGGTAATGGTGCATCATCAATGAAACGTACAGCGTCCGTCGAAAAAGTACCATCTGTGTTCTGAGTGCGCACATCATAAGTAGCGTCTGTGAACGCTTTCCAACCTTGAATATTTGCAGCTTGACGCTGGAAATCACGGTTGTAGTAAGAGAAGTTTGCAGAGAAGCCAAAACGCTCATCTTCAAACGTATTACTGTAAATACCTGCTACTTCAGGAGTAACGTTTTCACCTACCTCGTTTGACGAATCGTGAATGCCTTTAAGCATTAACGAGAATTTCTCACCAGGTTGCTGAAAAGGTTTTGCAGTGACGATATTTACCGTTGCACCTAAACCACCAGTTGGTATGTTTGCTCGAGCTGTTTTGTAAAGCTCAAGAGCCGCAACACCTTCAGATGACAAATTTTCAAAGTTGAATGAACGGGTGAAACCCGTACCAGTCATTTGACGTCCGTTCAAGGTAACAAGGTTAAATTCTGGTCCGAAACCACGAACTGTGATCTGGCTACCTTCACCATTTGCACGGCTTACTGATACACCGGTAATTCGACCGAGTGATTCTGCAAGGTTTGTGTCTGGGAATTTACCGAGTTCCTCTGCAGAGATACCATCAACGATACCATCAGAACCACGTTTCAGGTCTGCACTGCGGATCAAGCTACCCTTGATACCGCGTACAGAAATTATCTCAACTGCCTCATCCGCCTCTGCGGTCGCCTCTTGGGCGACAGCAGGAAGGGATAGAGAGGCACCCATCAATAGAGCGATAGATGCTGCGAGTTTCGTTTTTGTAAAAGTCATATTTTTCATTTTGTTTACTCTCTATGCTCTACCATTATTCAGCAGCAGTCACTTGGATGTTCTTAATGATGACCGACTGGTCTTGTTCATTTAAGTACATCAAGAATGAACTGTATGTGTTAGCTGCATCTTGCGCACCAAAGGTAATCGTGTACTGAGTCATACCTTCACCCGTTACAGTCACCGCATCTGTGTTGAATGAAGGTTCAACATCTGGGTACGGTAAACGTTCGAAACGGAAACGTACATTAGTGTCAGTGCCACCAGCAGGTAATGCTGCATCAAATGTAATCGTACCACCATTTGGGAAACTCATTGGATATAAGCTTGAATTATCATTTGAGAAACCAGCCCATGCTTCCGCACCTGTTGGCCACGCGTAGGTCGCATTTGATTTCGTTGCACCACCAAATGGTACCATCATCGCTTGTGTATCAAACGTTGTCACCTGAATATCACGGATCATGACCGTCGCATCACGCTCTACCAAATACAGTAGGAACGAGCTGAACTCTGTCACACCTGTTTGAGCAGGGATGGCAACACGATACTCAGTTTCGGCAGTACCTGTAACAGTCACTGATTCGGTGTTGAACGCAGTGCTGTTATCTGGATGTGGTAAGTTTTCGAAGCGGAAGAATACATTAGTATCCACCGCATCACCCACTAGCGCACCCGTAAAGGTAATGAAACCACCGCGTGATAAATCCATTGGATACAACGCTGTATTTAAGTTTGCAAAGCCTGCCCATGATTCCGCTGCAGCAGGGAAGGTATAGTTATCACCGTCTTTCGCACTGTTGCCGAATACACCAGACATATCAGCTGCCGTTGAATTCGCTGTTACAGTGATGTCAGTTACCGTTACACCTTGGTCACGCTCAACAATATACATCAAGAATGATTCGTATGTATTCTCTGCATCTTGTGCAGGGATAGTCACACTATACTCAGTTGCCGTGGAGCCTGAGACAACGACATTCGCCAAATCAAACGCTGGGTCAGTATTCGGGAATGGACGACGCTCAAAACGGAAGCGTAAAGTGGTATCCGCAACACCTTCAGCTACAGATGCCGTGAACGTCACTGTACCGCCTGCAGGGAAAGTAAATGGATAAACTTCTGCATTGTCGTTGGCGAAACCTGCCCAACTTTCAGCGCCAGTAGGGAATGTATACACACCATCTGCTAATGTTGCGCCACCAAATGAGCCTGTCATCTGTACACCAGATGGACCATTAGCAGTGACCACGACATCTTTAATGATGACGTTTGCATCCATATTCTCGAAGTACATCAAGAATGAACTGAACGTATTCTCACCTTGTTCGCCAATGGTGAGCGTATAAGTTGCTTCATCAGTGCCTGTAACTGTCGCATATTCTGTGAAGAATGATGGCTCAGTCGCTGTTGCATCATCAGCATTAAATGGTAGACGTTCGAACTTGAAGCGAACATTCACATCTGCCGCACCCGCTGGTAATGCACCCGTAAAGGTAATTGTACCACCATATGGGAAGCTGAATGGATATAGGTCATCATTGTTATTCGCTACCCCACCCCAAGTTTCAGAGCCTGATGGCCATGTATAGGTTGAAGTTGCCGCATCAAACGTTACGCCACCAAACAATCCTGTGAAGTCAACGCCTGTTGGTGCTGGAGTTTCACCGCCACCATTGTTGTCGTCTGAACCGCCGTTATTATCATCAGAGCTGTCTGAACCACCGTTGTTGTCGTCAGAGCTGTCTGAACCACCATTGCTGCTACCACCGCTGGTGTCGGCTGTGAAGAACATGTTATCCACGCGGTATACTGCGTCAGCACCGGTTCCCCATGCTGGGAATATCATGATGACGTCAATCGCTGATGGATCTAATGTGCTATCTACCAAGTCGCTGACATCAAAGCTAAATGTCTGCCAGTTCTCAGATGGGTTAACACCTTCATTTGACGTATTTAAGTTAACTTCAATGAACTCGCCTTGGTTCGCATTAGACTCAAGTTTCAACATCCATGCTTCATTGCCTGCCGCTGGCGCGTTGACTACTTTTAAGTCAAAACGGAATACACCAGAAGACAACAAGCTTGATGCATCGATTGAAACACCGGTACCACCGTCAGAGGTACGCGAGTTCAAACCAAGTACTGTGCCTGAATTACCATTGTTTACAGCAAACTCAACAACCGAACCGCCTGCATCTGCATCCGCTACAAAGCTTGGTGTAGAGCCACCACAACAATCCCATAGTGCCCAGTTTTCGTTCACTGCACCAGCGTCAATTAATGTCGCAAGTGGTGGAATTGCCGCACCAGAACCTGGCACGTGGAATTTAAGGTCAGCTACGCGGAAGACTGCGTCAGCACCCGTTCCCCATGCTGGGAAAATCATAATGACATCAATACCACTTGGATCCAAAGAACTGTTGCTCGTCAAATCGCTGATATCAAAAGTGAAGGTCTGCCAGTTTTCAGAAGGGTTTTCACCTTCGTTAGAAGTATTTAGGTTTACTTCAACAAATTCGCCTTGGTTTGCATTAGATTCAATCTTCAGCATCCAACCTTCATTACCTGCAGCCGGTGCGTTTTGAACTTTCAAATCAAAAGATAATACGCCATTGCTTGCAATTGGAGTAACATCAATTGGGCTATCATTACCACCATCAGAACTGCGTGTAATGAAGCCTAGTACTGTTCCTGAGTTGCCGTTTGCAACATTAAACTCAGCTACTTGGCCTTTCACATCATCGGTTACAAGACCTGGTGTTGAACCACCACAGCAATCCCATAATGCCCAATCTGCGTTTCCTGAAACAGGGAATTCAGGGAACGTTTGACCAGAGGTATCTTGTTCGATTGCAACATTGTCCATACGGAATACCGCACCATCACCAGTCATCCAGGCTGGGAATACCATAATGACGTCGAGTAATGTTAAATCTACACCGTTATCTGCAATGTCTTGTAGTGGTACACGATAGTTTGCCCACTCACCTACAACAGGTGCTGGACCATAGTTCACTAAATCTGTTTCCCATGCGCCACCAGCGGCCTCATCTGCTTCAATCTTAAATTTCCAGACAGATGCTGGATCAGCAGGTGCACTGGTTACCTTTAAGTCAAAGGTCACATAACCGCCATCTATCATGCCGAGTGCATTATGAGGTGTTGCACGCGCTGGAGATGATGGATCCGGATCCAAGAATAATGAGCGAGTGATGAAGCCAAACACAGTACCATCGTTGCCATTTGCAACTTGGAACTCGTATACGTTACCACGGTCAGCATCGTCAGCAACTAATGCTGGAGTAGAACCGCCACAGCAATCCCACGCAACCCAGTTAGTGTCTACAACATCATCGAAAATGGTGATTGGGTCAGGCGCACCAGGGTTTAATGTCGGGCTTGGTGCTCTACCTTGGACTAAGAAACCACCATCTTCGGCATCTACATCATAACCTGGCGCAACGGTTTCACATCCACGACCTGTTTCTGGATCAGCACCACATTCATACACACGAACATAATCGATTTCATAGGTCTGACCTGCTCCAGCGAACATGGTTGCATCCACGCCACCTTCGTTCACTGAACTAGGCCAGCTGCCGCCAACTGCTAAGTTAAGTATCATGTAAAAGTTTTGGTCAAAAGGTGCAGAAGAGTAATCTGTTTCTAAGTTACCTGTAACAATGTCATATAACTCAGCATACCATCCGCGATGAGATAAACCCAAAATAGTACCATCAGAGGAGGTACGTAACTGAGATTGGCGTTGAACTGCGTATAATTCGTTGTTGAAATACCAACGCATTTCGCCTTCTTGCCACTCAAGAGCATAGGTATTAAACGAGTCACCTGGATTTGTCTCAGGGGTATGAGCTGCACCTGAGAAGTCACTACCTGGGCCAGCACCATAATGGATAGTACCATAAATATTTGTTTCAGGAGTGCCATCTGCTCGAGCAGCACCTAAGTTTACTGCTTCAACAATGTCGATTTCGCCAGATTTTGGCCAGTTACCATAGACAGAATCAGTTGGCATCATCCAAAATGCAGGCCAAGTTCCTTGACCTTTTGGTAACTTAGCACGCATTTCAATACGTCCGTATTTAAAGTCACCTTTATAACGAGTAGTCATGCGTGCAGAGGTATAATCGTTATCTTGATCTCCCGCTGCGCCGTCATTTAATTTTGCAACTATTTTTAAAGTACCTTCAGATACGAACGAGTTTTCGTCTGAATCTGTGTAGCATTGTAACTCTTGGTTACCGCCACCATCACAGTTGACTTCATGCGTCCATTTGCGCGAATCGATAGCTGAGCCATCAAATTCATCTGACCAGACTAGTTGCCAGTCATCAACAGGTTGATTAGGAGTTACCACCGACAAATTTGTCGAGGTAGCAGAACTGCTATCGCTGCCGCCGCCACAACCGGCGATGGTTGCCGCTGCGACTAATATAGCAATTCTTGATGTATTCAAGATTGATTTATTCATTGTTATGCCCATTACAAACAGTGGTTGTTTTTGTGTGCTTAGAATTGTAAGCGCTTTCACCTATTTTCCAAAAAATAAGCGACTTTACAAAAATGTAAGCGCTTCCACCATCGGATTATAACCTGATTAATGTAAAGATCAATATCCAATGTTAAAAAAAGGTAACAAGTATTTAACGAAAAAGTATGCGCGGAATTTTTATTAACAAGCTGATTACCGCTATTGTTATTTAGTATGCCTTCATTCATACTGGCATTGAATTGTTTACAGTAGAGCTTGAACATGACACAGCATCAACCGAATAATCCATTGCACGGTATTAAATTGGCACAGATAGTCACTGAGCTTCAGGCTCATTTCGGTTGGTATGCCCTGTATGCTCGCGTTCGAATCAATTGTTTTAGTAATGACCCTTCTATCAAATCATCTTTAAAATTTTTGCGGCGAACACCTTGGGCGAGAGAGAAGGTTGAAAATTTGTATGTAGAAACATTCTGCGAAAAAAAAGGGAGCAATTAGCTCCCTTTTTTATACATCGTAAGTTGTTGATGCGGTATCGCCACCGCGTCCAGTCCAGTTGGTATGGTGGAATTCACCTCGCGGACCGTCTAGGCGCTCATAAGTATGCGCGCCAAAATAGTCACGCTGCGCTTGCAACAAGTTAGCTGGTAAACGAGCTGTACGATACGAATCAAAATAGTTCAACGCAGCGGATAAGCAAGGGGTTGGGATCCCAACACTAATCGATTGACTAAGGACTTGACGCAAACCGCTTTGTGCATTTTGAATCGTCTCGCTAAAATACGGATCCAACAATAAATTAGAAAGTTCTGGATTATTGTCATAAGCAACTTTGATATTATCAAGGAACGCAGAACGAATAATGCATCCGCCACGCCACATTAATGCGATACCACCATAGTTAAGGTGCCAGCCAAACTCTTTGGCGGCTTCGGTCATCAAATCATAGCCTTGGGCATAAGAAATCATTTTCGCCATTAACAACGCTTGGCGTAAACTTTCTAAAAAGGCTTGTTTGTCGCCCGTAAATTGGATTTTCGCGGGCCCTGAAAGAACCGATGAAGCGGCTACACGGGCGTCTTTTTGGGCACTAATGCAACGAGCAAATACCGATTCAGCGATTAAGGTCAAGGGAATCCCCAACTCCAAGGCCGTCACCCCGGTCCATTTCCCGGTACCTTTTTGCCCCGCAGTATCAAGGATCTTTTCGACCAAAGGAGCACCGTCAGTATCTTTATAACGACAAATATCAATGCTGATATCAATTAAATAAGAATCGAGCTCAGTCTTCGACCACGCTTCTAGTACATCAGCGATTTCGTCTGAATTCAAACCGACCACGTCATGCATAATATGATAAGCCTCACAAATCAGCTGCATGTCACCGTATTCGATACCGTTGTGTACCATTTTGACAAAGTGGCCAGCGCCGTCTTCACCGACCCAGTCACAACATGGCGCCTCTTCACCGGTCGCAGTATCGGTTACTTTGGCTGAGATGTTTTGGAAAATTTCTTTCACACTTTCCCATGCTTCAGGTGCGCCGCCTGGCATAATTGAAGGACCGGTTAACGCACCTTCTTCACCACCTGAAACGCCAGTACCAATAAAGTGTAAGCCTTTTTCACGTAAATACTGAGTGCGTCGATTGGTATCTGGATAATGCGTGTTGCCGCCATCAATGATGATGTCACCGGGTTCTAAATGGGGGATGAGCTTTTCGATAAAATCATCAACTGGTTGGCCAGCTTTAACCATTAGCATGACCTTGCGGGGTTTTTCTAAAGACGCAACAAACTCTGGTATGTCCCTAGCGCCACGGATCGTTTTATCTTGAGCACGACCGTTTAAAAACTTTTCAACTTTGTCATAAGAACGATTAAATGCGGTGACTGTATAGCCCTTGGATGCCATATTTAAAATGAGGTTTTCCCCCATCACTGCCAAACCAACTAGACCAATATCAGACAATGCTTTCATGCATGTGCTCCAAACCAATGAAATAAGGAATAAAAAGATGCGTAATTATGACGTAATCACGCATCTAACACAAACAAATCGAATATTGAATATAGCTATGCTGAATCAGCTGTCTGTTTTTTCTACAAATACAGTTGAATTAACATCGTCCAAGGTTGGTAATGCGGTCATAGCGCCCAGTTTGGAACAGACTAGACCTCCTACTTTTGAGGCAAATTGAACGTATTGAGTGAGGTGCTCTTGGTCAGTATGCCAACCTTGTACCGACACCTGATATAGGATTGCACCGATAAAGGCATCTCCAGCACCGGTGGTATCTTGCACCTCTATTTGATAGGGAGGAACGGTAAAATGTCCATTATGCGTAGCCACATAACACCCCTTACTCCCTAAGGTCACAAAAACCACTTCTGGGCCTTTGTCTAATAATTGTTGAGCGCCTTGTGCAATGTCTTGTTCGTCTGTCAGTATTGTCAGCTCCTCATCACTGACTTTGACCACGTTGGCTTTTTCAAGGAAAGGTTGGCAATGCGCAACAAACTCTTTTTCGTGTCCAGCCCAAAACGCATCCCGATAGTTCGGATCAAAACTAATAAAATTCCCTTTATCTTTGACGCTGTCTAATACAATGCGATAGGTTTCTTTAAGTGCGCCTGGTAAAAAACAAGTCGCCGCCCCAAAGTGATACAAACCACCGCGATTGATCATATCCAACAACTCATCGTTAAGTTGTAGATCCGCATCTGCACCTCGATTGAACACAAAATCGCGTTCTCCGTCCTCGGCTAAGGCAACAAATGCGAGCGTTGTCGGTCGGTCTGAACGTTGTAACAAATCAGTATCCACCCCGAATTGAGTAATGTAATCAGCCAAAAAATTGCCAAAAGGGTCCGTTCCCACGGCTCCGACAAAATGCGCATTACCTCCTAGACGCGCAGCCGCTGCAGCAACATTAGCAGGGGCTCCGCCTGGTTTTTTTAAAAAATTTTCACCTATGGATAAGTCTGTCCCTTTGTCGGTACATACAAAATCAATCAGTAACTCGCCAATACAGTAAATTGCTTTCACTTTTTTATTCACTCAAAATTGAACACACAGTGCTAAACTAACAATTATTTAACACAGTTACAAGCAAAACTTAATCGATTAAGTTACTTTAAGAATTTACTATGCCAAAGTCTTTCAAACAACAGTATAACCATCAATCCATTAGGGCTCTTGGCAAAACAATAAGCACTAATTATCCTGATTTCCCACTTGACAATTTTGTCCATGAAGCAAGTCATAAAATCGAATCTTTGGAGTTTAAGGCGCGTTCACAACAAATTACTCAAGCCTTAGTCAACCATTTACCGCACGATTTTGCTGATGCTATTGCGACCTTAATGGCCTCACTGGCGCCCGATTTTGACGCGTTAGGAGTGGATGCAGCGCAAGCAGGCTGGACTATCCAAGATTTTACTCCTCAAGGCATCTCAGGTTGGATGATTATGCCTTGTGCGGACTTTGTTGCGCATAGAGGACGAACAGATGAGTATTTTGAATTAAGTATGACAGCGCTAGAAGCCATGACCAGCAGGTTCAGCTCAGAATTTGCTATCCGACCTTTTTTACGAACGTTTCCCAAGCGCACTCTCGAGCAATGTTTACATTGGACAAAGCACCCTAATCAGCACGTTCGACGCCTAGCTTCGGAAGGGACAAGACCGGTGTTACCTTGGGGGATCAAACTCCCAGAACTGGGTGCAGATCCAAAGTTAAGCTTACCAATATTGGATGCATTAAAAGACGACCCTAGTGATTATGTACGAAAATCCGTTGCTAACCATCTAAACGATCACTGTAAGCTTCATCCTGATTGGGTGTGTGCTACAGCAACATCATGGTGGCAACTTGATAAAGCCAGACAACGTTTACTCAAACATGGATGTCGCACCTTGCTTAAACAAGGTCATATTCAAACCTTGGCACTATTCGGTTTTGGTGGGGTACAAGCCAATGTACAACTCTCATTATCCAGAAAAACCGTTATAATGGGGGAGTCATTAGACATTAATCTTTCCATTCAAAGTCATTCAACTGAACCACAATTATTGATGATTGATTACATTGTTTGGCATCAAAAAGCCAATGGCACAAAAAGCCCCAAAGTATTCAAATGGAAAGAAATCCTACTCACTGCTGATCAGGCCGTAGAGATTGTCAAAACCCATAACATCAAACCCATTACCACCCGCAAATACTACTCTGGTCAGCATTCTATAGAGATACAAATCAATGGGCGAGTGTGTGGTTGGGCGGATTTTATGCTCCAATGTTAATCTGTTCGAATTTGCCACACACCGACAAAACCAGCTGGAAGTGTCATTGAACTTGCCCAGTTGACCATATCAGTTTGTAGTAAATTGGTTTCGATACCACTCAGGTTGTGAGTGAAAGATTGACTCTGATCGCTCACATTAATCAGCGTTAGATAAGTGATGGTTTCGGTACTGCGGGTAAATGCTAAAACCGGTTCACTCGCCTGAGTCAGGACCTGCATTATTCCAGTACTGAGCGTAGGATGCGCACTGCGCAATGCATACAAAGATTGATACCAATAATACAACGACGAACTATCTAACTGCTGGGCTTCAACATTGTTCACAGAAGCATTTTGAGATAAAGCCCGAAACGGAGTACGCGTTGAAAATCCCGCATGTGTGACGTCGTTATTCCAACTCATAGGGGTACGTAAAGAAGCGTCTGGTTGCAAATTCGCTCCAGCGGCCATACCAATCTCTTCGCCATAGTAAGTATATGGTTGTGAAGAGAGCAAAAGATACAATGCACTGGCCAGCCGATATTGTGTCATGTCACCATTGAGCTGGTTATACACACGGTCACCTGCAAAAAAGTCGTGATTGGCCAAAATCATCGGCATTTGATCTCGACGAGCCTGACTGAGCTCATTAATTAATCCAGCGGAAATTCTGCGATTGCGAACACTCTCCAAAATAGTATGCCCAGCACTGAAGTTAAACGCGTTTACACAACTATCAGTTTGCGCCATATCGCGAAATTGCCCCGGCGCTTCACACACAATATAGGCGTACGGATAATCATCCAGTACAGAAGCCATCTCTCCCATGACGGTTAAATTTTGCGGTTGATTTTCAAGTTGGTTAATACCGTTCTCAACTAATACACCGACCGCATCAAAGCGAAAACCATCCACCCCCAAATTGAGCCAAAAACGCATATTGTCTTTGTGATAATCCAATACTGCTTGATTGCGTAAATTAAAGTCTGGCATACGCTCAGTAAAGGCACCGTAATACACTCCATAAGGACTGTTTCGCCAAGGCGTCCGCCCCCAAAGTTGCCAACGATTATCAACCGTATCATTCCAAATAAACCAATCTCGCAACGGATGATTCGGACTTGAGGCCGCATCTTGGAACAATGGATTTTGCGATGCTGCATGATTCATCACATAGTCAATGATGACTGCTATGCCTAACCGGTCTGCCTCATCGAGCAAATTCTGAAAATCAGCTAATGTGCCATAATCACTCTCTACATCTCGATAGTTTTGAGTCTCATAACCGTGATCATTATCTGCCGACTCCATGATGGGCATCAACCAAAGTGCATTAATACCTAACTCTGCCAAATAGGGAAGTCGCTGGGTCAAACCGTTAAAATCTCCGACCCCATCCCCATCAGAGTCTTGATAGCCACGGACATAAATCTCCATAAAATTAGCGCTTTGCCACCAATCATCTGCAATGTTTTTTTCTACGGGTAGTGGCTCAATGGAAGAAAAATCAAGCTCCTCGCTTTCATTGCCAGTGTTTGCCATAACTTGAGCTAATGCCGCTCTTGCTTCCGCCTCAGTACTAAACGGAGTCGCCGTAATTCCAGGCCCTTCTGCCGCAACGCTATCCTCAGTGACCCAAACGGTATCGCCGAACGTCGCAGGAGTGAGGATCAAATCGTAATTCGGACTTTTTAGATCCCCAAAATGCACAATAAAACTAAAAATTTGGTCTTCATCAACAATTGGTACTTCCCAATACGCATAATCGTTTTCCACACGGGTTGGGGGCATGGCATTTTGCCAGGTCGTAACATACTCAGGATCGACTGAGTTGCCCCATAAATGCAAGCCCCAGCCTGTATAAAAACCACTAGAGTGAAGATAATAAATCTTCATCGTGCGTATACTGGTATCCGGCGGTGGGATTTGAGTGACTGTCACAGCCAGTGTCTGTGAGGTTGTTTCACTCCCATCACTCACATCTATACGAGCGCTGTAAGTACCATTTTGCGCAACGGTAAACACAAATTGAGTCGTCACTCTACAATTGGTGACTTGGTGAGTTTCAGGCGATGCCCCCATCATCGTCAATGTACATCCTAAGTTCGTGTTATCGCTGTCATCGACTTGCCAGTTTAATGTGATAAGTCCTTGTTCAGAGACGTTAGCAACATTGAATGCAGTGATTTCTGGCGCTTGATTAGACGGTGTGTTCTCTGGCAGGACGGAAACAGAGTCAGCACTGCCTCCACCACATGCCATAAGAGTCAACGTCATACAGAACAACAAAAATACACGCATTTTTACTCCAAAATCTTTGCGCCTTGAAACGCTTTCATATATAAACATGATACATACTAACCATAACTTAAGATTATGCAATATACGACCCATCAATCTCCAGAACAGAAACGCATTGCACTGGTAGCACATGACAATATGAAAGACACACTCGCCAAGTGGTGTTTAGACCATCGAGACCATCTTGCAAAACATCAACTTTATGCAACGGGGACGACGGCAAAATTGATTGCAAATGTGGCTCAGCTAGAGTTGACTGCACTACTGAGTGGGCCGATGGGAGGCGATCAACAAATTGGTGCAATGATCGCTGAACAAGCGTGTGACGTTTTGTTCTTTTTTTGGGACCCATTTGCAGCCATGCCACATGATCCTGATATCAAAGCGCTTCTAAGGATCGCTGCGGTATGGAACATTCCGGTTGCATGTAATCCAAGTACGGCGGATATGTTGATAAGCTCTCCTTTACTTAATCAAAGTTATACTTATCAACACCCGGATTATTCTAGTTATCAAGCTAACCGTTAAGCTTGGATGACTCTTTTGACAGCAGATTGCCACTGTGAATATTGCTCATCTCGTTCGGTTTTGGACCAGTTAGGCGTGTAATCCTGTTGCAACTGCCACATTGCGCTGATCTGTTCTAACGACTCATAGATGCCATGCTGGTATCCAGCTAAGTATGCTACCCCAAGGGCTGTGGTCTCAGTGACCGCAGGGACATGGACCGGCGCTCCCAAGATATCGGCCAAATATTGCATTAGCCATTGATTGTGAACCATCCCACCATCGACCCGAAGTGTCATCGGGCGTTGACCGTCTTGTTCCATGGCTTTTTGTAAATCCTTGGTTTGCAAACCAACCGATTGCAAGGCTGCTGCCACAATCTCTTTGATACCTGTGTCACGAGTTAAGCCAAAGATCGCACCTCGAGCATTAGGTTCCCAATAAGGTGCACCAAGACCGGTAAATGCTGGCACCATGATAACAGGATTGTTCTGTTTTACTTGCTTAGCCAGTGCTTCGGTTTCTTTGGCGTGTTGAATTATTTGCAAACCATCTCGCAACCATTGAATCGTTGCACCCGCCATAAAAATACTGCCCTCTAACGCATAGGTGGGCTTCCCATCAATCCGATAAGCAACCGTCGTCAACAGGCGATTATCCGACACAACACAGTGCTCACCGGTGTTAACAATCATAAAACAACCTGTGCCATAAGTACTTTTTGCCATACCAGGTTTGAAACACGTTTGACCAAATAGAGCAGCTTGTTGATCGCCTGCAATACCTTGTACAGGAATGGCTGAACCCAACCAATCTGAGTGAATAAGACCAAAATCTGCTGCACTGTCTTGGACCTGCGGGAGCATGACTGCTGGGATGTTGAAAAGCTCGAGCAGTTCTTTGTCCCATTCTTGCTTTTGAATATTAAACAACAGCGTGCGTGAAGCATTGGTCGCATCCGTCTTATGCGCATTGCCTTTTGTCAATTGCCATAGGATAAAACAATCCACCGTCCCAAATAATAACTCACCCGCTTCGGCTCGACTTTGTGCGCCTTCCACGTGATCTAAGATCCAACGCACTTTACTTGCAGAAAAATAAGGATCTAGCAGTAATCCGGTCTTCTGCTGAATATCTGCCATGAGCTTTTTGTCTTGTTTAAGTTTTGCGCAATACTGTGCTGTACGACGGTCTTGCCAAACGATTGCAGGATAAATGCATTTCCCTGTTGTTTTTTCCCATATCAAGGTTGTCTCACGTTGGTTGGTTATCCCACAGGTTGCTATTTGAGACGCGTCAATGCCAGCGTCAGTTATGGCTTGTCGGCAGCTATCTAAAGTCGTTTGCCACAAATCGTCCGGCATATGCTCAACCCACCCATCTTGCGGAAAATGTTGCGCAAACTCTTGTTGCGCTTGAGCAATACGCGTACCCGCTGTATCAAAAATAATTGCACGAGAAGACGTTGTGCCTTGATCGATGGATAGGATATAGTGAGTCATGTGGTCTCCTTGTTTTTGTATATCTAAGCAAATTAACATGGTTTTTACAACATAAAATTTTCGTTTTCGAACATTTTCTAAAACACAACAACATAAAGAATTGAAGATACTGGTATGAAACAAGCACAACGCTTATACGACATTGTCAACGTGGTAAAAGAACAGGGCTACATGACCATAGAGGAGTTAACGAAGCGCTATGAAGTGACGCCGCAAACCTTGCGCCGAGACCTCAATACACTTGCAGATAAAGGCAAAATCAAACGCCATCACGGCGGTGCTGCAAGCATTGAATCTAGCATCGAAAACACCCCATATCAGCAACGCAAAGCCGAAAACCAAAACGCCAAACTTGCGATTGCTAAGCGCGTCGCTCAGCTTATCCCGAACAATGCATCTTTGTTTATCAACATCGGTACAACCAATGAAATAGTGGCAGAACAACTCTTGCAACATCAAGGCTTAACCGTCGTTACCAACAATATATATGCGGCAAGCATTCTGTCCCAAAAACAAGACTTTTCGGTCATTATTGCTGGAGGTGAAGTGCGTTTTCAAGATGGCGGGATCATAGGTGAAGCGACCCGTGATTTTATCCAGCAATTTCGTATGGATTTTAGTATTCTGGGGATCAGTGGGATTGAATCCAACGGTGCATTGTTGGACTTTGACTTTCGCGAGGTGAAGGTCTCACAAGCCATGCTGGCTCATGCACAACACAATATCTTAGTTGCTGATGGAAGTAAGTTCCATCGGCAAGCCATGGTCGAGCAAGCTCACATGTCACAAATCAATACTTTTGTATGTGATCGGGAAGCGCCGAGTGAATTAATGAGTGTAATGAAACAAAATGATGTTCGTTTCATAAAAATTTAACTGCAAAAACTTTCATTTATTTTCGTTTGTGCTATATTTTTTTATAAATGAACTATCATGACCTTTTTATTATGTCTTTCACACAAACGAACATGGAATATGACATTGTCATCGTTGGCGGTGGTGTCAACGGCGCAGGTATTGCTGCAGATGCTGCTGGACGAGGCCTGTCTGTATTACTAGTCGAAGCAAAAGACCTCGCTAGCGCCACCTCAAGCCAGTCAAGTAAACTCATTCATGGTGGTTTGCGTTACCTCGAACACTATGAGTTTCGTTTGGTGCGTGAAGCGCTTGCTGAGCGCGAAGTATTGTTAAAGAAAGCCCCGCATATTATGTGGCCGTTGCGTTTTCACTTACCGCATCAACCTCATTTGCGTCCGGCTTGGATGATTCAGGCCGGTTTATTTTTGTATGACCATTTAGCAAAACGTGAAATTTTGCCTGGTTCTAGACGTCTGAAACTCGATGCACATTCTCCATTGAATAATTCGATGCACACGGCGTTTGAATATTCGGATGGTTGGGTTGATGATGCGCGACTTGTGGTGCTCAATGCAATGCAAGCACAGGATAAAGGTGCTGACGTACTGACTTATACCCAATGCACAGGTGCTAAACGCGCTAATGAGCACTGGTCTATTACCCTGCAAAATGCACAACGCGGTGAATTCTCAGTCAGTGCTAGAGCATTGATCAACGCCGCAGGACCATGGTCGATCCAGTTCCTAGACGATGTAGTCGCGGAACGACATAACAAACACATGCGCTTAGTCAAAGGGAGTCATTTAGTTGTTCCTAAGATCCACGACGGTGAGCAAGCTTATATTTTACAAAATGCCGATGGGCGGATTGTATTTGTATTGCCTTATGAAGATGACTTTTCGCTAATTGGTACCACAGATGTGAACTTTACAGGCGATCCACGTAATGCAACAATTGATCAGGAAGAAACGGACTATCTCATCAAGATCACTAATGAGTACTTTAAGACACAAATTAGTGTAACCGATATCGTCCATACATTCTCAGGGGTACGCCCACTTCTTGAGGAAGAAGGCGCGGATGCCCAAGCGTTGTCTCGAGATTATGAATTTAAATTAACCGGGGACGCACAATCTGCGCTCCTGCTTAACATCTATGGCGGTAAAATTACCACTTACCGCAAACTCGCTGAGCACGCTGTTAATAAATTAGTCGCGTTCTTTCCTCATGCAAAATCAACTTGGACTGCCCATGAACCATTACTCGGTGGTGATTTTGCTGACCCAGCGACATTACTGAATCAACTCTGTGAGCGATGCCCCTTTATTCCGATAGATACTCTGAAACGCTATGTAAGATCCTATGGTTCCTTAACCTCTCATCTTCTTGCTGGGGTAAAATCAGAGCACGAACTTGGGCGAGATTTTGGCGCTGGATTATATGAGTGTGAATTACGTTATCTGCAAACCCATGAATTTAGTAAAACACTGGATGATGTTTTATGGCGTCGAACCAAATTAGGGCTACGTCAGACAGAGCTTGATATGGAAGCGCTCAACCGTTTTTTTAGTGCTGACCAAAAAGCACTTGAAATAAGCGCAGTTTAAACATAAATGGTTTATCATAACGCCAGTGAGCAATAAGGAGTATTTATGCGCTACTGGCTGTTTAAAACCGAACCGGATGCGTTTTCCATTGATGATCTCGCCCACCGACCAGATGGCACTGAAGGTTGGGATGGCGTGCGCAATTATCAGGCGCGTAACTTTATGCGCGACCAAATGAGCGTGAATGATCTGGCCTTTATTTACCACTCGAGCTGCAAAGTCCCAGGAATAGCTGGTTTAGCGAGAATATCGCAAACGGGTTTGGTTGATCCTACTCAGTTTATACCTGATTCAAAGTACTTTGACCCAAAAGCAACGCCAGAACAGCCTAGATGGCATATGGTTGCGCTGACCTTTGTCGAAAAATTCAGCCAAGTATTGCCGCTGTCACTCATAAAGCAACAAGCTAATATTTGTGAACTTAGCTTGGTCAAAAAGGGCTCAAGATTATCCATTATGCCCGTCGCATCAAACGAATTTGAATGGTTATTGGAACTGGCTAGGAAACAGTAAGCGTTTATTGAGCGTCATCAAAATGGTGCTGTAAGAGCATCACAAAACTGCGCTTTTTCGCGTAGTTTTCCTGTAACAAGTTAAGTAATTTATAAAAAGGCGTAAGAGCCTTATCCTGGTCAACAAATTCATCATGGATTTCTTGTAATATTTCGATGATGTAGGAATAACCTTTGTGCCCCTGATCAATATTACGTGTAATCAAATTGAGATAAAGTTTTAACGCTTGTTCATAAATACGTTCTTGTAAACATGCAAATGCCAAAATATGCAATTCTTCATTATTTAACTGGATTTTTTGGCTCAGAGCCAATGCTTCAGTAACCGGACCAAAATGCACATATAAGGAGAATAATAGCTTTTCCTGCCGATGGGTGGGTTGTTTATGAATAATCGCACGTGCATGTGTCACTAACTCTGAACGGGAAACACCTTGTTGATTGACTAAAGCTTTGAGAAGGTCAATATCAAAGTTCTGAGCATATTGTTGTAACGCTAACTGCAGAGCATCCTCTGGTCTTCCTTGCAATTGATTCACTTTGATGAGCATCTGATTGATTCGCTGCAGATCTTGCGGCAAAGCATTGACTTTCATATCAAAAAGCAACGTTAATGCTTGGGTTAAATGCCCTTGATGAATCAAACCATTGGTCATTTCTATTTTACGATTCATCGGCAAATGCGATGCCTTGGCATATTCAACCGCGTTTAAATAGTCTTCTTGCAATGCAAAATATACCGCGAGAGAAGAAGCCATCTGTTTGGTATGCATCGCACCTGAAGCTTGGTCTACATTGACCTGATATTCTTTGCGTAGTACATCATAATATTGTTGATACAATTCATCTGATGCTTGTCGAAGAAACAATTGTCCAATATCACCCAAATCTACATAAAGATATTCATTGTAATAGAGGCTGATCAAATACTTAATTTTGGTCTGTTGCTCCGCTTCCCAGCGTTGGAACGTTTTGACATATTGCTGTTCAATTATGGTTTCCAAAGCAAAGCGATAACCACCTGAATCATCAACGCGCTCACAAATTTTATCATACCGAGCCAAAATAAACTCACAGGCATGCAATGCCGTAATATCAGGTAATTCGTCAATTAATGGATGGATAAGCGCAAGTTGATTTCGCGCTTTATCAAAATATTTGCGCACCAGTTCATAGCGCCAGACATCTCGTAAAGGAAGCGCTTTGACCACCCATTTCCGCAATGTTTTGATATCAAATTTGCCAAAGGCAATGTCGGCTTTGGAGGCCCAATGTTGGACGAGCTCTTTTTCTTGACAAATCAAATGGGCTAAAGCCGATTCCAGCTTATCTCTGGGCATCGTTTGTAGTAATGCAGTGATTTTGTCTTCAGAATCCCCTTGCATTAAGACGTTTAAATTTGTCTCAAAGGCATCGTGATGGAGTGCTACGGCGACACAATGGCGACAAAAATCAAACCCATCTGATTCAGGACAAGAGCAGCTGCCGTCGTAACTTTGACTGAGAATATTTAAATTAACAGAATGGATATCTTGATCAGTGACTTGAGCCTGAATGCGGTCTCCGACTACTGAAATTTGCGTGATGGAACCGGCGGACAACAATGCTTGTCCGCTTACAAATGCATTTTTACCAGCAAGTCGTTGAATCAGAGCTATTCTGTCTGACATAGCGACATCACAATCATAAGTTCGTTTATGGTTTCTAATAACTTCATAATTATTCAGTAATATTTCACATTTGTATCAATACATAAATTTAGTTTGATCATTACTCTTTTATACTGACACAATCCCTTTAATTATCAATATTTTAAAACGTTTTTAATTTATTTTTATACTTTTGACTAATAAAAACATTAACGTATACAAATATTCTGGCTTAACATTGAGAACCAAAATATGAAGCTACACATTTTTACTGCGATTTTGGTATGATAGAGAGGTTATCTTTTGAGTACAAATTATGCCAGCCACCATTAAAGCCGACCGAGGTTTATTTTCTTACCCTAAATACTGGGCACATTGTTATGGCACCGCGCCATTTTTACCTATGTCTCGCGCAGAGATGGACGAACTGGGATGGGATAGCTGTGACATTATTTTGATCACCGGCGATGCTTATGTTGACCATCCGAGTTTTGGTATGGCGATTATTGGTCGTTTACTCGAAGCGCATGGCTTCCGCGTCGGTATCATTGCCCAACCTGAATGGCACAGTAAAGAAGACTTTATGAAATTAGGCGAGCCGAATTTGTATTTTGGGGTGACTGCGGGCAATATGGATTCCATGATCAATCGCTACACAGCTGACAAAAAATTACGCCATGACGATGCGTACACGCCCAACAATAAAGGAGGCAAACGCCCTGACCGCGCAGTCACTGTATATACCCAGCGGTGCAAAGAAGCCTACAAGCATATCCCAGTGATCATTGGGGGCATTGAAGCAAGTTTGCGTCGCATTGGGCACTATGATTATTGGTCAGAAAAAATCCGTCGTTCGGTGATATTTGATGCTAAAGCGGATTTGTTGATGTTTGGAAACGCTGAACGTCCATTAATTGAGGTTACCCACCGGCTGGCAGCGGGTGAAAATATCAAAGACATCAAAGACGTCAGAGGCACCGCCATCATTGTGAAAGACGCATTACCTGGTTGGGAAGGTGTGGATTCGACCTCTTTGGATAAACCGGGCAAAATCGACGCCATACCTTCTCCATATATTATGGAGCCGGAGTGTCCCACCGATGCCGACACCAAAGCAGATGTGACGCAAACCACCCAACCAATAACGATTGCACCTCCTACAAAACGCAAACCTTGGGAGAATGTTTACGTCAAACTACCCGCATTTGAAACGGTTCGAGATAACAAGGTGTTATATGCGCATACCAGCCGTATTTTTCACCAAGAAACCAACCCGGGTTGTGCTCGTGCATTAATGCAGCGACACGGCGATCGACATGTTTGGCTTAACCCACCGGCTATGCCTTTAGAAACCGAGGAAATGGACGCAGTATTTGGCTTACCTTACCAACGTGTGCCACATCCTGTGTATGGCGATGCCAAAATCCCAGCGTATGACATGATCAAATTCAGCGTCAATATTATGCGAGGCTGCTTTGGAGGCTGCACTTTCTGCAGTATTACCGAACATGAAGGCCGGATAATTCAAAGTCGTTCAGAAGCCTCCATCCTGCAGGAAATTGAAGATATTCGCGATATGGTACCTGGCTTTACTGGCGTCATTTCTGATTTAGGTGGACCGACGGCAAATATGTATCGCTTGCGTTGCAAATCGCCAAAAGCTGAAGCGACATGTCGCCGTCCCTCTTGTGTCTACCCAAGTATTTGTGCACACATGGACACGGACCATACTCCTACAATTAACCTTTATCGCAAAGCCCGCGATTTGCCAGGGATCAAAAAAATCCTCATTGCATCTGGTGTGCGTTATGATCTAGCTGTAGAAGATCCGAATTACGTCAAAGAACTGGCCAAATATCACGTTGGAGGCTATCTCAAAATCGCCCCAGAACACACAGAAGATGGTCCTTTATCGAAGATGATGAAACCGGGCATGGGCAGTTATTATGAGTTTAAACGCTTATTTGACAAATTCTCTAAAGAGGCGGGCAAAGAACAATATTTGATTCCGTATTTTATCGCTTCTCACCCTGGCACCACCGATGAGGACATGTTGGAACTAGCGATTTGGCTCAAGGAAAATAAATTCAAACTTGACCAGGTACAGAACTTTTATCCCTCGCCAATGGCAACCGCCACGACTATGTATCACACTGAAGTGAACAGCCTGCGCAAAGTGACCAAGAATTCTGAAACCGTACCCAGTGCTAAAGGTGAAATCCATCGTCGCCTACACAAAGCTATGTTGCGATACCACGACCCAAAAAACTTTGCTCAAATTCGCAAAGCGCTTATCAAAATGGGGCGTGGAGATTTGATTGGTCGAGGCCCTGAGCACCTAGTACCTCCTGAGTCACGCAATGAACGCCAGCAACGTGCAAAACCTGCCCGACGCGGAGGACGTGGTGTGACTAAACATACTAAAGCCCAGTTTGTTAAAGCGAGATAATTGAACGCATTATAATCCAATTTATTCACTTAAAATCTGAGTCAATCACGAGCCTGGGAAAGCATTCGCGTTTTTCAAACTTTCAAAGTCGTTAAAACGCACACCTTGCTGTTCCATTACTCTATTTACTTTGGCGCTGATCCACTGCCGGATATAAAATGGCTGGTTAGGCACAAAATGGTGAATCGTATGTGTTTTGCCAAAGTTAAAACAGAACAAGTGAAATAGGCTAAACCACTTACTCGTAATGACATGTGTTTGCTGATGTAAATGACTTACACCACCGTAGTAATGCATCGATGAAGTGACAAAGTTCAGCGACGTCGAACGAATGATATTGGGTAATACCAAGACCACCATCAAGAACTCAAATGCACTAATCACCGGACTGAACATTGCCGGAACATAAGTCTCGATTGGCAAAAATAAACCAAGCCCGTGATACCCAATCATAGTATAGAGTACAACAAAATAAGCGGTCGCGATTGGAAATGCTGCATGAAAAACTTTGCCAAAACTAAACCCTTTTATTTCTTTTTCATACGTTTTGCGGAACAAAATCAAGCCTAATAAACCATCCGTAATGACCAGCAAGCGTTTAAAGGGGTTTTTAATACCATTTCCGACCAGACGTTCCTCCAAATCTTGTTCCGTACCGGAAACTTGATGATGATGTAGGTGCATATGTCGTCTAAACCAAGGGTTGACTGTATTAGGGCGCATCAACCAAACAGTGAGCATCATAAAATTATGTATCAAAGGCATCTTGCTAAAGTATTGACGATGGATGAGGTCATGCTCCAATTCATGAGAAATAGAGGCAACCATCGCAATCAAGATAATGGCTAACCAAGCTGGCAAAATCTCATAATAATACATACTGCCAAGTCCGAACATGGCACTGGCGGAAAATAAAAGAATCAGCATTCCGATAGTATTTTGATGTGACAAAAACGAATATCTGTCTCGCAATGCCTGTTCTTCAGACCGTATGGCTTGAATAATAATTTTCGTTTGTTCTCTGAGTTTGTTGCGCATGGGTACATTCGTCATGACTGCCTTGCTCCAATATTCAATCAGTAATGGATAAATGTTTCTTATATAATTTTAACACTGTGTATAAGACATAATATAACTTTTTAGTCTGTATGATTTAAATTAGAGATTTTTTTGCTGCGGTTATCGCCAAACCATTTGAAGTGCAAGACATTATAGAAGCACTGCAAATGGTTGGGATCGATTCTTGTATGGAGTATTGAAGTTATTCGACAGTCACTGACTTTGCCAAATTTCTTGGTTGGTCTACATCCGTGCCCTTAATGAGTGCGACATAATAAGACAGCAGCTGTAGTGGAATGGTATACACAATTGGTGCAATGGAAGCATGACAATGCGGTACCGGTACCACGCGCATTGTTTCATCTGACTCAAATCGCGCGTCCTTATCTGCAAAGACATACATAATACCGCCACGTGCACGTACTTCTTCGACGTTGGATTTAAGTTTTTCGAGTAATTCGTTGTTTGGTGCAACCACAATCACTGGCATTTCGTCATCAATCAATGCCAATGGACCATGCTTTAGCTCTCCTGATGCATAAGCCTCTGCGTGAATATACGAGATTTCTTTAAGCTTTAATGCGCCTTCCATTGCAATCGGGTATTGCTCACCACGCCCTAAGAACAATGAATGATGTTTATCCGCAAACTCTTCTGCCAAATCTTCAATGTCACTTGCCAAAGCCAAAGTTTCATCAAGTTTTGCAGGTAAACTTTGTAGGCCTGCAATGATGTCGGCTTTATCCGCATCCAGCATCCCGTTGTATTTGCCAAGTGCAAGCGTTAACAACAAAAATGCAGTGAGCTGAGTGGTAAAGGCTTTCGTCGATGCAACCCCAATTTCTGCACCTGCTTTGGTCATAAATGCCATATCTGACTCACGAACTAACGACGAGCCATCCACATTACAAATCGTCAAGCTAGACATATAACCCAGTTCTTGTGCTAGACGTAACGCAGCTAGGGTATCTGCCGTTTCGCCCGACTGAGAAATCGTCACCAACAAGCTGTTAGGTTGCACGACTGATTTGCGATAACGAAATTCTGATGCAATCTCGACATTACACGAGATATTAGCATACTGCTCAAGCCAGTAACGCGCCGTCATGCCCGCATGATAAGACGTCCCGCACGCGATAATTTGTACGTGTTTGACTTTGCTTAGTAACACGTCTGACCCTTCACCAAAAATGCCTTCTATAGCACCCATGGCATCCAAGCGCCCTGCTAATGCATTGCGCACAACAGTTGGCTGCTCATACGTCTCTTTAAGCATATAATGACGATACTGTCCTTTATCACCAGCATCGTGTTCTACATTGGATTCGATGATCTCTCGCTCAACCTGATTGCCATCTACATCATAAATCGTTATCGAGCGACGAGTGACTTCGGCCACATCACCTTCTTCTAAGAATATAAAGCGACGTGTTACCGGTAATAATGCCATTTGGTCGGATGCAATGAAGTTTTCACCAAGACCTAATCCAATGACTAAGGGCGAGCCTGAACGGGCGACAACCACCCGAGACGGATCAGCCTGATCCATAATGACTGTGCCGTATGCACCTTCAAATTTTTTGACCGCAGTTTGCACTGCCGCTAATAATGAATCATGACTCTCCAATAACGCATGTACTGTATGTGCGATGGTTTCAGTATCTGTATCGGTCGCAATGGTATAACCTTGAGCAGAGAGCTCTTCACGCAACGCTTGAAAATTTTCAATAATCCCGTTGTGCACCACCGCGATACGAGATGAAGAGGTATGGGGATGGGCGTTGTTTTCGGTTACGCCGCCGTGCGTTGCCCAGCGAGTATGTGCGATTCCCGTAGAACCTTTAGTGTTGTCATCCGTGATCGCATCTGCAAGAGCCTGAACTTTGCCCGTACGTCTCACCCGAGTGAATTCGCCACCCGCCGTCAACAATGCCACTCCAGCAGAGTCATACCCACGATATTCTAGGCGTTTTAATCCTTCTAACAAAATTTCCACTACGTTGCGTTCGGCAACAGCACCAACAATTCCACACATAATTACTCTCCTTCTTCCGCTAATAACACTTGTACCTGATGAGTACGGATCTGCTTAACGGCTACATCTGCAATAAGGTTATCGGTCACAAAATGTGAAATCTGTGACCATGCTAGTTCGATATTCGGCATTTTCTTATTTAATTTATCTGATTCAGCCATCAAAACAGTGTGTTCAGACACTTCTGACATGACTTGACTGAGTTTAGTTAATTCGTGAAACGTTGCAGTACCGGTTTCGACATCCACACCTGATGCCCCTACAAACGCCCACTCAAAATTGTATGATGCAATCATTTTCTCTGACATTTGCCCTTGAAATGAATGCGAAACCGGATCCCAAGTCCCACCACACATCAATATCGTCGCATTATTACTGCGTTCTGTTAGCGCTGTGGCAATCGGTAACGAATTTGTCATAACGACAATGTCCGGTATTAGCTGCAAAAATGGTAACAGATGTGCTGTCGTCGAGCCGCTATCAACAATTATTCGAGCACCAGGCTGAATAAGGCTAGCAGCGACCTTCGCAATGGCTTGTTTTACTGTAGAGTGAGGTTGTGTTGCTGAGGATTTTTCAGGAACTAAAACGGCCCCACCGTGTGTACGGATACAAATTCTATCCCGCTCAAGCTGTGACAAATACTTTCGAATCGAAACCTCAGAAATACCCAATAACTCTGACAAGCCTGAAACGGATACAGATTCATGCTTAAAAAGCTGTTTTTTGATTAAATTACGATTATCAGCGACGGCCATGGCACATTTAAATTTCGAAACGAAACTTAATTATACGCAATAAATTTCGTTTCGCAATTATCTTATTCTAATCCTTTTTCTTAATAGGTGATTTGAACAACAGTTCAAAGCTTGCGACAATATACTTTTAAAATAACATGTCTTAATTTTAATGACCTCATCCATCCCCTCTCATTGGTTATGTCCCGCATGCCAACTCCCACTTAGACAAACAGAGCAAACCTTAGGATGTGACAACCAGCATCAATATGATGTAGCCAAACAGGGATATGTGAACTTGCACCTTGTGCAACACAAAAAAAGCAAACACCCTGGTGATTCACCTGAGATGGTCACCGCGCGGCGGTCGTTTTTATCTCAAGGACATTATCAGCCTCTGGCAGAACATCTTAGCCAATTAATCGCGCATCACCATGCAATCACGGATATGAGTCTTTTTGATGCAGGCTGCGGAGAAGGATATTACGTTTCAACACTACGTGGGCTACTGCAAACGTTATACCCTGAAGCGACATATTCTGGGATTGACATTGCCAAATCAGCTGTTGCAAAAGCTGCTAAGCGATTATCAGACGGTCACTTTGCCGTTGCAAGTACGTTTGCCATCCCTGTCGCGTCACACGTTAAGTCGATAGCCATTCAAATCTTCGCACCTTCATCTGCAGCAGAAATACATCGCATATTGGCTGATGATGGTATTTGGATCACAGTTGACCCCGCGCAAGACCACTTATTCGAGCTCAAAGAGTGCGTCTATGATGCGCCGGCAAGGCATGAAATTGATAAAAGTTGTCCAGAGGGATTCGAGTTACTAAAAACAGAAACTTTGAAATTTGCGATCGATGTACAAAAACACCCAAATACCCGTGAAGCGCTATTACAAATGACGCCATTTTACTGGAGCATTTCAGAAGAGAAACGCGCGCTACTGACCAAACGACTGAGGCAAGCACACGCACATTTTCATATCAAAGTCATGCGAAAAACCGCTGACAAATAACTACTTTTTAGTAGGCCGTTCCCATCCGCTCAAATTGCGTTGTTTGGCTCGTGCAATGGCTAATTCGCCATCTAGGACAGTTTTAGTTAGGACCGAACCCGCTCCTACCGTCGCCTGTTCACCAATTTCAACAGGTGCCACCAAGGATGAATTCGAACCAATAAATGCGCCATCACCAATAACGGTTTTGGATTTGTTGACGCCATCATAGTTACAGGTAATGGTTCCAGCCCCGATATTTGCCCCTTCACCTACTGTTGTGTCACCAAGATAAGTCAAATGATTGGCTTTAGAACCTTTGCCAAGATACGTTTTTTTCATCTCAACAAAGTTACCTACTTTCGCGCCTTGAGCCATCTCTGCACCTGGTCGTAAGCGTGCATATGGTCCGACTTGGCAGTATTCACCTACGATCGCTTCTTGCACAATACTAAAGGCTTCGATGACTGCACCATCCGCGATACGACAATTTTGTAACACACAGTTAGGCCCGATTTGCACGTTATTGCCAAGAACCACATCCCCTTCAAAAACGCAGTTCACATCTATAAACACATCGTTACCAACAGTTAAGGAACCGCGGACATCGAAGCGACATGGATCGGCAAGTGATGCACCATTAAGCATTGCCATTTCTGCTTGCTCATGCTGATAGGCACACTCTAATTTTGCTAGCTGGACACGGTTATTGACACCTTCCACTTCAACCGGGGTATCTGGATGTGCGGCCCTAATTTGTTTGCCTTCATCGGCGGCCATCGCAATGACATCCGTCAAATAAAACTCACCTTGTGCATTGTCATTATTCAGCTGTCCTAACCAACGTTTGAGATCAGCTCCGCCCATCACCATCATCCCGGTATTGATTTCAGTAATCGCTCGTTGTGCATCACTTGCATCTTTATGCTCAACAATCGCGGTAATATTTTCACCGTCACGAATGATACGCCCCATGCCCGTCGGGTCGTCCAAATGCACGGTTAACAAGGCCAAATCTGCTGATGCTTTGGCCTCTAACAATCTACCCAATGTGGTGGCTTTGATCAGTGGCGCATCACCAACCAAAATAAGCACATCAGCATCATCAGCGATATGGGGTATTGCTTGTTGTACGGCATGACCGGTACCAAGTTGCTCAGCTTGCAAACACCAGTTCAAATTATCGTGCTTAACGGCAGCTTGTAACTGTTCTGCACCATGACCATAAACGAGATTGACTTGTTCTGCACCTAAGCTATCCACAGTATCAATGATGTGTTGAACCATAGCTTTGCCGCCAATCGGATGCAGGACCTTAGGGAGAGATGATTTCATGCGCGTGCCTTTCCCGGCCGCAAGGATGACTACTGATAATGACATTCTTGTCTGTTCCTTTTGTCTAAGTTGCAATAGTGTAGCGAAAAGCGAAGGATGTGTAAAAGTAGAAAATTATTTTGAGTTGAGCCATTGCCATGCCCGATCAAACCCACCGCTCGTTAGCATCACTCCTAGCAAGATGATCACTGCGCCCAGAAGCATTAAATGAGATATCGTTTCATTCAACAGCCACCAGCCCCAAATCAGACCAAACACGGGGACAATATACCCAACATATATCGCTTTGGAGGCACCAATTTTGCCAATCAAATCAAAATACATCATATACGCAATCCCTGTACACACCACCGCCAAAAACAACACGGCTCCCCATGCTTCCAACGATGGCATGGTAGTGACAGGGTACATGACAACCAAAGGCAATAACACAACCGCTGACACTAACTGTGACCCAGCCGCTACAGCAAGTGGCTTCGCACCGGTTAAGTACTTTTTGAAATAACAAATCGCAACGCCATAACAGAAGGTTGCAATCAGACAAGCAAACACTGGCATTAAGGTAACGCCTTTTAAGTTAAGTGATTCATAGCTAAGTAAGTACACACCAACCACGCCGCAAGCAAAGCCTATTTTTGCCGCATGTGAAATTGTTTCACGCAACCACAGCCAAGCCAATAACGCACCAAATATACCTGCGGTTCCGTTTAACAGGGCAGTGAGAGCAGAGGGCAAATGCAACGACCCATAAGCAAAAAAACAAAATGGAATCGCTGTATTTAATAAACCAACCACAATCACATGACGCCAATGAGTAAACATCTCAGACGTTTGTTTGAACCAGACCACAAATGGCAACAATATTAGTGCGGCAAGCAAAGCGCGTATCTCGACCATGACAAAGATTCCAAACTCAGGGGCTGCAATGCGCATCAACATGAAAGACGCACCCCAAATAGCGCCTAATACAATTAATTCAACAAAATCCTTGAATGGCATGAATCTAAAAAAATCCTCGTTGCGGGTTCTCATGCGCAAGCAATGCAGATTTGATATCCAAACCGCCAGCATAACCAGTTAATTTTCCGTTTGCACCAATAACACGATGGCAAGGAATGATGATCGCAATTGGGTTTTTGCTATTTGCATTGCCCACAGAACGGCTCCCTGTAGGCTGACCAATGTACTTAGCTAACTGTACATAACTCCAAGTCTGACCGAATTCAATTTGCTGCAACGCGGCCCATACTTTGTGCTGATAAGCTGTCCCAACCGGTGCAAGAGGTAATGAAAAGTGCTTGCGATGACCAGTAAAATAGTCAATGAGTTGCGTAACACAAGATTGGGTTAAGGCATTGGGTACATCTTGGGCCATGCGATCAACAAAAGTAACTGCAGTGATGGCTTCATCAGTCGCGACTACTCGGACCGGTTTGAATGGGGTTGAAATATATTGCTCAAAAACAGCATCTTTATATATCAAGGCTGGACCACTCCCACGTTTGCAAACACAAGTAACTGCGCCACGGTATCGCTTTATTGGCATCAATGTCAAAACGTGTGAGCATCTTTTTGACAATCAGATCATTGGCCAAATAGATATCCGGCAAAGCAAAGCCTCGCAATCGCACATAATTTAACGTCCATTCGCCGATTCCTTTGATTGCAATCAACTCATCGAGTTGCTCGGAGGAAGTCAATTCACCTATTTGGGCTATGGCATCGCACACATCGGCAATTGTTTTTTTGCGTCGCTCTGGCATACCTAAACCAGAAAAATCAGTTCGAGTGCATAACTCTGGGCTAGGGAAGTCGGTTTGAGGGCCATGTTGTTGCTCAACGAGTTCAACCAACAAATTGATTTGTTTTACCGCTGCAGTCACGGAAACTTGCTGACCGACAATCGCTCGTAACAAAGCTTCAAATGGCGACCAACATCCAGCAATAGACAAACTAGACGAAAGCATATCAGCTTGAACACCAGCCCTGATCAAAGACGGTTTTGCTTCTTGCCAAGGTGTTTGACAGCCAAGGACTCTGGATAATACGGCTAACGTTTGAGGGGTGTTCGTGCCGAGAACCGAAAACGCATTTTCACCTGGAATATAAGTTGCCTCAATGTTACCCCCTGTAGTCACTCTTTGATAAAAATGACTGCCCACGGTTTCCAATCGGCTCAAAGCTCGACGTGATAAGAAGTCACGCACTGGCGACCACTGATAACCTTCTGCACACGCCAATTGCATAAGGACCTTCCTTTACCGTTTTAGGTAAGTGTAGCCTGACAAACAGTTTTCGTAGAAGTCAGTTAACTTAACCCCCTCACGAGGTTTGATGTTTCCGGCAGCGACTTGTTTGTCAATCAAGCGCTTGATATCTTTAGCCATGGAATCTGGGTTATATTGCATAATGGAAAGTACACTTTCTACGGAAGAGCCTCGCACAACCTCCTCAATATAAAAATCCTGTGGATCGTCATCATGACTAAAAATATGTACTTCATTCAACCGCCCAAACAAGTTGTGCATATCGCCCATCACGTCTTGATACGCGCCTGTCAAAAATAAGCCAATATAATAGTTCTCTTCGCTGCGCAACTGATGCATTGGGATCACATTGGAGATCTCACGCCCCACAGTAAACTGATCAATCTTGCCATCCGAGTCACATGTTATATCCACCAGTGAACAATTGACGTCTGGCACTTCGTTCATCCGAGTTAATGGCACAACAGGGAGAACTTGATCGATTGCCCAAGTATCGGCTGCAGATTGAAAAATAGAGAAATTACATAGATATTGGCTCGATAAATCAAAATCCAACTGTTCCAATTCTTCTGGCACAAACTCAGCCGAGCGAAGTTGCTCGCGCACACGATTCATGATTTGCCAGTAAATTGTCTCGACTTTGGCAACTTCTTCAATATCTAATACGCGAAATTTAAACGCCGCGTCTGCTTGCTCTTTGTATTGACTAGCATCATTAAAGACTTCTTGCATATTCTCTTTGTTGATATCAGTTTGACTCAACTCTCGAATATTGGTCACCAAAATATGTTCATCATCCTTCACAGATGTGTCTACTGCAGAGCTGTCTGGACGGATTTCACCAACAATCTCAGTGATCACACAACTGTGATGAGCGGTAATAGCACGACCTGATTCACTTACTAGTGTAGGGTGAGGAACTTTTTCTAAGTCACACACCTCTTGCATGCCATACACGACATCCGCCACATATTCATCTAAGGAGTAATTCCGTGATGAATCATTGGTGGATTTACTGCCATCGTAATCAATCCCTAAACCACCACCGACATCCACGTATTGTAATGGAAACCCCAAATGATGCATTTCAGCATAGATCAAGGCCCCTTCGTTAATTGCTTCTTTTACCGCGCGGATATCCGTTAGTTGTGAACCTATATGAAAATGCAACAGCTGTAAGCAGTGTCCCATTCCTTCACTTTCTAAGTACCGCGCAGCGTTGATGATTTCACTAATAGTCAAACCAAATTTAGCGCGATCGCCTCCTGAGCCTTCCCATTTGCCACGCCCTTTGACTGAGAGCTTCGCTCGAACACCAATCATCGGTTCAATACCAACGTCTTTGGCTACTTTCACAATCAAATATAACTCAGAAAACTTCTCTACTACGATAAGCACTTTACGTCCAAGTTTCTGAGCTAAAAACGCCAGTTTTATGAATTCTTCGTCTTTATAGCCATTGAGGATCGTCAACGCATCTGGTGTCGTGTTATACGCCATTACGGTTAGGAGCTCAGCTTTTGAACCAGCCTCTAAACCATAATGATAGGGTATGCCAGCATCGACAATCTCTTCTACCACTTCCCGCATCTGGTTGACTTTGACTGGGTACACACCTCGGTATAAGCCTTGGTAATTAGCCTCTTCAATAATCCGGTTGAACGTCTCGTTGAGTTGGGCAACTTGAGCTCTTAATACATCGTGGAAACGCACTACTACAGGTAACTGTATCCCTTCCTCTCGGATTTCTTCAATCACAGCTGTAAAATCGATCTGCATATGAGGACGAGCGGTATCAGGCGTCACACACAAGTTGCCATTTTGCCCAATGGCAAAATAACCTGCGCCCCATTTAGACACACCATATAATGCGTCGGCTTCCTCTATATTCCAGTCTTTTTGTAATGAATGTTCGATCATCTTTGTCAGATCCAGATGGCTTGATGTAAGCGATTTCGCAAACGGCGAAAGCATAAAAAACCGAATTATATCGATAAGTCGCCAAAACGCGAGAAAAAAACGCCCTGACGGGTCAGGGCGTTTGGCAATCTAGTATTAGTAATTAAATTACATCATACCTGGCATACCGCCACCCATGCCGCCCATATCAGGCATTGCAGGTGCATCTTCCTTCGGTATTTCAGCAACCATCGCTTCAGTAGTGATCATTAAGCTACCAACAGATGCTGCAAACTGAAGTGCTGAACGAGTTACTTTAGTTGGATCCAAGATACCCATTTCAAGCATATCTCCATAAGTGTCGTTACCAGCGTTATAACCATAGTTACCTTCGCCATTCTTAACTGTGTTCACGACAACTGAAGCTTCTGCACCAGCGTTCGTAGAGATTTGACGAAGCGGTGCTTCCATGGCACGAAGCGCAAGCTTAATGCCAACATTCTGGTCTTCATTTTCACCAGAAAGTTCGTTTAGTTTCGCAGCAACGCGAACTAATGCGACACCACCACCAGGAACAACGCCTTCTTCAACAGCAGCACGAGTTGCATGTAATGCGTCTTCAACACGTGCTTTTTTCTCTTTCATTTCAACTTCTGTTGCTGCACCAACCTTAATTACTGCAACACCACCTGAAAGCTTAGCTAAACGCTCTTGTAGCTTCTCTCGATCATAGTCAGAAGAAGACTCTTCCACTTGGCCGCGAATTTGATTACAACGACCTTCGATAGCCGCTTCATCACCAGCACCGTCAACCACTGTTGTGTTATCTTTGCTAATTACGACACGCTTGGCAGTACCTAAGTCTTCAAGAGTGACTTTTTCAAGCTCAAGACCGATTTCTTCGCTGATGACTGTGCCGCCAGTTAACACTGCGATATCTTGAAGCATCGCTTTACGACGGTCACCAAAACCAGGTGCTTTCACTGCAGATACCTTAACGATACCACGCATGTTGTTCACAACGAGTGTTGCAAGCGCTTCACCTTCAACGTCTTCTGCAATAATCAAAAGAGGCTTAGATGACTTAGCAACCGCTTCTAACGTTGGAAGCAATTCACGGATATTAGACACCTTTTTATCAACCAGTAAGATGTATGGGCTATCTAATTCAACTGTACCGTTTTCTTGGTTGTTGATGAAATAAGGTGATAAATAACCACGATCGAACTGCATACCTTCTACAACGTCTAATTCGTTTTGCAGTGCTTGGCCTTCTTCAACTGTGATAACACCTTCTTTACCCACTTTTTCCATGGCTTCTGCAATGATGTCGCCCACGATGGAGTCAGAGTTTGCCGAGATAGTACCTACTTGAGAGATAGACTTGCTGTCCGCACATGGTGTAGAAAGACCTTTTAACTCCTCTACTGCAGCTGCGACCGCTTTATCGATACCGCGTTTTAGGTCCATTGGGTTCATACCCGCTGCAACAGATTTCAAACCTTCATTGACGATTGCTTGAGCAAGAACCGTTGCAGTAGTGGTGCCATCGCCGGCTTCGTCATTTGCTTTTGACGCCACTTCTTTAACCATCTGTGCGCCCATATTTTCGAACTTATCTTCAAGCTCGATCTCTTTTGCAACAGATACACCGTCTTTAGTGATCGTCGGCGCGCCAAATGATTTGTCTAAAACAACGTTACGGCCTTTCGGGCCAAGTGTTACTTTTACTGCGTTTGCAAGAACATTTACGCCTTTGAGCATTTTGCTACGAGCGTCATCAGAAAAACGTACTTCTTTTGCTGACATTTTCGAATTCCTCTTAATCTATTTTCGTTAGGCTTATTCGACGATCGCAAGGATGTCGCTTTCGCTAAGAATTAATACTTCTTCGCCGTCTAATTTTTCAGTTTTGACGCCATAGCCATCATTAAAAATGACTTTGTCACCCACTTTAACGTCAAGTGCTTTCACGTCACCGTTATCTAACACACGGCCATTACCTACCGCGATAACTTCGCCGCGTGTCGATTTTTCAGCTGCTGAACCAGTCAGTACAATACCACCAGCTGACTTTGTTTCATGTTCTTCGCGTTTGATGATTACGCGATCATGTAAAGGACGAATTGCCATTATTTTATTCTCCATTTGTCATTTCACATTAGGATACATCATTAACAAGACTCCTCTTGGGAGTGTGCTACAACGTAAACTAGTGTTACGTCTTGTGTACGTATATGGGAATACCCCTGAATAACTCAAGGGCATTATTGAAATTTTTTTGATTTTTTTGTCGAAATGATAATGGCAAGATTATTTGACGCGGACGCTTGGTTGCAAAGCTGACTCAATAACTTGTCCTTCGTATTTATACAATGTGCCATCTTTCATGACTAAGTCGACATCTTGTAATAAATTCATAAAACGCAAGACATCTCCTTTAACAGCAATAATATCGGCATATTTGCCTTCACTGATCGTACCCGTTTTGTCGCTTACTCCCATCATAACCGAAGGCCAATACGTTGCAGCACGAATGGTGTACATGGGATCCATACCGAAATCATGTACCCAAACGGCCATCTCATTCCATGTACTTTGGCAATGAAATTTGGTCGGAATACCACTATCTGTACCTACTAACAGCACAACACCCGCTTCTTTAAGTTGTTCCACTTTGCGTTGTAACGTGGGTTGCCGTAGTGGTGTCAACTGCATATAACTGAGCTGGCCTGGCTTGGCTAAGGAAGCTTTAATATCAGCAATCGTGTCTTTTTTGAGACCGCGATGCCAACAAGTGTTATCAAGTTTTTCAGGGTTTGCCACTGTGCGGTGGTAATTAAACAAGCCTTCTACCGTTGGCGTCCAATACAAAGGGCCACCAGCAATTCGTCCTTTTGCCGTTCGCTCCTTGAGCTTATCCATAATGTCTTTAGGGTATTGCGGTGCAGTCGTTAAACCAGTGTGCTCAAAATTATTGATCCCAATGTCTAATCCAATGCGAATTTCATCCGGCTTGTGGGAGTGCCCAACGACAACCATATCATTCTCATGTGCTGCATCCACAATGGCTTGAGCGACCTCGCGAGACATCAAATCATGATCGATTAATTTGACTATATCCATCCCTGCGTCTTTGAGTCGTTTAACCTTCGCCCGCGCTTCAGCAACACTCTTCACACCCCAACGATAATTCTCAGTACCAGGGTATGGCTCATGTTGTAAAAACGGCCCTGACATATACATTCTTGGACCGTGAATCGTACCATCTGCTAGACCTTGTTTGACCGCTATCGATGCATCTAATGGTGCCCCCAAATCTCGGGCACTGGTGATTCCAGCTAACAATAGTTGCACCGCACTGGCTGGCATAATCTCATCTGCAAGACGGTCTTGGTAAGCAGGGTGCCAATGACTATAATCGGCATGTCCGGTGATCATAAGATGAGCATGGGCTTCCCATAAACCGGGCATAACATCCATACCTTCTGTTGAAATGACCTGATATCCCGAAGGCACTGACAAAGTATCGACCGTACCTACTGCTTCAATTATATTGTTATTGACTAAAATAACCGAGTTGGCCAATGGCGTGTGGCCGAAGCCATCAATTAATCGCCCACCGACTAATGCTTTTTTCTCTGATGCTAGAGATTGCAAAGAAAATAATAGAACCAACCCCCAAATAACCAAACGCATACCACTGCCTTATTGTTATTAAATTGTTAATAAACAATGTACGCGATTGCCATTCAGAACTCAATCCAAACGTTTGCGAGCAGGGTCATTATTTGTTTGTGACGACTCTTTATCGAGGTCCGAGAATTCACCTTCAATGATGTCATCTTGAGTAGATGATTGATGGTGTCTATGAAATTCTGACTGCCCAAAACCAGAGTGAGTGAAACCATTACCTTGTACATTGACTAAACTCACCACATGACTTGCCAGATATTGTCTTGTGGTTGGTAGGGTTAAAAACAGACCGAGAATATCCGTGATAAATCCTGGCGTGACCAACAGAACACCAGCAATCAATAATAACAATCCAGATCCGATTTCTTGTGCCGGCATATGACCTTTAGCTATTTTGGCTTGCGCTTGTGCAAGAGTGGCTACGCCTTCACGTTTGACAAGATAAGCGCCAATCATGGCAGATAAGATCACCAATAACACAGTATTCCAACCACCAATGATTTCACCTACATGAATCAGAACCGCAATCTCCATGATCGGCATAATGACAAACAACAAAAATAACTTACCCATATTTTCCTCTACAGTGCGCTGTTGCACTTAAATACGTCGCAAGTTAAGTTTGCCTTAAGCCTGCTCATATATAGTTTTGTGACTGTTATACCAGAGCCTATCAAATTTTTTTGCTTCTTGTCATGAAAGCAAGCTAGACTTTTGTCGGTTTTATAACGTATAACCAACGAATTACATTTAAGGACATCATGCACTTGCGCCATTTACGTCATCTTTTTTTGCTTTGTATATTTGTATTATCTGTGGGCTTTACCGCTTCTGCACAAGGTCTTGGTAACAATCGCATACAAAACTTGTTTAACGACGAACCGACTTTTCTCAAAGTTGAAGAGGCTTTTGTGCTTGACTACACGCAGCAAGATGATGAGTTGCAAGTCACTTTTACCATAGCAGATGGTTATTATCTGTATCAAAAACAATTCAAAGCGGTAGGGAAAAATGCTACGACGGATGAACCTTCATTTTCACCTGAACCATCCCAAATCGAAGACGAGTTCTTTGGCATATCCGATGTTTTTTTTGATACGGTAACGCTTACTTATCCGATTCTAGAGGCACGAAACGATGGTGTTCTCAAAATTCGTTATCAAGGCTGCGCTGAAGCAGGTTTGTGTTACCCACCCACCACTCAATCTTTGTTTTTAAATGAAGTAACGGCTGATGCAAATACGGCCCCAAACGTATCCACACAGTCAAAACAGGTACTGTCAGAACAGTATCAACTCGCTGAGCAACTGGCCAGTGGAGATAATTTGCTATGGTCTATTCTACTGTTTGTTGGTTTGGGCGTTTTATTAGCGTTCACCCCTTGCGTATTTCCAATGTATCCTATTTTATCGAGCATTATTGTTGGGCAAGGTAAACACATCAGCACCTCAAAAGCGTTCAGTTTATCTTTTGTCTATGTGCAAGGCATGGCCATCACTTATTCTTTACTTGGATTGATTGTGGCCTCGGCCGGTGTACAATTTCAAGCCGCGTTACAAAACCCAATACTGCTGACGGTTTTTATTATCGCTTTTATTGCCCTTGCATTATCTATGTTTGGTGTCTTTGAGATCCAACTGCCTAGTGCATGGCAAGAAAAATTAAACACAGTTTCCAATCAGCAACGCGGTGGTTCATTAGTTGGCGTATTTTTAATGGGGGTGATCTCTGGATTGATTGCATCTCCTTGTACCACAGCACCGCTTACCAGCATTTTATTGTTTATTGCCCAATCCGGCGATTTGGTGCTTGGTTTCAGTGCCCTATATGCTTTGTCGATAGGTATGGGGATCCCTCTCATTATCTTTGGTCTAACCGGAGGTAAACTCCTGCCAAAAGCTGGCCCGTGGATGAACGTGATCAAGACCATTTTTGGCTTTATGATTTTGTCAGTTGCCATCTTCTTTTTTGAACGGATGGTCGTTGAGCCATGGACGCAACTGCTGTGGTACGGTTTGTTCTTGGGTTTATTGGGGTATCTGTTAGAAATCAACGCGCAAAAATCAGCTGGCCTCACAAGAGGATTTTTACGTGTAGTGGTGTTAGCTGGTCTCTTTTATGTTGTTTTACAAAGCCTAAGCTTTATCGCTCCAAATACTCATATTCAATCGAATAAACCCGAGTCATACACAGTGGATATCCACGAACAGTTCACACAAGTAAGAAATTTAGGTGAACTTGCTATGTACATTGAACGCGCTAATAGCCAAGGCCAAACCGTTATGGTGGACTTGTATGCGGATTGGTGTGTTGCTTGTAAAGAGTTCGAGAAATACACGTTTCCAGATCCAGCCGTACAAGAAGCCCTCAAGAATACAATGTGGTTACAAGTTGATCTTACAGACAATACTCCGACGAATCTTGAATTTCAGGACGTTTTTGAAGTCACTGGACTACCTACCATCATGTTCTTTGATGTACAAGGTAACGAACTGACCACCTCCCGAGTAACCGGCTTTCTCAATGCTGACGTATTTGCCGCTCATGTAAATCAAATTTTTGACGATACAACACAATAGAGTATTTACCATCGCTATCTTCGAAGATAGTAAAACCGCTGTCAAAACGGGTATTAGCACAATACCTAAGGATACAATATGTTAGGGATAATTTTCACCAACCTGCTCGATATGGTCGAAGACAAAATGGGTTACGCGATGGTGGATGAGCTATTGCTCTCAACAGGGCTCGACGGTAGCTACACTGGAGTGGGACACTACGATTTTGAAGAATTATTAAAAATCGTCGTAGCACTTTCAGAAAAAACCGGCATAGCCATCCCTGATTTAATTGAATCTTATGGTGAATATCTTTTTGGCAAACTCATGCAAAATCACGCCTCGTTATTGCCAGAAAACATTACCATGATCGATTTATTATCCGAACTCGATTCTAATATCCATGTAGAGGTATTAAAACTTTATCCAAATGCAACCTTACCCACATTTAGCATCTTGGATAAAAGTCACTCTCATATAGTCTTATTATATCGTTCACCACGCCAACTTGAGCAACTTGCGGTCGGTCTGATCAAAGGATGTTCAGAATATTTTGATGAAACCTGCGAAATCGGATTGGAAACAATGAATTCATCCCCTCATGAAGTCAAAATTTCGGTAAATTTGCAGTGAAATGACATGAAATACGATACAAACTGATTTTTTCATCTGATAAGACCAGTAAAGTACTGCATCTTTACACATTTTCACTATAATGCTACGAATACATTGTTATCTTGCACGATAGCGTTACGTTGGGAGCATAATTGTGAATATTCTCATCTTAAATGGACCAAACCTTAATCTTCTAGGCACTCGTGAGCCAGATGTTTACGGCAGTGAAACTTTATCCGATGTCATGCAAGCTTGTATTGCACTCGGTAAAGAACTTAATTGTTCTGTTGAACATTTTCAAAGCAACCACGAGGGTCAGTTAATTGATGTATTGCATAAAGCATCTGGCAAATACGATGCGATAATCATTAATCCTGCCGCGTTTACTCACACTAGTGTTGCACTGAGAGATGCGTTATTAGGCGTTGCTATCCCATTTATTGAAGTGCATATATCAAATGTTCACGCCCGCGAAACATTTCGTCATCATTCCTATTTTAGCGACATTGCACAAAGTGTGATTGTCGGTTGCGGCACATATGGCTACCAACTTGCTGTCATGTCTGCAGTACAAAATATTTTACCTAATTAAGAACGTCATTAAGGCTTTTCCAATGGATATTAGAAAAATCAAAAAACTCATCGAGCTAGTTGAAGAATCTGGCATTGCAGAATTAGAAATCACAGAGGGCGAAGAGTCCGTCCGCATTCACCGTGGCGGTTCTGCACAAGCGGTACAATATGCTCCCGCGCCGGTTGCTCCCGCACCTGTAGCAACACCAGCAGCTGCTCCAGCCGCTCCAGCTGCTGCGCCAGCGACTGACTCAACACCTGAAGTTGCAGGCCACCAAATTAAATCGCCTATGGTCGGTACTTTCTATCGCGCGGCAACACCTGAGGCCAAACCTTTTGTAGAAGTTGGTTCCAAAGTCAACGTTGGTGATACTTTATGTATTATCGAAGCAATGAAAATGATGAATCAAATCGAAGCTGATAAAGCTGGTACAGTCAAAGCAATCTTGGTGGAAAACCAAGATGCGGTTGAATTTGATCAACCATTATTTGTCATCGAGTAAGGTTTTCTTATGCTTGATAAAGTATTGATTGCCAATCGCGGTGAGATCGCTTTGCGGATCTTACGCGCGTGTAAGGAGTTGGGGATAAAAACGGTTGCAGTGCATTCAACCGCTGACAAAAACCTCAAACACGTTTTGTTAGCCGATGAGTCAATCTGTATTGGTAAGCCTTCTGCACAAGAAAGTTATCTCAATATCCCACGTCTGATTGCCGCGGCTGAAGTGACAAACTCAGTTGCGATTCACCCTGGTTATGGCTTCTTAGCCGAAAGCGCTGATTTTGCTGAAGCAGTCGAACGCAGTGGTTTTGTGTTCATTGGTCCAAAAGCTGACACTATTAACATGATGGGCGATAAAGTTGCTGCCATTAACGCGATGAAAGCAGCTGGCGTACCATGTGTGCCGGGCTCTGATGGCCCACTGACTGATGATAACGAACGCAACAAAGCGATTGCCAAGCGGATAGGGTATCCGATGATTGTCAAAGCAGCTGGCGGTGGCGGTGGTCGAGGTATGCGTGTGGTACGCAGTGAAGATGAGTTGGTGTCATCGATTGCGACGACCAAGGCAGAAGCTAAAGCGGCTTTCAACAATGACGTCGTGTATATGGAAAAATATCTCGAAAACCCTCGTCACGTTGAAATTCAGGTTTTAGCCGATGGTCAAGGCAATGCGATACATCTAGGTGAACGCGATTGCTCAATGCAACGTCGTCACCAAAAAGTAGTCGAAGAAGCTCCAGCACCCGGTATTTCTGAACAAATGCGCGAAAAAATAGGTGATCGCTGTCGTAAAGCTTGTATTGAAATTGGCTATCGCGGTGCGGGTACGTTTGAATTCTTGTATGAGAACGGTGAATTTTACTTCATCGAAATGAATACTCGTATTCAGGTCGAGCATCCGGTTTCAGAAATGATCACTGGTGTAGATTTAATCAAAGAGCAACTGCGTGTTGCCGCTGGTCAGCCATTGTCCATTGATCAATCACAGATCAAAATAAAAGGCCACGCCATTGAATGCCGAATTAATGCTGAAGATCCAAAAACCTTCTTACCCAGTCCAGGTAAAATTGATATGTTCCACGCACCAGGTGGTTTAGGTGTGCGTTGGGATTCACATATTTACAGTGGTTATTCTGTGCCGCCATTCTACGACTCAATGATTGGTAAGTTGATTACTTATGGAGAGAGTCGTGATGAGGCAATTAACAAAATGCGCCATGCACTTGAGGAACTTGTGGTTGACGGCATCAAAACCAATGTCGATCTCCAAAAAATGATTATGGCTGACGAGAACTTTTTTGCTGGTGGAACAAATATCCACTACTTAGAGAAGAAACTCGGTCTGCAGTAACCTTTTTTATTGTTTTATAAAAGCCCCTTTATTCAAGGGGCTTTTTTTGTTCTGCAGAAATGTATGTGATGACAATGAATCCAGAACAGTGGTTATCTCGTTTAAAAGAAATGCTCAGTGTGGCTTTGTTGGTGCGGCATCAAAATCAGTTATCGGCAAAAGCAAGACACTGGTTCGGTTCATCTGCGCAAGAGTATCGGCGTATAAAATTAGGGTATAAAAAAGCCCACCAAAAGGTGGGCTAAACAGCAAGAACGCGTACACACTTCAACAGTGCATAGTAGTTACGCAGGCTGGTGAAAAAAGGTTCAAACATTCATGCAAACTTTTTACATTGAATTAAAAAGTCAGTTGTCCCAAGACATAAGATTGTTAACTTATCTCAGGCTCGTTTTAGATAAGCCGAATGATTTGGTAGATATTGAACAAGATATTCGGGACTTGTTTGGTTTCCCAGAAAGATTACTTGGCAGTTATCGAACAGAGTGGCTACATTATTGTTTACCTCAACTCGCTAAATGCATTCCTGATATTTTTACCAATGAGATACAATTTATCGCATGGCTTGAGCAACAGTCACCTAGATTTGACTCGTCCAAAGTGAAAGAACTATTAACAATTGTTGACCAGGTGAGTGATTTTTCAGAAAAACTTGTCCCTTTCCCGACGCCATTACGTAATCATGTCTATCAACTTTTAAAATTATAAACCTTTGCATATACGATTATAGTATTAGATGGTTTTCTAACAAAAGGACCTTTTATGTTTGGACTGTTCAAGAGTAATCCCGAGAAAAAGCTTCGTAAAAAGTACGATGCACTGCTTGAAAAGGGCATGCACGCACAACGCAACGGCGATATGAAGGCGTATGCCATGATCACTGCAGAAGCAGAAAAAGTCTGGGCTGAGATAGAATCGCTCAACTCGGAAAAACAATAAAATTAACACAAACTCATAAGTTTTAGTTACGTCTTATTTACATCTGCGTGTGTTTTTTCATCAAGTTATATTCTCAAAGCGCCCCATGCTGGCTCAACACATTGTTTGTTTTTGTGCAAAGGTGTTGTGCCAAAGTCGTATTTATCAATCGCTAATTGAATATTAATGTTCTGTTTGTTTTTTGTTAACACACATGGGAACACACAACTATGAAAAAACTATTATCTTTAACAGCAGCTGCTGTTGCACTTGGTTTAGCTTCACAAGCAAACGCTGCCGTTACTCTTGCAGAAGACGGTGACACTAAAGTAACTCTTGGCGGTTTCATCAAAATGGACGCGCGTCATGTAGACGGTGACTTATACCGTGACGGTTACTTCATTGGTTCAGCTGCTGCAGGTGATTTTAGCCAGACTGATTTTAACGCTAACCAGTCTCGTTTACAGTTTAAAGTACAACACGGTAAAGTAACGGGTGTATTTGAAGTCGATGCTGACACAGGTGAAGGTAACGAAATCATCTCTAACTCTTCTGGTATCCGTATCCGTCACGCGTTCATCAAGTGGGACAACTGGTTAGTTGGTCAAACTTGGTCAACGTTCATGCCTTTACATGCACTTGCTGAAACTTTAGATTTCGGTGGCGCGCACGTAGGTGAAGCGTTTATCCGTCAAGGTCAAATCCGTTATACTAACGGTGGTTTCTCATTTGCTCTTGAAAACCCATACACATTTGGTGGTGACCGTGATGAATCTAAGCAATCAGTGCCTGATATCATTGCTCGTTACGACTTTAAAGGTGACTGGGGTCAAGCAAACGTTGGTGCATTATTCCGTAAAGTTGACCAATCTGGTATCGACGAAACGGCAGTAGGTTTCAACGCAGCAGCCAAAATCAAAACTGGCGGCAAAAATGATCTTCGTATCTCTTTTGCTCAAGGCGAATATGGTCGTTACGTAGGTACAGTTGCTGTTCCTGACATCATCACTGTAGATGGCGAAACTAAAGTTGAAGAAGGTACTTCTTTCACTCTTGCATACCGTCACTTCTGGAACGATGCAACTCGTTCAACGTTCTTCTACGGTAACTCTACCACTGATCTAGGCGATCGTGACCGCACTCATTGGGGTGTTAACGTGATTACTTCTGTAACGTCTAAATTAAAAACAGGTGTTGAGTTTGGTGAATATTCACAAGACGAAGCAACTGATTTAAGCTCTAACTACCTAATGTTCTCTGCCGTTTACGCGTTCTAAGAACCATAAACAGCTAAACATAGAAACACAAAGCTAGGTCTTCGACCTAGCTTTTTTTCTGTCTGATGAACCAATGTTGATGTTGCTGATACATGTCACGAAGATGTTCAATCAGCAATTTGAGCTTCTGATCAGGTTGTCGCATATTTGGATACACCGCAAATATACCCACTTGTTTCGTCTCATAATCAGGCAATAATTCAACCAGCGACTGTGCATTGAGTTCTTCATGGACTGCGACTTTGGGTAAATACGCAATACCAACACCGGACAACACAGCGGTTTTGAGTGATAACAAATTATTTGCTTGAAAATTACCACTGACTCTCTCGTAGTAATCTATTCCGTTGACCGCTAAGCGCCAAGTATCCGCGCCAGAGCTTTCATATTTATACGTCAAACAGTTGTGATATTGCAGTTGCCTGGAATGTTGTGGTACACCGTTGTGGCGCAAATATTCCGGACTGGCGACCAAGACCCAATCAGAATCCACTAAACGCCTCGCAATCAGACTAGAATCCGCCAACTCTCCAGTGCGAATAGCCAAATCAAAGCCTTCCTCCAGCATATCCACAAAATGATCGGCCACCACCAAATCAATATTGATGTCTGGATATTGCTGAGTAAACTCTGCCAACGCTTGATTGATTAACACTGATGCTGAAACCGATGGCACCGACAAACGAATGGTGCCGGATAAATTATCGCTGTAACCGGTCACTGCATCTTGAGCATCCTGTAATGCGACTTTGGCTAATTTTGCTTTTTCATACAACGTCCGTCCGCCATCAGTCAAACTCAGTTTGCGTGTGGTACGGTAAAGTAATTGCATATTCAAGGCAGATTCTAGACGACCGATGCGTTTACTGACTACTGAGTTGGTGATTTCAAGCTGTTGCGCAACCTTAGCAAATGAACCGGCTTCAACGACCTGAACAAACAAAAATATGTCATCTGCTTTAACTTTACCCACATTTGCCCCACTAATAGAATCAATCAACCACGTTATTATAGCAAAAAGGGAAACTAATTTATGACCATGCGACTATTTATTTATCTTGATACACCATCTACTATCAGCTACTTACCAGCAATATAAATATGGGGCCTTGTATGCACACTCTTAATTCGTCTTATCTCAGTGCACTGCGCGAACGCCTAGCACCCGACCAGCTAATTGAAGATATATCAAGACGTCGTGCCTATGCTACCGACGCGAGTTTTTATCAGCTGACCCCATTATTGATTGTACATCTTGATACAATCGAGGAAGTGCAAGATGTATTAGCATTGAGCTTCTTACACAATGTACCGGTCACGTTTCGCGCAGCTGGTACAAGTTTGTCCGGCCAAGCCATTACCGATTCGGTATTGATCACCTTAAGTGGACAATGGCGAAGTCATATCATCCATCAGCAAGGTAAACAGATCACTTTGCAGCCGGGTGTGGTGGGTGCTGACGCCAACAAATATTTAGCCCCATATGGACGTAAAATAGGCCCCGACCCAGCATCCATTAACAGCTGCAAAATTGGCGGCATTGCCGCAAACAATGCTTCTGGTATGTGCTGTGGTGTCGCTAACAATACTTTTTATACTGTTGCAGCGATGACAATCGTGCTCGCTGATGGCACCGTATTAAATACCGCTGATGCACAATCAGTCGCCCGCTTTCAACTTTCGCACCGAGACTTACTCGACAACCTAAGCGCCCTTGCCCGAGATGTGCAAGGTGATAGCGAATTGTGTGCACTCATTGCCCACAAATATCGCCTCAAAAATACCACAGGCTATGCGGTGAATGCCTTAACCGATTTTACCGACCCCATTGATATATTGATGCATCTCATGGTGGGCTCCGAAGGCACTCTTGGTTTCATAGCTGATATTACTTACAACACCGTCGTCGAACACCCTCATCGTGCTACTGGCCTATATTTGTTTGCCAATGCGACTCAGGCCTGTGATTTGGCCGCTCGCCTACAGTCGGCTCCCGTGGATGCAGCTGAGCTTCTCGACCAACGCGCGTTGGATAGTGTCAAAGGCAAACCAGGATTACCACTGAGCTTTTGCGATCGCGACCCACAGTGCACTGCCTTATTAATTGAAACGGCAGCACCGGATGCCACAACATTGGCCTCTCAAATTGAAGAGCTAGAAGCAATTGTGGCCGGCTTTGCCCCCATCGAGCAAGTGACTTTTACCCCCGACAAAACGCTTGCGACACAGCTATGGGCCATTCGCAAAGCGACTTTCCCTGCTGTGGGTGCAGTAAGAGAAACGGGCACCACTGTTATCATTGAAGATGTATCGTTCCCCAGTGAAGCCCTTGCACAGGGCGTACAAGGCTTGCATGAATTATTTGCCAAGTACGAATATGACGAAGCAATTATTTTTGGTCATGCACTGGCAGGTAATCTGCATTTTGTCTTTACTCAAGCTTTTGACAACGATGAACAAATTGCACGTTATGATGCCTTCATGCACGATGTCGCACAGCTTGTTGCCGTCCGTTTTGGTGGTTCACTGAAAGCAGAACACGGTACAGGTCGAAATATGGCACCATTTGTTGAATTGGAATGGGGCGAAAAGGCCTACAAGGTGATGCAACAGGTCAAACAGATCATGGATCCAACGTATGTGCTCAACCCAGGCGTGATCCTAAATGATGACAATAATGTCCACATCAAAAACCTCAAAGCCTTGCCGGCTGCCAATGAAATTGTCGATAAATGTATTGAGTGTGGGTTCTGTGAGGTGGTTTGCCCTTCTAAAGAATTGACTTTCACCCCACGCCAACGCATTGCCATTTGGCGTCGGATACAACAGCTCAAAGACAAGGGATATTTAATCGATGCCGAGCGACAAGAACTTGGTCAACTCGAATACGATTATCAGTATTACGGCATTGATACTTGTGCAGCAACCGGATTATGCGCAGAGCGCTGTCCTGTGGGCATCAATACGGGTGATTTGGTGAGAGCTTTGCGTGCAGAACAGCGCGGTAAATTTGGTCAGGTCATTGCAAAATTCAGTGCCAAGCAGTTTGGTAGTATCACGGGTGTCGTCAAAACGAGTCTTAATGGTGCAGCCAAAATCAGTCGTATTCTTGGTCGTGATAACACAGATAAAGTCGGCTCGATATTGCACAAGTCTTCTCGTGGCACGATTCCTTTGTGGTTTGCCAAATATCCCAAAGGTGCCAATACACTGCCGACAAATACAGCCTCTCAAGCCAAAAAAGTCGTCTACTTTCCGAGTTGTGCGACCCGCAACATGGGAGCAACGCCAAGTGCAAGTGAACAACGCAGTGTCCCTGAAGTGGTGATCAGCGTATTTGAAAAAGCTGGGTATGAAGTCATTTTACCCGATAACATTGACGGTCAATGTTGTGGCATGCCATTTCACTCCAAAGGGTTTCCTCAGACGGCACAAGACAAGGCCGATGACTTACTCCAGCGCTTGAACTATCATTCTAAACAAGGTGAATACCCAATTGTCTTTGATACCAGCCCATGTAAGCTTCGCCTAAAAGAACACGGTGCCGTATTACCTATCTTTGAAACCACTGAGTTTGTCGTAGATAATATTTTGTCGCAATTAACAATTACGCCAAAGACTGAACCCGTCGCGCTGCATGTAACTTGTAGCAGTCAAAAAATGGGGATCGCAGAGCACCTTAGAACGTTAGCCAAAACCTGCGCTCAAACTGTCATTGAGCCTGAAGGTATTCATTGTTGTGGGTTTGCCGGAGACAAAGGCCTAACCTTACCTGAACTTAATGCCAGTGCGCTTAGTGACCTACGTAAACAGGTCCAGGGTAAGTGCACAACAGGGTATAGTAATTCCAAAACATGTGAAATTGGTTTATCCCAGCACTCAGGTATTGATTATCAAAACGTGTTGTTTTTATTAGATGAAGTCAGCGGCCCAGTAGTTGGGAAAGCAAGTAATTTGAAGTGAATCTGATAGTCTAAATAAAAAACCCAGCCAAGGCTGGGTTTCTTTTTTCGATGACGTACTTAGAACGAACCAATCAATTTCAATTTCGCATTCACAGGTTCAGCCACTGTTACCTGATGAGTAGAGTGTGCATTCGGGAAGTACAGCTCATCGGTGGCATTCTCGATATGCAATTGCACCCGCAAATCATCTGAAAATTCATAGTAACCGGCTAAGTCAATGCGTGTATAACTTGGCAATACCGCTGAGTTACTATTATTGATGAAACTTTCATCTTGGTAAGTCAAGCCAAGGCTCACTCCTGCACGATCATTGAGCACATATTGAGCCCAAGCTGAGTAGGTTGATTCTGGTAACTCACGCGGGGTTAATCCAGTGCCACCGGAGCGATTGACAATCTCACCATCAAGCTGTGAGAAATTCACACTAAAGCTAAAGCGTTCATTCAACTGACCCAATAATTGCATTTCAAAGCCTTCAATTTGCGAGTCAATCACATCTAATGTCGCAGGGTCGTTATCTGCCGTTTGCGGAGACGATTGCTTATTTTCAAACATGGCTGCGGTGAAACTCAATGTCTCAGCAAAATCCCATTTGACGCCCACTTCACGGTTGGTGAAGGTATCGGGATCCAGTTGATTATTTTCGCCATTAATATTGGCATATTGCTCACCTGAACGTGGTAAAAACGATTCGCTGTAGCTTATATACAATGAAATATTTTCTTGTGGTTTGTAGATAAACCCTGCACGGGGCGATACTTCTTCATCGACGCGTGAGCGAACTTCATCATCTTTGATGTTATTCACAGTAATATCAAATTGGTCAAAACGCGCTCCCAAAATCAAGTCAAACTGTTCAGATAGCGCAATCTCGTCTTGGATATAATATGACGTCACTGCTAAATCCACATCCGTCATATCGTTGAGATCGGTAAAGGCCACCGTAAAAGCTTCGCCATTAAACGTGCTGCCTGATAAATCATTGAATGAAAGCGGACGTGTCGCCAAGAAGGTTTCACGATCATCCCCATTCGTGCTGAATACTGGGTTATAACGATATTGATATGAATTCGTGCGAACATATTCAATCCCCGCCATTAGCGTATGTTCAATGTTACCCGTGTCAAATTCACTGATAATATTGCCAGAGATCACCGTATTTTCACGTTCGGTTTCATCAATGTAACCATCTAGTTCTACTGCATCTGTGACAGGATTGAATGCCGTTGCATAGAAGTTCACATACAGCTTTTCAAAATCACCATAATAAGCATTAAAGTTACCTTTGGTGTTTTCACTAAATTGGTGCTCGATATTGGCACGAAATGTGTTCGCTTTAACCGTATGGTAGTTATTATCAGGATCTCCAAACACGATATCTTGTAAACGCTCCATCGGACGTCCATCTGGACCGGTTGGAATACCACGATCAATAAAGCGCTCGTGATCAACATACTCATATGACAAATCGATACGTGTAAAATCACTTAACTGATAACGGTATGTTGGATTGAAACCAGTGCGCTCACCATCATAAAAATCTCTATCACCGCCTAAGTTTTCAAACATCGCATTAAAACGCAATGCAGCGTCATCACTTAACACATGATTCGTGTCAATCGTTCCCATGACACCACCAAACGTATCCGCACTTAAGGTATATGTCGAATTTTTTGCATCATCTAATTCCGCGCGTTTGCTCACGCGATTAAGTACACCTCCAGTACCGCCTCGGCCAAACAATAATGCATTGGGGCCACGTAAAATCTCAACTTGCTCAACATTATACAGCGCACGGTAATATTGCACGTCATCGCGATTGCCGTCGATAAAAAAGTCTGCTGTCGAACGCACACCGCGGAACACCACTGAATCGCGATGGCCTTCACCCTGCGAAGTATTCACCCCAGGCGTGTAATCAATGATTTGACTGATACTGGTGATCCCACGACCTTCAATTTCGTTTGCAGTCAAAATCGATAAACTCTGAGGCACATCCAGAATGGGAGTCGGTGTTTTAATCGCATTTGAATGATTGACTGATAAATTTTTTGCTTTTACTTCTATAGTTTCTATGGTTTCAATATCAACCGTGGTTGTAGTTGCGATAGCGGGGAAAGTAATTGCAAGTGCGCAAGTGAGTGCGTGTTTCAAGAGGTGCTTCCTTTAAATCGAGCAGTTGATGCTTTAAATTTTTTACGGAAGCAAATATAGATGAAAACAAACCTTAATGCAAATTATTCTCATTAAGATAATGGTATTAGTATCATTATGTTCAAAGAACCGGCTATTTAGCCGGTTCAAAATACATTGAATGGCTTTGGAGTTATTTAAGCATACGTAGTTTTAAAGGAATGCTGAAACTTAAGCCCATTGAGGTAGCAATGGCCCCCATCAAAGCAAATAGTACATTTGCGATTGCAATAAAAGGAACAATGCTTGTAGAAAACACAATGGAACCGATGATCAAAACAACCAGTACAGTGATGCCCCAATTAATACATTCTCTAGCCTGTGCTTGTACGTACGGTTCTGAACGTTGCATAAACGCAAAAAGCAATCCTGCCATGACGCCCATTACACTGCTCATGAGCCACATGACCATTGCGGTATTCTTTGCGTCAGTTGAATCCGTTGTCATGCTAACAGCAGGTGTAGATTCCAACATACTCATACTTTATCCTTCCCTAATTAGTGAGTTAATGTGATGACTAATAACCCCTCAAGAGTAATATATTGAGGAGTTATTACTTTAAATATAGCCTAGTAAATATGAAATGCGACTTTCGCAGAACTATAATTTATTGAGTTTTAGCGCTTACGCACAGCCTTGTATTGCGTTGGGCAATAGCCTCTGTTGACATCGGGACTGCGCAAAGCACCGTGCTTAGTGGCTCGCCCTGATACCCTAGCACGCCAATTATTGAAGGTTTTGCGTTTCAGGTTTGCGCGCATCAACTTTATAACTTCTTTCTCAGACAATCCAAACAGTGCTTCTATTGCTTCGAACGGAGTACGGTCTTCCCACGCCATCTCGATGACACGAGACACTTGTTCGGCATCGAGTTCACTTGAGGTTGCTTCACGAACTGAACGATGTTTGGCAGATTCAGATTGAGGCATTTTGGGGAAATCGTCTGGGTGCATTTTTTTAACTTTAATCAATAAACATTACATATACGTTAAGCAAACAATTTTAGTTTTCATTGCGCGCTTGATTAATGATATTCAGTAATTCACTTGCTGCCACGGCATCTGACATGGCGCGGTGATGACGGGTCATATTGATACCAAAATGCTTGGTCAAGTTAGCCAAAGAGTATGAAGCTAATTTGGGATAGGTCTTACGCATCTGTTGAACCGTACACAACTTAGGCATACTGAAACGTTCTCCAATTCGTTCATACTCTGCTTTGATAAATCCATAATCAAAATTGACATTATGTGCGACAAAAATCGTGCCTTCCATAAACGTACGCAAACTCTCAGAAACTTCTGCAAAACGAGGAGCATTGGCCACCATGCTTTGATCAATACCGGTCAGGGCGGTAATATTTTTTGGGATTATACGTTCGGGGTTAAGAAGGCTTTGCCATTCATCAATGATGTTGCCGTGTTGTATTTTAACAGCACCAATCTCGGTAATCCGATGGTTGCCCGCTCGACCACCGGTGGTTTCAATATCGACCACGACATAGATCTGGTCGGGATCAACTCCCCATTTTACGCGCGTAATATCAACTGCAATGCCTAGTTCACGCATTTTGGCCAAGGTCACAAGTTGGTTTTTACGAAGTACATCGCCTTGAGCTTTGATTTCTTTAAAAACAAACCGCTCATTTTCGACAATGGCAATGTCCGGGAACCCATCGCAATACATAGCATAATTTTGTGCCATTGACCGTAGCATTGCGATGATTTGTGCGGTAGTAAGGTATTTAAAAAACCGAGTCATGCGCTGATGGATTACTTTATGCCAGCGAAAAATACCATTGCTCTGTCCATAATATTGCGTCGCGCGTTGCAACAGTAACCGCTCTGCTTTATCAGGTTCTTGCAACGCTTCAAGTTCATGTTCGACATCTTCAGCCCGTTCACTATACAAATTGTTATGAATGAGATGATATGGCCGATGATCAAACTCGTTGCCCGCAGGGTTATTAGCATCGAATAATATTGGCCAAAACACCAAACCGAACAAAGCGCGCCACGGTTCATTTTCCATACGGTAAGCTTCTATTCCTCGCTGTTGATAGACTTCAACACAGGCGTACTCGACCCGATTTCGATGAATCTCATCCAATGTGATGATGTCACTGCTACTGCGCAACCAATCGGTTAAGATACTGGTGCGTTTCTGCTTGGTTTTGCGGGCCAAAAAATCCATCGCGAAAAATAAAACGACCTCATTGGGCGGTTCTTCAATCATCGCCTCACATTCAGCAATGACCTTCTCTTTGTCGCCATGCTGATATTCATAGCGTAGGCGTTTTGCAATTGCGTCACTGTGCTGAGACTTACGCCAATATTGCACTGCCAATTGAGGCTCTGTGGCAAATAAGCATTTACCATATACAAACCAATAGGTATCTCTCAGTTCTTGACCTACTCCATTGCTTGTCTCAATGTCATCTACTGGCGCAGGCAGAGGCAACTTATATTTGTGTGCACGTCTGATATCTCTAAGGGCTACAGACCAGTAATAATGAGCATGGGCGTCTCGTGGATTCTGATAACGCGCGCCTTCAGCGACCTGCTTGCGTGTCCGCATGATCCCCAAATCTCTCATTGAAAACTGGTTAAGTCGCCCCGACAAATGGCCAAAAAATAAAAACAACCCATACTCAATGACTTTATCAACCAAACGATAACTATAACTTTGCAACAATGCAGTCTCTTGTACTTGTGCATAGTTGGTTCTGGCTTTCACCCATTCTAAAATATGGGCTTTTGCCAGTGATTTAGGCGGTAAAGGAAGCGATAACTCATCTAATAGTGCAAATAATTCTGCTTTGGTCAGTTGCTCAAGCCATGCTTGATATTCAGCCTCAGGAATCAAAGTAAACCAACCTAAATGATGGCATTCTATGATAGCGTCTTCTGCCTCGTGTATTTCATCGTAAGCAAACGTATGATGAGCCAAAAAAGGGTACTTGCGATTGAGACTTCGCACTAAGACGCATTGCACGTCTTTTTGTTGTACTTGAAAAGCCGCAATAAATTCAAGATCCTCAGGACGTAACAAATGATGATTGTACTGAGTTAAAAATCGCAGAAACTCAGCAAAATGGTCAAGATAATAATATGTCGGTAAAATCTTACGCATAGGTTTAGAATACGCGTTTTTGTTTGGCAACCCAAGCAAAATGCTGTTGCAATTCGGGATCGGCAAGAATTTTGTCGAGGGTGTCAAAATGTTTGGCTAACGTCATCTCGTCGTAACGCTTGTGAAGACCCGTATGGCACATTCGGCATATATCGATACCCTGATTCAAAGTCGCTTTATCAAAATGTTTACGAAAAAACTTACGGCGGTGCATTTTACGCGGGATCAGATGATGAAACGTCAAGTTCACTACGCGTTTGCATAAAGGACAAGTCCCGTGCTTTTTTTTTGACTCTTTTTGTGGGTTATTACGTATCACTAGTAAAGGAGTATCTATGAGTTTAACTGAAGCGAACACGTTTGAGTGTCCATATTGCATGGTCATCAACGACATCGAAGTCGACCTGCACAACGATTTGGGCCAGCAACAAATCGTCGATTGCCAAATTTGCTGCGCACCTATAGAAGTATACGTTCATGACAGTGGTTTTGGACTAGAAATTATTGCTAAAAGGGATGATGAGTAATATGAAATGCTACACACCCCATGAACTGGGGCAGATGGAAAAGTTCTATCGAGCGAATTTTGTCAATTCTTTATCAGGCGTCAAATCCGCCAATCTCGTTGGCACAAAAGGCACCAACGAGGTAGAAAACTTGGCTATTGTGAGTTCAGTATTTCACGTTGGCGCAAATCCTCCTTTGATGGGAGTTCTGATGCGCCCTCACACAGTCCCGCGAGACAGCTTACACAACATGAAAGAAACGGGTATCTTTACCTTAAACCATGTGAACAGCTCGATGGTACAGGCCGCTCATCAAACGTCTGCGCGGTATCCTGAAGATGTATCAGAATTTGCTGCGACTGGGCTTACCCCATTTTATTCTGAAGAATTTGCAGCGCCTTATGTCCAAGAATCTCATCTGCGTATTGGACTTGAAGTTCAAGATATTCAGACCCTAGACATCAATCAGACAGAGCTCGTCATTGGTCAAATTGTGGAAGTATTTGTTGACGAAAAGATCGTTTCTGAAACAGGCTATTTGGATATAGAAGCAATTGATTCTATTGGCGTGACGGGTTTAGATAGTTATCATAAAATTCGGCGTATAGCCCAATTTGGCTATGCAAAAGTGAGCAACACATAATAATAAATAATCTATGGCTACTAATCTCGATCCAAATTTTGACCAACTACTCATTATCTGTGGCATTGCTGCAGTGCTTGTAATTGGCATAATATTGTTCGTGATCAAGCTTCCCAGCGAAGAACGCGAGTACAATGATTCAAAGAGCAATAATAATGACGAATCCAATTTAAACGAATGAGGAAACAATAATGAAACACTTAAACCGTCGCGACTTTTTAAAGTTGTCAGGTGCGTCACTGATCGGTGTCACATTCGGAGGGGTTGCTTTACGCGCCCATGCTGAGCAATTAGATCCAGCTAACCCACAAGCTGCCGCCCTCAAATACACTCATGAATCTCAGGTGGAAGGACAGTATTGTAACAACTGCGCATACATCCAAGCTCAAGGCGAAGATTGGTTACCATGTGCATTGTTCCCAGGCAAAAAAGTGTCAGCCAAAGGTTGGTGTAATGTCTGGACTAAAAAGCCTTAATTAAGACATATAGCTTGGCTTTCCATTTGGATGGCCAAGCCTTTCCCTTCCGATTGTATTCCCTTCCATGCCTCTGTAAACTTAACCTAACTGACGTATCACATAATAAAAAGTTAGGGACACGACTATGAAACTCGCATTATTTATTTGCACACTGCTCACACTCAGTGTGACATCAACCTTAGCTGTCGCTGAGACAGAAGAGGTGCCAGAACCTATACGTTCAACCACTGAACACTCTGTCAAAATTAATGACAAAACCATCAAATACCGAGTCGTAGCAGGAGATACCCATATCTTCAATGAAGACGGTGAAGCCATTGCTAATATTTTTAGTACTGCTTATTTTCGCACGAATAGCAAAGATGCCAGTCGCCCTGTGATATTCATTTTTAATGGTGGTCCAGGTTCATCTAGCGTATGGCTACATATGGGCATTTATGGTCCCAAAAAAATTGTTATTGGTTCAGACGCAGAAGCTGTCGGAGCTCCACCTTACGCGATTTTAGATAATTCAGATAGCTTGCTCGATATTGCTGATATGGTATTCATCGACCCTCCCGGCACAGGCTATTCTCGTGCCATTGGTGTAGGCGAAAATAAAGATTTTTGGGGCGTCAAAGAGGATGCCGTCATCATGTCAGAATTCGTACGCAGCTTTACTAGAGAGTACAACTTATTTAACCGTCCAAAATATCTTTCTGGTGAAAGTTACGGTACCACTCGAGCTGGTGCTATGGTCAAAGAGCTCCAAGAGGGATGGGGCTCATATGACTTAAGCGGCGTATTTTTGATTTCTTCGATTGTGGATTTTCAAACTGGAGATTTTAAACCCGGTAATGACCTACCTTACATCACGTTTTTACCCACTTTTGCCGCAACAGCATGGTATCACCAGGCGATTGAACAGAGCGATTTTACATCACTTGAAATGTTTTTGGATGAAGTCCGTGAATTTGCCCTCAATGAGTACGCGACTACTTTGCTCAAAGGTCAACGCGCAACAGAACAAGAACGGTTAAACGTGAGTAAGCAGTTGCAGCGCTTCACTGGATTATCTGAGGAGTTCTTGCGATTATCCAATCTTCGCATCAATGAATTTCAGTTCATGAAAACATTATTACGTGAACGCGGCATACGTGTAGGTCGCTTGGATAGCCGTTATATTGGTAAAAATACCGATAACATTAGTTATCAGTTTGAAGCCGATCCGTCTGCTTATGCCATTGATGGAGCTTATACTGCAGCGATTAATGATTATTTTCGCACACAACTCAACGTTCATCGCAACACGCGGTATCATATCTTAAGTGGCAAAGTCTTTGGCAATTGGAATTGGTTGTATGAACGCAATGCTCGCTCTCAGGGTTTTTTAAACGTCACGCCATTTTTGGCAACGGCGCAAAAACAAAATAAAGATTTTCGAATTTTTGTTGCCAACGGTTACTATGATCTTGCTACACCATTCTTTGCGACAGAACATTCAATGAATCACAATGGTATTGATTTATCACGTGTGACAATGAAGTACTATGAAGCAGGACATATGATGTACATTCACCATCCATCCCTCAAAGCGCTTGCCGATGATATGCGAGCTTTTTTAACTCAAGAGTAACACCCTTCACATGGCTTATATCCAACTCAAAATCAACATGGTCGCCGAACACGCAGAAAGTTTAGGTGACATGCTCAGTGCCAATGGCGCACAGGCCGTTACCTTTGTCGATGCCAAAGATACTCCGCTCTATGAGCCCAAACCAGGTGAAGTCATGTTATGGCCAGATACGCAAGTGATTGGGCTGTTTCCTGCCGAGATGGATATGCAAGCAGTCATCATGCGGTTATCTCAAGCACGTATTTTAGGCGAAGATTTCGTATATGTGCTGGATCCATTAGAAGATAAAGATTGGGAGCGTGAATGGATGGAAAACTTTCACGCCATGCAATTTGGTCAGCGTTTGTGGATCTGCCCCTCTTGGCGTGAGATCCCAGATCCTAACGCGGTTAATGTCATGTTGGATCCGGGGCTTGCATTTGGTACAGGTACTCATGCAACCACAGCACTTTGCCTCCAATGGCTAGATGGACTCGATTTGGTGGGTAAAACGGTGTTGGACTTTGGTTGTGGCTCTGGGATCCTGGGGGTTGCTGCGGTTAAGTTAGGTGCATCTAATATGGTTGGAATTGATATTGATCCTCAGGCACTTCAAGCCACACGAGAAAATGCTTTGCGCAACCAGGTGAGCGAACGTGTTGAAGCTTACTTACCAGAGCATGCACCGTCACAACAGTTCGATGTGGTGTTAGCAAATATCCTTGCGGCGCCATTGCGTGAGCTCAAAGAAATCATCGCCGGATATTGTCATTCTGGCGGCCAAATAATCTTGTCCGGTATCTTAGTTGAGCAAGCTGAAGAAATTGCCGATTTATATTCTGAATTTTTTGTTATTGGGCACATTGCACATTCTGGTGAGTGGGCCAGTATCAATGGAACAAAGCGGTAATTATTGTCAAGCAAAATAATTGCAATTTGGTTAATTATTATACTTTTCAAACTGGCAAAAAAAGCGTAATATCTGATTCCCTTAACGGAAACGGGCTAATTTTTGTACAATATGGATGTTTTTTATTCAAACTGAAATAGAGTACAGATAAGAGGAACTCATGCGCATCGGGCCATATACTTTGGACAACAATGTATTTTTAGCACCGATGGCAGGAGTGACTGACCGACCGTTTCGACAAATGTGCAAGAGGATGGGTGCTGGGCTTGTAGTGTCTGAGATGCTCTCAAGCAATCCAAAAGTATGGCACACCGAAAAATCCAAAATGCGCATGGACCACAGTGGCGAACACGGAGTTCGTTCTGTTCAAATAGCGGGTTCAGATCCGTATCTCATGGCTGAGGCGGCACAACACAATGTTGCTAACGGTGCGCAGATCATCGATATCAATATGGGTTGTCCCGCAAAAAAAGTGAACAAAAAGCTCGCAGGTTCTGCCTTGCTACAATATCCAGATCAAGTGGAAGCGATTTTGGATGCGGTAGTGAATGCTGTTGATGTACCTGTGACCTTAAAGATCCGTACAGGTTGGGATCCCGAACATCGCAATGGCGTATTCATTGCCCAACTTGCACAACAGTACGGTATACAGTCTCTCGCGGTACATGGTCGCACTCGTGCAGACATGTACAAGGGCGATGCAGAATACGAGACCATCAGAGCCATCAAAGCTGCGGTTTCGATTCCTGTGATTGCTAACGGTGATATTACTTCACCACAAAAAGCCGCTGAGGTATTGACTTACACCGGTGCTGACGGGGTCATGATTGGACGAGGGGCACAAGGAAATCCTTGGCTTTTTCGTGAAATCATTCATTACCTCGAGACAGGACAAATTTTGCCTAAACCCACGTTGGCTGAGCAGTGCTCTATAATGCTTGAACACATCGCTAATATTCACGCTTTCTATGGTGGTATCAGTGGCGTGCGGATCGCGCGCAAACATGTGGTGTGGTACATGGCGCAGCTTGACCAAGGACGTCAATTTCGTGGGCATTTTAATGCACTCGAGACCGCTCAAGAGCAACTCGAAAGCATCAAAATGTTTTTTTCTGAAACGACAGATGAGTGTGTCTCTGTCGCTTAATTGATAACTTTAACAAAAGAGCAGTATTCGATAATGTTTGATCAAAATGCAACGTCTCCATTTACAACTATAGTAACCACTCCCGCCCAAACGACTGCGCAAAAGCCACTGCGTGAATCCGTTAAACAAGCGGTGAATAAGTATCTGAAACAACTGGAAAACAATCAGATCGAAACCTTGTATGACATGGTATTGAGCGAAGTTGAAGCGCCTCTATTAGAGGAAGTGATGACCTACACACGTGGCAATCAAACTAAAGCTGCGATTATGATGGGCATCAACCGCGGTACATTACGCAAGAAGCTCAAGCAATACGGAATGAGCTAATTGGTTAGCGCTAAAGCGCTGATTAGAGCACCTTTAGGTGCTCTTTTCATTTGTACAAAACGCACCAAAATAAGCTATACGCCCACCTTATTTTTTATCTAGCAAGAAGAGTTATATGAGTACTAGTCAACCCATCCGCCGAGCGTTATTAAGCGTCTCTGACAAAACCGGTATTGTCGAATTTGCCACTGCCCTAGCCGCCCAAGACATTGAATTGTTATCAACTGGTGGTACTGCTAAGTTATTAGCAGAAGCTGGCCTGAACGTTATCGAGGTATCTGATTACACAGGGCATCCAGAAATCATGGATGGCCGCGTAAAGACCTTACACCCCAAAATTCACGGTGGAATTTTAGCCCGTCGTGGTACCGATGAAGCGGTGATGGAACAAAACAATATTGGTCCAATTGACTTAGTGGTTGTGAACCTATACCCCTTTGCAGCAACAGTAGCAAACCCAGATTGTTCTCTAGAAGACGCCATTGAAAACATCGATATCGGTGGACCGACTATGGTGCGCGCCGCAGCCAAAAACCACAAAGATGTCACCATTGTGGTGAATGCCTCTGATTATGCAGTGGTATTAGAAGAAATGAATCAAAATGCTGGTGGCCTTAGCTATCAGACACGCTTCGACCTGGCAATTAAAGCATTCGAACACACAGCTGAATATGACGGCATGATCGCCAATTATTTTGGAGCCCGTCTAGATGATGACTCACAAAGTGAATTCCCTCGCACTTACAACATGCAGCTCAGCAAAAAACAAGATTTGCGCTACGGTGAAAATTCCCACCAATCCGCTGCATTTTATGTTGAAAATGATATCCAAGAAGCGTCGGTTGCCACAGCTGAACAATTGCAGGGTAAAGAACTCTCTTTTAACAACATTGCCGATACTGATGCGGCATTAGAATGCGTTAAAGAGTTTGATGTACCAGCTTGTGTGATTGTAAAACACGCGAACCCTTGCGGCGTAGCATTAGGTGAAAATATTTTAGCGGCTTATGAACGCGCTTATAAAACGGATCCAACCTCGGCTTTCGGAGGCATCATCGCGTTTAACCGTGAATTGGATGCTGCTACTGCACAAGCGATCATTGACCGTCAATTTGTAGAAGTCATTATCGCGCCGACGATTGCTGATGATGCAGCTCAAGTCCTCAGTGCTAAACAAAACGTACGCGTATTAGCCTGTGGGGATTGGCAAGGTCAACTCACCGACGGATATGATTTTAAACGTGTAAACGGCGGTTTATTGATTCAAGATCGCGACTTTGGCATGGTGGATATGGACGACTTAAAAGTCGTCACCAAACGTGCACCGTCAGAGAGCGAATTACAAGATTTGATGTTTACATGGAAAGTCGCAAAATACGTCAAATCCAATGCTATTGTATATTGTAAAGACGGCATGACCATTGGTGTGGGCGCAGGCCAAATGAGTCGCGTATATTCTGCCAAAATTGCAGGTATTAAAGCAGCTGACGAAAACCTCGAAGTCAAAGGTTCGGTCATGGCATCGGATGCTTTCTTCCCATTCCGTGATGGCATTGATGCTGCCGCGGCAGCGGGTATCACGGCGGTGATTCAACCAGGTGGCTCAATGCGTGACGAAGAAGTCATTGCAGCAGCAGATGAAGCTGGTATTGCCATGGTCTTTACCGGTATGCGTCACTTCCGTCATTAATCTGGATGAAACAGGAACAAATTTATGCAAATTTTAATTATTGGCAGTGGCGGTCGTGAACACGCTCTAGCGTGGAAAGCGTCTCATTGTGCTGGTGTTGAAAAAGTGTTTGTTGCCCCAGGCAATGCAGGCACTGCAAACGAACCCAAATTAGAAAACGTTCAAATTGGAGTGGAAGATACCCAAGCCCTGGTAGCGTTTGCTCAAGATAATGCGATTGATTTGACCATCGTGGGACCAGAAGCACCGCTTGTGATTGGCGTGGTCGATGCGTTTAACGAAGCTGGTTTAGCGTGTTTTGGTCCTACTGCTGGTGCGGCGCAACTAGAAGGCTCAAAGGCCTTTACCAAAGATTTTTTAGCGCGTCACAATATTCCAACAGCGGAATATCAAAACTTTACAGAGATCGAGCCGGCGCTTGCTTACGTTCGTGAAAAAGGCGCGCCAATTGTGGTGAAAGCCGATGGCTTAGCCGCGGGTAAAGGTGTGATCGTAGCGATGACGCAGACCGAAGCAGAAGATGCTATTCGCGATATGCTTGCAGGTAATGCATTTGGTGAAGCGGGTTCTCGTGTCGTCATCGAAGAGTTCCTCGATGGTGAAGAAGCGAGTTTCATCGTCATGGTCGATGGCGCTAATATTGCCACGTTTGCGACCTCACAAGACCACAAACGTGTTGGCGATGGCGATACCGGTCTCAATACTGGTGGCATGGGTGCCTACTCACCAGCGCCGGTTGTTACCTCTGAGATCCACGACCGGGTTATGCGTGAAGTGATTGAGCCGACGGTACAAGGCATGGCCGCTGAAGGTAACCCATATACGGGTTTCTTGTATGCGGGCTTAATGATCACCGCTGACGGAACACCCAAAGTGATCGAGTACAATTGTCGTTTTGGCGATCCTGAAACCCAGCCGATCATGATGCGTTTACAATCTGATCTAGTCGAGTTGTGTTTGGCCGCGACCAAAGGTGAATTGGCCGGTCGTTCCATTGAATTTGACGCGCGCCCTGCAGTGGGTGTGGTCTTAGCTGCCGGCGGCTATCCTGGTAGTTACGCCAAAGACTTACCTATCAGCGGTTTAGGCCAAGGCGAATCCGCCGACGCCAAAGTATTTCATGCCGGAACAGCCCTTAAAGATGGAAACGTTGTGACCTCAGGAGGTCGCGTGTTATGTGCCACAGCAATGGGTGCAACGGTAACTGAAGCGCAAGCTAATGCATATGCACTGGCGTCGCAGATTGGTTGGCAAGATATGTTCTATCGCAAGGATATTGCGTATCGTGCAATTGCGCGAGAAGCTGAATAAGCACTTAGTTGAACACAAAAAGGAGGCCAAGTGCCTCCTTTTTTTATGTAGTGGCTTTTATCATTCTTCTGCGTATACTACATGCAGGAATAATAATGAAAAGTACAAAGGTAAGCGGTTATGTCAGCCAAGCACCCCATTATTGCCATCACGGGTTCATCCGGCGCTGGCACCACGACCACGACAAATGCCATACGGCATATTTTTAGAACGCTTGATATTAATTCAGCCGTTGTAAGTGGTGATAGTTTCCATCGCTTTACTCGTCCAGAAATGGAAATTGAAATCCGCAAAGCGCAAGAGCAAGGTCGCCACATTAGCTACTTTGGCCCAGTGGCTAATGACTTTGCTTTGCTTGAAAACCTGTTCACTCAATATGGTATTGACGGAACAGGCCAAACCCGTGAGTACCTACATACCTTTGACGAGGCAGTTCCTTTCAACCAAATGCCGGGTACATTTACTCCGTGGCAGGACCTGCCAAGTGATACAGATGTGTTATTTTATGAGGGATTACACGGTGGGGTCAAAACGGATGAAATCGATGTCGCCAAGCACGTCGATTTACTCGTTGGTATGGTGCCTATTGTGAATCTGGAATGGATCCAAAAAATCGTGCGTGATACCACTGACCGCGGACACAGTCGTGAGGCAGTGATGAGCAGCATTGTGCGGTCTTTGGATGACTATTTTCAGTACATCACCCCTCAATTTTCTCGGACTCATGTCAATTTTCAGCGGGTTCCGACAGTCGATACATCTAATCCATTTAGTGCGCGAGAAATCCCCACCCAAGATGAGAGTTTCGTCGTAGTGCGGTTCCGTCGCGAGATGAAAAACATCAATTACCCGTATTTATTACAAATGATCGATGGTGCCTTTATGTCGCGTGTCAACACACTTGTCGTACCGGGTGGTAAGATGGGATTAGCAATGGAGCTTATTTTGACACCACTCATCGAAGAAATACTGCATCGAGGTGAAAGTAATAAAACCCAACTTGATTGGCTACAAGGCAAATAACATTTTGTAACAACCTGCATTGATACTGAAACTAAATTGCGCTTTTGTCTTTGCTACGCTTAGACTATAGTTATCAAGTCAAGGTATTGTTCATGGGATTTTTTATGGGACAGGAAACATCCAAAATTTTAGTGGTCGATGATGATATGCGTTTGCGCAGTCTGCTTGAGCGCTATTTGGTAGAACAAGGATTTCAAGTTAGGTCTGCTGCCAATGCTGAGCAGATGGATCGTTTACTCGAACGCGAAAATTTTCATTTGATCGTATTGGATCTAATGCTTCCCGGCGAGGATGGCCTTTCCATCTGTCAACGTCTACGCAGTAAAGATAACGCTATACCAATTATTATGTTGACGGCGAAAGGCGATGAAGTCGACCGCATCATCGGACTTGAAATGGGCGCAGATGACTATCTACCCAAGCCATTCAATCCTCGAGAACTTCTTGCTCGCGCCAAGGCAGTATTGCGTCGCAAAACCACTGAAGCTCCAGGAGCCCCTACCCAAGAAGAACAAATTATTGAATTTGGTGTCTATAAACTCAATCTTGCTACTCGCGAAATGAGTGCTGATGGCAAGCCAATGACGCTCACAAGTGGCGAGTTTGCCGTGCTGAAATCACTGGTCACTCATCCTCGTGAGCCACTTTCTCGCGACAAACTCATGAACCTAGCTCGTGGGCGAGACTACGGGGCACTTGAGCGCAGTATCGATGTTCAAGTATCGCGCTTGCGCCGAATGCTCGAAAAAGACCCACAAAATCCTCGCTATATTCAAACCGTCTGGGGCTTAGGCTATGTGTTTGTACCTGATGGCTCAATGGTTTAGTGTTTTTCAATGCGTTTGACTCCTAAATCTGCATTTGGTCAGACCGTCTTATTGATAGGAATCTTGTTACTGGTCAATCAGGTCGTATCCTATGGCTCAGTGGCTTATTATTTTATTCAGCCAAGTTCACAACAAATCAATTCTCTTATTGCAAAGCAATTGCACACCATGTTGTTGCAGGATTTACTCAAGCCTTCCAAGCGACGCGAGGAATTTGCCAAGGCTTCTAATATTCGTTTCTACAATCAAGACGAGGCAGTGACCAATGGTCTGGCTCAGGCGACGTTCTATAACTTTATGTCCAGTCAAATTTCTGACGAAATCGGAGAAAAAAGTGATGTTCGTGTATCGACTGACGCCCCATATCTCATTTGGTTGCAGATAGATTCCTATCCTAATTTATGGATCGTGATCCCAATGCAAGGGATCACTGAAAATAATTTTTCTCCTCTCACCATCGTTTTGTTAGTGATCAGTTTGCTGTCTGTCATAGGAAGTTATGTGTTTGTTAAACGGATGACTCAACCGATGCGGGCATTACAACAAGCAGCCAATCAAGTTGGCCGTGGCGAATTCCCTCCCCCAATAACACCAACGGGTACCGAAGAAATTCAAGATGTGACAAAAGCATTTAATAATATGGCGCAAGGTATCAAGCAGTTGGAAGCAGACCGTAATATGATGACTGCAGGCATATCGCATGATTTGCGAACCCCATTAACGCGCATTCGCTTAGCAGCAGAAATGCTTGATGAAGACAATCAATGGATCGCTGATGGTATTGAACACGACATTGAAGACATGAACGACATCATTAACCAATTTATTGATTTTGCTCGTCATTCGCACCAAGAAGAAGCCGGAGAAATGTGTAACCTCAATGATTTAATTGAAGAAGTTGTGCAAGCACGGCATTTTGATGATGACCATACCATTGCTCAAAAACTGCAACCGGTCCCCAATACCAAACTCCGTAAAGTCGCGATTAAACGCGTGCTGGATAATTTAGTTGAAAACGCCTTTCGCTATGGCTCTAATCACTTAGAGATCTACACTCTGTACCGTAAAAAGAGTCATTTTGTCACCTTGCAGGTACGTGATTTTGGACAAGGGATCCCTGCTGAACAAATCGACACCTTAAGCCAACCATTTGCTCGAGGTGATAGCGCTCGAGGCTCAACAGGCTCGGGCCTAGGGCTTGCAATCATCAAACGTATTGTGGATATCCATCATGGGAAGATTCATTATTTCAATCACCCGAATGGAGGTTTTGTGGCAGAGGTCAACCTGCCACTGCACAAAGACTAACTGGTTTGCCCATCATCTTCAGGAGAAAAGCCAGCGTGAATTGAGGCGATATCCATAGCATCAAAGCGATATTCACTGTGACAGAATTGGCAATTCATCTTAATACTCCCCTCTTCTGCAATGATAGCATTTAACTCATTTACATCGATATTACGCAGTGCGGCCATGGTTTTATCACGTGAACAATGACATTTAAACAGAACCGGTTTAGGGGTAAATATTTCGACTTCTTCTTGATGATATAAACGGTATAGAACATCATTCGCTGGTAAAGTAAATAGCTCCTCGGGTGTTAATGTCTCAGTCAAAGTTGAAAGATGTGAAAACTCTGTCGTTTCGGCTATATTCGTTGCTTCAGAGGATGTGGGTAAAATTTGTAATAATGTCCCACCCGCCATTGCAGGTGCTTCGTTGCGCGCAAACAAGCGAACTTGCGTCGCAAGCTGCTCCGATTGCAAAAAGTACTCCTCAATACAGGCGGATAGAGATGGTTGATCAAGACCGACAATGCCCTGATAGCGCTCGCCTTCTTTAGGCGTTATCGTAATCACCAAATATCCTTTATGAAACAAATCCCCAAAATTATCCGGCAACTCAGACACACTTTCATCCCAACGGGCAACACCGCGTAATTTCAAATCATGGGTGCCATTGACAACGGCGTATTTGACGATCCCTTCACTTTGAATTTGCAGACCAATTTCACCTTCAAATTTTAATGTAGCATTGAGGAGACTGGTTGCCGCCATCAATTCACCTAATAAAATTTGGATTTGCGGTGGATACGCATACGAATCCAAAATCGACTGGTAGGTACTTTGTAACTGAACCAGTTCGCCACGGACATTGGCTTGGTTAAACAAATAACGCTGTAAAGTATCAAATGACATATATTTCTCTATTAGGTGTTTATTGATGTTTTAATTCTATGATCTGGCGACGTTGCTTTTTGTCAGGTTTCGTCTCAGGTTTTGGACTGTGGAAGGCACTGAGCTTTCGTGCTTGGGTATTGCGTTCTCTTTGCTCAATACTGCTTTGCGTTTCTCGATACATATCTTGAATCAAAGCCGCCCCTCGACGCTGTTCAACGATCTCGTTAATCACCAGCTCCTTTATGTCATACCCAGCTGGTACTTTGACAGTTGCGCCGAGCTCGACCACTTTGCTCGGTTTAGTCCGTTGGCCATTATAATGGACTTTACCAGCTTGCACAGCTGTCCTAGCTAAACTGCGTGTTTTAAATAGACGAGCAGCCCACAGCCACTTATCGAGACGAACCTCAGGTGCATTTTCGTTTGAAGGTGTATTTTTCATTCGTAAAAATGTAATATCCTTAATATAAACTATTCGAATTATAAGCGACGTATCTGTATTGAGAATTCAGACTTAATTCAGTCTGGACACACCACAATGTCATCATACGGTATAAGATAATAATAATGATAGAACACACAAAGATCACTCAGAGCGTTATCACGCAATATTGGACGGCTTCGACACAGTCTGCTGTTCGACTTGCCGTGGCCGTTCTGGCTATTGCTTATATCCTCTATCTACTCAGTCAGATCACTTGGCAGATTATACCAGAACCGAAAGCCCCCAGTACAGTTCGAGCCACAGCCCCAAGTTCAGTGACCGTCTCAAATAATAGCAATAATAAAAATATTAATATTTTGTTGAGTCAAAAAATATTTGGCGATAAAGCGGCCGAGCCAAACGTCGTTGAACAAGATGTGACCGATGCCCCCGAAACTAAGCTTAACTTAACCTTAAACGGCGTTGTTGCCAGTACTGAAAAAAATAGTGGAGCAGCCATAATTTCTCGTGGTAACAAGCAGGCCACTTATGGCATTGGCGACAAAATTGACGGTACGCAAGCAACTTTACATCAGGTCTTTGCCGATAGGGTCATCCTCTCTAATCGAGGATCCAAAGAAACGCTAATGCTCGATGGTTTAGATTTTGTCAAAGCCTCTGAAGCGCAAGTCATCCAATCTAAACCGGTCATTGAAGAAGTGCCAAGTATACCCACTCTTGACCAAGACATGGTGGCAAAACTGCGTAAAGACCCAACCCAATTTGCCGATTTTATCGCGATCAATCCCGCTAGGATAGATGATGAAATAGTGGGTTACCGCGTCAGTCCTGGGCGCCAACCAGAATTTTTTGCCCGTGCTGGGCTGAAAGCCGGAGATGTGATCATCGGCTTAAATGGGTTAGATTTGACGTTGCCACGTGAAGCCATGCGAGCCATGCAATCACTTAAAACATCCGATACGCTAGCACTGACTATTTTGCGTAACGGCAACACCCAATCACTGACATTAACACTGCCAGGGCAGTAAATAAGGTATTCATATGTTATTTGGTTCTTCGCATTTTCTTCGACACGCCTCTATGGCAGCATTGCTGAGTGTCGCTATTGGCTTAACCGCACTCTCACAACCGAGCTTTGCACAAGCCCAATATTCACCTAATTTCAAAAATACCGATATTAATGAATTCATTGCGATTGTTGGCAAAAATCTTAAACGAACCATCATCGTTGATCCAAACGTCCGTGGCAAAATATCAGTACGCAGTTATGATCTGTTAAGCGAGGCCCAGTATTACCAGTTCTTTTTAAATGTCCTTGAAGTATACGACTTTGCTGTCGTCGAGATGCCCAATGGCGTACTCAAAGTCATTCGCTCTAAAGACGCTAAAAATTCTAATTTGCCCGTGGTCGAAGATGATTTACTGAATGGGGATGAAATGGTGACTCGCGTCATTCCATTATACAACGTCCCTGTTCGCGAACTTGCCCCACTGTTAAGGCAACTCAACGACACGCAAAATGCGGGTAACGTAGTCAGCCATGATGCATCCAATGTCATTATGTTAACTGGGCGTGCTGCAACCATTAACCGCCTGGTAGAAATCATTGAACGAGTGGACCGCGCGGGTGACGAAGAAGTTGAAATCGTTAAACTCAAATATGCTTCAGCCTCAGAGATGGTGCGTATCATCGATAGCATCAACAAATCTCAAGGCAACAATAACAGTGCAGGTAAAGCAGCTCCTCGCGTGGTCGCTGATGACCGCACGAATTCCGTCATTGTGTCAGGGGATGTGAAAGCGCGTCAGCGCCTTGTGAATCTGATCACACGCATGGATCAGGAGTTAGAAACCAGCGGTAATACTCGAGTCATTTTCTTAAATTACGCCAAAGCTGAAGATTTAGTCAAAGTCCTTGAAGGGGTTTCCAAGACGATCCAAGCAGAAGAGCAAGGTGGTAGTAAAGCCAAATCCAACAATCGCGAGGTTAGCATTGATGCACATGAGGATTCGAACTCTTTGGTCATCACAGCAGAACCTGACATGATGCGTTCGCTTGAAGAGGTCATTCGTCAGTTAGATATACGTCGCGCACAAGTACAAGTCGAAGCCATCATTGTCGAAGTCTTTGAAGGCGATGGTACTACCCTTGGGGTACAGTTGGTCTCAGAAGAGGGTGGCGGTACTCAATTTACAAACGGGGTGGCGGGTGTTGGCGCATTAGCCGTTGCCGCAAGACAAGCAGAAAACCGAGAGGTCAATCGCACCAACATTACAGCGAACGGCGAAGTTGTCAGCTCAAGTGATACCATCGAAGGTAACTTCCAGCCCTTGGCCCAATTATTGGGCGGCGCAAATGGCTTAATTGCTGGTATTATCAATGAAGGTTGGGGTGCTGTAGTGCAAGCGGTCTCCAACGACACCAATTCCAACATCCTGGCGACGCCTCACCTCACCACGATGGATAACGAAGAAGCCTTCTTTATTGTTGGTCAAGAAGTGCCAATTTTGGGTGCGATTTCATCCAACTCTAACTCGCAATTGCAAACTCAGTCGGTAGACCGAGAGGAAGTAGGGATCAAACTTAAGGTGACACCGCAGATTAATGAAGG
>JAAZVZ010000008.1 GCA_018623155.1 Glaciecola sp.
ATTAACTATACCTAATAAGTATTTTATATGGATTTTTTTAATTCAGAATTTGCGCAACAACAGCTCAGTGGTAATCGAGAGATACTGTATCGTTTATTAACCAAGTTTATTGATGAATATCAAAATGCAGAGTCAGAAATTAAAGAAATGATTGAGAAGCATAATTTTACTTCTGCTCACATGCTCATACACACGTTAAAAGGCGTATCAGGAAACCTGGGGTTGGAGCAACTTCACGACTTTTGCAAACATACAGAAAGCCTAGCACGAGATAAGCGTTTACAGCCATGTGATGTCAATGAGTTAACTAGCCTTATTGCCGAAACTACAAAACACCTAAACCAGTTTATGAATGAAGCGGTTTCAGACAAACCTTTGGTAAATACCACTCAGAAACCCACTGTCGACTCCAAAACAAAACTATTGGAGTTCCTGAGCAAAAACCAATTTATACCATTTGATAAACTTGAACATCTATTAGCTACTTTAACCGCTGAGGAAACCGACATACAGCAACTCCGTGAATCTATTCAAATCTTGGACTATGAAAAAGCACTTGGTATAATCGAAAAAATTTGATTTTTGTGACCCCATTTTGCTCGAAGTACTGTTCGACCATTTAGACTTTGTTGTCTTAAACAAACCTCCTGAAATGACAATGCACAGGAGCTCTCATTCGGCATATCCCGCACTATTCGATTGTACTGGTATTCAATCCAGTTGGCATTTAGTTCATCGACTTGATGACGTCACTAGCGGATGTCTGATTATGGCTAAACACCCCGATGCTGCCGCGATGTTTACAACAATGTTTGCGTCACAATCTATACAAAAAACCTACCTCGCATTATCTGCACATAAAGGTAAACGCAAAATGGGCTGGGTCAAAGGCGATATGCACAATCGCAGAGATGGTTTATGGTTGCTCAAAGAAACCAATAACAACCCAGCAATCAGTTATTTTATTCGAAAACCCGGTCCAAACTCATTAAAAGCCTTTTGGGTACAACCTTATACAGGTAAAACCCATCAAATAAGAGCCGCATTAAAAAGCAATGGCGCAAGTATTCTAGGTGATATTCAATATGGGGGAGCTAAGTCAGACCGTATGTACCTTCATGCCTATGCAATATCATTTGCATGGAGAGGTTTAGAGTACAATCTAACCGCTCCGGTACAGTATGGAGATAACTTTTTATCCAGGGAACCCCTTTTCTGGCAACAACAATTTGAAGAAGTTAATCAATTATGGCCACAAAAACTAAGATAAACCTAATTGGGCAGGGGTGCATAAGTAGTTTAATCGCAACGCGCTGTTGTTGTGAAAAGCTGCGTTTTACCCAGTTTGCTCGGACACCAGAGTCGCTCACAGTTGAACATCTCACATATGGCAAGATTCATTTACCTATCCCACAACAACTCAATCAAGACACACGATTAGATGATATTGTTATTTTGCCATTAAAGGCTTATGCCATAACGACTGTTTTACAACAATTACAAGCTGTTATTGAGCCAACGTGTTGTATTGTATTGTTGCACAATGGTCTTGGCACAATCGAAATCGCAAAACAACTTTATCCTAACAATCACATCGTTGCAGCGATTACAAACACCGCAGCATTCCGAAGCAACAAGACAATAAAACACACTGGCCATGGCAGTACATACTTTGGCACTGTACACAGCGGTAATATCAGCACAGCAACGATAGAACACCATTATTCAATGCTTGAGAAAGCGTTGTATGATGCTCAAATGCTTACTGAGATTTTGCCAGCACTGTGGACAAAGTTAGCGGTGAATGCCGTTATTAATCCTTTAACTGCGATACATGATTTGCAAAATGGGGGGTTATCTGCACCGAGCTATGTCAAACTCATAAATCAAATATTAAGTGAAATATTGACTCTCGCCAAAGCTAAACAGATAAATATTGACCATTCAACTCTATTAAAAACGGTCAATACAGTGATCTACGATACGCAAGACAATTTTTCATCAATGCAACAAGATATTGAGCATGGACGTCGAACTGAAATCGATCACATCAACGGTTATATTGTGCAACAAGCGGAAAAGATGGGGTTGCAAGTCCCAACAAACAAGCGGTTGTGGTTAGATATCCAAAAACTCGAAGGCCATTTATAAAGGCGATTCAAAAAAGCCCCAACTCAAGGTCGAGGCTTAGTTTGATGACAGTTTGTGCTACGCTTCATTATCCTGAGACAGTGGCTTCATATGAGGGAAAAGGATCACATCCTTAATAGTCGGACTGTCACTGAATAACATCACCAAACGGTCAATACCAATTCCTTCTCCAGCCGTTGGCGGCAGCCCGTATTCCAATGCACGAATATAATCGTCATCAAAATGCATGGCTTCATCGTCACCTGCGTCTTTTTCTTCAACCTGCTTGGCGAAACGCGCAGCTTGGTCTTCAGCATCATTGAGCTCAGAAAAACCATTAGCCAGTTCACGACCACCAACGAAAAACTCAAAACGGTCAGTGACAAAAGGATTGTCATCATTGCGACGTGCCAGAGGAGAGACTTCCCATGGGTATTGAGTGATGAACGTCGGCTGATCCAGTTGTTCTTCTGCGGTCGCTTCAAAAATTTCGCACAGGTATTTACCCGCCCCCCAAATACCATCAATCTCAGGCTCTTTAATGTGCAACTGCTTTGCCATTGCTTTGAGTTCATCAAGATGGTTTTCAGGATCATTGATTGCATCAGCGTTCGCTTCTGGCCAATATTTTAAAATCGCATCGCCCATACTCAAGCGTTGGAATGGCTGACCAAAATCATAGGTTTTGGTTTCAACCACCTCCCCTTCAGAGTTTTTGATGGTATTGATTACCTTAGTTGTCCCTAATACATCTTGTGCAAGAGTCCGTAACATATCTTCGGTTAGATTCATTAAGTCTTGATAATCTGCATAAGCCTGATAAAACTCAATCATCGTAAATTCTGGATTGTGGCGAGTGGATAAACCCTCGTTACGGAAATTACGGTTAATTTCAAATACGCGCTCAAAACCACCCACAACTAAGCGTTTCAAATATAACTCAGGTGCAATACGCAAATACATATCAATATCTAAGGCATTGTGATGCGTCACAAATGGCTTCGCTGTCGCGCCACCAGGAATGACTTGTAACATTGGCGTTTCCACTTCCATGAAGTCACGCTGGACCAAGAAGTTGCGGATCCCATTGACGATCTTACTGCGCATATGGAACGTCGCACGCGTTTCAGGCGAGGTAATCAAATCCACATAACGCTGACGGTATTTGGTTTCTTGATCAGACAGTCCATGAAACTTTTCAGGTAATGGACGCAGTGACTTGGTCAATAACTGATACTGGGCCATATTGACGTACAAATCACCTTTTCCAGATTTGTGCAAATCACCTTTCACACCAATAATGTCACCAATATCGAGTTGGCCGTATTGAGCTTTTATCGCTTTTTGGGTGTCTTTATCAGCATAAGCCTGAATTTGTCCTGTCATATCTTGTAACAACAAAAACGGACCACGTTTCGCCATGATACGACCGGCAATACTGATTTGATTTCCTTCTTGCTCTAAGGTTTCTTTATCTTTTTCACTGTGCGCGGCTTGTACATCCGCCGCATAAAATTCCCTGCGGAAATTATTGGGAAAGCCATTTGCGGAACAGTTTTCACGGATCTGTGCAAGTTTAGCGCGTCGTTCGGCTATGAGTTTGTTTTCATCTTGAGTGGGTGCAGTCATGTGGCTTCCTACTTTACAGGCCTGATTTGAGGCTAGCTTCAATAAATTTATCGAGATCACCATCCAACACTGCTTGAGTGTTGCGATTCTCTACTCCGGTGCGCAAATCTTTAATACGCGAATCATCTAGGACATAAGAACGAATTTGACTGCCCCAGCCAATATCCGATTTACTATCTTCTAGTGCTTGTTTTTCTGCGTTTTGTTTTTGTAATTCAAACTCATAAAGCTTTGCTTTGAGCTGTTTGAATGCTTGATCTTTGTTTTTGTGTTGTGAGCGATCGTTTTGACATTGTACCACGATATTGGTCGGTAAGTGTGTGATCCGAACCGCTGAATCCGTTCGGTTTACGTGCTGGCCACCTGCCCCCGACGCTCGATAGGTATCAATGCGCAAATCGGCTGGGTTGATTTCAATATCAATATCATCATCAATCTCAGGATACACAAAGGCAGAAGCAAAAGACGTATGACGTCGATTACCACTGTCAAACGGAGATTTTCGAACTAAGCGATGAACGCCGGTTTCAGTTCTCAACCAGCCAAAAGCATACTCACCACCAAAACGGATGGTGGCGGATTTGATCCCCGCAACATCGCCATCTGAGACTTCAATTAACTCGGTTTTAAAGCCATGTTCTTCTCCCCAACGCAAATACATGCGCAAAAGCATATTCGCCCAGTCTTGAGCCTCTGTCCCGCCAGAACCAGATTGAATATCGACATAACAGTCATTGCTGTCGTTCGGACCTGAAAACATTCGGCGAAATTCCAGTATTTCAAGTTGTGAGAGTAAATCTTGTAATTCAGATTGTGCTTCGGCAAACGTATCTTCATCCTCTGCTTCAACAGCTAACTCTAGAAGTCCCTCGACATCTTCAGTACCTTGAGTCAGATTGGAGATCGTATCGACAATTTGCTCTAGGGTATTCTTTTCTTTACCCAGAGCTTGTGCTTTATCGGGTTCGTTCCATATAGCAGGATCTTCTAACTCGCGGGAGACTTCTTCGAGACGCTCGGCTTTACTATCGAGGTCAAAGATACCCCCTAAGCGCATTAGTACGCTCGCGAATATCAGCAATAGCTTGAGTAATGGGGTTTGTTTCAAACATGATAAGTCAACGTAAAAAGACCGAAAATATTGGACGCGGATAGTAGCGGATTTTCGGTCAAATTCCTAGTTAATATCGGGATTTTGTGATGCGTTACCCTTTTATAGCCGTTGTAAATTGTACCAACTGTGCGCCTAGGTCATGGCACTTAGAGCGTGTTTTATCATCGCTCACTAAGCCTTGCTCATCAATAAGAGTGTGAACTTTACTAAATGCCTGTTGGGCAGGGTGAACGTGCATACCCAAATTTCCCAACAACATGCGCAAACTCACTAACCCACGTAAACCGCCCAATGCACCGGGTGATGCCCCCATTAGCAGCGCGGTTTTACCACGAAATGCGGCCAATGGTTTTTCCCCATCCGCTCCGCGTGATGCCCAATCAATCGCGTTTTTCAATGCCGCACTGTAACTTGAATTGTACTCTGGAGACGCGATCAAAAAACCGTCATGGCCAATCAGTAAATCCTTAAATGCTTGCGCAGTTGCTGGCATCCCCTGCTCAGCTTCCAAATCTTCGTTAAACAGTGGGGATAAATAGTCCTTTAACTGCACGATGGTCACCTCTGCACCAGCTTGGACTGCGCCTTGTGCTGCCGCTGCAACAACAGATTGATTATAAGAAGCCTTGCGTAAACTGCCACTGAAAGCGAGAATTTTGATCATCTGATTATCCTTTTTAATAAGCTTGTATGGTATACGCTATATATCTACCACACGATTAAAAAAGCGACTTAGAAAAGTCGCTTTTTTGGTGCATCACATTCTGTCTAAAGTTTCAATCCCTAGACATCCTAACCCATGCCCAAGTGTATTTTGCGTCAAAGCACTCAGCTGCAAACGAGATGCTCTGACGTCACTTGCAACACCCTCTTTTAGGATAGGACAGGCCTCATAAAACTTCATGTACAAGGCTGCCAGTTCGTATAAATACGTACACAAGACGTGTGGAGTCGCTTCCACTGCAACCGTCTCAAGGCTATCTTGATATTGCAATAATTTTACAACCAGGGCTTTTTCAGCATCTTCATTGATTGCAATTGAAGCTTGAGTATCAACCTCGCCTGCTTTGTTGAAAATACTTTGAATACGAGTGAATGCATATTGTAAATAAGGTGCTGTATTTCCCTCAAAACTTAACATTGTATCCCAGTCAAAGACATAATCTGTGGTTCTTGCTTTGGCCAAATCCGCATACTTAACGGCGCCAATACCAATTTTGTGTGCCATTTCATCTGCATTCTCAAGCTCAGGGTTGCGCGTTTGAATCAGTGAGGCAGCCCGCTCAACGGCTTCATCCAACAAATCTACAAGCTTGACGGTATCACCAGAACGGGTTTTAAATGGTTTGCCATCTTTTCCGAGCATCATACCAAATGGACAATGTTGATATTCTTGAGATGCTTCAATAAAACCGGCTTTGCGCGCTACGATTTCGGTTTGCTTAAAATGCAACGCCTGGCGAGCATCGGTAAAGATCAACGTTCTATCAGCATGCAATTGAGTATTGCGGTAGCGAATGGCAGCCAAATCTGTGGTCGCGTACAAATACCCTCCACCTGATTTTTGTACAATGTACACCGCTGGCTTACCATTTTTATCGGCAAGTTCTTCAAGAAAAACCACTTTTGCACCCGCATCTTCCACTGCAACACCTTGTTGTATCAAGGCATCAATCACATTGGCGAGATCATTATTGTAAGCACTTTCGCCCATGACATCTTTTCTGGTTAAACTCACAGATAATTTGTCATAGACTTCTTGCGAATGCGCGATGCTGATATCAATGAAGTTTTGCCATAATGCTAGGCAATGAGTATCGCCTCCCTGTAACTTCACAACATAATCGCGAGCTCGGTCGGCAAACCCTTCTTCGTTGTCAAAGCGCACCTTGGCTGCACGATAAAAATCTTCCAAATCAGATAACGCCGTTTCCGCCACTTTATCAGCCGCCAATTCATCACTTAGGTGCGCCAATAACATGCCAAATTGGGTACCCCAATCGCCCATATGATTCTGACGAATCACCTTGTGCCCCATAAATTCTAACACTCGAACTACCGCATCACCGATGATAGTGGAACGCAAATGTCCGACATGCATTTCTTTGGCTAAATTCGGAGAAGAGTAATCCACAACGATTGTGTGAACCTGTGCTTGGGCTATACCAAGACGTTCGTCATTAAGGGCTTCTGTGGCAGCTTGTGCCAACCACTGAGGGTGCAAGTGGATATTGATAAACCCAGGACCGGCAATTTCCAATTGACTGGCCATATCACTTAACTCAACGGTATCGAGGATCTGCTGTGCAGTGTCACGTGGATTTTTTTTCATCGATTTTGCCAATGCCATCGCACCGTTGAACTGATATTCACCAAATTCAGGGCGCGTTGACTTACCCACAGGTACGGGCGCATCTGGATGCCCAAGCTGAATCAATGCGTCTTGAAAACGCGTTGCGATAAGTTGTTGAATGTTCATAAGTTCTTTTCTCTAAATGCTAAGTGTTAGCGCTTACTGTTCGCGAGTCGCAGCAAAGGTAATATCAGGATGACGTTCTTGTGCGAGGGATAGATTCACCATAGTGGGCGCAATATACGTTAAATTATCCCCCCCATCGAGGGCAACATTGGCTTCGGCTTTGCGCTTTATGTTGTCGACATCCTTATCCGAACCATAGATCCATCGTGCTGTGGCAACATTAACATGTTCGTAAATCGCGTCTACATTGTACTCCGCTTTAAGACGAGCTACGACCACATCAAACTGAAGTACACCGACCGCACCGACTATCAAATCGTTGTTCGCGAGAGGGCGAAACACTTGTACGGCACCCTCTTCGGATAGCTGAATAAGCCCTTTTTGTAATTGCTTCATTTTAAGCGGATCTTTAAGGCGTATTCGCTTAAACAGCTCTGGAGCAAAGTTGGGGATCCCCGTAAAACGAAAATCCTCACCAGACGTAAACGTATCGCCAATACGAATAGAACCATGATTGTGCAGTCCGATGATATCACCAGCATACGCCTCTTCTAATAACGCTCTATCTCCTGCCAAAAAGGTTAATGCATCAGACACCCTGACGTCCTTATTGATTCGAGTATGGCGCATTTTCATGCCTTTTTCGTATTTGCCGGAGACAATTCGACAAAACGCAATACGGTCACGATGTTTAGGGTCCATATTGGCTTGGATTTTAAATACAAACCCACTAAATTTGGCATTATCTGCAGCCACATTGGTGTCTTTGTCTGTTTCGCGAGATTGTGGCGCGGGTGCCCAGGCCGTCAGGCCGTCCAACATGTGATCCACACCAAAGTTCCCCAACGCAGTACCAAAAAATACGGGGGTTAATTGCCCTTCTAAAAACATCTCTTGATCAAATTCATTCGATGCGCCCATAACAAGTTCTAACTCTTCGCGAAGTTGTGTCGCTAAATCACTGGTCACAGCTTCGTCTAACTCAGGGTTATCCAGGCCTTTGATAATACGCACATCTTGAATGGTATGACCTTGACCTGTGGCATACAAAATGGTTTCGTCACGGTGGAGGTGATACACACCTTTAAATAGCTTACCACAGCCGATTGGCCAAGTTATTGGAGCACAGGCGATATCCAATTCATTTTCGACTTCATCCAAAAGCTCCATTGGATCGCGGATATCGCGGTCAAGTTTGTTCATAAATGTAATGATGGGCGTGTCGCGTAAACGTGTGACTTCCATGAGTTTACGAGTACGATCCTCAACCCCTTTTGCAGCATCAATGACCATTAAACACGAGTCCACTGCCGTCAGTGTTCGATAAGTATCTTCAGAGAAGTCTTCGTGCCCAGGTGTATCCAGGAGGTTGACTAGATGCTCTCCATATGGAAATTGCATCACGGAGGTGGAAACCGAGATCCCACGTTCTTTTTCCATCTCCATCCAGTCCGATTTAGCGTGTTGACCTGATTTTTTACCTTTAACGGTACCGGCTTTTTGCAAAGCGTTTCCAAATAACAGCACTTTTTCAGTAATTGTGGTTTTACCCGCATCCGGATGCGAAATAATAGCGAAAGTCTTTCGCTTGTTGATTTCTTCTAGAAAATTGGCATTTGCCATGTCTCGTTGTTCCTAATCTTACGCTGACTGAGCGCTTCATTTATGCCGAGTATTTTAGCAAAATTACTGCACACAGTGAATGATTCTTGATTGTAACTAAGCCTTCTTCACAAACTTAGCCGTGACCATCATTTCGCCTGCCCCATCGACGCGGCAATCTAATTCGTGGTCTTTGGCGTCTTTAATGCGTCGAATCATCAATTTGGTGCCGACTTTTATCACCTGTGAACTGCCCTTAATTTTGAGGTCTTTTACTACAGTCGCTTTATCACCTTCCTGCAACACAGTGCCATTAGCATCCTTTGCTGTAATGTTATTTTCATCAGCAAGCACTTTAGGATCCCATTCATATCCGCACATGGAACACACTATAAGAGCGCGATCTTCGTAGGAGTACTCAGATTGACATTGTGGGCATGGGGGGAGTTCAGAGGCGGAAGACATCAATATAGTTTCTCAAAATACAAAAACAAAATTATATCACGCCTGTACAAAATAAGCTGTGCATCAATTGCACAATTCCTTACATGGTTGCGAGCGGATAATGACACATCACAAAACCGTCTTCTCTACCTTCATCGATAGGATAGTAACCTTTACGCACATCGATGTGTACAAAGCCCATTTTCTGGTACAGGTGAATCGCATTGTGATTCGATGCTCTTACTTCAAGCCATATTTCATTTACTGCATATGCTTGAGCTCGATGCAATAAGTCATTCAATAAACAATGTCCAAGGCCTTGTCCTTGATTTAACGGATTGACTACGATTTCCATAAGCGACCATTCCTTGTGCTCACCAACGGCCACTTCGTGAACAATATAAAAACCTTGAAGTAAATTGTACTCAAATACCCCTATGGCTTGGTAAGGGGATGATAAGCAGGATAGAAAAGTATCAAAGGACCACGCATGCAATTGAGCATCTCGCATAATATTATATGCCCTCATGGTGTCCTGCTCACCCAAAAGAAGGCATTGCCTACTGTTCATGGGAGTATTGACAATAGGCCGCCCAGATATCGCGTTTTTGTTGTGCAGACGGAATTGCTGGTAATGAAAGCATAGCGTCTTTTAGCGCCACTGTTTGCGAAACCACAAAGTGAAATGATGGCATAGCAACTTGTAGATCGCTCAGCATTGGCTCAGAATCAAAGGCTTGTATAGTCGGGTCTTTATAAACATGACGGGCTATGCCCATCGCATCTAATATAGCCGTTTGATAAGAATTCATAACCTATAGTGAAGTGTTTTTTGTCATATTTAAATCATAACAAATTATCTAAACCACAACCAAGACATTCGTTAAAAGGCTTCGATTGTCCATTCTCCAACCGCTACTTCACTGACCCTCACTTTGGTCCCAGCATTTAGTGGTACCGCTGATACTAAACGCCACTCGATCCCCGAATATTTATATGTCACGTGACTCTCAAGTGCCACATCTTGAGCAAGTACAAAGGTAAAGCCAACAAGATCAGAGGACACAGGTGAATCATCGCGTTGATTTTGAAGATTTTTAAAAGGTTTCCACAACCCCGCAGTCAACACCCCGGTCAAAATCGCAACGACCAATACAGCATCCAACATCTCTGGTGGGAGTAAACCAACATAGACCGCAATGGCTGTCAAAATTAAGGCACAGCCAAGCATAAACAATACAATCGTAGATAAACTTAAGACGACGACTTCAATAATGAGCATTGAGATCCCCAAAATGAATAGTGTTTCCGCTAAGTTCTCAGTGAATATACTCATAGTTACTGACCTGAATTGAGTTTGTTGATTATAGTGGTGGCTTGTGCAACAAGGCTTGCTGCATCGGTTGCGTTATCGGGTAACAACACCACAGAAGAATCTTTGGCAATCGCTTGTTTGGCTTCAATCGCTTTGGTCGCCAAATCCAACTGAATTGCTTTTTGGCCTTCATCCGTATTGGCTTGCTCACCGATCATCTTAAGCGCAGCTGCTTGTGCTTCAGCAACAGCCAAAATAGCTTTGGCTTCGCCTTCGGCTTTTAGAATTTGCTCGGAACGCTCTGCCTCTGCGGCAAGTACGATGGCTTGCTTATCCCCTTCCGCGCGATTAATTGCTGCCTGTCTATCCCCTTCAGACTCAAGGATCTGCGCACGTTTAACCCGTTCAGCCTTCATCTGGGCTTCCATCGCTTCCATTACCGAGGCTGGAGGCGTAATGTCTTTGATTTCATAACGAAGCACTTGAATCCCCCATGGACTGGAGGCTTCATTTATGGAAGACACGATATTAGCATTCAACATATCGCGTTCTTCAAATGTTTTATCTAATTCAATTTTGCCGATTTCTGAACGCATTGTGGTTTGCGCAAGTTGAGTCACAGCAAACACATAATCTTCAACGCCATAAGTGGCTTTCTTTGGATCTAACACACGAAAATACAAAACCCCGTCCACCGCAAGAGAAATATTATCTCGGGTAATCGCCGATTGTTCAGGGACATCAACGGCTTGTTCTTTCAGACTCCGGTCCGCAGCCACTCTATCGATAAATGGAACCAGAAAGTTGATCCCCGCCTCACGTGTCGATTGATATTTGCCAAAACGCTCAACAATGAATGCCCGATTTTGGGGCACAAATTTAACCGAAAACTTGATGACCAACAGCACCAAAATAATGACAAATACTGGCACGGTAAAAAATAACTCGATAAAAGATGTGTCCATACTAAATCCTAATAAAACTAACAGTATTGATAGTTTAAGTATAAGGATAAGTTCCATCCGCGCAATCTCTGTGCTGTATCAAAATGTAACGTATCTTTTTTACCCATTCTTTATTCTCAATTACATCTCCTCCTTTAGTCTGAGAAATCTATTTTTTACAATCTGATTACAGTATAAATAATCCCATTAACGAATAAGGCTTTATTATTACAAGGACCCTACATTTCATGTCATATCAATCAGAATATAACGCATCAATAGACACCCCTGAGAATTTTTGGGCAGAACAAGCCAATCAACTTCCTTGGTATACACCACCTAAGAACATTTTATCTAAAGACGAAAATGGCATGGACCGCTGGTTTGCTGATGGGGTTATGAATACTTGTTATATGGCAGTTGACCACCACGTTAATTCAGGCCGTGGTGAGCAAAATGCGATTATTTTCGACTCCCCTGTCTCTGATACCAAATACACTCTTACTTTTGCACAATTACAAGACAAAGTAGCGACATTTGCCGGTGCATTAGCGGCAAAAGGTGTGGGTAAAGGCGACCGTGTAGTCATTTATATGCCAATGATCCCAGAAGCCGTTATCGCGATGCTTGCGGTAGCAAGATTAGGGGCGATACATTCTGTTGTATTTGGTGGATTTGCTCCCAACGAATTGGCTGTGCGTATTGATGATGCGACACCTAAAGTCATTGTTACCGCATCATGTGGTATTGAAATCAGCAAAATCATTTCTTATAAACCACTTGTTGATGCAGCCATTGAACAGGCATCACATAAACCCGATAGCGTCATCGTATTCCAGCGTGAGCAAGTGACCGCGGAGATGCATGCACCCCGAGATATTGATTGGAACGATGCAGTTGCTAATGCTAGCCCTGCAGAGCCGGTACCCGTTAACGGTACGGATCCCTTATATATCCTGTATACGTCTGGTACTACAGGTACCCCAAAAGGCGTGGTAAGAGATAATGGCGGTCACGCCGCGGCATTATTTTACTCGATGAAAGCCATCTATAACGTGGAAGCGGGCGATGTCTATTGGGCGGCATCTGACGTAGGTTGGGTAGTTGGTCACTCCTATATCGTGTATGGTCCACTGCTTAAAGGCTGTACCACCGTCGTCTATGAAGGTAAACCAGTCCGCACGCCAGATGCTGGTGGCTTTTGGCGTATGTGTGAAGAATATAAAATCTCAACGCTTTTTGCTGCACCGACTGCATTTCGAGCAATCAAAAAAGAAGACCCGGATGGCAAACTGATTGAACAATACGATTTGTCGGCACTTAACAATATCTTCATGGCCGGTGAACGTCTTGATCCCCCTACTTATGATTGGACGGTTGAAAAAACAGGTAAGCCAGTTATAGATCACTGGTGGCAAACTGAGACCGGTTGGGCGATCTGTGGCAACTTATTAGGGGTTGAAGCCAAAGCACCTAAGCCTGGTTCCGCTACTTTGCCAACTCCTGGCTTTAAAGTGGAAGTCTTGGATGACGATGGCAACGTTCTACCTGCCAATACACAAGGTTCGATAGCGATCAAATTACCTTTACCACCAAGTTGCTTACCATCCATTTGGGGGAACTTTGAACGTTTTAAGGAAAGCTACCTAACGGAGTTTCCTGGGTACTATTGCAGTGGCGATGGTGGTTACATTGATGAAGATGGCTATGTCTTTATCATGGGACGTACTGATGATGTGATTAATATTGCCGGACATCGCTTGAGTACGGGTGAAATGGAAGAAGTCGTGGCCGCGCATCCAGCTGTGGCAGAGTGTTCAGTAATTGGGGTTAAAGATGAACTCAAAGGACAACTACCGGTTGGCTTAGTCATCTTGAAAGACGGTGTTGAAATTGACGAAGCGACTTTATTTGCAGACTTAAAAGCCAGTATGGTCAAACAAATTGGTCCGATTGCTTGCTTTAAAGAAGCCTTAATCGTCAATCGCCTACCCAAAACACGTTCGGGCAAAATATTGCGCAAAATATTACGCCAAATTGCCGATGGTCAAAGCTATACTGTACCATCAACCATTGATGACCCAGCGAGTCTTGATGAGATCTCATCAGTGATGAAAGAAAAATCTTTAATTTAATATAAATTAACAAGGAATATTTATGCGCGCCATAGTGTTACGTGAAGACAAACAAGTTGCGATAGAACAATGCAATGTAACCGATTTACCAGAAGGCGATGTACTCGTAAAAGTCGCCTACTCAACGCTTAACTACAAAGATGCCTTGGCACTTACCGCCAGTGCGCCAATTGCAAAATCTTATCCGATGGTACCTGGGATCGATTTTGTCGGCGTTGTCAAAGAGTCTAACGCCTCTGACTTTGCAGTGGGCGATACGGTTGTCTTAAATGGCTGGGGAGTAGGCGAAAAACACTGGGGTGGTTTAGCTGAGTATGCTCGAGTCAAAAGCAAATGGTTAATCAAATTACCCACTAATATGGCACCACAAGACGCTATGAGCATTGGCACAGCCGGTTATACCGCCATGCTGTGTTGTAATGCATTGCGTGACGCAGGCGTTACTCCAGAATCAGGTAATATTTTGGTTTCTGGTGCAACGGGTGGCGTTGGGTCGGTTGCCGTAGCGATTCTGGCAAAACGGGGATATTCTGTCACGGCATTAAGTGGTAAAGCTGAACAAGCGGAATATTTGACTGGCCTCGGCGCAAGCGCCATCAAAGATCGCAAAGAGTACGAAGGCAAAGCACGTATTTTGGGCGGTCAAGATTGGGCTGGAGCGGTTGACGTAGTCGGTTCGCATACCCTTGCGAATATTATTGCAAACACCCAATATGGTGGAGTAGTGACCGCGTGTGGTCTCGCGCAAGGTATGGACTTACCAAGTTCTGTAGCGCCGTTCATTTTGCGTGGCGTTTCTTTACTCGGTATAGACTCAGTATATTGTCCTCAAGAAAGACGTCAACGTGCGTGGAATGATTTAGCCGAGGAACTCGACCCTACTGTAATACAGCAAATTACCCATGAAATTGGTTTGGATGACTGTATTGAAGCTGCACAAAACATCATGGCTGGATCTGTAACAGGTCGTTATTTAGTGAAACTTTAAACAAACACTAGGACTAATGCATTAGACCTACAAATATAAAAAGGCCGGAGCGCAATGGTTTACCCCTTGTGATTCGGCTTTTCTCGTTTACAATAGTGGTAGTTTATATTCAATATACAAGGATGAGATATGTCGACTTGCAGTCAAACCATCGCTAAGAGTGGCATCAAATTTGGCACATCAGGCGCTCGTGGTTTAGTCACTGATTTTACGCCCCTCGCGTGTCATGCGTTTACCTTTGCGTTCATCAAGTCAATGCAAGAAGATTATGTATTTAATCGCGTCCTAGTCGGAATTGATAACCGACCAAGTTCTCCCAATATAGCAAGTTATTGTATCAGCGCTCTCAAGGTATTAGGCATTGATGCGATATATTGTGGTGTTTTGCCCACGCCTGCTCTAGCGTTGGCTTCCTTACAAGAAAGTATACCTTGTATCATGGTCACTGGGTCACATATCCCATTCGATCGCAATGGCCTGAAGTTTTACACCCCGGATGGGGAAATCACTAAAGCCCATGAACAAGCGATTTTGGCATGTACAAGCGATGTTGCGGGCTGCTCAGAAATAATCTTGCCAGAAGTAGAAACTTCTGCCACTGAGCGATATATTCAGCGTGCTACCCAGTTATTTGCCTCAGATATATTTGCCTCAAAACGCATCGGAATTTACGAACACTCCAGTGCTGGCCGTGAACTTTATGCACCTATATTTGAAGCATTGGGAGCTGAAGTAATCGCATTGGAACGTTCAGACGAATTTGTGCCAATCGATACAGAAGCAGTAAGTGATGCTGATAAGGCAAAAGCAAAAGCATGGTCAGACACTCATCAGTTCGATATGATATTTTCGACCGATGGCGATGGTGACCGTCCACTCATCAGTGACGAAAACGGTGAATGGTTACGCGGTGATATAGTCGGCTTATTAACCGCTAAAGCATTACAAATTGAAGCCTTAGCAGTGCCTGTTAGTTGTAATACAGCTATTGAAGCCAGTCTCGCTTTTAGCCATGTCTCTCGTACCAAAATTGGCTCGCCCTATGTCATCGAGGCGTTTGCTTCCTTAGACTTTGACTACCGTTCAGTTGCAGGCTTTGAAGCAAATGGTGGTTTTCTGTTAGGTTCAGATGTGCACTTTAATCAGCACACTATTCACGCATTACCAACTAGAGATGCATTACTGCCAGGGCTTTTATTATTAGCGGATGCTTGTGCCCAACAAACAACCATAAGTCAATTGGTTGCAATGTTGCCCCAGCGATTTACAGACAGTGACCGAATCAAAGATTTTGCTACCGAACGTTCACAAGAACTCATTAAACAACTCAGTGCCCACCCAAATCAACTGATCGCAGCCATGGGCATCCCTGGAGAAGTTGAGCAAATAAATACGATAGACGGGTTGCGCATCACTCTCAACACAGGTGACATTATCCACCTTCGTCCAAGTGGCAATGCACCAGAGTTGCGTTGTTATGCTGAGAGCGGCAGTCAAGCAGTTGCTAAGCAACTCGTTGCAACAGCGCTTATGACGGTAAAACTTTTGTAACCCAAAAACACAATCCCTCATAATTTTCTTTAAAAAACTCAAAATCAGACGATCAAAAACGATATAGATAGAACGTTTGTGTAATGTAGATAAGTCTGTGAGAGTTGGGATTGTGTTAGATACTCGTGCCTATGGTGGCATTGAGTCTCATATCTATGGCGTTGCTTCCGCACTTAATAAAGTGCAAGACGTTCCATTAGAAATATGTTTTATTCGCCTAAAACATTATGGCGAACATATCCTTACGTCTAAATTACAGACTAAGAACATACGTACTTATACCATTAATAATGGCTTTCTCGATTTCTTTAAATTCATTCAAGAAAATACGTTCCATGTCTTACATTCGCACGGTTATAAAGCAAACTTATGGTGCAGACTCACTTCGATCATTACCCAATCTAAGCATATTGCGACCTACCACTCAGGTGATCAGGGCACTGGAAAACTGTATTGTTATGATTTTATTGACCGCTTATCTTCTGGATTAAGTCACCAAAACATCGCAGTCAGCGAGCCAATTGCAGAATCCTTATACAGCCGTGCAAACGTGATGTTTAACGCATTAGACTGCACTGACATTACGTTGAGTTGGGGGAATCACATTGGCTATGTTGGCCGATTCAGTTCTGAAAAAGCGCCAGGACGCTTCGTTGAAATTGCACGTGCCTTGATGGATCAATCCTTTGTTATGGTTGGAGATGGCCCCTTACTTAATGATATCAAGAAATATGCTCCTAACCATATTACCTTAACTGGACATTGCCACAATATGGAGGAGCAGTGGAAACAATTGGATCTATTGGTATTACCCTCCCACCGAGAAGGCATGCCAATGGTCTGCTTAGAAGCAATGGCTCGAGGCATTCCCGTACTCACTCACCAACTTGGCAGCTTAGATAGACTCATCGTTCATGAACACAATGGTTTCTTGTTACCTCAATATTCCAAAGCGGATTACATTAAAATCATTGAAGATTGGCTGGCTCTTTCTTCTGAAGCCCAAAAGCGCATTCGCAACAATGCTCGCCTAACCATACTGAATCACTTTGGCATGGGGCAATACATTGATAAGTTGGTGCGCCTTTATGTTTCGAGTTTACCTCTCGTAGAATTAAGTCATACCAAACATGCATCGTTCAACAATTCTCAGTCCAGAATACCCGTTCTCTTTGTTCATTATGCAAAACATGAATGGATCCGTGGCAGTGAACGATGTTTAATTGATCTGATCAAAAATATCGATGCTTCACGATTTGAACCGATCGTTTGGTGTGATACCAAACTCTTGGAAGCTACATTTACCTCACAACACATTACCGTTTATCGAGACCGGTTTACCATACTAGGCGACTGGGAAGCGCCTCGCTTTGCCATCAATAACACACGCTATTTTTGCAAACGTGGCAGAGAATTGATTAAGCTGCATCAAATACAACTTATTCATTGTAACAGTGCTGCACCGGCCCAATGGATGGTGTCAGTTGCAAACCAAACACGCACTCCACTCGTCACTCAACTACATGCTCGATATGTGTTTAGTGAAAGGCTCAGATGTCGTATAACGAGTTCCGATCACATAGTGGGTGTAAGTCAACCGATCATAAAGCAATGTCAAGGTGATAAGGGTCAAGAACCCCATTATCATGTAGTTGCCAATGGCATCGATACCAATAGACTCTTGGCACAACCCACCTACAATCTACGCATGGCATACCAGCTTAGTAAAAATCACTTTGTCATGGTAAGCATTGGCTCACTCATTCATCGTAAAGGCATGGATTTGGTGATAAAAGCGTGTCATAAAATGCATCAATCAGGTATTGAAACCGCTTTATTCATCATCGGTGATGGGCCTGAAAAAGCCCACTTAGAGAAGCTCATTGATGACCTAAATATGCAGCAGCATATTTTTCTCTTAGGTGAGCAAAAGCATGCTTTTGGCATGCTCAAAGAAGGGGTCGATGTCTTTATCTCCGGTGCGAGAGAAGAAGTGTTTGGTTTGGTTTTTGCCGAAGCCGGCTTAGCTAAACTCCCATGCATCGCACCTGATGTTGGTGGGATCAGTTCTGTTATTGAACACAACCTGACCGGTAAACTGTGCCTTCCTGAGTCGGATATTGGGCTTTATGAGGCATGCAAAACTCTCTTTACCGATCGCAAAGCCGCCAGAGAAATGGGCAAACAAGGCTACCACCGAGTCCTTCAAAATTTTACCATTTCTCAAAATGTTGAACGCATGAGTGGCATATATGAAGAAGCAATATTACGAGGAAGAAAACAGCTATCATCATGGCAAAAGGTCAAAAGTATTGGCCAAATGACCCTAGGTTATTGCCGACAAAAATGGTTTGCGAAGACGCAAAGAAAAGCCATATTAATCATTGATACAATTGAATTTAATGGCGGTTCCAAAATTGCCACAAAACGCTTTTTAGAGACACTTTCTCCGGACATCGATGTTTATATCTTAACGATTGATGCAGATTCATGGCAATGCAGCAATACGCGCATCATCTGCCTTAAACAAGCCCCCTTCTTAAAAGATGCTGAGAGTGGCTATAAATACTTACTAAAACATGGCTTTTATGCCTTACAACTTTTATTTGCTCTGTTTAGACACTCTCATATCAAAACGGTGTTGGGCTGTTCTTTACCTAGTAATGATATGGCAGTGTCCGTCTGCAAATTTGTTTGTCCAGTGCAATGGGTACAATTTATTCATGGTCCAGTCTATGCCAGTCGCTTAAATGGGAAATTACTGCTACAAACCGATGCTCTATTTTATTTAGATTCTGCGCGGGAATCGATCGAATCAGCACTTGCTAAATGTGACACGAACTTACGCAAAATATCAGATGTAAAACCGTGCAAAACGTTTGTGAACGGGTTATCCGAATATGCGTTTAGCCCACCGCTAAAGCACTCACATATAAAAGTGCTATGGGCGGCATCAAATCTGCGTTGGAAGGGCTTAGATACCTTTCTTCATGCGTTACAACAATTCAGCGATACAGAACGACCAGAATGCAGTATCTGCTTTATTCGTGCAAAAGAGCCTAATATTCCAACCTCTGAGGTTAATATACCACTCCCACATGTGACTTGGCTTGAGGCTCCCGATAATTTGTCAGAGATACGCCTAGCGCATTCCATTTTTGTTTCCACTAGTCAAAAAGAACCTTTTGGACTGTCCATATTGGAAGCCCTTGCTGCAGGTCTATGCGTATTAATTCCTGCTGATAATGCATACTGGGATAAAAAGTTAACACAAGGCGAACATTGCTGGAAATATGAGCCGAATGATCCATATGATTTGCACAAGCAACTTCACCTACTACTCAAACAATCAGACCGAATAGAATTACTTGGCAAAAATGGATTTATGTTTGCAAAACAGTACGCTGCTCAAGACAGTTATGCCGAAATAAAATCCCATATTGAGAGGCAGTTCATATGAAGTTTGCCAATATTCCTCACACGATTTTATACGGTTTTAGTTTGGCTCTGATGAAAGGTCTGTCTCTGATCATGTTGCCATTTGTTGCTCATACTTTATCACCTGATGAATTTGGACGTGTAGAGGTTCTCAGCAGTATTACGATTATTGCGAGTGTGATTGTTGGTTTTGGTTTAGAAGACAGTCTTTATCGATTCGCCGGACTCGCTCGAAATGTTCAACGGCAACGCGTAATGGCGAGTGCTATATTCACACTGGCAACTTTAATGAGCGTCATCTCATTGCTGTTTTTGTGGTTATTTGTGGCACAAATCCAAAAGCATATTCCTGGGAACATTCCGCTTGAAGCCATAATACTCGGTTTGTGTATCGTTTCATTCGAAGCCATGATTGCCGTCCCTCTTGGATGGTTACGGATGAATGATCAAGCAAGTGAGTTTTGTGTTGCCACCATTGGACGAGCGTTTATTCAAGTTGTCCTGACACTTTGGTTTATCCAAGTCTCTCCCACCGTAACCAGTATATTCGCAGCTGGATTCATAGCCGTCATAATACAACTTGCCTATCTTATATTTTGGCAGTGTCAAACCACAAAATGGATATGGTTACCAAAAACATTTAAAAAGATTTTAACCTACTCATTTCCTTTGCTAGGCACTGGATTAGTTGGATTTGCCTTAATGGGAGCCGATAGGTTATTCGTTGCGCACTATACATCTTTAGAGCAGGTTGCTTTATATGGTGTTGCAGCCAAATTTGCCATTGGTGTTGTGTTGTTCCTGCAACCCTACACAATGTGGTGGGTACCCAAACGGTTCCAAACTTTGGTGCAACCAAACGGTGCGCATAGTGTTGCTCAATTCACGTCTTTTGGCCTACTTTATCTAGCGATTGCAACATTTATGATTATGACCACCAGTGAGTTTTTGATCACACTACTGATGCCTGTTTCTTACCTAGATGCGATGAATTGTCTCTTAATCCTCGCATGTGCCATGTTTGCAAAAGAGGCCGCCGAACTTCTCAATATTGGTGCTTTCACTGGTCGCAATACGTATGAGCAATTTTTTATCAACTGTATTATCTCTTTACTCGGAATCGGGCTTTTTTGGAGCTTAGTGCCCCTACATGGAGCATATGGCGCTGCAATTTCACTGTGTATTGCCATGTCAGCTAAAGCGATTGGTCTATTTTTGTTGAGTCAAAAACGCCTACCTTTACCGTTTTCATATGGGTTACTCTTCGGTGCACCAACCGCGATTGTAATATTGGGTGTCGCTTTACACCTATACCTGTCTCCAGTGTCTCAGTTCATCATAAGTGTTGGCTCATTATTCGTAATAGGGCTTGTGACTATGTGGTTTCGCAGCACTGACGCATTTTCCAAATACCAATTAGGAAAAATGTGAACACTATGCTTAACCTATTCACTAACCACTATCTCATTTTCATATGGATCATCCTGCTCACCTTTGCTTGGTCTGTGATGCCACACCCTTTGCTTGTGATTGGGATCAGTATCTTACCGATTGCGATATTAATGATGTTGCACTACCCATTTTTGATGGTGTTGTTGTTTGTCATTTTTTCGTTTTTTCGCATCCACGAAGTGATTCCACAACTCTATAATTTCAAAATCCCCTTATTGCTCTCTTTAGCCAGCTTTGCAACTCTTGGTTGGAATGTATTTTACAAACAGAGATTTACATTATGGTGGCGGCCAGAACTGACTGGTTTAACAGCATTTTTTATCGCTGTCAGTATCGGGGTTGTCATGGCAAGTAATTTGCCAATCGCCATTCAGTATTACTTAAATATTTTTATCAAAATCGCCATTATGTGTTTTGCCATTACATGGTTAACCACTCGCGAGACGGATTTTGCCTTTGCAGCAAAAGCGATCGTCTTTGCTGGGTGCATTGTCGGGATCAAAGCCCTTTATAACAAAGCCAATGGCATAGGGCTCGTTGAAGAAACGCGCGTCACAATTGGTCGCGTGTTCGGATCAGTACTCGGTGATCCAAATGATCTGTCATTAGTGCTCATGTTTCCTTCTGCTTTTGCTGTGGGTTTTATCCTGACAAAAGGACTGAGCTATCGCCTCAAAATATATGGCGTCATGAGTATCTGCATCTTGTTTTCAGCCATCCTGGCAACGCAAAGTCGAGGTGGGTTGTTAGGTATTTTGGCGGTCTTTGGTATTTTTGCTTACCGAAGAATCCAAAACAAACTGCTATTTTTGGGTGGTGGCGCTATCGCTGCCTTAATTTTATATCAAGTCGCTGGTATTTCAGGGCGTGTCTCTGGTGGTGCGGCTGAGGAAGGTATCGATGCTTCAGCCATGGGAAGGATTTATGCTTGGGAAGCCGCCATTGGCATGGCTAACGATAACCCGTTTACGGGAGTTGGCATTGATAATTTCTACTCGAATTACTTTTTTTATTCACCCCATTGGGATGGCGTAAATCACGCCGTTCACTCAACTTGGTTTGGCGTATTGGCAGAGACTGGGTATGTGGGACTTATTATCTTCGTCACTGTCATTGTGATGCTGGTTAAAACTAATTTACACACCCTACAGATTCTCGAATCTCATCCAAGTAAATTTTCCCCTGCGATTCATACCACAGCCGAAGCACTTTTGGCTGGTCTAGTGGGAACCCTTGCTGCCGGAACCTTTTTGACTTTTGGCTTTAGTTGGCCAATTTATATCCTCGGGGCAATGACTATCAGTCTAGCGCATTGGACTGAGCAACAATTGTTACCTCACACTGTACAACAAAAGGATTATTAATCATGCATCTTATTCGTTTGCTATCTCTAATCATTGCTGCAAGCTATAGCCTAAATATTAGTGCGACAACGGACCCCTCTTCTTGGCTATGGGTGGATTCATCATTAGATCCAAATGTATCGACCACCCAAAATCATCAAGATCACTTTACCCGTATGGGCACCCCTTTGCGCCTATCCAATATCAATGACCAACTAGATGAATTTCTATTAGATGGGTTTTATGCATTAGTGCCTGAAGGTCAACGTGTTGATCCCACGTTACTCGAAAATACGTTCAACAACATCGGAGTGAAAGATGACTTTGAAGGGACCGCTACGGTCAAAGTGGCTTTTTTAAACGAAGGAGCAGGATACAAAAACTCTCTTGGGTACTTTATTTATGAATCCAATAACCCACCTACATCATCCACCATTGCGGATGTTGAACATGTATTGATCTTTCCTAACAGCTCTAGAGCCCGTTCTGGTGGTGAGTTAGTGCAAGGCGATCAAGTCGATTTAAAAATCACACTCCCTGCTGGATACAGTATCGGTTTTTTCATTGCCTCTAACAATTGGAACGGATGGTATGGTGGACAAAAAAACAATTTTCAGTTCGGACAACCCTTTTATACTTTACCAGCATTAAACCCAAACGTTGGCTTAGGCAACAAGTATCATGTTTTGTTCAGAGATACTTTATCGGGTAGCGACGACATCAATGATATTGGCTTTTTTGCCTATGGATTTGAAGATATTAGAACCGATATGGGCGATAAAGATTTTAATGATCTTATTTTTAATGTTGAAGTCACCCCTTTAGCAGCCATTGCAGGGTTAGAAGATGTCATTAATGTGAAATCAGTCAAAGATACTGAACACAAAAAAGTCGGTAAAGTTGCGTTTGAAGATAACTGGCCCATGCAAGGGGATTATGACTTTAATGATGCGGTTATTGCCTATGACGCAATAAAAGTGATTACCACTAAAGAAATTGAAAGCAACAATCAAATCACGCAAGAAGATGTATTAAAATCTCTTACGATTGACTACAGTATTGAAGCGATTGGCGCAATTTTTCGCAATGGAATAGCTCTGTCCTTACCCAACGTTAAACTTGAAAACATTCAAACATTAACCTTGCTGAAGACCGATAGTGCAGGACGTGAAGTCGCTCAATATCGATATGCAAACGGAGAATTTAACCTCAATGATGTTGCAATCAACGGCTTCAGTAATTACCCATACCCTCTTGCTCTAGAGACACAATCTGACCGTTTAGTCATTACATTATCCGAAAATCTCTTTGAAGAATTATCACATTATCAAGCTATTAACCTAGCTGAATCTACACGCTGTATGTATCGAACAAGTATAGATAATGGTGTCTCTTGTCCAGCAGGCACCACAACCAACACCTGGCAGCTTGCTATTGAGTTTAAACATTCCGATGAGCAACAAGACGATTGGCTAAACAGTGCCAATGCTTTGAATGAAACCAACTATGATCACTTTATGTTTGCCAGCGAAAAAGGTAACCCTTCATATGAAATCTCTCACTTTCGTTTCGAGCGATATCAAGAAAGTTTTCCATGGTTTAATCAATGGTTAACGGGTAATCCATCATATAACCATTTAACCGGACCGGGGCGATGCCTTGAAATTCATCTTTCTGAATTTTCTGGGACGGATTATTTTGAAGCGGAAGGGTCATATCGTGACGGACAGCTATTTGCAACACCGCTGTCTTATCAAGTTGACGCTAGCTTAGTGCGGCCATTTAACGTCACTGAAAAAGCGTTGCCATGGGTATTAGATTTACCTAGTAATTGGCATCATCCGTTGGAGTCACAAGATATTGCAAAAGCATATCCAGATTTTATCAACTGGCTCAATGCACCTGAACAATATACTGAGTGGTATAAGCAAAATATCAACTCTCAATTTATCTTCAATGCAGAATAAGGACTTTTCTCATGCAAAAATCAATTTTCATTTCCTCTTGCTTATTTCTATTCGCGTGTGGCGGTTCAAATAATTCTGGAATAGAACAAAATGTTTCAGCCCCTCCTGCACAGAGTCAACCAGCATTACAATCTACAACGGATACCATTGCTGCAGATGGACACACGTTTGCCATGTTCAAATCCCATGACATATCGTTCACCAATTCCAGTTCAAATTTAGTCACTGTGCAACTCATGGATGAAAACCAAACCATCTTAATTCAGACTTCCTTAACGCAAGGACAGAGTAAATCGTTAGCCATTCAGATCCCTGAAGGCAACGAGCAAACATACGTTTTATGGAGCGGTAGAAATAGTGCAGATAATTCTTTTGCAAGTGAAAAACATACTGCGGATATATCTCAAGTGATTGTATTTAATGGATTTAACTAATATGAAAAATACTTTTGATGATACTTATGGAGAAGTAAAAGTACTTTTGCTCAGCGACTGCTCGCAATCGTTACAAAATATTGAGGCCACGTTAAAACAACTCAACTATCATGTCAGTGCATTTACCAATTGTGAGCAAGGCATAGCAGCACTAAGAGCAATGCCCGATATGTATTCACTCATCATTATTGACCTGCAAGAAAAAAATGAAAAGAGCATCGAAATGGTCAAGATGATCAGAATGATGGAGGATCTACTTGAAGAAATATGGCGTCCTATTTTATTGACCGGTTCCGTCGAAAATAATAAGGATGACTTCATTAAAGGTCTTCAAGTGGGTGCAGATGCCTTCTTTTTAGCTCCTATGGATAAGGACCTAATTCAAGCTATGGTGAATGCCATTGTTAGAATGTTTTCGATGCGCAAAAAACAACTCAATAAATATCTTACCTTACAGCATGAATCGCTGACTGACGTATTAACAGGCCTTCCCAATCGCAGGCATTTTACCGAGATTCTCAAGAAAGCAATGACGGTCTCTCAGCGTCATCAGCGACCTTTGTGCGTGGCATACTTTGATTTGGATTTTTTTAAAAATATTAATGATACCTTTGGTCATGAGGCGGGAGATATGGTGCTCAAAGAAGTGTGCACAACGCTGAAATCCAACCTGCGTACTGAAGATTCGATTGGGCGTATGGGAGGCGAAGAGTTCTGCATCTGTATGCCGGATACATCTATGAAAGAAGCCAAAATACCCATCGAACGATACCGTATTGCAATTGAATCATTGCAGCTAAACTATGATGACAAGCCCATTCATGTTACTGCAAGTTTTGGGTTGACTCAGTTTAAGCCCTTTAAACATGATATCGCCTCATTATTAGCTCACTCAGATCACGCACTTTACGAATCCAAAACCAATGGTCGTAATCGTGTGACCGCCTTATCGTATGACTTTTTCCAGGGACAATCATGCAACAAGATGTAATTGTTTTTGGTGAAGACTGGGGTAAGTTACCTTCCAGTACGCAACACTTGATTAAACATATCGCCAAAGATCGACGTGTGGTTTGGGTCAACTCTATTGGTTTGCGCAAACCCAGGGTAACTTGGCATGACCTGACTCGTCTCATTCATAAGATCATTGCCAAGTGCCGCGCCAAATCTACACAACAAGATACTGTCATCCCAGATAATATGACAATTATCAACCCATTGACGATACCGGTTCCCAAGTGGTCTTTGACCAGAAAAATTTGTCAGATTATTCTCAAAAAACAAATCGTTCCTATCGTTGAACGTCTTCAATTGAATTCACCGATCTTATGGTTATCACTGCCTACGGCAGTTGATATGATTGGACATCTAAATGAAGAAAAGGTGGTATATTATTGTGGTGACGATTTTTCTGGGCTATCTGGCGTTGAGCATGATACGGTTTCTCAACGAGAAGAGGAACTATTGCATAAAGCTCACGTTATTTTCGTTTCCAGTCAAATACTAGCGGATAAATTAGCAAGCCCCAAAACCTTCATGATCCCTCATGGAGTCGATTATCAACTATTTTCAAACCCAACCGTTGCTTCTGAATTACTCCCTCAAGGCAAACCCATTGCAGGCTTTTATGGCAGTATATCGGCGTGGCTAGACTTATCATTATTGCATGAAGTGATTGCCAAAATGCCAACATGGCATTTCGTTTTTGTTGGAAAAGTTGTCGTAGATGTGAGCGCGTTATCCCAATTCCCGAACGTCTTTTTTTATCCTGAAGTCGCACATAAGGAGTTACCAAGGTTTTCGCAACATTGGGACGTATCGATATTACCGTTTGTCGACAATGCCCAAATTAGAGCGTGTAACCCCCTGAAATTACGTGAATATTTGGCCGCAGGCACACCCATTATCAGCACAGATTTTCCCGCATTGGCTCCTTACCGAGAGGTGATTAATATCATTCACTCTCCACAAGAAATGTGCGAAGCATTAGATAAAACTTTACATACAGCGCCAATAAAGACACAACAAAAACTGGTGGAACGTGAAGACTGGTCGATAAAAGCTCTAGATGTAATGGAGATTTTGGCACAGTGAGTAATATTAGCTATCAATTATATACGCTGCTAGATGCTGGGTGGAGACACCGATATATTATCATTTTACCGATTTTATTATTTCCTGTGATCGGTTTTTCTATCGGTGTCTTCACAGCCAAAACATACACTGCACATACAAGCATGTTGATTCAAGAAACGTCCAAACTAAATCCTTTCTTGGAGGATTTTGCCGTATCGGCGATGCTCAAAGAGCGCTTATCAGCTTTACAAACCTTATTGCATAGTCGGCACATATTGCGTCAGGTGGCCATCGATCGTCAACTCATAACAGAAGAGACGAACAAAGTAGACCAAGAGAGGGTAATCAATCAACTGTCCAGTTCATTGAGAATGGAAATGTCCGGTAAAGATTTGATTCGAATTGAGTATTCAAGCTCTGATCCTAAAACTATCGTGCCGATACTGGATACCGTTTCAAATCATTTTATTGAACAACTGTTAGCACCAGAGCGTTCTTCAATTAAGGATTCTTCAACGTTTCTATCAGAATTATTAACCAATCGCCAATTCGAACTTGAGGCGGCAGAAAATGCACTTGCCGCTTTCAAAAATCAGCATGCAGAACAGCTTCCAGAACTGCATTTGGGTAATGTGAGTCGTTTGGCACAGCTTAAGCAAACTCTGTTTGAAAAAGAAGCTGAACTCGCCGGTGCTATCAAAACGCTCGGCACAATTGACCAACAATTATCAAAAACAAATCCTGTTGTTGCCAATCTAGAAGAGCGGATCATCCAACTTCAGAGCCAGCTTGCCCTACTAAAAGCTCGATATACCGATAATCATAGTCAGGTTCAGGGTGCCATGCGAGTATTAAATCGACTCCAAGACGAACGCCTTGCCGCCTTGCAAAATCAGGATAATCAAATCGATGTCGATCAGCTATGGAGCATTGCCAGTCAATCTAAACGCAGTTCTGATTCCCAACAACCTTTGTTGTTGATCGCGCAATTAGATCACCTACAACTTGCCCGAGGTAAAGTGAATGCGCTGACAGAAGAAACCAACAATCTTAGAACAATGATCAACAAGCAGGCCCAAAGAACCTCTCAACTCGGTAAATTAGAAAAGCAACTCAATGAATTGCAGCGTGATTTAAAAGTGAAACGCAACCTTTATGAAGATTTGTTAGAACGTTATGAGCTCGCGCGTGTCACCGGTGCCTTGGGTTTTTTTGAAAAAGAGAAACGCATCAAAGTCATTGACTTACCCTTTACTCCCAGTGTACCCAACAATCCATCCGCCATCTTGTTTTTCATTGCAGGTATCGTGGGAGGGATAGTATTTGGTATTGGCTGTGCTATTTTTGCACACATAAATGACCATACTATACGATACAAAAAACAGTTAGAGACAAAGTTGGGGCAAGAGGTATTAACTCGCATTCCACAGGTTGCTTCACAAGATTTGCGTGGAGGATTGCTTGAATAAATATTGTTGTTTCGCCATGTTTACGGTTATTACCATATTACTATTCGGTGCTTATGCTTATGCTGAAGGCAAACATGTCTGGTATGTGAGTCAACATGACCTAACCAATACAACTTTAGAATTCAAAGGGATTAATCACACCGAGGAGCCTCAAATTGTCGTTGTTCGAATTGACGACAAAGACTCCCCTAACTTCGCTCAGCGCGTCAATTATGAACGCACTGTCGTACCAGGTAAATTTGTATTTCATCTCAGTACAAATGAGTTATACACCAGCAGTAAACGCAAAGTGAAGCCGACTGATATCCAAAGAATTTATATCTTCGCAGGAAAATCTGATGCCAATATTGAATTTCAGGCGACCACGCTTAAAGAGAGAACAATCTTACCTGAACATCTTGTTGCATGGGATTTTGGTGACCACAATAGTAAAATATGGCCCGGTTTTGAACGCATAACTCCAGATCACCCAGCCCTGACTGGGACACTCACCTCGCTACAGCGAGATCGACACAATGGCATCAACGACGGACTCATTAGTGACGGGATCAAAGGAATCAATGCCATAACCCTACCAATCAAGGCAGGCCGCTATCGTCTTCATTTGTGGCTTGAAGATATGGGAGACTGGGAATATGCTCCACATTTTTTAGAACGGACTATCACCTTTAATCACCGTCGCCTTGAACATTTTTACGACACCCCTGAGTCTTGGCAGAATCACCGCTATTTGAGACAACCCATCTATTCCAACAAACCTGATGTGTTTGATGATATCGTCATGCCGTTTTATGGACATCGCTCTTATACAATCGAAACGGACAGCTCTGATAATGTATTGACACTCAATGGTGATCGCCTTTCTGCCCAATATCTTTCTGCATTACTGATCGAACCATTGGGTGATGACAATACAATCCGTCATGTGACTGACCAACAAGCGTTATGGTGGAGACAAAATTGGCCCATTTCAGAGGCACTTCACATCCCAATGCCAACTCAGGAGCTTTCATCAAATATCACCATTGTGATGGCAAAAGATGAGCAACAACACTTAGCCTTTACGCAGGACTTTGCTACGGATTTTAGTATATTTAATGTGATCGCAAAGCGCGAAAAGCAAAACTCAAGTTCACAACCTCCTATCCCAATTATTACCCAAAGAAATGTGCAATGGCAGCTTAGACGAAAATCTCTACAAGGGAATTTACTGCATTTTTCCGCACAACGACTCAGCAACGAATCGACATCTGAGAATCCAACACTTCCCGGCATTAGTACCCTTTCACTGTTCACCAAACCGAACACCCCAGCTGGAACATACCACTATGAAGTCGTTGTAAAGACACATGGGCAACGTCGCTCAGTGCCTTTAGAGGTCCATGTTTTAGACATGACACTGCCAAAATTAACGACCAGTATTGGCGTGTATCTTGAACCGCCTTATCACCGTTCATGGTTTACATCTCTTGCCCACAGTCGTGCCTATCAATGTGATCTAGACAGACTAAAACAGTTTGGTTTAAATGCACTTTCTCCTGGATTACCGACTCCCTACAATGCATCAAGCACCAAAGCATTTATAGAACGAATAAGAGAGGTTATGGCCGTGGGGATGCACGCCACGATCCTTGCATACGCGCCCTATAAACGCTTAGTTGCACAAATGGGGATAACCAATGCCGTGGCGCAAATCAAAAAAGTTGATGCATTAGTACGTTCTGAATTTCCTGATATTACGTTGTACTGGTCTATCGCAGACGAACCAAGCAACGCTGCAAGCACACCCTTCACTGCCACCCATAATGAGTTAGAGAATGTCACTGCTGGGCATTTTAACGCGCCAGAAGATACCAAGTGGTTTCATTCGGTAGCCGCTAAATTCGTTAACCCTTCAGTGCAGTTAAAGACAAAAGATTATCATGCGATGGCAAAAGAAGATTCAACAATATATTTATACAATATAGAACAGTACCGACATGCCGCGGGATTAGCTACTTGGTACTGGCAAACCGACGGTTATTTGCAATGGCATGCCCGCATGCCAGGTGCTTACCCATTTTCACCTGTCGATGCTCGGGAAGATGACGTATTTTTCATCTATCCATCGGCAGAATTATGCTCTGCAACACCTGATATAGATTGGACTTTACTCGCTATCAGTCAAGGAATATCTGATCAGAGATGGTTGCAATGGTTAGTTACAACCGCTGAACACAACAAGAACGCCGATCAATTAGTGGCATCAATACAATCTATTATTCAGAAACAACAATCACCGCTCAATGTCGACATAGACACACTTAACCAGTGGCTTATCAAAATAAAACAATTAGCTCATACAATTCATTTGGAGGCATCGCATGGAAGCGACTCTTAGCCTAACTGAACACAAACAAACCAATCGACGATTGCGCATAGCGCATATTGTGCAACATTTACAACCTGGCGGTATCGAAACAATGGTTGTCAATATGGCAAACTCAATGAAAGGAACTGTCGCGTCAAGAGTGATCAGTTTGCAAGGCCAGTCAGAGGAGTTATTACAAAATTGGAAGCGTTTATCGTCTTTACAAACACCATGGATGGGCTTTGCTAAAGCAAAAGGCGTAACACCATCACTCGTTTTACAACTAAAAAATTATCTGCAAGAAAACAAAATAGAGGTTGTACACACCCATCATATTGGCCCACTTTTGTACGGGGGGATTGCTGCGAGAATGGCTGGATGTCGAGTCGTACATACCGAGCATGATGCATGGCATTTGGAGAGCTTTCGCAGAAGAACATTACAACAAGCTATCCTTAGGTTAGTGAACCCTACCGTGATCGCAGATGCAAAATATGTTGCCAGTGCATTTGAAAAAAATACCCGAGTAAGAGTCGCTAAAATCATCCCTAATGGGGTGGATATGTCGCAATTTCGCAGCGGTAACAAGGGCTATGCTCGCACTCATTTAGGTTTGCGTCAAAATGTATTTTGGGTAGGTTCTGCTGGGCGTCTAGAGCCAGTAAAAGACCATAAAACATTGTTAGATGCACTGGTCACAGCGCCATCAGACGTTCACCTTGTCATTGCAGGTAATGGTTCTCAAGCTGAACCATTAAAAGACTACGCACAAAGACTTGGTATATCCGAACGAGTGGTGTTTCTTGGGCATATTGAAGAGATGAAAACATTTTATCAAGCGATTGATTGTTTTTGTTTACCTTCATTGAAAGAAGGTTATCCCATAGCAACACTTGAAGCTCAGGCCTGTTCTGTACCATGTATTGTCACGGATACTGGTGGAAGTACAGAAGCCTTATGTCCTTTAACGGGTATCGCCGTTCCCGTGCAAAGACCTGATTTACTGAGTAATGCCATCTCGCAGTTATATCATCATCCGGCCAAATGCGATCCTCGTGAGCACGTCTTTGAACACAATCATTTTGCACATACAATAAGCAAATACTTGGGCGTTTATTCACAAGGAGCAAACGAGTGACTTCAGCTCTCCTTGTCATCCATGGCTTAGCCATAATATTGATTTTATATCACCATATTGTTTATCCCTTACTACTGAATTGGTTAACTAGGGGTAAACCTCAAGATCAAGGCATTACCATTGATATGCCTGAAAATAATTTACCTGAAATCACTATTCTCATTCCTGCGCATAATGAAGCTCAATGGATTGCAGAGAAGGTCTTGAATCTTGCGACTCTCGATTATCCCCAAGATAAATTAACTATATTGATATTGTGTGATGGGTGTACTGACAACACAGTCGACATTGCCAAACAATATACAACCTATCCTGAGTGTCAAGGGTTGAACTTACACATAATAGATTTTCCCGAAAACCGTGGTAAAGTCAGCGTAATCAATGAGGGGATGAAGTTTGTCAAAACGGAATTGGTCGCCATGTCTGATGTGTCAGCGCTGATCTCAATTGATGCTTTAAAACTTTCAGCACAAAAGTTTTTGGACCCAGAAGTCGGCGTTGTGAATTCGCATTACCAGTTATATAACGCCCAAGACGGCGAGCAATCCTATTGGTTGTATCAATCGAAAATCAAACAACAAGAGTCCTTACTAGCTTCCACTTTAGGGGCTCATGGCGCTTTCTACATTTTCCGCAGTAAGCTCTTCACTGAATTAGAGCACGATACAATCAACGATGACTTTATTTTACCCATGCGGATTGTTGAACAAGGCTACAAAGTCAAGCAACTCAAAGATGTGCACGCTTTAGAATTAGAGGCCAGTTGCAATACCATGGATCAACAACGACGAAAACGTATATCCGCTGGGAATATACAACAAGTAATGCGCTTAAAATCATTACTGCGTCCAAAATATAAGCAGGTTGCATTTTTATTTGCTTCTGGCAAAGCACTTAGGGTCGCTATTCCGTTTCTGATGATCGTGACCTACCTATCTAATGCAATGTTATTGAGCAAACACTCTATTTTCGTGTATGAGTTTATATTGCAAAATCTATTCTATCTTCTTCTGTTAATAGAAATTCGCTATGGATTTGCAAGCCATAATCGATATATAAAAATGGTCTCTTATATGTTTAGGGGGCACTTGAGTGGCTTAGTTGGCGCTCTGGATTATCTCATTCATAGACATCGTAAACCTTGGAAGAAAGTTTAAGATAGTGGGTCTTGTGTTTCACCTAAGTCGATAAGGCACAAGACTAAATCATCTAATGGTCGCTCTTGTGTAAATTTATCAAATTGATACAACACTTCATCCATAGAAGCTTGCACATCTAAATGTATGGTCTTTTGCAATGTGCTTAGCATGAGTTCTTTAAGTGCTTTTCTAGACGAAGTATCAAATCCAGATTCAAAGAATCCATCCGTGAAAAGCGCGATTCTACCGCTTTTAGGGAGGGAAAAAGTCGCAACCTTATAAGCTGCATTGGGGATAACTCCCGGAATAATCCCGCTTTGTGCAATCGGTTTGCTTCCATCTGCTGTGATGAGAAGGCCTTCAGGATGTCCGGCACTTGCATATTTTAATTCTCGTCCCTGCCCCATTTGCAAAACGCAACAAGTCAAATTAATGCGTGACAGTAATTCGTCATTTAACGCCATATTAGATAATGTAAGCAATAGTTCATCTGGATTGTCGAGTAAATAATTATTGTACAATAACCCTCTAATATACCCTGCATAAGCAAATGAGAAGAATTTAGCACTATCATCGTGCCCCATGATATCAACCAACACAATGGTATCGCCATGAGTACTTGGTTGATGTAATAAAAAATCGCCACCGCCTTTGCCTGTATTGCGATAACCAACTGCGATATTCCATGCTTTGAGGTGCTCAGGAATAGACGGAAGTAAAGACTCAGAAATTTTTTTATCAATCCGGTCTTGCAGTCTGCGATGCATGTGTCGGGTTCGCTGAAGTACGCGCTTAACGGTGTTTAACAAAATGGTTTTGGGAACAGGTTTACACAATACATCGTCCACTCCCAAATGATAAGCTTGTTCAAGCATCTCAGGTTCATCACTTCCTGTGATAAAAATAAAAGGAATGACTTCTTTTCGGTTTTTTTGTAGATAAATATATAGATCGATACCAGTGATTCTCGGCATATGTAGATCACACAGAATCAGACTAATTTCATGCTTTTCAATCAGTTGTGATGCTACCACCGGATTTTCACAGGTTATCACATCATACTCTTCACTGAGTTGATGTTCGAGGACCGCCAATTCATATTGACTGTCTTCGATAATCAGAATCTTGTTTTTATGTGCTTTTGATTGGTGTTCCCAAAAACATGAAAGTGAATTCAGCCGGCTTTTTTCTAGAAACTGATACTTCACATCATCACATTCTTGCTTTATCAGATAGATCCCCCTTTGATTTTCAAGTAAAGGAAAGTCATCATCCAACTTTACTGCCTCAACGAGTAATGGATTAAAAGCAGGTGCATCATCCAAGATTTTGAGCCAAAATCCAGAATCATTTTTACCAAATTTTACTGTAATCGTAACGCCAAGTTCGTCATTGTGCTTATTAATATTATTAACCGCTTCACTCAACACAAGCAGCACTTTATTTTTGACACTCGATTCGGTGACAACATTAAATAATGCCTTTTGTAAGTGCCCTCGAAATTTTCGAGCACTTGAAATATGACTGTCTAAATTAATTTGAAATAATGTTTGATTCATCTACACATCCATGCGCAATAATTTTGTTTCTCGTATCTCATTAATTAATGCAGACCTAAGCTTACTCATCCAATTTGGTAAACGAGTCATTTGTCGAATAAGCTCAGATTGTAAGGTCGGAGAATGCTTATCGTTGATGACTACACCGAGTATCGATGCGCCAACCTTATCGAGTTTATTGATACACTCTCGTACCATAACATCCGTTGTCACACCAGATAGTACCATCAAGATATTAGAATCCACTGCGGCTGCAATTCGTTGCGCTGGGATATTATGCTGATTGATTTGGCCGATCGGTGTGGTATCAAAAATAACAAAATCAAAATCATCAAGCCACTGCACTATCTGTTGTTCGAGTTTTCCAGGACATCTTAGCTGCAATAGTTTTGACTTGCTATTGGGTGCTTGTACACCTGTCATTACCAATTGATGCTGCTCATCTGTCAATAACATTGGTGGCATATCATGCTGCTGAAAATGAGGCAGACTGATGGAAGACGAAAAGAAGGGTTTATGGCTATTAAAATCCACCACTAATACGCTTTGCCCAGACAGTAGTATGCGCCTTGCAAGTGCAAGCACCATTGATGTGACGCCTTCACCCGAAGTCGCTGATATCACTGCAATACTCCGTTTGTTTTCGGTTAACAACTTTGAATATACCGTGTCAATTTCGTTACTCAGAGTAATGTAAGACATCAGATCAATCCCAACAGTGCAGCAATCGATGCAAACTGGAATACATCTGACAACCCCTGACGCCATTTTTGAAACGCACTTGCGGAGCGATACGGTATATACACTGTATCACCAGCCCTAAGCAGGGGTAGTTTGGTGACATCTGCCGTTTTGCTAAAGGCTAACAAGTCAAAGCTTTGTGCTTGGTTCTTACAACATGAAAGGTTAACAATGGTAATTTTTTCAATATAAGCATCGCCTTTAGTACCAGCGGCTTGGGCGATCAAATCAATTAATGTCATATCGTCAGTAAAGCGATAGCGTCCTGGTTTATTTATCGCACCTAAAATACGCACTGTGCTGGTGCTTGTTTCATCTATCCATAAGCGATCTTTTTCAGGGATGTATATCGAATCACCCGTTTTCACATCAGGTAATATATTTTCATCCCCAGTTTCAAAATACAGAGCTAGATTGAGTTTACTCACCTTACTATATGGTAAGTCACGATGACTCACTCTAATATTATGTAAATCGGCTTTATCAGTCGGTCCATCAGCCGCGGCCAATATATCCAAAAAATGCATATCATCATCAAATTTATATCTCCCTGGCGCGCCCACTTGACCAAAGATATAAATCGATTTTTCGGATGCTTGACGTACCCATTGTGATTTATTGTCTGTTGGATCCACAGGTAGGTCATGTACCCGCACTGTTGCGCCCGCGTAAACTTTGGGTAATGCAGATTCAGGTTGCCCTGTTTTCATGAATTTATCTAAATTGAAAACCGTCAACAATGTACTGCCATCAGGTTGGGGTGAGAGTACTTCAATGGTCGACGTGTCAGCACGTGATGTAGGACCGCCAGTGTGAGCAATTAAATCGAGCAAAGACATTTCATTAGACCACTCGAACCGCCCGGGCTTAACCACTTCACCAATCACCCTTACGGCGCGATTTGGGGTTACTTTTAACCAAGATTTTTCATTTATGTCGGTCTTTTCTGGAATAAATATCGCGTCACCATTTTCAATTTCAGGTGGTAACATACTACTTCCGCCTTCTGTAAAGGCCGTCAAATCAAATGGAATCACCTCTCCATTAGCTTTTATCACGCGAATTTGTCTCGATTCAGCATATCTTGTTGGACCGCCAGCATTAGCGAGTATGTCCATAAACGTTGCGTCCTCTTTACCTTCAAAAGCCCCTGGCTTTTTGACTTCTCCCATAATGTAAACAACATTACCGCCTGTTTTTATTTCCTCTACTTGGATGGGAACAAAAATGGTGGTGCCTGGCTGAATATTGGGTAATAGAGAGTCATCTCCTGTTTCTAAATAGCGTTTCAAATTGAAGAGTTGAGGCTCACTGTCTGCAATTAAACGAATCTGTTCCACCCCTGCATACCGAGTAACTCCCCCAGCGCGCATCAATAAATCGATGATCCCCTTACCCGGTCTGAAAGAAAAACTTCCGGGACTTTTGACTTCGCCAAATACTTTAATGGCGGTATTGTCTCGAGCAGCATCCCCAGAATCGGGGATTTTTGCAGGGTCAAACTCCATCTCAACGTTACCAATAATGGGAGAGGCTGGGACAAATAGTTCATCCATAGCTTGTAACTTAGGCAGCTCTGATGCGTCGCCAGAATCTAAATAAGATTTGTAGTCAAAATAAATTTGGCCATCTTGTCTGCGAAGCTGTAGTTTGTTGATCTGTGCTCCGGAGCGAAGCCCTCCTGCATACTGCAGTGCCGTTTGTATCGATGCGCTCCGCGGAACAACGTATTCACCGGGTTCTTTAACATAACCGCTGACGAAAATAAGCATCTGTTTTTTGGCAACAAATGCATCTAAACCAGTCAAGTCAAGATAGACGTTCGCCAAGAATTCTGTAAGAAACATTGGCAGTTCATCTTCATAGACACCTACCACCCTCACTCGTCCGATCTCTGGAAGATGAATATCACCATCTCTATTAACCGTAAAAGGGACTGAAAACGCTTCTTCTCCAGGAATAGATATGGTTAGCTCGTCCCCTGGCTGAATGGAGTAATCCTCTGCAAACGATGGCAACCCAAAAAGGGCAATAAAAACCAATGCCACACAACGAAATATCTGCATTATCATTCCTCGTAGACTTCGGCCATTACTCTTCGATTGGTAAGATCTATATGCTCTCCATCACCATCAAATAATGGTTGCGATTCACCTGCACTGTCCATAGATAAACGTTCATTTGCGACACCAAATGCTTCCAAATATCGTCCGACTTGTTCTGCCCGAGCTAAACCTAGAGATTGATTATCAGCTATTGAACCATACTTATCCGTATGACCAATCAGATTTACACGTAAAGAAGGGTATTGTTTTAATACCTGAGCAGCCTGAGCTAGACGCGCTACATATTTTAGATTAACGATGGCAGAATCAGTCGCAAATTGATTGTCCGCATTGATTAATTCAAGGATGTGACTAATTGCCGAAGATATACTCATCTCTTTTGCTTCACTCACATTGTCTTGTTCTGAAGCAAACTCTAAAGAGGTAATAGAGTCGCTATCTATCTGTGTTGAAGGTGGCTGGCAAGTTTGTTTTTCGAGAACATAATCGAGCTGTCTTTCCAAGCGGTATAAGAGGTGTCTCAACACAATCACATCATTAGTAGCATCGAAGTGCATCTGGGCAAAGATTTCTCGTGCCACTCTTTTTTCAAGTAATTGTGCTTGTTTAACAGTGGCTGGAAAGCACCATTCTGCCCCTTCTAATATGAGTACAGCAAGTTGTTGTCGCAACAACTCAAATTCGAACTTGAGTCCATGTTCTGGACCCATTGGCTCATCGGTGTAAAAAGGATCAATTAAGTCAATGTGATGTTCTGCAAAACCGCCCTTCCCATAATCAGGAAAGCTTGTACAGCCTTGCAGAAGAACAATTGATAGGCATACAGCTGCAACTTCTCTCAATGGACTAACTCGCTACCATCTCTGTTGGATCGCCTTCGTATAATTCAACGGTAATGACCGTATCAATTCTTAAAAGCTTTATGAGTTCCAATGGTTGACTGTGTACATTTGACAAAACCACTTCAATAGAATGTTCTCTCATTTTTTTAAACAAGAAAACAATCACACCAATACCGGATGAATCAATGAAAGAGACATTTTTCATATCAATGGTAATGGTGGTAAAGTCTTGCTGGGCAGCGAGCTGAACAAATTCATTTCGAATTTGTTCTGTGCTTTCGGCATCAAGTTCACCTGATAGAGTAAACTGTAATTCTGTTCCTATATGTTCTTTTACGAAGTCCATGTTTTCTCCAAAGAAATATTACTGTATTTTTATCGACCTCCCCAAATAAAACTTAAGAACCGTAAGCTTGAATATTCAATTATTTATTGCGTCAATGCTTTGGCAATGCGCGCTTTTTGCGAATCGTTTAATTTACCAGCTTGGATCAATTCTACAATGGCATCTGCCAAATCAAACTCCACTTCAGCGGTCTGGTATCGCGAGGTCTCAACTGACACCTCTTCACCTTCTTTGTCAATCTCGACGACGATCATTTTATGTTGTTTATTGACTTCAATCTCTTGTTCTTTGCCATTTTCATCAATAAACATGAACTCGACTTCTTTTTCGATGATCCCTTGTCCATCTGTGAGCATCTCTTTATCGGTCGGATAAGACACTTTGGTTAGTACTGCCACTAAGCGATCTAATTCAGTATTCGGGAGAACAGCAAATGCGCGACGAATGACTTCTTCAGTTAATTCAGTCCCTGGTGCTAATTTGACACGCAGTTCCTTATCCCCACTCATGTATTTGATCTCTGTCCCTTCAGCTTCCGGTATCCTATGAGGTGCAAACTTTGCATCGCCTGTCGTATGCCATTTTTTTACCGTGACCTCTTTTTCAACTTTTTTCATATGGTCATGCGCAAAGGTAGGCACAGACACCAAAGGCAACATAATAAAACTCATTAAAATTAGTTTATTCATTTCATTTTCCTTGTAAAATCATATCGATATGTTCAATGTCATCTTCTAAGTAGACATTAGAAATAGGTAAAAAGTTTAATTTCTTATAAAAATTTTGCAGGTAGACTTGTGCACCTATGGTAATGCCTTGTCCTGCCCAATGTTGCTCACAAGTAGCTATTGCTTCAAGCATTAATCTATGGGCGATCCCTCGACCTCTAGCTGGCTCTATCACTAACACACGACCGATACTTGGGGTATCGTAACTCAATCCTGCTGGTAAACATCGTGCATAGGCAATACACTCTCCCGCTTGATATCCAACTAAATGCAATGTTTGTGGGTGGATGTCTTTATCGTCCAAATCCAAATATGCACATGTTTGTTCTACTACGAACACCTGAGCGCGCATTTTTAATAAGTGATACAGAGTATGAGTATCAAGTTGTGCAAAGGAAAAAAGCGAGAATTTGAGCATAACCGGCATTGTTAATTTTTGTTGTCAGTGTAACAATATCATCATGCAAAGCAATGATAAAACGTTACGATGGATATTCCAAACCCAGAACTGATAGGAAAAGTAAGTAATGAAGAATGGCAGATGCGTGTCGACTTGGCTGCCTGTTACAAACTGCTCGTTCTACATGAGTGGGATGACCTAATTTATACACATGTCTCAGCAAAGGTACCAGGGACTGAGCATTTTTTAATTAACCCATTCGGCCTAACCTTCAGCGAGGTCACTGCCTCTAACCTGGTCAAAATCGACATTGATGGAAATATTATTCAGGAAGATTGTCCGTTTGATATTAATCCTGCAGGATTCACGATCCACAGTGCCGTGCATGCAGCAAGAGACGATGCCACTTGTGTAATTCATATTCATCAAGACGATGCAATTGCCGTTGCCTCACAACAAAGCGGGCTATTACCTTTGAGTCAATACGCCGCTTTTGCACTAGCCTCCTTGTCTTATCACGACTATGAAGGCCTTGCTGTCGATGCAGGAGAATGCGAGCGACTACAAAGTGATTTAGGTAATGCTAATTTTATGTTGCTACCTAATCACGGCGCCTTAACGGTTGGACAAACTATTGGCGATGCGTTTATGCATATGTATGATTTGATTCGCGCCTGTCAGATCCAACTTAAAATGCAACAATCCGGCGCTGAGCTGATATATTTGCCACCAGATATTGTGCCAAACATTAAAGCGCAGGCGAATGTTGTTCACACCGGTCTCACCGGTGGACAAAAAGCCTGGCCAGCCATGTTGCGTCGTGTCAAAGCAGCTTTTCCCGACTTTGACCAATAACTTACCAAGATAAGAGAACACAATGAAAATTACCCACGTTGAAATATTTGATATCCACTGTCCAGATCGTCCTCCATGGAATCCTATTTTTGTGCGCATTCACACCGATGAAGGTATTCATGGTGTGGGTGAGGCAGGCCTTGCCTATGATTGGGGACACAGTGCTGCGGCGGCAATGATTAAAGAGATCGCTGAAGCGGTTCTCATTGGATACGATCCATTTAAAACCGAAGCCTTATGGTCGCGTATGTTACGTGAGAGTTTCTGGGGACTCGGTGGAGGCCCTATTTTATATTCAGCCATGTCAGCCATTGATACGGCTTTGTGGGATATCAAAGGCAAAGCCTTAAATGTCCCTGTGTATCAACTCCTCGGTGGCAAGACTAACGATAATTTGCGTACCTATGCATCACAATTGCAATTTGACTGGGATAAAGAGTGCACCAAGCTAATTCACCCGGAACAATATGCCGCAGCGGCTCGCAAAGCAATGGATGAGGGGTATGATGCGGTAAAAGTCGATCCAATTGTCTATGATGAACATGGTGAATCAAGCTTTGACCGCACCAAGTTGTTTACGCCAAAACAAATGAAACTCTTTGGTGACCGCTTAAGAGCGATTCGCGATGAAGTCGGTGATGAAGTCGACATAATCTTTGAAGCGCATTCTTTGATGGGCTGCGCGTCTGCGATTCAAATGGGCGCGGTGATTGAAGAAGTCGGCTGCATGATGTTTGAGGAGCCAGTCAACTATCTCAACTCCGCGGTACACAAAAAAGTCGCCGATAAACTCACTGTCCCGATTGCTGGTGGAGAACGTTTATATCATCGTTGGGATGTGCGCCCGTATTTTGAAGATCAGAGTATCGATGTACTCCAACCTGATGTTGGCCTGAGTGGTGGCTTTACCGAGGCAAAGAAAGTCTGTGATTACGCTGATACTTATGATATCCGTGTTCAAGCTCATGTGTGCGGAGGCCCTGTTGCCACAGCTGCAGCATTACAGCTTGAAGCTGCGATACCAAATTTCTTGATTCACGAGCATCATACCTATGCGATAAAGCATTGGAACCGGGAGTTGTGTATTCAGGACTATCAACCACAAAATGGGGAATTTAAGGTACCCGATTTACCTGGGATCGGTATTGAACTCAATGATGAGGTTGTTAAGCGGTCGCCTCATGTAACCGTAAAATAAACTCGTTTAGCATTGTTATAATACAGCTCAGGTCTATCTGCATAGGCCTGAGTTAAATATGACCAATACTCACAATATGACATACGCCATGTTAACAATGGAAAATTGCTAGCAATTAACACGCGCTCTTTCCCAAAATACTCAATACATTGGTCAATCACATACTGAACTTCAGCCCATGTAAACTGAGTGTCCTGCATTTCAAACCCTGAGCATTTTATCACTAACGAAGGTATTTGCGATAATGCAAACATCCCAGCACGCCAGTTTTGTCGTTCTGATGAGGATACTGCACAATACCCAGCATGATTGATTACCCAGCGCCAATGAGAGTGAGTATGTAGAAGGTCAGACACTCGTTCAACAATTTCTTGGTTAGCCGCATCAAATTGAGCTTCAAATAAGTATCCGTGTTGCGCAAGAATATTGAGATTGTCAACGGCTTGAGGGTTGCTTAATAATTCTGGTGCAGCGCCATCCAAAATGTGACGCCCCCCAACACAGCGTGGGTATTTTGCAAGTTTCGCCAAACTCTCAACAAATGCTTCTGAAGGTAACGTCAGATCAAGGGTGGCAATAGCTCGCATTGGTTTTGTTGCAACTGATTCTAGCCAAGCCAACTCGCGCCAAGGTTGCGTGTTATCAAAACCAGCCTCAATATGTACGTAAGCCTCGCAATGCAACCCCTTGTCAGAGACCTGTAGTGGCAAATTACTCGTGTTACGTAACCAGTGATAATGACCTTGCTGCGCATCCCAAATGTGTAAATGCGGATCGATAAATCTCACGGAGTGCTCGCTCATCGCGCTGTATATCCACCATCCAACATAGCTAAAGATCCTGTAATAAAGCTTGCCTCATCAGACAAAAGAAAGGCTGCATACGCGGCCACTTCCTCTGCTGTGCCCAGTCGATTTAATGGTTGTTCCGCTGCTTCTGCACAGTGCACCTCTTGTGCAACTGCGCCACTTCGAGCACAATATTTCGCAATGGCCTCTTGATACAATGGTGTATCAATGGTGCCAGGACAAAGGGCATTGGCACGAATATTATAAGCAGCAAAATCGATAGCAGTTGTTTTCACCATTGATGCCAAGGCATGTTTGGATAGGTTATAAGCAAATGAATTTGGTTTTGCCACAACCGCTTGGTCTGATGCGACGGCCAAAATAACTCCATTACGCTGAGATTTTAAAGTTGGTAACACGGCCTGCACTGCTGCATACGCACCCTTTACATTAAGCGCAAATAAATTGTCAAATGTGGTCTCGTCGGTATCTTCAATGCTTGCAGACAGATGAATACCAGCGTTGCTCACTAACCCATAAACAGTGTGTTTTACACAAATATCAGACACGACTTGTTGCACCTGGTCAAAATTGCGCATATCGCAAAAGTGATACTCGCCAACGTCACTAGCATGGATATCAAGATTACACACGTGATAGCCATTACTGACAAAGCGCTTAGCCATGGCAAGGCCAATCCCTGAACTGCCGCCTGTTAAAATAATTGTTTTAGACATGAAGGTTATTATTGGTCATAAACGGTGTTACTAACCATACTCTGAGAAGGTGCAAATGTTAAGCTTGATTTTGAGAAATTACATCTTCTTGAAGGATCGACAATGAATCTAAATGTTTTACTAATAAACTAGTCAGTGCTTTAGGCTGTTGCATATGCACATAGTGGTTACCCGGCAAATGGACTGAGTCAAATTGCGATAACCAAGACTGCCGCGATGTTGCCTGAAGTGCTACCCGTTCGAAACCATCTTCCCCCATAATTAAGGTCACAGGACAATGGACATTTTGCATGATTGTGCGCGCTTGTTCATCACTAAAACGCAACGTCGATTGAGTACGCAATCTAGGATCGGTTTTCCAGGTAATTTCAGTCCCTGAAAAATTGACATTCCGCTCCATAATCATGGCAGCGTGGGACTCATCTAAACCACTGGCGTTTTGTTTTGCTTTGATTAAGGACTCCCAATCACTGGGTTGCTTAATGGTTTTCAAATACACGCTCATTCTCGAACGAAACGCGTTTTGCATTTGTTCAACCGTGCTCTTTTCTGAGCTTGATAAAGGCCCCATAGCCTCTACGCAAATTAACCTTTCAATGCTTTGTGGCATAATGGAAGCCAGAGAAGAAGATACGATCCCACCCATCGAATGCCCTAATAACGTAACAGATTGCCATTGCTGAGATTGAATCAAAGCATATAAATCGAATACGTAATCAGTATGATGATAATGTGCGTCCAGTGAGCGATGAGAACTGTTCCCGTGTCCTGCAAAATCAAGTGCTAACCAATTATATTCTGAGGCCAAAGCACTTTGTTTCAACTCCCCAAATAACGGTAGCCAGGTATTGGCATTGTCTAACCAACCATGAGTGCACAGTACGATGGGTTTGTTGTCTTGCCATGGTACTAAACTGAATCCTGCGAGAGTCAGTCCTGTGGGTAAATCATATTGTTGGGCGATCACCTACCACGTTCTCGCGGGTTATTATTGCTGGTTGGCTGACGCTGTGGCTTAGGTGGTGGTACCGTTGGCTCAATGACCTGACCGCGGTTATCGGTAGGTGCGGTTGACAGGTTACCTGGTCTATCATTACTCGACTGTGTGTTGTTGGAGCGGATGCGTACAGTGGAATGATTCACAACTGGTGTCAAATGACGAATTCTCCGATAAGGTACTCCAATATACTGAAAACCATAACCATAGCCAAAACGATACATGTGGCTGTGATGAATGGTCGTAATGTCCACATCTTGTTGATCTTCCCACAAGTGATAACCGCTGACTTGCAAGCTAGGATAGGTGTAGGCTTGCTCACCGACTGTACCTTGCATTGCCTCAGAAACCGAACCTAATACACTCACAACACGGTCTTTTTTAAACACCATAGGGTCGATAAAACCATCAACTACTGCTTTAAATCGTCCTATACTGGCTTCGCGCAAATTGGGCCGCCCATTGGCTTTGAGAGGGTAATGCACAATTTCCATGACCGAGTATTCAGGCAAATTCTCGACGCCTGCAATCACTCCTCCCCAACGGGCAACGGTGCCTATTGGCACATTATCCATCACAGCGTTTTCATACGTAACCATATTTGTCACTGGCGATTGCAAAGACTCAGGTACTGAAACACACGCCGACAACCCAATGGTTAATAACATAACTGAAAATGATTTGTGAGCTTTGTTGAGCATAATAGACGACTCCTACTATCGGAATCTCAGTGTATGTAAGTAAGGATTAATCGCAACTGAATTTTGACGAGTAATTTGATACGGATTGCGACCTGAGCAGAAATTGCATTACCTTCCTGGGAGCTTTTTCCACGTAACTGTATCACGTACATATTGCGGCGCTATATCTTCTACCGCTTGCCCTTGTCCTGTAGCAAAGGCCTTGGCTGCGAGAGGAAGCATATTGCAAGCATCAGGTAATCTGCAAGTGACTTCAACGCCATCGCCTAACTCAGGGTACGCCTCCCAGCCTGTCCCTACTGCGACAAACCTCTCTTGAGGAAGTTGTTTCAAAGCATTGATTGGCGACAATACGCTCTCATCACCTTTGATAACAACCAAACCATCAACTACATGATACTGTGCAAAGTAGACCTCACTCATGCGAGCATCTATTGCGCTGATAATAGGGGTAGTTGATGACTGTGACTCGCCTGTGTGAACGACCGCGCTTTGCGCTAGAGTCGCTAGGGTAGATATCCCCACCACTGGTATGTCTAATCCTAACGCCAACCCTTGACAATGAGCTGTCGCAATGCGGACCCCCGTAAAGCTTCCTGGGCCTTGTCCAAATGCGATACCGTCAATGGAAGATTTATCTAATTTGGCTTCCTTTAAAACATCATCGATCATACCAAGTAGTTTTTGTGCATGTTGTTGTGGACATTCTTCCCAACGTGAAAATACGCCTTGTGCTGTTTGTAAAGCAACGGAGCATGCTTCTGTTGCAGTATCTATCGCCAATATATTGTTCATAGTTCGTATTTACTCTAATTCTTGTAAAAATTGACATGCCAAGGTTAAATCTCGAGTGCGACGCATATCGGGTAAACTTGATAAGAAAATTTTACCATAATTTTTTGTGACCAAGCGAGTATCACAGATGACTAAAACTCCTGAGTCGTTGACATCCCTAATTAATCGACCCGCTCCTTGTTTGAGGGTAATGACCGCTTGTGGTACTTGAATATCCATGAAAGCATTGCCACCGCGTTTTTTACAATTTTCGATTTTGGCTTGCAACAGAGGATCATCGGGCGCAGCAAAAGGTAACTTGTCAATCAATACACAAATCAAATCATCCCCGCGAACATCTACCCCTTCCCAAAATGCCCCAGTTGCTAGCAGAACGGCACCGGGTTCTGACACATAACTATCTAGTAAAGCTTGTTTGGAGGTACTCCCCTGCACGAGCAAGGGATTAGCGACGCGCTGAGCTAATGCATCGGCTACGCGATTGAGCATATAGTGTGATGTAAACAACAAAAAACAACGCCCACGAGCTGCCATGATCAACTCTTGCGCCACCTCTACTACCCTTTCCAGCATAAGAGGATCCGAGGGTTCGGGTAAATTTCTTGGCACACATAAAATGGACTGTTTTTGGTAGGCAAACGGTGAATCAAGAACTAATGTTTTAGCCTTGCCCAAACCCAACATATCTTGATAATGAGAAAAGTGTCCATTCACCATTAGAGTCGCTGACGTAAAAATCCAACTTCGCAAAGGTGCCTGCGTGAGTTCAGAGAATTTATCCGCTATATTCAGTGGCGTTTGATGCATAACAACCTGTTTAGGCGTCGTTTCATACCAGAGACTGACATCGGGTGCACTTAGGTCAGAAACTTCGGCAAAGTCGGATTTACCTTGCACCAGTCGCTCATAAATATTATCGAGTGCTTTGTCTCGGCCAATATGATGTTTTAGCATAGCAACCGTTTCGTGCAATGCTTCCCGTAAGCGCGAATGTTGTTCGGCAATCGCCTGATTTCGCAAAACGTCTTCCCATTTCCCTTTACTGTTGTGTTCACCAAACAAAATTCGTAGCTCACTTGCATGAAGCGCCATCTTACTCGCCATACGTTCAACTTGTTCGATGTCTTTTAAACTGCTGCGATATACCTGAGTAATATCACGCGCAGCATCATGCAATAATCTTGTCGAAAAATTCACGCCAAAATATTCACTGGCGATATCGGGAATTTGATGCGCTTCATCAAAAATAATCGTTTGAGCTTCTGGGATCAGTTCGCCAAATCCCGTGTCCTTAAGAGCTAAATCCGCAAAAAACAAATGATGATTAACCACAACGATATCCGCCTCCATGGCTTCAGAACGTGCTTTAACCACATAACATCCCTCGTAATCGGGGCAGTCTCGACCTAAACAGTTCTCTGCATTGGAGGTAATGAGCGGAATGATGGACGCATCTTCTGCCAAAGCCTGTAACTCTCCTATGTCACCAGAGTGTGTCACTTCAGCCCAATCGCGAACTGGTTTCAGCTCTGACAGGGTATTTTTGTCGCTAAACAATGCTGAAGAGCCCGTGTTTTTCTTCATCCTGTACGTACACAAATAATTAGCACGGCCTTTGAGTAAAGCAACTTGCAAAGGGGATGATAGAGCCTCTTTAACCACTGGCAAATCCCGGTGAAACAACTGCTCCTGAAGGTTCTTGGTGCCGGTAGATATAATCGTTTTCTGTCCTGACAAGAAGGCTGGGGCTAAATAAGCAAATGTCTTTCCTGTACCAGTACCTGCTTCAATAATGCTTTTTTGTTTGAGCTTAATGGCTTCTTCCACAGCGCAGGCCATATCAATTTGCGCTTGCCTAGGCCGATAACCTGGAATGGCTTGACTAAGCAAACCATCTGCCGTGAACACCTTTTTGGATTGGAAGCGCATGGATAATTATGATTCCGCAATATGACCTAAACGAGGTTGAAATTATGCCTGTAGATCCACTAGTATGCTACTGTACGAAAGGTAAAAAAGACACATATACGATGCGTAAACTAGTTTGGATAGCGATATTATCCGTTTCTACCGGGTTAAGTGGGTGCTCGTCACAAGCAATATACAATGATTTACAGCGCAATTTTCAAGCACAGTGCTATGAAAAGTTTATCGGCAGTGCGTTACAAGAATGCCTTGAGCGTTATAATACCCCATACCGTTCGTTCAAACGACAAAACGAAGAATTATTGGGTAAGGAAAAAACACCCAGTCTGACTGAGTTTGAGAAAAGCAAAGCCAAAGACGCAGAAGAAAAAGCAAAAACTAAGTACTAAGAACAACTAAAATGCACGGGTCAGTGCGAAAGCATTTGCCCCCATGGCAAACTTGCTACCCCCATAAACATAACCCAAGTTGCAAAAAACATTTTGACCTGTACTGGGTTAAACAACAATACAAGGTGCTTGGCAATGGTCCCTCCGACAATCGCACCAATACCTGCAAAAGCCACTATTGGGTAAACAATCGTCGAAAATCCCTCTGATGAAATGACATTATTTAATACAAAATAGCCAATCCCTGACCATACCGAAAAGGCGGTCAAAATCACCGCACAAGCAATCGACAGGGTCACCGAAGCATTGCGTAAAATCAAATAGACTGCGACCAACTCTCCCACCCCAACGGATAACCATGCGGTAATCATACCGCCAGCAAACGCCACAATGGGCAAGGCGATTTTGTCAAACAGGTTGGGTATAAAAATTTGATCCTCTTGTTTCATTTTAGGCAGGGTGACAAATAAAGCCACTGCGAGCAAAATAGAAAAACAGCCAAAGACCCAGTGTAATATATTATCTGATTGGGTAACTAAAGCCATCAAACCTGAGTATTGAACCGTCCAAATTCCCAAAAATGAAAACGGTATTGTTAACCATAGTAATTTAGGCAATACCCGCCAAATCGATCGCAAAAAACTATCTTGTTTCGATAATACATATTGGTCTCGCCAGCTTATGGCACCTGCGACCATACCGCAGCATTGAATCGCAAAACTTGTCGCCACAATGTTCATTGGAGTTAATTCAAATTGGTTGAATAAAGGAACAAATACCACACCACCGCCAGCACCTGTAGCATTGGCAAATATTGCTCCAACTATGCCAACTAAACTAAATCCTGCGTAATCCTGCACCACTGAAACGGGTTCAGGATGCATAAAGAGGAAACCAAATACAGAAAACAACAGTAATAAAAATAAGTAGAGTCTTCTTTTGCGTAGAGCAGAAGTTTTCATTATTCTTTGTGTAACAAGCAGTGTTATATAACAACCACTGTACACAAACCCTTTTAATAAAGAAAGATACAGCAGAAAAAGCATGGTTGAGATCCAAGAACACCCAGATTCAACAATCATCAAACTCACCCCGAATCGTTCCGCAACTTGGCGAGAAACAAAGGTTGCTATTGGGATTATGGTCGCTTTAGTGATGACAATTGCATTGGGTTGGGCTGCGGTTGGAGCTTGGGTAATTTTACCTTTCGCTGGATTGGAAGTAGGATTATTTGCGTATTTTATGTACCGCATTTGTCGTCAGGGCTTTAATCAACAAGTTGTCACAATTACCAAGGAGTTTGTCCTCATTGAATCTGGCATCATGCGTCGAGAAGTCGCACGCACTTATGATAGAAACCAACTGAGCTTCGAAGTGACAGAAACTGAACGCGATTGGCACCTACCCGATATTATCATGTGCTTGGGCTTATATCGCTTTAGTATTGGAGAGTTTCTCAATAAAGATGATCGAGTCAAACTCAAAGACGCCCTGCAAAATAATGGTCTACCACTCTCCCGCACTCATTGGTGGAAAGATTAAAACCGGTACCACAGTATAATTATTAATTCTATTTATTGGTCAACGCATCAACACTTGTGTTCTAATCTTTACTAAATATCCAATCACAATAATAAGCATACGGGTAATACAATGTCTAAATCATTCGATATCGTTCTCTATGGTGCGACAAGCTTTGTCGGACAGATCACTGCCAAATACCTTGCTCAACATCAAGCCGAAGCTTTCACTTGGGCGATAGCTGGTCGCAATCAAGCTAAATTAGAGTCGCTCAAAGCCGAGTTGGGGCTGGACGATTTACCTGTTTTACTCGCAGATAGTCAAGATGAAGACGCTTTACGCGCGATGACTACTCAAACCAAGGTAGTTATCTCGACGGTTGGCCCCTACGCCTTATACGGTGAAACATTAGTCAAAATCTGTGCTGAAACTGGAACGGATTACTGTGATCTGACGGGTGAGCCGCAGTGGATCAAGCAGATGTTGGATAAATACGAAACGGTTGCCAAAGACAATGGTGCGCGCATTATTCACTGCGCAGGCTTTGATTCCATTCCATCTGATATGGGCGTATGGGCGCTTCAAGAACACGCTATTGCAGAGACTGGTCAAGCCATCTCACATATTAAAATGCGCGTAAACAAAATTCGTGGCGCCGCCTCTGGTGGCACCATAGCTAGCATGCTCAACGTCATGGCAGATGTCGGCAAAGACAAATCCTTGCGCAAAGTATTGGTCAACCCGTATGTATTGTGTCCAGATGAACATGGTTTTCATGTACGACAAACCAATCACCAAAAAGCGCAGTTTGAGTCAGATACCAATATGTGGGTGATGCCGTTTGTCATGGCGGCGATCAACGAGCGCATTGTCCACCGTACCAATGCGTTATTGGGAGCGCGTTATGGCTCAGACTTCCGCTACGACGAGGCCATGCGCGCCAAGTCAGCCGGACAAGCCTGGGGGATGACCTTAGGATTGGGGGCGTTTATGTTAGGAGCGGCGACGAGTCTTGGACGCTCATTGATGGCAAAGACTTTTTTGCCCAAACCCGGAGAGGGTCCCAGTGAGCAAGCGCAACTCAAAGGCATGTTCGACATGCGCTTTTACGGTACAACCTCTGACGGAACAAAACTGGAATTTAAAGTTGAAGGCGATCGCGATCCTGGCTATGGCTCGACGGCCAAAATGCTCGCACAAGTCGGTTTGTGTCTAGCCCAAGATGTTGGGCAGCTTGAGGGTGGTTGTTGGACCCCTGCCTCTGGATTAGGGCAACCCCTTATTGCACGCCTCGAAAAATACGCTGGCGTGACCGTTACTCAAGTTCAACGATAGTGAAAATTAATTCGTCTAGAGTATGCTCCATTAAGATCGCCTACTAATTTTTCATAGGGAGGAGGAATGTGATATGGATTGAATTCCAGTCTCTTTCTGAAATGAGCACTGCATTGTTTCTTTTACTCGTAATCAAAACCGGCTCATGTGATTGAGCTGTTTCATCAATTTGAGTAAAAGTTATTTGACTTTTTTATCGAACCTTTTTGCGGCTTTTTTCTCTAGGATAACCTCGGCTTGGGTTCGTAGCTTGTTCTTACTCCGAATATTTACAAACGGGTCTTTTGTAGCAACCTGAGGTTGTACCTCTTTGTCCTTCGCTTGAGCCGATGTTTTTGAACTTTTAGCCGTTTTGGCTTGGGCAATGGATGCTTGCGCTGTTTCTTTGGCTCTCAAGATTTTGGCTAAAACCGTATTACCTTTGCCTTTTTGCTTGGATTCTTCGGCTTCTAAACGCTTGTTGGCGTAATGATTGATGACAAAAAATCCAACTAATAAGGCAATATACGAGCAATATTTATAGATAAAACTCATGCCCGTTGCGACCACGGGATCTTGCATTTTCGCCCAGGTCAAATAGTCCGAATGCGCCATGTTAATAATCACAACCGTGAAAATGAGCAGCAGTGTTGTGACAATGAGGACTTTGTAATTACGCCAGAGCAAAAACGTCAGCGCGTATTTAATTAAACGACTCATCACCCAAAGAACCCTAAACCTAACGCGGCCAATACGGCGAGGAAGCCTTTTTCTTTGAAGGAGTTGAAAATCTTTTGTTCTTCTTCGGCAACGATGATCTCAAGCTCTTCTTCTGAGAAGTCAGCCAAATCTCGTTCGCACAAAATAATCCGTACCTTGGCGCGCTCAATCGCTTTATCTCGGATAGCTTGTTTGACCTTGTCTTTTTGATCGATAAAAAACTGCACTGAATACCCTCATGTTGAGGTTTACAGTCTACACGAAAATATCAAAATACTCCTGTCCGTCATCGTCAATATGTGTATCTTTTTGTTGCGAATTGTGTTTTTGCAGCATCACATCATAGGCAGGATGATGGTTTTCTACAGTGAGATCCTTTTCATTTTCTGCGGTTTTGCGACTTTCTAAAGGGCGTTCGACAATCGCGGTTTCAACCAAGTTTTGCAAATAGTCCTTTAATTTAAGACGATCCGCGCATAACTTATTACAAGATTCCCTGCCGTAGGCATTGAATCAGCCACCACTATTGGGTATCATTCGCACCATTATTGATATGAGATTTTTATGATTTTCAACAACGCAAACAACCACCATCATCATTTAGCATAACCTTTCTGGTTTGTGCTGGAAGGGTTATTGTCCTTCCAGTGGCGTTGAAATCGATTCAAGACCCCCGGAAGGCACTTCTGGGGGTTTTTTGTTAGCGTTTGTACTCACATTTTTTAAGGAATATACATGAGTGACAGCAACCGATTACGTATCGCCATCCAAAAATCAGGGCGACTATCAGACGACTCAATTGCTTTGTTAAAGGCAATAGGTGTCAAATTACAAATCCGAGACCGGTTACTTATCGCTCACTCTACCAATATGCCGATTGATTTGTTGCGTGTGCGTGACGACGATATCCCAGGATTGGTTATGGATGGCGTGGTAGATTTGGGCTTTATCGGTGAAAACGAACTGGAAGAAAAAATGCTTGAACGTCAAGCTTCCGGTAAGCCAAGTGAATTTAAAACTCTACGTCGTCTTGATTACGGCGGTTGCCGCTTATCTATCGCCGTGCCAAATGAATTACATTACGACGGTGTACAATCTTTAGAAGGCAAAAAAGTTGCCACTACTTACCCTTATCTTCTTGAACGTTTCTTTGCTGAAAAAGGCGTGAACGCCCAAGCAGTTATGCTGACCGGTTCGGTCGAAGTTGCCCCTCGTGCGGGTGTCGCAGATGCAATTTGTGACTTGGTGTCCACCGGTGCTACGCTAGAAGCCAATGGCTTACATGAAGAAGATATCATCTTCAAATCCAAAGCGGTTCTTATCCAACGCAGCGGTGTGCTAGAAGGTGACAAGCAAGACATGATCAATCGATTCTTACCTCGTATCGATGGTGTTATTCAAGCCAAAGAATCAAAATATATTATGTTACACGCACCCAAAGCGTATTTGGAGCAAGTTAAATCATTACTGCCTGGCGCTGAGAATCCAACTGTTCTGCCCCTTGCACAATCCGACGACACAGTGGCAATTCACGTGGTGTCTTCTGAGGATTTGTTCTGGACAACAATGGAAAAACTCAAAGCACTAGGCTGTAGTTCTATTTTAGTCATGCCAATTGAAAAAATGATGGGTTAAATCGCACATGCTGATCCAATGGTCACAACTATCTAACGAAGCTCGTATTGATGCACTGGCTCGTCCTGCTCAACGTGTCAATCCACAGCTGACTCAACAAGTACGAGCCATTGTTGAATGCATTGCCACCGAAGGTGATGCGGGCTTATTACGCTACACCGCGAAGTTTGACAAGGTAGAGCTTGATTCTCTAGCATTAACAGAAGAACGCAAGGCCACCGCAGTGGCATTGCTTGACCCTGCCGTGAAAGCATCGATTGATGTAGCCTATCGTAATATTAAAGCGTTTCACGAAGCGCAAATGCCTAAAGATGTTGAGCTTGAGACTCAGCCAGGTGTGCTGTGTGAGCTCAAACACGTTGCTCTGGATGCAGTTGGTTTATATGTGCCTGGAGGATCTGCGCCTCTACCTTCAACCGTTTTGATGCTGGGTACCACTGCACAAGTCGCAGGCTGTCCACGCAAAGTGTTGGTGAGCCCACCGAGTCCGGAACAGTCTTTATCTCCTGAAATTATTTATGCCGCGCAGTTATGCGGTATCGATGAGATTTACTTGGTCGGCGGTGCACATGCCGTTGCAGCCTTGGCGCTAGGCACTGAAACCATTGCCAAAGTAGATAAAATCTTTGGTCCAGGTAACAGTTATGTCACTGAAGCCAAACAACAAGTCACTATGCTGGCGGGAGGCCCTGCGATTGACATGCCAGCGGGACCTTCAGAAGTATTAGTCCTTGCAGATGGACAAGCAGATGCAGATTTTGTGGCATCGGATTTGTTATCCCAGGCCGAGCATGGCAAAGATTCTCAGGCGATTTTGGTCACTGATTCCCTTGAGTTTGCCCAATCGGTTCAGTTGGCAGTGGACACACAACTCGCGCAACTAAGTCGTTGTGAAATCGCCAGTCACGCCATGCAATATGCTCGCTATATTGTCTGTTCCAGTATTGATGAAGCGATCGATGTATCGAATCAGTATGCGCCTGAACATCTTATTGTACAGGTTCAAGATACCCATGCTGCCTTAGCCAAATTAAAATATGCAGGGTCGATTTTTGTTGGCCCCTATTCACCTGAGTCGGCTGGAGATTATGCTTCTGGTACAAATCACGTATTACCAACCTATGGATACTCACGTAATTATTCGAGTTTAGGTCTGATGGATTTTATCCGACGTTATACGGTACAAACATTATCAGCTCAAGGGATCCAAGAACTAGGTCCTGATATTATGCGTATTGCTGATGCGGAAGGTTTAGACGCCCATCGCAATGCGGTGGCGATTCGTTTAGCCAAACTGGGAGATAAAAAGTGAGTATTTTGTCGATCGTCGCCAAGCATGTCGTCAACTTAGTACCCTATGCATCCGCTCGCCGATTGTTTAAAGCTTCAGAACAAGGGGGGGCAAAACCAGTGTGGCTCAATGCTAATGAAGCCCCAACGGGTAATCAATATAGCTTGGATACTTCTTTATACAATCGCTATCCTGATTGTCAGCCAGATGCTGTAATTACAAGCTACGCCCACTATACAGGCCTTGCCAAAGAGCAAGTGCTTGTTTCTCGTGGTGCTGATGAAGGTATTGAGCTTTTAATTCGCGCTTTTTGTAATGCGGGAAAGGATTCAATCTTAATTTGTCCTCCGACTTATGGAATGTACGCCATTAGTGCTCGAACGTTTGATATTGGAGTAGAAGAAGTGCCATTGGGTAACGACTTTCAACTTGACGTGCCCAATATCGTTGCAAAGCTAGATCGAGTCAAAATGGTGTTTATTTGTGCGCCAAACAATCCAACGGGTACACTGCCAGAACCTACAGATGTAGAGACTGTCATCAACGCTGCACAGGGTAAAGCACTAGTGGTCATCGATGAAGCCTATGTCGAGTTTGCACAAGACAACGCGCTAGGATGGCTGGTGCACGAGCATGTAGTTGTATTGCGTACTTTATCCAAAGCATTTGGTTTGGCCGGATTGCGTTGTGGCTTTACACTTGCACACCCTTTGGTAATCGAAACTCTGCTCAAAGTCATAGCGCCTTATCCTTTATCAGCACCCGTTGCCGATATCGCTGCGCAAGCATTAAGTTCGTCCGGAGTGGACACTATGCAAAAACAAGTCGCTCAAATATTGGCTAATCAACAGGTCATCTTACACAGTTTATCCAACCTTGGTGATATTGAGCTCGTGGGTGCTCAGCACGGAAACTTCATTTTATTTCGCACTTCATACAAAGATGCATTAATGGCACATTTGGTTGAGCACAAAGTGTTTATTCGCGATCAATCCAAACAACCTCAGCTTGAAAATTGTCTACGGATCAGTACTGGCACTCAGGAAGAAAATGCCAAATTACTAAGCTTAATCGAACAATTTTACACGACACAGGAAGCAACACGCGCATGAGTCAGGCAATTTTATTCATCGACCGAGACGGCACAATCGTAGAAGAGCCGCCCATTGACAAACAACTCGACCGACTCGATAAGCTGGTGTTTGAACCTAACGTCATTCCTGTACTGTTGCGTTTGCAAGCTGCTGGGTATCGTTTAGTGATGGTATCTAACCAAGATGGTTTGGGTACTGATTCGTTTCCTCAAGCGGATTTTGACGCTCCGCACGACATGATGATGAATATATTAGCCTCACAAGGGGTCAAGTTTGACGACGTGTTGATTTGCCCTCATTTTCCTGAAGATAATTGCGCTTGTCGCAAGCCGCATTTAGGCTTGGTCAAAGAGTATTTGGCATCTGGCAAAATTGACTTCGCTCGTTCCAAAGTCATTGGTGACCGGGTTACAGATGTTCAGTTAGCTGAAAATATGGGCCTCGAAGGTATTCAATATCACCCACAAACCTGTAATTGGGAACACATTGAAACACAACTGTTGCATAGCGAGCGAGTGGCAACAGTCCAGCGTAACACCAATGAAACACAGATACTTGTTGAAACCAACCTAGACCAGCATCAGTCAAGCGAAATCAGCACTGGTATTGGCTTTTTTGATCACATGCTAGACCAAATCGCAACTCACGGTGGAATTTACTTGAAAGTCCAAGTCAGTGGTGACTTGCATATTGATGACCATCATACCGTTGAAGATACCGCATTAGCTTTGGGAGAATGTCTCAAAAAAGCCCTAGGTAACAAACGGGGAATCGGTCGATATGGTTTTGCGCTCCCCATGGATGAATGTCGCGCTGAGTGCTTGATGGACATATCCAACCGTCCATTGCTTAAGTTTGATGCCGAATTTACCGAGAGTCACGTTGGGGAGTTATCGACACAAATGGTTGAGCATTTTTTCTATTCACTTGCTCAATCAATGGGATTGTCATTACACTTGTCAATCACAAAGGGCAATGCACATCATCAGGTAGAAGGGTTGTTCAAGGCATTCTCTCGCGCTTTGAGGATTGCTATCAGCAAGCAAGGCGATAGCGATGCCCTACCAAGCTCTAAAGGAGCGCTGTAATGAGCTCACAAAAAATCGTTATCATCGATACGGGTTGCGCTAACATCTCATCGGTAAAATTTGCCGTTGAGCGTCTCGGAGTCAATGTCACTGTTTCCGATGAAACGTCAGTGATCCAAGGCGCAGACAAGGTTTTTTTACCAGGTGTGGGGTCAGCGCAAAACGCAATGCAATCCATCGCTAACAAAAACTTAATTTCAGTTGTGCAATCCTTAACTCAGCCGGTATTAGGTATTTGTCTCGGTATGCAGTTAATGACGACGGACAGCGCCGAAAGTGGTCTGAACTCAACGGTGCATGTGGCAGGACTGAATGTCATACCTGGAAAAGTACGACGCATGCAAGTTGGTGAATTGCGTTTGCCGCATATGGGCTGGAACGCAATTAGCACTCAGGATGAGACATTGTTTAAAGGCATCGGTAATGGCACATATTTTTATTTTGTGCACTCTTATGCCGTTGCACAATACGAGAATACACTGGCTTCATGTGAATATGGTATGCCGTTTAGTGCCGCGATCCATAAAGATAATTTCTACGGTGTGCAATTTCACCCAGAGCGTTCTGGTGATGCTGGGGCGAGTTTATTAGAAAACTTTATTGGGTTGTAACCTCAACCCAATGTGCTTGAACATTTTCGCTACACTACTATAAATCTTCAGGACACCATTGAAAATATTTCATTGAAATGCGCATGTTTTTAACAACAATGCCTTCTTGCAGTAAACGGGACTGTTGCAGTTGACCATGCTCGGTATCGGCCCCAAACGCAATACGGCCATCGGCTCGAACCACTCTCCACCAAGGAATTTTTTCGCGGTTAAAAGACGCACCGAGCGCTTTGCCCACCATACGGGCTCGACCAGGTAAGCCAACCATGTCAGCAATTTGACTATACGAAGCAACACATCCTTGGGGAATTCGATAGACCATACCATGAATGGCTTGGTATTTTTGTAAAGGTGTGGCGTCTTCGATATGGTACACCCGATTAACTCCTATTGGATGATCTACCCATGCATAGCTAATAAAATATTGGCATGCTCATCGTCCTGTAATAAGCAATCACAACTAGCAAAACCAGCTTGAACGGCCATAGATTCTAACAAGCTGCGAGTGGCGGGAAAGTCACTACTGCGTACATGTTGGTTAAGAAGTTCAGTTTGGGCGTCATCCAACGCTTGCCAGTGCGACCAAGTCGGTGCTAAATACCGCTCAAGATACTCATTTCTCGACTCTCCTTCTCGTCGGCACACATCAATGTATAACAAAATACCGTTATTGTTTAGGAGTTGACGTAGATTTTTAAACATAGACGCTTTGTCACTATCTGAAAGGTGATGCAACGCAAAGCCAGTGAATATAATATCAAATCGTCTATCGGTTTCGATTAAATCAGTAACACCTTGTACAAAATCGCAATTTAAAAGCTCTAACTCACAGTTTAATAGAGCCAAATTGTGTGTCGCAAACGCTAACGCATCAGCTGACAAGTCGATGGCGGTATATGATGTAATGTTAATATCCTTTATGTGCTCAGCAATAACCTGAGCATCACCCGAACCAATGTCCAAAAATGCCACAGGTGTTGACTCAATATAACTTGTCAAAAACTGTTTTAAGACACTATAAATCGACTGATGCCCCATGTAATCCTCTCGCAAAATAGTTTGATAGAGTTGCCAATGGGCATCAAATATATGATTGTAAGGGCGTTCCAACATCTTAAGCTATAATTTCTACGATTCATGTTATTTAGGAGTGTCACATTTTTCTTGGAGAAATTCCATAACAAAGCAAAAGATAAATATCATATCCTGCTAAAGTATTTTGTGGTTCGTATAGCATCTGTAATATAATCCTAATCATTCGCAAGACATATATATAACTTCTATGATCATACCTGCTATTGACCTCATCGATGGTCACGTCGTTCGCCTTTATCAAGGCGATTATAATCAAAAAACCCAATATCAACTCGACCCAATTGACGTCGTGCATCAATATGCAGATGCAGGTGCAAAATGGCTTCATATCGTTGACCTAACAGGGGCTAAAGATGTCGACAAGCGTCAACTAGGACTGATTAAACGTATGGTTGATACAGGACGCATGTCATTCCAATCGGGTGGTGGCATTCGTTCGGAAGCAGATGTTTCAGGATTACTCGATATCGGAGTGAAACGAGTTGTAATAGGCTCGCTTGCAGTGAAACAACCCGAACTCGTTAAGTCATGGATCACTACATATGGACCAGAAGCCATTGTCTTGGCATTGGACGTGAATATTAACGCTGAGGGTCAAAAATGTATCGCAACCCATGGCTGGCAAGAAGATTCTGGTGTTGAAATTGAAGGACTTCTTGAAGATATGCTCAGTGTGGGAGCTAAGCACGTGCTTTGCACCGATATCAGTCGCGATGGTACCTTACAAGGTGCAAATGCTGAACTTTACGCTCAAATGAAAGCCCAATTCCCATCCGTAGTATGGCAAGCCTCTGGCGGTATTGGTTCATTAGACGACATCGAACGATTGAAGCCGACTTCAGTTGATGGTGTGATCTTAGGGAGAGCTTTACTAGAAGGTAAGTTTACCCTTGAACAGGCGATACAAATCTGGAAATAAACCTTCTTTAAGGAAGACGACCGTCTTCCTCAACTCCTGTTGTGGCGGTTGGCGGAAGTTGCTTGCGCGCAAGTTTTACCATCTCTCGATTACGAGTTCTTGGAATCATTTTGACTTGATGATGCATGGCGACTTTTGCCAATATATGAGCGACTACAGGGGCAGTAATAACCAAAAATAGTGTAATCAGTAACACATTTACAGTAATGTAGCCCTCTGTAGCATAGGTATAAATCATTGAAGCCAGCAGTACACTGCCCAAACCAACAGTAGTCGCTTTTGTCGGTGCATGCAACCGAGTATAAAAGTCTTGCAACCTTGCTAATCCTAACGAACCCACAAAGATAAATATGCCACCAATAACCAGTAAAACTGAAATAACGATTTCAAACATGTCATTCATTCATAAACCCTTATTCAATAATATCGCCGCGAAGCAAATATTTGGCAAACGCAACACTGCTCACAAAACCTAACATAGCAATCAGTAGGGCTGCTTCAAAATACAAGGTTGTGGATGAATGCATACCATAGACCAATATAAGAGCAATACTATTAATGTACATCGTATCCAATGCTAACAATCTATCTGAAGCATTTGGTCCAAGAAATAGTCGATACACATTAAGCAGCAGTGAAATAGCTAAAACGATGCCTACAAAAATAACGGCGAAATCTAACATTCGAAGATCTCCTTAATATTTGCCTCATATCGAGTTTTGATAAAGTCGACCACTTCTTGTTCATCCTCTGGCATATTTAAAACATGCACATAGATAAACTTTTTATCACTCGATAACTCAGCACTAACCGTGCCTGGTGTCATGGTCACAGTACTGGCTAACATGGTAATCGGTAGCGCTTCTTGCAAGTCCAAAGGTATGGCAACAAAACCTGGGTTGATGCGACTAGAGGGCCCTAATACTAATAATGCAACTTCAATGTTAGCCTTAATCACATCAATTAATACCAGCAAGGCATAAGAAAAAAGCTTCATAGGCCTTTTAAACTTAGGCTGAGGTATGCGCAAAGGTTGGCAGACCAAAGGAATCACTACTCCCAAAACCATGCCTAATAGTATATGACCTGGACTCAAACTGTTATTGAGCATTAACCACACAATTAACAACGAAACTGTATGAAATGGCATAGGTAAAAATTTACTCATGGCTCACCTCTTGCAAGACCCATAATCTCAATGATATTTTGCACATTGTGTAACTGAGATGCAGCTTGTTCTGTCAAACTCAATATTGATGCACCCGCTAATGACAACATTGGAATCGCTCCGAGTAAAAACAATGTACCAACAAACTGCCATCGCGAAATACCCGGTGAGTCTGAGACATCTTTTGTTGGCGAATGACGCATAAAAATAGTTGTTCCAGCACGTGAAAAAGCGACAATCGTGACTAAACTAGAAATCAATAAGCTCGCATATACCAACGCTTTTTCATTATTTGTCACGGCAGCTTGCAATACGACAAGTTTCCCCAAAAAACCAGAAAATGGTGGTAGTCCTGCTACTGCCATCGCGGTGATAAAAAAACATATCCCTAAAAACACCTGATTGCGTAATTTGCGGGTGACCACGAAGCGATCAACGGCTTTTCCACGTTGTAGACCAATCATATCAGCCACTAGAAATAATACCGCGGTAGCTAACGTACTGTGTATAAGGTAATAAAAAGCAGCAGCCGTTGCTTCAGGCGTGCGTAATGCAAATGCTAATAACAAAGTCCCAATGGAAACGATGACTAAATTACCAGCCATTCCGCGAAGACTTGGATTAGATAAAGCACCAATGGTACCAACAGTAATCGTAGCAATTGCAATGGGCCAAATATAAGGGACAATGACATCTGCCAACTCACCTGCCTGCTCGCCATAAATAACCGTATACACTCGGAAAATACAATAAATACCTACCTTGGTCATAATAGCGAATAGTGCGGCGACTGGTGCCGGAGCCGCTGCATACGTTTTAGGCAACCAAAACTGTAGGGGTAACATGGCAGATTTTAGACCAAACACGACCAATAGCATGGCGCCACCAATATGAGCTAATAAACGATTTGATTCGTTTAAGGAGCTGATTTTAAGCGCCATATCGGCAATATTTAATGTTCCTAATGCGCCGTACATCGTACCTAACGCGAACAAAAAGATACTCGATCCAATCAGATTCAGAATAACATAATGCACAGCAGATTCGATTCTTTGCTTTTGACCCGCATGTATCAACAGACTGTATGAGGCGATTAATAATACTTCAAAAAAAACAAATAAGTTAAACAAATCATTGGTCAGAAATGCCCCATTGATTCCCAAGATTTGAAACTGTATAAGTGGATGAAAATATCGCCCGGCTCTGTCCTCACCAGCAAATGCATACAATATGATGCCTAAACCTAAAAAGCTATTCAAAGTCACCAGCATGGCTGAGAGCGGATCAGCAAACAGAATAATACCAAAGGGAGGTTGCCAGTTGCCCACAGCATACATCATGGCGGGGCCTTGTGTGACCGTCTGTAACATCCACAATGCAATTAACAGTTGGCTAACCGCTAGGATAAAAGCAAACACACGGCGATTGTTGTAACGCTCCACGCCTGAAAATGGTGGCAGTAACATAAACAAGCCACCAACCATAGGCACAATGATAGGTAAGATAGGTAAATGTTCAATCACGCCTGGCCTCGCTTTTTATCGATCATCTTACTGGTATCAGGTGGTTCTCTCCCATCTACAAAATCACTACCTAAGTCCGCACGTGCGCGCATTGATAAAATTACGACAAACGCAATCATCGCAAAACCAATAACTATTGCGGTAAGCACCAATGCTTGAGGTAATGGGTCGGCGTATTGTTCCGCCTTACCAAGCACCGCAGCACCGTTCAGATGCAAGCGACCGCTTGAAAATAAGAACATATTGACCGCGTACCCTAACATGGTTAAACCAACCACAACCGGAAAAGTACGCCCCCTCAAACATAAAAAGATACCGCTAAAGGTTAGCACACCCACACAGATTACATATACTAGTTCCATTATGACTCTACCTTTGGTCTTTCCGGCGTTGAGAGCTTACCCAAGTGCGCCAATATTAATAACGTTGAGCCCACTACGGTCAAATAAACGCCTAGGTCAAATATCAGTGCACTTGCCAGTTCAATTTCCCCAATTACTGGGATGTCAAAATAGTCGAACCAAGTGGTCATAAATGGGTAACCAAAGCCCCAGCTTGCTATACCTGTAAAGGCAGCAATTAACACCCCAAAAGCAATGAAATTTTGGTAATCAACTTTGATTCTAGGTTTCACCCATTCGACGCCATGAGCTATGTATTGCTGAATAATAGCAATCGATGTAATCAGACCGGCAATGAACCCACCACCGGGTAAATTATGACCGCGTAAGAATATGTAAAATGATACGAGCAGTGCCAGTGGCAAAAGACCCTGTGAAATCATTGATAGTATGACAGGATGACGGTCCGTTGACCAAGGGCGACCTCTCACATCAGTCGTTGGCATAGCAAGCTTGATGCGTGCCATAAGTTTGAAAATACCTAAGGCAGCAATGCCAAGAACAAGAATTTCACCAAGTGTGTCTAAGCCTCGAAAATCAACCAAGATGACATTCACCGCATTGGTACCACCGCCACCGGTTTTACTATTCGCTAAGTAAAATTCTGAAATACTCGCCAATGGTTGTGTAATGAAAATATAGTTTATCGTCGCGACTAAACCACCAAGCGCGGCCGCGATCCCCAAATCTCTAACGACACGACTCGGTGCACTCTCAGATGGCGTTTTCTTAGGTAGGAAGAACAAAGCCAACATCAATAAAATGACCGTAGCAACCTCAACGGATAATTGTGTAAGGGCTAGGTCTGGAGCGGAAAGGCGTGCAAATGAGACCGAAACAATAAGTCCAACAACCGATATTGCAATAAGAGCCATTAATCGCTGACGATGAAAGACCACGGTTGCAATGGCTGCGAGACACATGATCACGGCTGCTGTTATTTCAATTCCTGAGATAGGTTGCATTCTCTCAATAGAAAACGCATTTTGAAAACCAAATAATGGTTGTGCTATCAGAATGATAGTGAAGGTAAGTAAGGCTGCTACATAGCGCTGAAGCGAACCGGTATCGAACATGGCATATAAACGGCTAGCATTATTTACAATGCGTTGCACTGCCCCTTCAAAAATATGTTTCGCGTCCGTTTCCATAAATTGTGATTGGAATCGATAAAGATGATTCCGATAAGCATATACAATTAAACCACCCACAATCGCTATTGCACTCATGAGTAATGGTAAGTTAAACCCATGCCAAATGGATAAACTGTAATATGGCAGTTCCTCGACGCGCAAAACTGATAGCGCAGCAGTCGCTAGAAAGTCTCCCACCATAAACGCTGGAAAGATACCCACCGCAATACATAACACAACCAAAATCTCAATAGGGACTTTCATAAACCTAGGCGGCTCATGCGGAGTTTTAGGTAAATCGATTGGATCTCCATTAAAAAATACATCATGAATAAATCGCATCGAATAAGCTACGGAAAATATCCCTGCAAGAGTTGCAAGAACAGGAATCATCCAGGATAAAAAGCCGAACGCATGCTGATGCAACGTTTCTGCTAAAAACATTTCTTTGGATAAGAATCCGTTAAACAAAGGAACGCCTGCCATCGAAGCAGCCGCCACCATTGCCAATGTTGCGGTATACGGCATAAAACGCCATAAACCATTGAGCTTGCGCATATCTCGAGTGCCAGATTCGTGATCAATAATACCTGCAGCCATAAACAGAGAGGCTTTGAACACTGCGTGATTCATAATATGAAAAAGTGCCGCAACAGCAGCGAGTTTCGTGTCTAATCCAAGTAAAAGTGTGATCAAGCCCAAATGAGAAATAGTCGAGTACGCGAGCAACCCCTTTAAATCGTGCTTGAACAGGGCAACATAAGCACCAAGCAGCAAGGTAATCAGGCCTGCTGAGGTCACTATGAGGAACCACATATCCGTTCCAGCAAGTACCGGATAGAAACGTGCCATCAAAAAAATACCGGCTTTTACCATCGTCGCGGAGTGTAAGTAAGCACTAACAGGTGTCGGTGCTGCCATGGCGTGAGGCAACCAGAAATGAAATGGAAATTGTGCTGACTTGGTAAACGCGCCTAACAAAACCAGAATCAACATCACAGGATACAGATTGTGATGAGTCAGTAAGTCTCCACTCGCTAAGATGACTGACAATTCATAACTGCCAACCACTTGCCCAATGAGAAGTAAACCTGCAAGTAATGCCAATCCTCCAGCGCCCGTGATGGTAAGTGCCATCCGAGCGCCCTTACGCGACTCAGATTTTTGCCCCCAATAACTAATCAACAAAAATGAACTAATACTTGTTACTTCCCACGCCATCCACATTTGTAAAACATTGTTAGATAGCACAATGGATAACATTGCGGTCATGAAAAGAATGAGATAGCTGTAGAAACGGCCGACCGCTTCTTTATCTGAGAGGTAATAACTCGCGTAGAGAATGATCAATAAGCCAATACCTAAAATCAATAGCGCAAACATCAACGCAAGACCGTCTAGGTGCATAGACAAGGTTAAGCCTACCAAAGGGATCCACTCAATATACTCAACAATGCGTTCACCACTTGTCACATTATCGATTAATGAGCACACGTAGATGAAACCGATAGCTGGCGCAATCATTGTGCATAAAGTATTGATGGCTCGACCAAAGCGTTCGGTCAAAAGAGGGACTAATGCGCCGATCAATAGCAAAGCTACTACGGTGAACAAACTCATCTTGTATACTTACTCCTTGTAAGAGGTATTTTTATAATTATCAATCGGTACTTATACGATAGTCTTATCTCATTAAGATTACCGATAATTAACAAAAAAGTGAAATTCTTTTTTACAAGAAAGGCCCCTGAGGAGAGGCTTTTGATAGTAAGGATTTATAATGAGTTTGCAAGGCGAAAGCACAATGAAAAGGCTCACTAAAAGGTATCACCTAAAGAATACGAACTTATTCTCTAGTTTTGCAAACTTGCAGCAAAATCTAACATACGATTAAGAGAACGCAATGCACCATGGCGTACTGACTCATCAACTTGAATATCATGGCCGGTAGTATCGGTCAAAGAGTCGTATATAGCCTCGAGCCCATTCATTGCCATCCAAGGACAGTGAGCACAACTTTTACACGTAGCGCCATTGCCAGCGGTAGGTGCTTCGATTAATGCTTTACCAGGGGCTTGCTGCTGCATTTTATAAAAAATGCCGCGGTCTGTTGCAACAATGAATTCCGGATTATCCATGCTTTGCGCCGCTTTGATTAATTGCGATGTGGAACCCACCGCGTCAGCCATCGCAACCACACTCGCTGGAGACTCAGGATGGACTAACAGTGCTGCATTTGGATAAACATTTTGTAAGTCACGGATCCCTTGTGCCGAGAACTCATCGTGAACGATACACTCTCCCTGCCACATAAGCATTTCTGCGCCAGTTTGCTTTTGTATGTAACTTCCCAAATGTCTATCAGGCCCCCAGATAATCTTGTGACCTTCAGAGTCGAGATGCTCGACAATTTCTAAAGCGATGGATGATGTGACAATCCAGTCTGCACGGGCTTTTACCGCAGCAGAAGTATTCGCATAAACAACGACAGTATGATCTGGATGAGCATCACAAAACTCAGTAAATTCTTTTTCTGGACACCCCAAATCTAAAGAACATGTAGCCTCTAAAGTTGGCATTAGAACGGTTTTTTCTGGACTGAGGATCTTAGCAGTTTCCCCCATAAACCGAACGCCCGCTACAATAAGTGTTTGTTCTTGAGCGTCACGGCCAAAACGTGCCATCTCTAAAGAATCAGCAACATAGCCTCCAGTTTCTTCAGCTAAAGCTTGAATCTCAGGGTCAGTATAATAGTGTGCAACAATGACAGCATTACGCTCTTGCAGAAGGCGCTTAATTTCGTTTCTTAAAAATGTTGCACGGTCAGATGAGAGCGGTTTAGGCTTCTCTGGAAACGGGTATTCAATTGGGGCAACTCGTAATGCTTCAGTCATAACGTTTATTCGTTAATTTCAATGCACATATTATAAATGTCTACCAACACAAAAACCAGTGTGAATGGCCTGACTCAGACCAATAGAGTGCGATTGAATAGTTTTGCATAGATGGAGTCGTGCTAGATTGGTTTTGCATAGATGGTGGGTCGTGCTGGATTCGAACCAGCGACCAATTGATTAAAAGTCAACTGCTCTACCAGCTGAGCTAACGACCCACAATGAGAATGCTATAAGAAGAATGGTGGGTCGTGCTGGATTCGAACCAGCGACCAATTGATTAAAAGTCAACTGCTCTACCAGCTGAGCTAACGACCCAATCTTCATGTGTTGCCTAACTGTCTAAGCAACGGGCGCATATAATACTTAATCTGTGGAATTGTGCAATAAAAAATTGAAGTTAAATGATAAAAATAAAGAGTATGAGTGGTTTTCAAACAAAACCACTCATAACTGACTAATTTTACAACAAGTTGAGTTGTTCCTGTGACATCTTAGCAAAGGTCGTGTCAGGAAACGATTGGATGACTTGATTAAGATATGAGCGAGCTTGTGATAAATTCCCCAAGTTTTTCTCGATAATTCCTAATTTCATTGTGGCATCAGGTACTTTATTCGATTCTGGATACATCCCAATCAAGGTACCAAAGTGCAATTTTGCCTTCTGCCAGCCTTTTTCATTGTAAAAAATCTGACCCAACCAATAATGTGCATTCGGTTTAAAGCGCGAATTTGGATACTCTTTAGCAAATGCCTCAAGCGCAGGAATGGCAGCCGCAGTATCGCGCTGTTGCAGAATTAGACTTACCGCAGCCCGGTATGCACCTTCTTCACCTTCCTCATCGACAGATGAAACAATCGATTCAGGTTCAGAACTAGCCTGAGCAACGGGTACAGATGAGTTCGTAGCAGGTTCTTCCACAGGCATATCATCGGCTGTTTTTGTCAATGCTTGTGCTTGCCCATCAAAAGCAAGAAGTAACTCACGTTGCCGTTGCAAAATCTTTTCTATCTGAAAGTTTTGCTCCTCGATCTTGCCGCGAATTTGACTCAATTCATCTTGTAATTCGTTGATTTGTTCTTGAACACGTTGTTGGCTGCGCGTTCGAGAGTTAACCACACGCTCAAGGTTGGCCAACTTTTGCACCAATTCTTGATTATTGAGATCAACAACGGGCGCTTGAGCTTGAACGGGAAAGCCGTTTACAAACATCAAAGCGCCGACCATGGCACATAAACCACGATATTTTTTCATTGTAGGTTACCTATTAAATGGAGGTAGCTTAGTACACCACCACTGCGCGACGGTTTTGCGCAAAGGCATACTCTGATGCGCCGGTAACAGCTGGTTTTTCTTCACCAAAAGACACAACTGAAATTTGTGATGCACTCACACCTGCGTTGAGTAAGTAAGTCTCCACTGCTTGTGCACGACGCTCACCTAATGCAATGTTGTATTCAGGTGTGCCTCGGCTATCAGTATGTCCTTGAATAACAACTGATTGACCTGGGTTTTTAACTAAAAACGCAGCATGCTTATCTAATGTCGCATAAAATTCCGCACGAATGGTTGAACGGTCAAAGTCAAAATAGACTGTTTGTTCAGCTTGCAACGCTTCGCGTTCTTGTTTAACAATTTCTTCTGCGCGTTGTAAACGAGCAGCTGCTTCCGCTTTAACACGCTGAGCATTTGCCTCTTCAGCAGCTTTTTGAGCCGCGGCTTGCTCTGCAGCAATGCGGTTGCGCTCAGCTGCGATTTCCTCTTCCGATGGACCTGATGTACAAGCCATCAATGTCATAACAGGTACAGCAATTAAAACTGAACGAAGTGTGTTTGAAAATTTCATAAAGTTTCCTTTTTTAAATATTTGATTCTCTATTACATTAAAAATGGTGACCAACTTGGGGCTTTGATTTGTCCCTCAATCGCTGGCAGTCTCGCCTTAAAACGACCATCAAGTGATACCAAAGAAAGGATTTGTTGCCCTTCGTGTAGCGCACTATATATGATCATACTACCATTGGGCGCTAAACTGGGTGATTCATCAAGATACGTAGTCGTTAACACCTGCAACGCACCGTCCTGCAAATTCTGTCTAGCAATATGGTAATTCCCCTGGGTTCGATTCACTAATACAAGCTCTCTACCATCAGGTGAAATAGTACCACCTAAATTCATCTCTCCTTCAAAGGTTAAGCGTTTTACGCGCTTATTTGACAAATTTACTCTATAAATCTGAGGTTTACCACCCCTTTCGGAACTAAATATTAATGATTCACCATCTGGTGACCATGCTGGTTCAGTATCTATTGCGCGGTGTCGTGTTACTCGAGTCAGTTTTCTACTGGCTATTTCCATCACATATATTTCCGGATTACCATCTTTAGACAACACCATTGCGAGCTTTTTACCGTCCGGAGAAAAGCGCGGTGCACCGTTAATACCTGGAAAATCAGTCAATTGAACGCGCTGCGTTGTATAAATATCTTGAATAAAAATCTGCGAGCGACCGTTTTCAAAACTAACATAAGCAAGCTTTTCTCCATCTGGCGACCAAGAAGGAGACATCAATGGTTCATCTGATGACAATAAACGAAACGCATTTTCACCATCGTAATCCGATACTACAAGCTGATAAGGACGTGGATCAGTTTCACGATCCTTGACGACAACATAAGCAATACGGGTTAAAAAGGCACCTTTTTGTCCAGTCAGTTTTTCATAAATCACATCTGCGATACGATGCGCAAATTGACGGAATTCTGAACCTGACACCGTCAACGAGCGCGCGGCAATGACATGAGTTCGGCTTTGTACCAGTTGACCATCACGCAGTGATTGAGCATCTAAAGTAGCTTGCGACCCACGTAAAGTATCAATCAGTTCATAATCAATGCGATAGCGTTGATTACCCACTTCGGTAACGGAACCCACTACGATCGTGTTAATACCTTTATCAACCCATGTATCGTAGTCCACTTCGCTATCGGTATTTGGAAACTGTGGCATTTGCGCCATACTGACTGGATTGAATTTACCCGAGCGACGCAAGTCGGCAACCACAACATCCGTGATTTCTCCGGGAAAGAAACCTTCGCCATCAAATTTGAACGGCACAACTGCGATTGGCGTCGCGTTATCAACACCTTCTGTAATAATAATATTCAGTTGGGCATGCGACGGGGAAGAAAATACAACCATTACTAGGCACAAAAAAGATAGCCAAAATCTGTTCATTACTGCTCTACCGTTAAATTAATATTTTTTAATTCTGCAAACACTACTGGGTCACGTGACACCGGTAAATTACTTGGTTTATATACAGCGGTTATCGCTGCTCGACACAATGCATCATCTCCGGATAATACATCGACTTTTAACACAACACCACCAATGCCCAAGCGAATATTTAAACGACAACTTTTGCCACGAAAAGCATCATTCGTGATTAAATTACGTTGAATGGTCGCTTTTATTAACGCAGCATAACGTTGCTTCTCGGTTAATACTTTTTGCTGTTCTGCTTTTCGCAGTTCAGCTTGCTCAGCGGCTAAAGCCTCTCGCAATGCTTCATCCGCTTTGGCTTGCTCTGCTTTGCGTTTAGCTTCTGCTTTTGCTAGGGCTTCTTGTTCTTTTTCCTTTTGCAAACGCTCCAGTTCCTTGCGATGCTCCTCCTCACGCTTGCGTTTAGCCGCCTCTACAGCCTTCCGCTCTAGTTCACGTTGCTCCGCTTTGCGTTTCGCTTCCGCTGCTTTTTTTTTCTTTTCTGCCACTCGACGAGCTTCCTGGGCTTGTTCCTTGCGCTTTTGTTCAAGACGTTTTTGCCTTTGCTGCTCATCATACTGGGCTTGTGTTACGTCTGGCGAGACAAAACTCGCGTTGATAACAACAGGTTGAGCTTCCATAGGGATTTCGAGAGGCTCATTATCAATACTAAAGCCAACACTGACGACGAGTAACACCAGCAAAAAAAGATGGAAGAGTACTGAGACCCCCCAATCTGAATACAACCATGTTTGCCACTTGTTCGTTTGCATCAGTTGGTTTTTGGCTCCGTCATTAACCCGACAGAGGGCACGCCAGCATTTTGTAAAACGACCATCAATTCAACTATTTTTTCATATTGGACTTCACCGTCTGCCTTAATATAAACAGGCCTTAATGGGTTATTTTGAAGTTCAAACTGCACAAGTGTTTGCATGTCTGGGCGCGTTATAGGACTTTTGGGGTCATCTCCTACGTTCAAATAATACAATCCCTGGGCATCCATTGTGGCAATTAGAGGGTCAGCCTCCGAAACTTCAACAATTTTGGCATCCGCATCAGGTAAGTCGACATCAACACCTTGGGTAACTAGTGGCGCAGTCACCATAAAAATAATCAATAATACCAACATGACATCGATATAGGGCACGACATTCATTTCTGCTACTGGCTTACGCCGTTTGCGAACGTACACGGTCATTTATTAATCGCCTGACGTTGTAAAATTGACGCAAATTCTTCCATAAAGTTGATATAACCATTTTCGAGCTTTTCGACTTGATTGCTAAATCGGTTAAAGGCAATTACCGCTGGTATTGCTGCAAATAACCCAATAGCTGTTGCGATTAGAGCCTCGGCGATACCTGGAGCAACCATTGCTAACGTGGCCTGCTTAACTTGACCAAGTGCAATAAAAGAATTCATGATGCCCCAAACTGTACCAAACAAGCCAATGTAAGGGCTAGTTGAGCCAACAGTGGCCAAAAAAGACAAACGCGCTTCCAAGTGATTCACTTCACGCGATAATGCGATGCGCATCGCACGACTTGAACCATCTAAAACCAACTCTGCGTCGTCAGTGGATTTGCGCAAACGGACAAACTCTCTGAATCCTGCAACAAATATGGAGTTTGGGCCAAACACAGAGTCTTGCTCAGACAACTCACGATATAAGCCATTAAGATCGGTACCCGACCAAAACTTGTCCTCAAAATACTCAAGTTCTCTTTGTGCACGTGACAGAATGCGCGAACGTTGAAAAATAAATGCCCATGAAGTGATTGAAATCACTATTAATAGAATCATCACTAGCTTAACAACAAGACTTGCTTGCATAAATAAGCTAATAAAAGACATGTCATGTACCACTGCTAAGTTCCTTACTGAGTTCTGCTGGGATAGCGCGAGGTTTCATAGTGCCTAAGTCTACACATGCGACTTTAACAATGGCTGAAACCAACGTTTTGTTATTGTGTGTAATCGTTTGAGTAAAGACCATAGATGCCCGTTTGAGTTCAGTCAAGGCCGTTTGAACGGTTATTATTTGCTCAAACCTTGCTGGAGCAATGTTATCCATCTCAACTCGACGAACTACAAACGCAATGTTTTGTTCAAGTAAATCTGCTTGAGATGCACCAATTGTACGTACCCACTCACTGCGACCTCGTTCAAAAAATTTTAGATAATTGGCATAATACACAACCCCACCGGCGTCGGTATCCTCATAATAAACACGAATATCGAGTTTATTAACGCTCTGTTTACACATTAGTTTTTCTAATCCAAATTACGAATTTATCTCAATTGTACAAAAACGAACCTCAACTATAATACGCCTCATCAATTGAGAGTTTGTTCATATTGATTACTGACTAAGTCAGGTTGTTTTTTCCTTTAACACTTGTTGTTTTTGCCCACCCTTGCGGTGGGCTTTTTTTATTAGTTTGGCTTGAAGCCGAGATGTTGATAGGCTCTATCTGATGCAACTCGACCACGAGGTGTTCGCTGCAAAAATCCTTGTTGGATCAAATAAGGTTCAATCACGTCTTCAATGGTTTCTTTTTCTTCACCAATCGCAGCGGCTAAGTTATCCAAGCCAACTGGACCACCGTTAAACTTATCAATGATCGCTTCTAGTAATTTGCGATCCATATAATCAAAACCCACTTTATCCACATCCAACATGTCTAATGCGGCACCAGCGACTTCTGAACAGACATCACCTGGTGCTTTGATCTCGGCATAATCCCGAACTCGTCGCAAAAGTCGGTTTGCAATGCGGGGGGTCCCACGGGAGCGACGAGCAATTTCTAATGCGCCCTCTTTTAATAATGGCACATTCAAAAATGTTGCAGAACGCAGCACGATATCGGTTAAATCTTGTTCGTTATAAAACTCCAGACGCTGAACAATACCGAAGCGATCCCGCAGTGGGGATGTCAAGGATCCGGCTCTTGTCGTTGCACCAATCAGAGTAAAGGGAGGTAAATCGAGTTTAATTGAACGGGCAGCAGGTCCTTCCCCGATCATAATATCTAGTTGGTAGTCTTCCATCGCTGGGTATAAGACTTCTTCAACCACAGGGCTTAAGCGATGGATTTCATCAACAAATAAAACATCATTGGCCTCTAGATTAGTTAACAGCGCGGCCAAATCCCCTGCTTTTTCTAATACTGGTCCAGAGGTTGTTTTGATATTGACTCCCATTTCGTTGGCGACAATATTGGCCAGAGTCGTTTTACCCAATCCAGGAGGTCCAAAAATCAACAAATGATCTAACGCATCTTCTCTCTTTCGAGCCGCTTCGATGAAAATTTCCATTTGCGCTTTAACGTGAGGCTGTCCAGTATAATCCTTGAGTAGTTTGGGACGAATAGCTCGGTCAACAGATTCATCTTCATTGCTCGCACTGGCGTGGATGAGACGGTCTTCTTCAATCATAGTGGGGTTCCTCTATACGCTCGCTTTGAGCGCTTCGCGAATGAGCTCTTCACTGCTGCGACCCTCTTGATAAACGGCTTTGACCATAGTGGAGGCTTGATTTGGCTTATAGCCTAACGCCAATAAAGCACTGACGGCTTCCTCTCTAGTATCATCTACGGCGACCGTAGGATTGCCCTGACTATTTGCTAGTGCAAAGTCGTCCACCGAATCAGACGGTTCAAGAGATAACTTAGCAAGCCGATCTTTCAGTTCTACGACCAGTCGTTCAGCGGTTTTTTTGCCAACACCAGGCAGTTTGACTAAGGCAGTCACATCTTCAAAACTGACAGCTTGCATAAGTTGAGCTGCAGACATACCGGACAATATTGTCAATGCGAGTTTTGGTCCCACGCCATTGGCTTTGATTAACTCTCTGAAAATAGTTCGCTCTTTGAGATCAGCAAAACCAAATAATAGCTGCGCGTCCTCTCGCACAACAAAGTGGGTATACACAGTAGTGGATTCGCCTACGGCGGGCAACTGATAAAAACTGGTCATCGGCATACTGATTTCATACCCGACACCACCGGCATCTATAACAATTTCAGGAGGCTGTTTGGCTAATATTTTACCGCTAATTAATCCGATCATATTATTATTCTCTATCGTAAACGGCCCCGCGCCATTCTTGACGCTTGCCCTGACATGTTGATTAAACTTTGATGAGTATGCCCATGACACAAGGCAACTGCAAGTGCATCGGCCGCATCGGCTTGTGGAGTACCCGGTAATTTAAGAATGTGACGCACCATATGCTGAACTTGCGTTTTATCCGCATTACCCTTGCCCACAACAGATTGTTTAATTTGTCTAGCCGCGTATTCTGCTACGGGTAAATCAAACTGAGTGGCAGCAACGATCGCAGCTCCACGAGCTTGCCCCAACTTAAGGGCTGAATCTGGGTTTTTGGCCATAAAGACCGACTCAATGGCAAATTCTTTTGGCTGATATTGCGCAATCAGCTCACTGACACCTTTAAAAATAATGTCTAATCGCCCTGCTATTTCGTCACCAGTCGTTTTGATGCAACCACTAGACAGATAGTCAAATTTTCCAGATTGATATCGCACTACGCCATATCCCGTGAGACGAGAACCTGGATCAATCCCCAAAATAATCATGAACACGTTCCAACAAACTGCAAAATGGCATTGCGATTAGTTTCGCTCCAGACGATTTGTGATGCCTCTTCGATAGTGACCCAACGATAAGCTAAATGTTCAGTTAAGTGAATGGGAATATCAGTTGGGATTTGTACGGCAAATACATATTCAGTATTGACTGAGGTATTTGGTGGATAGCGATGTCGCCACTGTGGACGAATGATGTATTCATTTTGCGTCAATTGCGGGCTTAGATTGAGACCAAGTGCTTTGAGATCAATCCCAGTTTCTTCGGCCACCTCGCGATAAGCTGTTTGGATTGGCAACTCATCTGGCTCTAATGTACCAGTGACAGACTGCCAAAAGTCTGGGTCGTCTTCGCGTTGCATAATCAACACTCGATGGTGCTGATCATACAATACGACAAGAACCGACTCCGGACGTTTGTAGCCCATTACTATGCATCATCCTCTTTGGTGGGTGCTAGCGAAGCAATGGATAACTCTTTAAGTTGTTCAGGGTTGGCCTCTCCTGGAGCCTGAGTCAGTGGACATGCCGCAGTAGTTGTCTTCGGAAATGCCATAACATCGCGAATGGACGTTGCTCCCGTCATTAGCATGACTAAACGATCTAAACCAAAGGCTAACCCTGCATGAGGGGGCGCACCATAGCGCAGTGCCTCGAGCAAGAAACCAAACTTCTCTTCTGCTTCCTCTTTGCTGATCCCTAAAATATCAAACACAACACTTTGCATAGCTTGATCGTGGATACGTACCGAACCGCCCCCAAGCTCTACACCGTTTAACACCATATCATATGCATTCGATAACGCAGTCGCAGGTTGTGCAGCCAGTTCGTCGGGAGTTAAGCCACGCGGTGCAGTAAAGGGGTGATGCAAGGCGTGGAACTGACCATCAAACTCTTCAAACATAGGAAAATCAATGACCCAAAGGGGTTTCCAATCACCTTCAAGTAAATCAAAATCTTCACCTACTTTTAAGCGCAATGCGCCCAAAGCTTCGGTAACCACACGGTCGTTGTCTGCGCCAAACAACAATATATCGCCAGATTGAGCATTACTGCGTTCTAAAAGTGCATTTGCAGCATGTTCATCAAGGAACTTAGCAATGGGTGATTGTAAGCCTTCTAGGCCAGCATCGGCGTCATTGACTTTGACCCAAGCCAAACCTTTGGCACCGTACACACCAACAAAATCAGTGTACGCATCAATTTGTTTACGTGACAACGACGCTCCGCCTGGCACACACAACATCGCAACACGGCCATTTGGATCATTTGCCGGAGCACTAAAGACTTTGAAGTCGACATCTTTTACTATATCTGCGACATCAATCAAGGTTAAAGGATTACGTAAATCTGGCTTATCCGAACCATATAACCGCATTGCATCAGCGTAGGTCATTTGTGGAAATTCACCTAAATCCACATTCAACATTGATTGAAATAATTCGCGGATCATGGATTCTGTAATGTGCATGACACCATCTGCATCCAAAAACGTCGTTTCGATATCAATTTGGGTAAATTCAGGCTGGCGATCCGCTCGTAGATCTTCATCACGAAAACATTTAACGATTTGATAGTAGCGATCCATACCAGACATCATCAACAACTGCTTAAACAACTGTGGAGATTGTGGCAAAGCAAAAAACTGCCCTTTGTGAGTTCTCGATGGCACCAAATAATCGCGTGCACCTTCGGGAGTCGCTTTTGTTAAGATTGGGGTCTCAATATCCAAAAATGAATGGTCTTCCAAAAAGCGACGCACAAAACCCGTCACCTTTGACCGAAACACTAAACGCTCAGTCATTTCGGGGCGACGCAAATCAAGATAGCGATATTTGAGACGCTGTTCTTCCGAATTTTCCTGGTTCCAATCCAAAGGCAGTGCAGGTGATGCGTTTAAGATACTGATCTCTTTACCAAGAATTTCAATCGCGCCTGTACGCATATCATTATTAACCTGAGAAGCAGGACGAGCACGTACTAAACCAGTCAGCGTCAAGCAATATTCGTTGCGAACTTTGTTTGCAGTTGCAAAGGTATCAGCAGTATCAGGGTCAATGACAACTTGCACAATACCTGCGCGGTCACGCATATCCAAAAAAATCACGCCACCTAAATCTCGACGCTTATTGACCCAGCCTTGTATCGTCACCGTTTGGCCGATGTAATCAGCTGAAATATTGCCACAGTAATCCGTTCGCATAACACCTTTCTCTGTTGAGGGATCTAATCTGTGCGTATTATAAACGAATGACGCTGAAAACATAGTAAAGATCAATATTTACACAACGCCTTTCACCAAAGCGACTTGAGGTTTTTTTTCTTGAGATTAACTAGGAAAGTAAACGGTATGAGCAATGTCTACATCAAAACAAAATATACTGCCTATGGCAAAGTCATTATGCGATGGCGTTAAACACAACAACTGTTGGCCTGATTGTTCTAATACGAGCTCATACATGATGTGTGAGCCGCGAAATTTTTTGCTTTGAATGATGCCCCCAAAAGCCCCATTTTTGGCATAGACCAAATCGTCTGGTCGCAAGAGTAATTCGACACCTAATGAATCGCTATTGGATTCTATCGTGGTCTTTTTTTGTTTTGCAAATTTACCCAGTTCCGTCTCAATATGTGAGCCTAAATCTGTTCCCTCTATGAAACAGCCTTCGCCAATAAAGTCAGCCACAAATCGAGTGGATGGACAGTGATATAAGGCAAATGCGCCATCCCATTGTTCAATTGTGCCCTGGTTCATGACTGCAACTTTGTCAGCAAAGGCAAATGCCTCCCCTTGATCATGAGTGACCATCAATGAAGTCACTTTTGACGCTTTCAAAATAGCTTTTATTTCATTGACCAAACTTTCTCGTAAAGCAGGATCTAGAGCCGAAAATGGCTCATCTAGCAATAATAAAGAGGGTGCTGGAGCTAACGCTCTTGCAATGGCAACGCGCTGTTGCTGTCCACCTGACAATGCATTAGGGTAAACATCGCGAAAGTCGGTCAGCTGAACGAGTTCTAACATTTCGTTGACCCGTAAATCCGACGCGTTGGGGTCATGTCGATGCAAGCCAAATGCAATATTTTGTGCGACCGTGAGATGCGGAAATAACGCAAAATCCTGCATAACATAGCCAATATTTCGGTTCTGAACAGGTGTATGCTGCTCCACCGAACTGACCGTTTGATTGTTAATGATAATATTCCCACTTGCGATCTCGCAAAACCCAGCTAGCGCGCGCAATAAAGTCGTCTTCCCACATCCCGATGGTCCCAACAGACAACCCAGTTCACCGGGCGACAGAGCAAAAGTAGAAGAATGAACAATCTTATTTTGCCCAAGAATCACTTCTACATTATCTACTGCTAGCATCATGAGTCCTCAGAATAAATGTTTTTTAGAATAAAATACAAAGGGATAAGTCCTGCAAAGACAATACTTACAGCAGGGAGCGCGGCGGCTGTTAGACGCTCATCCGATGCATATTCAAATGCCTTCACCGCAAAAGTATTAAAGTTGAACGGTCGCAAAATCAAAGTCGCGGGTAATTCTTTCAGGACATCCACAAACACTAACACAAATGCACTTAATAATGCGGGGCGCAAAATAGGAAGGTGTACTTTTAAGAACAACGCCCAACGTGAGCGACCAAGCACCATAACCGCATCGTCATAACTCGGTGTAGTTGCCAACAAAGCATTACCAATATTTTGTTTCGCTATATTCATAAAACGAACACAATACGCTAAGACCAAAGCAAAAATCGTCCCAGAAAAAATCAAGCCAAGGTATTCATTATACCACCCGTACCACAGCTCATTGATTTGTATGTCTAGCCATCCTAAAGGAGTCATGACACCTACTGCAATTACGACACCCGGAATCGCATAACCGAGTGCGGTAAACTGAGACAGATAGCGAAAAACGCTGCGAGGATAAAAACGCTCTGAATAAGCAAATAATAATGCTATCGTGACAATAACTGCCCCAGCAACAAAACCTAAACACAAGGTTTGCCACAGTAATATCCCATATTCGGTCCAGTCAGTCTGTGATACAAATGTACTTGCCCAAGTGACAAGTTGAATCGTTGGAATTAAGAAGCCAAGCGCCACAACGCACCATAAATAAAATGTGACAATTGTCTTCTGTACCCGGGACACCTGAAAACTTGGTGCCTTTTGTGATTGTTTATTTTGATAATATTGTAATTTGCGCCGCTGAAATTGTTCGAGGAGTAAGACCAGTAATACTATCGTTGCTAAGATAGAGGCGAGTTGACTTGCAAAGCTAGCTTCCCCCATCCCAAACCAAATTCGGAAGATACCTGTAGTCAATGTGCTCACACCAAAATAGGCTACTGTACCGTAATCGGCTAATGCTTCCATCATGGCTAGTGCAACACCAGCAAAGATCGCGGGACGTGATAAGGGCAGAGCAATTTTTAACATGTACTGCCATGAAGATAAGCCTAAACTTTGGCTAGTCTCCGTATAGGTACAAGCATGTTGACGAAACGCGTTATACGTCAAAATATACACATAAGGAAATAGCACAAGTGATAACATCAGTATTGCACCAAATAATGAGCGTATATCTCCAATTTGCCCAATCCAATGGGCAATCGGATTTGCCTGAGCGGGGTCAAGTATTCCAGTGTAAGTATAAGCAATGATGTAAGCAGGCATCGCCAGTGGTAAAAGCAAGCCAATTTGTAACCAACGTCTTGCATAGCAATGACTATGTACCATACACCAAGCACATGACACGCCTAATAACATTGTTCCAAGACCAACCCCTAGGACCAATACAAGGGTATTACTGAAGTACAAACCTAGGTTGGTATCAAGCAAATGCTGCCAATGTTCTGCATGAGGGTCTGACCATGCTAGATACACAAATACAATTGGGAAAATAAGTAAAAGGCCAAGTGCGAAACTCAGCCTTTTCAATAAATGAGCGAACAACGAGTATTCCTAGGTAATTATAACCAACCAGCTTTATCCATTATTTTAAGGGCTTTCGGGTTCAAATGTCCAACTTGCTCTAAATCAACCGATTCCGGTTTAAATTCACCCATATCTTTAAGCGTTTTTGACCATTGGATCCCGGGCACGACTGGGTACTCTTGATTGACTTCGCTATACCAAGCTTGACTAGAGGGTCTTAGCATAAATGCAATCAACCGCTGTGCTTCAATGATATTCTTAGCGTATTTGGCCATTGCAACACCGCTGATATTAATATGGGCTCCACGATCATCTTGATTTGGCCACACCACTTGCATTGTTTGTGCTGCAGTTGCCGAATCACCTTCGCTGTTGAGCATCGCCGCTAAGTAATAAGTGTTGACAATAGCAATGTCACAAATACCTGCTGCAACAGCGTGAATTTGGTCACGATCCCCACCTTTTGGAGAACGAGCAAAGTTTGCTACGAGTCCTTTAGCCCATGTTAATGTCTTCTCTTCCCCGCGTTGCATAAGCATAGCCGCTACCAGTGACTGATTGTATACATTACTGGATGAACGGACACAGATCCGACCCTTGTATTTAGGATCAGTTAGGTCTTCATAAGTAAGCAGCGAATTGGTAGCGACCCGCTCTGGATGAATAATGATAGGCCGCGTACGTTTAGTCAATGCAATCCAATGTCCTTGTCGATCATGAAGATTTAAATTTGGTAAACTGGTTGTATCTATCGGTTGGGTTAAACCAAATGCTTTCGCTCTGACCAAACGCCCCACATCTGTTGTGATAAGTAAGTCTGCGGGAGAAAGCATTTTTTCACTGCGCATCCGTGTGATCAAACCATCCGCCTTGCCAGTAATTAAGTTTACCTTAATACCCGTCTCTTGACTGAATTCATCTAAAATGGGTTTGATAAGGGCTTCTTTACGGGCAGAGTAAATATTGAGTTCTGCTGCAAAAACAGGCGAAGACAAAGCGCCCACTAAAGTAATAATAAATATGAGTCGATGAGTAGCCATACCACAATCTCCATGAAAGGTAAGTGGAGCGAGTCTATCCTAGTTGCGAATGATTATCAATAACAACATTAAAAGCAATCCCCATACACAAAATAACGAGTCTAGTTTACAATAGATCCTAAAACTGTGTGGATGATTGATAATGAGCGATAACCTTGTATATAGTACTGCAACAGGCAAAATAACAGCTGTAAAGACGACGCCTGAGTTTACCGGGGATGGCATTGTTCGAATTACCCGGGAAACTAAAGGACGCAAAGGTAAAGGAATGACGGTGGTTAGGGGCGTTAACCCTCTCACACATGATCTCAAAGCTCACTGCAAAAAATTAAAGCAACTTTGCGGTTGTGGTGGCTCAGTAAAAGAGCAAAATATAGAAATACAGGGGGATGTTCGCCAGCAAGTAAAACAGTATTTTGAGGCGCTCGGTCTCACCGTTAAACTCGCAGGTGGCTAAATTGAGAATAGTAACCACAACTCATCCAAACTGAACTAGACCAAATCCGCATTGACTTTTAGCATGAGGTTTCATACAGTGCAGGGCATTGTTGAAAGACCATTCATAATCACATGTCACAAAAAACGCCTTTAGCCGATTTACGCGATGCCATCAGCTCATTGGATAGCGAGCTCCTGAATTTACTTGCCAAACGTCAAAGTTTTACAAATCAGGTTGCACAAACCAAGATCGAACATAATATTCCTGTTCGTGACACCGTTCGCGAAGAGCAATTATTGATCAAGTTGATTCAGTCTGGACAAGAGCATGGCCTTGATCCGCATTACATCACAAAACTATTTCATGTGATTATTGAAGACAGTGTCCTGAATCAACAAGCGCTTTTGTCGGCAAAGGCCAATCCTGAATTATCTGCGCCATTACAGCGTGTTGCCTTTTTGGGAGATAAAGGGAGTTATAGCTACCTCGCGACGCAAAAATACTTTTCTCGACGCGCTGGTGAGTTACTTGAAATTGGTTGTGATAGCTTTGCCGATATCATCGAAAAAGTCGAAACCAATCAAGCCGACTATGCAGTATTACCTATTGAAAACACCTCATCTGGCAGTATCAATGAAGTGTACGACCAACTCCAACATACACGATTGCATATCGTTGGTGAATTAACTCATCCTATACGCCATTGTTTATTGATTCCGTGCTCAACCACACTCAGTGATATCAAAACACTTTATGCCCACCCACAAGTGTTTGCACAATGTTCTCATTTCTTGGCAAACTTAACTGATATTGAAGTCATCCCAGCCGATTCAAGCTCTGCCGCAATGCTCAAAGTAGCGGAGTTAAACGATCCTGCTATTGCCGCAATTGGAAGTGAAGCTGGTGGAAAACTCTATGGCTTAAGCACATTAGAATCCAATTTGGCCAATCAAAAAGAAAACCATTCTCGCTTCATTGTCGTTGCGCAAAATCCCGTTTCCGTACCGTTGCAAATTCCGGCCAAAACCACATTAGTTATGGCTACTACGCAGACCCCTGGGGCCTTAGTAGATGCTTTAATGGTATTAAAAGAAAATGACGTCAATATGACCAAATTGGAATCACGCCCCATTAACGGCAATCCCTGGGAAGAAATGTTCTATTTGGATATTGAGGGGAACTTGGAAGACGGTAAGATGCAACAAGCAATCGATCAACTTAAAGCTTGTACTCGTTATTGCAAAGTTTTGGGTTGCTATCCCTCAGAAGAAATTCGCCCTACAGCAGTCTCTGCGGTAGAGGCATTATCAGTTTAAGATATTAATACTGTGCGAACAACACGAGAGGTTCTTTGTTCGGTAAATACATAGAACCTCTTAGCGCAGTATGAGTAAGTTACTTGCGTAACATCCTGTCGTCGTCCGCTTTAAGTAGCAACTGCTTGCTATCTACTAGGCAGGTTTTGGCATATTCACCGAACCAATTGCTAATTTCAGAAAACTGCTTGATAAACCCAGCTTTATCATTCGCTTCAAACAGCCGAATCGCATCACCAAATCGCTCGTGAAAGCGCTGTAATAAAGATAAATTTTCAGGTTTGTCGAAGATAATATCAGCGTAAAGATTGGCGTCTTGAGCAAATAAGCGCCCAACCATAGCAAGCTCCAGACGATATATTGGTGAACTTAAAGCAATCAATTCTTGTAGTTTAGGGTCTTCTGCACGAAGGTGAGCACCGTACACAAACGTATTAAAATGTCGCATGACTTGGATATATGCCATTGCCTCATCATGGGAGTGACTTGACGTATAATGTAATTGTGCTCCCCACGTAATCATTTGGTTTATCAACCACTGATATTGCTCTGTGGCGCGACCATCACAAACTATGACAACCTGCTTAACCATACCTGGTGCATCTGGTCCAAACATAGGATGCAGCCCAACGACAGGTCCGTCATGTACCTCTAACATAGCTTGTAAAGGCTGTGCTTTAATACTTGTCACATCCGCCAAGATGCAATCCTTTGGAAGGTAATCAAGACTTTGAATCACTTGTTGAGTTTGATTAATGGGCACAGAGACAACACAGAGAGATACATCTGATAACAAAGACTTCGCTTCGGGCCACTCCGCTTTATCAATCACCACGACTTCGTAATGACTGCGCTCAAATAAACTTACAAATAATTTACCTAAAGCGCCTCGGCCGCCCAATACCGCAACTTTTGTACCAGGAGTTGTTGCACATCGATACTGAGAGTTTTGTGTCAGGTAAGATTCACGCATCATTCGTCTGAGTAAATCTTCAACCAAATCAGGTGAGACCCCTTTGCTATCGGCTTGTGCACGGCGAGAAGCGATTAGCTCAGCCTCGCGTTCTGGCACATACGTTGGCATCCCTGTCTTAGCTTTGATTTGCCCCACTTGCGTGGTAATGGTTGCACGTTTTGCAAGCAATTCAACGAGCTGGCTATCCAGCTCGTCAATCTGATTACGCAACCCTAACAACGCCTCAGCGTGATCTGACATATTGAACTAGCTCGCTTGCTGACGTTTATTTTGGCGCAACGGTAGTACGGTAATGAGCTTTTCACGCGCTTGCTGGATGAGCTTCGATGTTTCGTCCCAATTAATACAACCATCAGTAATCGATACGCCATATTCCAGTTCATCGCGAGTTTTGCCATTTGAACTTTGGTTTCCAGCATTCAAATGGGACTCAAGCATAATACCAATAATAGAGTGATTACCTTCCAAAATTTGGTTAAACACATTTTGAGCGACAAGAGGTTGACGTCTATAGTCCTTTGCAGAATTAGCATGCGAACAGTCTACTATCAAACTCGGCGAGAGGCCGGCTTTGATTAACTCTTCTTCACAATCCGCAACGCACACTGAGTCATAATTCGGGGTTTTGCCACCGCGCAAAATAACATGACCATCGGGATTTCCGGCAGTCTTGATAATACTGACCTGGCCTTTCTTGTTAATTCCCATAAAATTATGGCTAGAAGCTGATGATTTCATGGCATTGATGGCTATGTCTAGAGAGCCGTCTGTACCATTTTTGAAGCCAACGGGCATAGAAAGACCTGAGGCCATTTCACGGTGAGTCTGTGATTCAGACGTTCGTGCACCAATGGCCGACCAAGAAAACAATTCACCCAAGTACTGTGGTGAAATTGGGTCAAGTGCTTCAGTAGCTACTGGTAATTCTAATTCTGCTAACCAAATCAATAATTCTCGAGCTTTCGTCAAACCGGTTTCGATATCAAAACTATCATCGATGTTGGGATCATTGATTAACCCTTTCCAACCAGTGGTTGTTCTTGGCTTCTCAAAGTAAACTCGCATCACGATATAAAGTGTGTCCTTGCAAGACTCATGCAATTCTTTTAAACGCAGAGCATACTCTTTCGCTGCTTCAATATCGTGTATGGAACATGGACCACACACAACAAGTAAACGGTGATCCTCTCCGTGAATAATATCCGAAATTATTTTGCGTGATGATTTTATCTCGGCAAGCGCTTTATCGCTCACAGGTAGTTTTTCTGCCAATTGGTCAGGGGTGATTAATACGTGTTCAGACGCGATATGTAGATTATCGGTAACTTGATTTGGCATGTGTGTATTTTCTCTAAACTTGTGTGATTAAAAATACAAAGCGTTAACTTTGTGCTGACATACGAGGGCTAGTCTTAATTATTCTTATGTTGCTTGACGCTGGAAGGCGCTCGACTGTACAAATATATTTACAATTTTTGGCTTGTACACCGCATGACTATTGACTTTTTACCAATTTTTGAGTCCACATGCAATACTCAAAAAGTGTAAATTAGCGAGAAATATCGTATTTACGCATCTTTTCAATCAACGTTGTGCGACGTATACCTAATTGCGTAGCCGCTCTGACTACAATCCAATCTGATTGTTCTAGGGCTTGAACAATCAAATTGACTTCTAATTTAGACAAATACTCTTTTAAGCTTACACCTTCAAGAGGTAGTGCCACAGGGACATCACCATCAATGTCATGAAATTGTTCTCTGGCAGGAGACGTTTTTCTGAGTCCGTCAAAAATGTCATTATTTAAGTATTTCCCAAGTTCAACATCTCTTATTTTAGGATCGGTTGTCGGTATTTCACTGGATTGATATTTTATGGGCAAATCAAACACATCAATCATTTTATTTGGATATAAAATCGTCAATCTCTCAACTAAATTGGATAATTCCCTAACGTTACCTGGCCATGGATATCCACATAAAGACTGCAATGCAGCATGAGTAAATTTAATGCCTTGATTATCCTTGCTACAAAATCGTGGAATTAAATTTTGTAAGATAAGAGGAATATCCTCTTGACGTTCACGCAGGGCAGGACACTTGATTGGGAATACATTCAAACGATAATACAAATCTTCACGGAAACGATCCTGATCAATCATCTGATCTAAGTTCCGATGGGTCGCCGCTACAATACGTACATCACACTTAATCGTCTTATTACCGCCGACACGTTCAAAGCTTCTTTCCTGTAATACACGTAATAATTTGACTTGCATTGGCAATGGCATATCGCCAATTTCATCTAGAAACAAGGTGCCACCTTCAGCAAGTTCAAATCGCCCTTTTCGTGCACTTAGAGCACCTGTAAACGCCCCTTTTTCATGTCCGAACAATTCACTTTCCATTAGCTCATCGGGAATAGCGCCACAATTTACAGGCACAAATGGCTTATCACGACGAGTGGACAAATAATGGACGTTGCGTGCAATGACTTCTTTGCCTGAACCAGATTCGCCCAGAATCAATACATTTGCTTCTGTCGGAGCAACTTTATCGATCAGTTTACGCACATCTTGCATGCGTAAGCTTTCACCTACTAGAGCACGAAAAAATGATGTTTTGTGAGTACGCTGTTCTTTTTTGAGTTTATTTAACAGGAACCCCCTGCATTTTTCGATCATTTTAGTCAATGCATGGAAGGTAATAGGTTCAACGAGTTCACCAATGATATTCGGCAAGACATGTTGCTCATCTCCACTCATGTTCAATAATATAAATGGGCAAAGTGGAAATTTTTCAGATACATCAAACGCGAGTGAGCAATCTGTTGCGTCAATGAAAACGCCCTCAATTTCATGACTACTCTGAAGGGCCTCAAGTGCTTTGCCATAATTTAACGCCTGGCAGTTTTCTCCGATAAAACCCAATATAGTAAGTAAATTTTGACGACGACTAATGTCATCACTAATGATAAGAAATTCTTTCATTGCTTCCTTGCTTTCTTCTGTCGAGGTGGCGAGATTTGCTTATCCCCTATCCTGTTTGTTCGAATCTGAATACATAATTACGTTGATGTTTGTAAGCTCCAGATCGCAACGGCAAAATCAACAACAAGACGATTCCATGTCTTAGTATTTAAAACGACCACTGCATGATAACCATAACAAAATTTTAACTCTACGCAATCTAATCCCTTAAAATATAAGTATTAAATTTATGTAAGACATTGGCTATAGACTAAATATCTTGCGCATGTTTTGCGGTCAGAAGTGTCTCTTTTTGTGTATTCAGCTCGGACAAAATCTCAATACCATTAAGTCATGTGAAGTGGACTGAATAAACAATAAGCAAAGCTTGAAACGTGCGTTTAGATAGCTAACATTAGGTTTAGATTATTTTATGTGTCGAATTAGGAGTCCGCGTGGACAAACAAGATGACTTTGACTTGTTTTTAGCTGAGATCGGTGATGTAAAACCTCTCAAACAAGGCGATGTTGTGCGGACTCAGTCCAACGCTAATGATGCCCTTGCCAAGTCCCTCAAACGCAATGCTCTGCTTAAGGAAACACAGGCTGACAAATATCACCTTGCGCTGGAGTGCCGTGAATGGATTGACCCATATGATCCAATCAGCTATCGGCAAGACGGCATCCAGGATGGTGTTTTTAAAAATCTAAGAATGGGCAAATATGCGATCGAGAAGAAATTCAATTTGAGTCAGTTACGCATTGAGGAGGCGCGCGCACATCTTATCGAGCAGATTGAGAAGTCTTTTAAGCAAGGAGTCAGAGTATTGTTAATACAGCACGGGATGGGACTAAAAACCACACCCAAACCTGGAAAATTGAAAAGTTTTCTCAATATGTGGTTGTTAAATTTGCCACAAGTTATTGCTTTTCACACTGCTCATCAAAGCCATGGTGGCTTATCAGCTTGTTATGTTTTACTCAAAAAAAATCCAGAACAAAAATTGATTAACCGGGAAAGGCACCAGAAAAGATATTAAGTTCTTGCTAGACAACAGTACTTGCATTCAAAATTGCTGTAATCGACATGATTAAGACGACGACAAATAGGCCAGTGAAACTGATTTTTCTTCTACGGTTTAACATCTAAAACACTCTTTAATAATTATTTTTATGTGAGTATGACCGAACTTAATTATTTAAGTTCCACAGTTGTATACTGATACAACTGTGGTAACTAGGTTTACCTAGAACAACTCTAATCAACGAAGCGACGTGCATTTCTGAACATGCGCATCCATGGACTATCTTCATTCCAGTTCGGGTCCCGCCACGAATTCGTCACAGCTCTAAATACACGCTCAGGATGTGGCATCATTATGGTAACGCGCCCATCTTCAGAGGTTAAGCCTGTGATCCCGTTGACTGAACCATTTGGATTAGCCGGATACAACTGGGTTACTTTACCTTGATTATCTACAAATCGCAACGCTACTTTTTGTTGTGATTCAACTGCTTGCAAAGCGTCTGTCGAGGCAAATTCAGCATGACCTTCACCGTGAGAAACCGCAATTGGCATGCGCGATCCGGCCATACCTGCTAAAAGAACAGAAGGACTTTCTTGTACTTCGACCATCGCTACACGCGCCTCAAAGCGTGCAGAGAGATTTTGCACAAAATGAGGCCAGTGCTCTGTACCTGGAATAATACTATGTAAATTTGATAGCATCTGACAACCGTTGCAGACGCCTAAAGTAAAGGTATTTTCACGCGCAAAGAATTGGCTAAATTGAGCTTTAGCCACATCATTATATAACGCGGATTTCGCCCACCCCTCACCAGCGCCTAGGACGTCACCATAAGAAAAACCGCCACAAACAGCCATGCCCGCGAATCGCTCGAGCGTTTTACGCCCAGTTAAGATATCAGACATATGCACATCGATTGCAGTAAACCCAGCTCGATCAAAAGCAGCCGCCATCTCGTGATGCGAATTCACACCTTGTTCGCGCAAAATAGCTACCTCTGGGCGCGCACCTGTTGCGATATATGGCGCACAGATGTCTTCGTCAATATCATAGGTTAACAACGCATGTAGACCCGGATCGTCTTGCTTCTGTTTGCTTGCATGCTCCTCATCTGCGCACACAGGGTTATCTCTTAAACGCTGCATTTGATGCGTTGTTTCGGCCCAAACCATACGCAGTCGCATGCGAGAATCAGCCAATATAATATCATTTTCTAGAGTAATATTAATTTCATCACCAGACACAGCTTGTCCAATGTGTGTCAATGTATCACTCAATGCATATTGTTCAAAAACTTGTTCAACTAACTTTAGTTGTCCCTTACGCACTTGAAGTACCGCGCCTAACTCTTCCGCAAACAAAGCATTAACCGCATTACTCGAGTGAATATTCGGCAAGTCATCCAGTTGAATATTAACACCACAATGGCCTGCAAATGCCATTTCCAGCAGCGTTGTGACAAGACCACCATCCGAGACATCGTGATAAGATTGTAATAAATCCCCAGCATGCAGGGTTTGTATTGCATCAAAGAAATGTCTTAAATCTTTTGGTTCGTCTACATCTGGCACTTTATCGCCAAGCTGTCCGTAAACCTGGGCCAAACATGAGCCACCTAAGCGCTGTTGTCCGCGACTCAAATCAACATACAACAAAACATTATCGTCATCAGTCGATAGCTGAGGTGTCACCGTCTTGCGTACATCCTTCACGGCACCAAAAGCGGTGATGACTAACGAAAGTGGTGCTGTAACCGATTTATCTTCACCATCATCTTGCCATTGTGTTTTCATTGACATAGAGTCTTTACCCACTGGGATTGCGATCTCTAGTGCTGGACATAACTCTTCACCTACGGCTTTTACCGCTTCATATAAACCAGCGTCTTCTCCAGGGTGGCCTGCGGCGGCCATCCAATTTGCCGACAGTTTAACGCGTTTGATATCGCCAATGTATGAAGCACTTAAATTCGTCAGTGCTTCAGCAACAGCAAGTCGAGCTGACGCACCATGGTTTAATAAAGCCACAGGTGTACGTTCACCCATCGCCATCGCCTCACCAAAGTACGAATCAAAGGCAGCAGCTGTAACTGCCACGTCCGCAACTGGGACCTGCCAAGGCCCTACCATCTGGTCACGGACTACTGAACCAGTTACTGAGCGGTCACCAATTGTGATTAGGAATGTCTTTTCGGCAACAGTGGGTAGACGTAAAACGCGCTCTAAAGCTTCAGTGAGAACCAATTTTGAAGTATCAAATGATGTACCTGATACTTTTTTAGATTCTACATCACGATGCATTTTAGGTGGTTTACCTAATAAGACGTCTAACGGCATGTCGATTGGCTGATTACCAAACGCTTCATCATTCAGTAACAAATGTTCTTCTAAAGTTGCCTCACCGACTACTGCGAAGGGTGCACGCTCACGTTCACAAATTGCTGCAAAACGAGATAAATCATTGGGTGAAACAGACAATACATAACGCTCTTGAGATTCATTACACCAAATCTCAAGAGGTGCCATACCCGGTTCATCATTAGGCACTGCTCTTAACTCAAAACGACCGCCTCGACCACCATCACTGACTAATTCAGGCAGCGCATTTGATAAACCACCCGCACCTACATCATGGATAAATTGAATAGGATTATCTTTGCCTAGTTGCCAACAGGCATCGATAACTTCTTGGCAGCGACGTTCCATCTCTGGGTTCTCTCGTTGAACGGATGCAAAGTCAAGGTCTTCATTTGACTCACCAGAAGCCATGGAGGATGCCGCGCCGCCCCCTAGACCAATATTCATGGCAGGGCCACCTAATACAATAAGTTTTGCACCGACGGTGATTTCGCCTTTTTGTGTGTGCTCTTTGCGGATATTTCCTAAACCACCGGCCAACATGATTGGTTTGTGATAGCCTCGAACTTCAGTGCCATTAAAACTTGTGACTAGCTGTTCATACGTCCTAAAGTACCCGAGCAAATTCGGACGGCCAAATTCATTGTTAAACGCTGCGCCACCAAGTGGGCCTTCTAACATAATGTCCAAAGCTGAAACGATTCGAGAAGGTTTTCCATAGTTTACTTCCCATGGCTGCTCGAATCCTGGGATCTGCAAATTGGATACAGAGAAACCAACTAAACCCGCTTTAGGTTTGGAGCCAACACCGGTTGCGCCTTCGTCTCGGATTTCACCTCCCGACCCAGTTGCGGCACCAGCATAAGGGGCGATAGCCGTCGGATGGTTATGTGTTTCTACTTTCATCAATATATCAATGGCTTCGCTGTGATATTCATATTGATGGTTTATTGGAGAAGGGAAGAACCGTCCTGCAAAGTTGCCTTCCATCACTGCAGCATTATCTTTGTAAGCAGAATGCACAAAATCTGGAGTGACTTCGAAGGTGTTCTTAATCATCTTAAACAGTGACTTGGGCTGTTCTACTCCGTCTATTGTCCAATCTGCATTAAATATTTTATGACGACAATGCTCAGAATTAGCTTGGGCAAACATATACAATTCGATGTCGTTCGGATTGCGTCCAAGGCGAGTAAAATTATCGACCAAGTAATCAATTTCGTCGTCGGCTAATGCCAAACCAAAATGTTTATTTGCTTCTGCTAAAGCGTCTCGACCACCCTTTAAAATATCAACTGAAGTAAAGGTATCAGGTTGTTGGGAAACAAACAGCTGATGTGCATCAGATGGCTCAGCTAAAACCGTCTGTGTCATGCGGTCATAACAAAGTTGCTTGACTTGTTCATGCTGTTGTTCGGATAAAGGAGTACTACTCGAGAAGGAAAACTGATTGCCTCGTTCAATTCGACGGACTTGAGATAATCCGCAATTATGTGCGATGTCCGTTGCTTTTGATGCCCACGGAGAAATTGTACCCAAGCGCGGGACCACCACAAAACTCCTCGCTAGAGTGCAGATAGATTCCCGTTTCGGGCCGTAGGTAAGCAATTTATTTAAGACTGAGGTCTGTTTTTCAGAAATCTCTTCAGATAAATCCACAAAGTGAATGAACTGAGCTTGGATATCAAGTAGAGGTATGTCTAGCGAATGACATTGAGCCAGAAGTTTATTACGGGCAAAATCTGTAAGCGAAGGACTGCCTGGAAGGATAAGCATAAGAGTATTTCCGATGGATTAAGCGTTGATTGCAAGCTGTTATTATAAAGCAAATTTAAGTGAATTCTAAATTGTTTATGAATGTTACCATTTATGCTTAATTTTTACGCAAAAAAATAATTAGGTAACTTTTGCTCATCTGTTATGATATCTCTATGAAATATTTTCGTTTGTCCTTATTTTTGTGTTTGTGTTGGTTTAGCTCATACAGTGCAGCTAGTAATCTACACTCGATCATACAAAGCAACAGCTTGCGAGTGGGAACCATGTATGGGACTGAGGGCTTCTTTCTCCTCAATGAAACGCATGCGGGATTTGACTATGAGTTATCGCAAGCGTTTGCGACCTTTTTAGGGGTACAGCTTGACATACGGCCATTTGCAGATCCCAAACGAATGCTCAATAGCCTTAAAAGCGGTGAAATAGACCTGATTGCATCCCCATTTCAATATGCTCCAGAACATTTGACACATGTTGGATTTGGCCCTGTATACCAATACTTTGACCAAGTTATTGTCACCAGTAACAATAACCCAAAACAAAACGCTTTAGTCGAGCGTTACAGCATGCATGCAAATGCATTAAAAGATAAGGCCCTAGAGCAAGATATTCAATGGCAGACGACTCTGGAATATGACAGCGAAGAACTATTACAAATGGTCTTAACTGAAGATATTGGCTATACCGTGACAACATCCAGTATCTTAAATCGCGCGCGTTTGCTCTACCCTGAATTGCTCCCTTACAAAGTGATCAATCAAAATTTACCCAGACGCTGGTTATTTGCAAAAACACAAAACGACGCTTTGCTTGGAGTGATGTTAGAGTTCTTTGGGCAATACCGCGAAAGTGGCGCGTTAAAAGCAATTAATGAAGCGTATTTTGCGCATGTAAACAAAATAAACTTTGTCGATACCAAAGCATTTATAACGGCTGTGAGGCACAAACTACCAAGGTACAGAGATTGGTTTGAGATGTACGCTGAGGATCTAGATTGGCGGTTACTTGCCGCGGTGGCATATCAAGAAAGTCACTGGGATCCAAAGGCTATTTCAGTCACTGGCGTTCGCGGTTTAATGATGCTAACCCGCCCTACAGCCCGTGAAATGGGGGTAACATCACGAGTCAATCCAGAGCAAAGCATCATGGGAGGGAGCAAATATCTGGCTAAAATGAAACGACGGTTACCTGCCCGGATCAACGAACCGGACCGAACATTCATGGCGTTAGCAGCCTATAACATTGGTCTAGGGCATTTAGAGGATGCCAGGGTATTGACCCAAAGAGCAGGATTGAATCCGGATTTATGGGTAGATGTAAAACAATATTTGCCTTTATTGCGTAAAAAACAATATTATACAAAAACGAAATTTGGTTATGCACACGGCGATGTCGCAGTCCAATATGTCGAAAATATTCGCCGTTACTACGATAGTTTACGGTTTATTGATGAAAACGTACATAAATCTGTAACCCAATAGTCATCGTACTGTCATCTAAAAATGGACAATAATAAAAAAAAGGATATGCCATGAAACGTAATCGGTTCTTTCGAAAAACACCACGATCGTTTGTCACCTCTCGTACTCGTTTACTCAAGAAACGTCTTCACCTAAAATCAATGCATCGGCGCAAGCAGTTTGTATTACTCAATATCGAAGGTAAGGAAGGTATAGAAGAAGCATCCGCCTAGTTCATGTCTTGGCTCTTTAATGCTAATTTTTCAGCCTTATTTTGCTTTCTTCGCAAGCGAAAAAAATCAGATATCTTTTGGCTTGCTTGTGCTTGTAAAACACCTATTGTTAACTCACATTTATGGTTAAAGTCTTTATGTTGCAGTAAATTAAGGATACTCCCTGCACAGCCTGTCTTGGGATCCGTCGTGGCCACAACCACTCGTTTAATGCGAGCGTGTACAATCGCACCCGCACACATTGCACAAGGCTCAAGTGTCACATACAAGGTTGAATCGACTAAGCGATAGTTATCTAGATTTTTTGCGGCATTTTGGATGGCTTGAATTTCGGCATGACCACATGGATCATTTTGGCTAATTGATCGATTCCATCCTTCTCCAACCACTTTGCCTTCAGATACCACACACGCGCCTACTGGCACCTCACCAATAGACTCTGCATAGTCTGCTAACCTGAGTGCGTGCTGCATAAATTGTTCATCTAATTCGCTCATTTAATTCCCATATAATAATTTGCGTTCTGCGCGCTCAATACGTCTTGGTCGACCTGACAATACCACTATGTCTTCAGGTTCAAGAATATGTGTGATTTCGGGTTGTATCAGTTCGTTTTCACCACGACGAATACTATACACATTCACACTGTGACGCTGACAATCGCATTGCTCGATCGTTTTGCCTACCGCCCAAGCGCTAGCACCTAAAGGCACCGCATGCAAAAACTGTAATTTATCCTCCTTCTCAAAGTTCACTTCCGTTGTTTCACCGGGGAATACGCCATGCAAATGGTTATATCTATGTTTACGCTCAGCTTGAACACGTTTGAGGATCCTTGAAATGGGTATACCACAATAATGATATATTTGTGAAACCAACATCAGACTTGCCTCTTGTAGCTCAGGCACGACTTGAGACGCCCCTACAGCATATAATTTATCCAAATCGTAATCTCGCTTGGTACGGACAATCACCGGTAGTTTAGGAAAATGCTCACGGATTTTGCTGATACTTTGTTGTGCTTTATGGGTTTCATCAAAGGTCAGCACGACTGCAGCAGCTTGTTCAATAAAGGCCGCTCTTAAAATACTCATATCTCCGACATCACCAAAAATAATATCCTCAGAACCTTGCAAAGCTTCTTGTACTCGTATTGGGTCTATGTCAATCGCAACATACTTAATATTTTCCATCGTAAGCATTTTTGCAGCGGACTGACCGACCCGACCAAAACCCAACAGAATAACATGATTTTGAAAGTCTTTATTGCGTACTCTCAAGGGCAGATCTTGATGCGAAAGCGTGTCTTTAACGGTCAGCTTTTGCGCCCATGCATAACTGTTATTGACCATAAAGGGGGTCAAAGCCATACTCACGACACCAATACTCACAATAATACCGGAAAAATCCGCAGAGAATACATTGTAGGTCACAGCCAGTGCTGCCAATATAAAGCTAAACTCACCCATTTGAGACAATTTAAATGCCGCTGACCATGCATCTGTCGAAGGAGTCTTAAAGATGAAGGTCGAAAATCTAAAGAGTAAAATTTTGGTCGCAAGTAAAACAATCAAACCGATTGCAATCCAATGTGTATTAGGCCAGATCAAAGACCACTCTAGACGCATGCCAACGGTGATAAAAAATAATCCCATTAAAATATCGCGAAACGGGCGAATATCCGCTTCGATTTGAAAGCGATATCGACTCTCACTTAGCATCATCCCTGCTAAAAATGCGCCCAGTGCAAGTGACAGCCCCATTCCGTAGGTTAAGCCTGCAGCGCCCAACGCTACAATAATGGTCGTTAATACAAATAATTCATCGGTACGCGTACTGGCGACTTCTCGAAAAATAATCGGAAGAACTAGGCGACCAAACCACAACAAACCAGCTATTACCAAAATGCCTTTGCCCAGTGATAGGAGAATCGTTTGAATAATCGATACATCACCACTTTCACCAAGTAAGGGGATAATGATCAAAAAAGGCACAACCGCAAGATCTTGGAACAACAACACAGCAACAGCGATCTGCGATCGAGGCGTATTAAGGATTTTCATTTCGCTGGTCTGTTTAATTACAATGGCAGTGGAAGACAATCCAACCATGCCACCTAAGACAATTGAGGCCGTAACAGATAACCCAAACATATTCCCGATGAACGCTACAACAGTTGTTGTGATTGTCATTTGTGCCAAGCCAACACCAAATACTAGATTACGCATGGCAATCAGTTTGGGTAAGGAAAACTCCAAGCCAAGTGAAAACAATAAAAACACAATACCGACCTCTGCAAATATATGCATTTGAGCACTGTGTGGAAAAAAGTTTAACAGTGATGGTCCAGCAATAAAGCCCGCAACTAAATAAGCTAATATTGGTGGGAGTTGAATGCGTTTAAACCCCCACACGCAGAGCGCGGCAAGAATCATGATGACTAACACAAAAATCAACTCACTTGGCATAGGCTTCCTTATTTAAGCAAAAGTGACTCTCATACTATGAGTGTTTTGATCGGACAAAACAAGAACCATTCCTGGGCAAATCGCCGCAATATGAGTATTTTTATACTCGACTAGATAACACGGTTGGCGTAACCATGGTGGGACATTGTTGGATTGGAACCATTGCTTTAAAGGCTTTGTGCATGTTGCGAAGCATGGTTTGACCCGATGTGAAAGCGCCACTTGCTCACATTTGATCTCTGTAAAATGTTCAGCATCAATGTATTCTGGCAACGGGACAATCACATTATCTTTAATAATATGTATGATACCACCATTTATATCAGATGGTTCAGGTTGCCACTCAAGGTCCACTTTCACTGTACTTGGGTCTTGCAGTTTAGAAAATTGATCTATTGGCGCAATATACAATTTGGCTTGATAACGTCGAAGAATAAATCCGTCGAGCAACATCTTGCCCTGAGCATCTTGTCGTGAATGACATAGTTTCATCAATTCAGACAATTGCGAACGGCTCAAATTCAGCTGGAAGTGACTTAAACAATAATAGCGAATGACTTGAGCTTGCCACGCTTCAGAAAACCCCGCTAAAAACTCTAAATTAAGGGAATTATCAACCTCTAAGCACTCACCAAGCCGTTCTTCACACACTTGGTTTAATAGAGTATTTTCATCACGCAAAGTATCCACTGTGTGTGCAATACGTGATTCTATGTCCGGCCAGTGGTCTTGTAGAGGGGGGATAATTTGGTGTCGAATAATATTGCGTTCATGCGCTAACGTTGCATTACTAGGATCCTCAACCCACTGAAGTTGGTGAGTTTCTGCGTAATGAAGGATCGCATTTTTGGATACATTTAAAAGCGGTCTGTAAGCCGTCCATGTTTTGTTATGAAACTCCATCTTGCGTTTCAAGCGCAAGCTTGTCAAACCATTCAAGCCACTGCCCCGTTTGAGTTGCAATAAAAATGTTTCGACTAAATCACTTTGATGATGAGCAAAACATACGATGCTATCAGATTCAATCGCAGCATTAATTGCTTCATATCTTGCATCCCGGGCTTTGGCTTCAAGATTGTTTTTCCCATTAATGAATACTGACCGAGTGATTATATCAACGCCTAAACTAGAACAGAACGCTTCACAAAACGTCTGCCAATGATCTGCATCAGGATGTAATTGGTGATTGATGTGTATCGCTGTAAAAGGGATCTTTGCGCAGTGTAAAAGATGGGCAAGGGCAATGGAATCTATGCCACCACTCAAGGCGACATAAACTGTGCGTGATGATAACCACGCACAGTCTGAGAGTGTGGAATAAATATCTGAGTTAACAGTAGCCAAATGACAGTAAACGCTCGTATCGCTGTGCTTTGAGCTCTTCAAGCGAAAGCGCTTGTAACTCTGTAAGTTGAGATTTAATGGTTGCTTTAAAATTGGCAGCCATCTCCTGATGATTTCGGTGCGCGCCACCTAGAGGTTCATTAATAATATTATTAATCAAACCCAACTCTTTGATCTGCGGCGCACTGACGCCCATTGCTTCTGCAGCAAGTGGGGCTTTATCGGCACTTTTCCACAGAATGGACGCACAGCCCTCTGGAGAAATAACTGAGTAAGTGGAGTACTGTAACATGTTGACACGGTCGCCAACCCCAATAGCCAATGCGCCACCCGAGCCACCTTCACCAATAACTGTACAAATAACGGGGACATCTAACTCGGCCATTTCTTTGAGGTTGCGAGCGATGGCTTCGGATTGACCTCGCTCTTCAGCGCCGACACCAGGATACGCTCCAGGGGTGTCAATCAATGTAATAATGGGTAATTTAAAACGCTCAGCCATGTGCATCAAGCGCAGTGCTTTGCGGTAACCTTCGGGCTTAGGCATGCCAAAGTTACGTTTGATTTTTTCATGAGTGTCACGGCCTTTTTGATGGCCAATAATCATCACAGCCTGATCATCAAGCATCGCTAAGCCACCCACAATAGCTTTGTCGTCTGCATACGCACGGTCACCTGCTAGCTCATCAAACTCCGTGAATACATGCTTGATATAATCTTCGGTGTAAGGGCGCAAAGGGTGGCGAGCAAGTTGTGAAACCTGCCATGCACCAAGATTTGAGAAAATCTTTTGCGTTAAATTTGCGCTTTTTTCTTTTAATTTGGTGATCTCGTCTTCGATCCCAACATCCAACTGGCCCGTTTGATTAACGAGACGTAATTCTTCAATTTTGGCTTCTAATTCAGCAATGGGTTGCTCAAAATCCAAAAAATGTAAACTCATGTTGTAAAACCTTTTGTAGTGAGTTTTTTAAAACTGTAAACGTACCGCGTCGGTACCTAATAATTCTTTCAAATCATGAATCAGTTGATCACTTGGCGAGACATACCATTGGCTGTCTGTACGCAGACCAACATTAAATCCAGAATGCTCGATATACATATCAACTGGACATGTACCGCCAATCGCTTGACTCAAAATATGTTTAATTTTATGAACGATATCCTCATCCACAGGCGCAATAAGTGTTAACTGTAATGATTTAACATAGTGCTCTCGTGCATCGACAATATCCAAAATGCTTCTGATGGTCATTGTATTACCACCACTGTATTCATCAAAGCTGACCTGTCCTTGTACATATAAGACACGATCGGTCTGCAACATCTCTTCATATTGCTCAAACGTATCTGGGAAGAGTCTAGCTTCAACACGGCCTGAGCGATCATCAAGCGTCACAATACCCCAACGACGTCCTTTTTTGTTCGTCATAACACGCACACCAATCACTAAACCGGCAATACTGGCACTGCCTTCTTTACCTGTTGGCTTTAAATCTGAAATTTTGCAGGAAGTGTATGAAGGCATCTCAGCAAGATATTGATTGATTGGGTGACCAGTCAAATATAAACCTAACGTATCTTTTTCGCCGGCTAACCAGACTTTTTCAGACCATTGAGGAACTTGTGCAAAACTTTGATGTGAATCTTCTTCATCGTCATTTAATAAGCCAAACATATCTGTTTGACCAAAACTTTCAGCTCGTGCGTGCTGATTTGCCGCTTCCAAGGCGTCTGCAAGACTTGCCATGATAGCCGCACGATGTGGCCCAAGATTGTCAAAAGCGCCAGCTAAAACGAGCTTTTCCAATACGCGTTTATTGAGTTTTTTGGTATCGACTTTACTGCAAAAATCAAATAAATCCTTAAATTGGCCTTGGCTCTCACGCGCAGCAATGATCGCTTCAATGGGTCCTTCACCTACGCCTTTAATTGCCCCAATGCCGTAGACGATTTGATTGTCTTGATTAACCGTAAACTTGTACTGTCCAGTGTTCAAATCTGGCGGTAAAATTGTGATACCCATATTCTGGCATTCATCAACAAGCGTCACTATTTTATCAGTATTGTCCATATCTGCTGACATCACTGCGGCCATAAAATAGGCAGGGTAATGAGTTTTAAGCCAAAGTGTTTGATAAGACACAAGCGCATAAGCGGCAGAATGCGATTTGTTAAATCCATACCCAGCAAACTTTTCTACTAAGTCAAAAATCTTCATCGCTAAATCAGGATCAATATTATTGTCTTTGGCACCCGCAGCAAAAACTGAACGCTGCTTTTCCATTTCTTCGGGTTTTTTCTTACCCATCGCACGTCGTAACAAATCCGCACCACCCAATGAATACCCAGCCATCTCCTGGGCAATCTGCATCACCTGCTCTTGATAGAGAATGATGCCGTATGTGGGTTCAAGAATCTCTTTGAGACAGTCATGCTGATATTCTGCATCCGGATAAGAAATATCTTCACGACCGTGTTTGCGGTCAATAAAATTATCAACCATGCCGGATTGCAATGGGCCCGGGCGAAACAGTGCGACTAACGCAATGATGTCTTCGAAACAGTCAGGTTGAAGGCGATTAATGAGATCTTTCATACCTCGGGATTCAAGTTGAAACACCGCAGTGGTTTGTGCAGCTTGCAGTAAGTCAAAGCTTGGCTTGTCTTCCAGTGGTATCTGAGTAATGTCAACCTCTTCACCTGTACCAAGTTTGATCATATCGATGGCCCACTGAATAATGGTCAGTGTGCGCAAGCCTAAGAAATCAAACTTCACCAGGCCTGCAGTTTCAACGTCATTTTTATCAAACTGTGTAACTGGATTTCGACCTTCATCGTCACAGTATAAAGCAGCAAAATCAGTAATTTGAGTTGGGGCAATAACCACGCCGCCAGCATGCTTACCCGCATTACGAGTCACCCCTTCTAGGATCCGCGCCATCTGAATCAGTTCTTTGACATCGGCGTCATTGCGTTCTAATTCCACTAAGCGTGGTTCAACGTCGAATGCCTTCGCCAAAGTCATACCAGGATCGCCTGGAATCAGCTTCGATATGCGATCAACGAATCCGTACGGATGACCGAGTACCCGCCCAACGTCTCTTACCACCGCTTTAGCAGCCATGGTACCAAATGTAATAATTTGTGATACAGCATCCCGCCCGTAAAGTTCTGCAACGTGATCGATGACCTCATCGCGTCTATCCATACAAAAATCGATATCAAAATCGGGCATGGATACCCTTTCAGGATTTAAGAAACGCTCAAAAAGTAAATCAAATTCAAGTGGATCTAGATCGGTGATATCGAGTGCATAAGCTACCAAAGAACCTGCACCAGAACCTCGCCCAGGTCCAACAGGTATACCATTGTCTTTAGACCACTGAATAAATTCCATTACAATCAAGAAGTAACCAGGGAAACCCATTTGGTTGATTACCTCAAGCTCAATATGCAAGCGCTCATCATATTCCGGGCGGCGTTCTGCACGGATAGCTTCATCAGGAAATATCTTGAGTAAGCGACGTTCCAAACCCTCTTGCGAGACCTTGACTAGATACTCTTCAATAGTCAAATCACCAGTTGGAAAGTTTGGTAAAAAATAAGTACCAAGTTGGACCGTAACGTTACAACGTTTGGCAATTTCTAAAGTATTGGTGATGGCCTCTGGAATATCGCTGAATAACTCAACCATTTCGCTAGCACTTCGAAAATACTGCTTAGGAGAGTATTTTTTGGGACGTCGATTATCTTCTAACGTGTAACCATCGTGAATACATACCCGGATTTCATGGGCATCAAAGTCTTTTTCTTCCAAAAAAACCACTTCATTAGTGGCCACAACAGGTAATTCTTGCTCACTTGCCCAATCTACTGCTGCTTGGATGTATTGTGCTTCATTGCCACGTTCAGTTCGTTGTAACTCGATATAGTAGCGATTCTCAAAATGCGCTGTATAAAATTCAGTAATCCGCGCGGCTTTATCTTGGTTATTTTTTAATAATGCCCGCCCTAAATCACCTTCCATTGCGCCGGATAATACTAATACGCCCTCTTGGTGCTCAACTAACCACTCACTGTTGATCACTGGACGGCCTTGAATATGACCTTGTTGATAAGCCTTAGACACTAATATAGTAATATTCTTATAGCCTTCGTTATTCATCGCATATAGAGTTAAACGACAAATATCGTCTGGCCACAAATGACTTTGTACCCAAACATCGACACCAATAATGGGCTTGAGCCCCATATCGTGTGCCCCAGAATAAAACTTAACCAAACCACAGAAGTTCATTTGGTCTGTCACGGCGATCGCTGGCATGTTTTGTTGCAAACAGGCAGCTAGGATTGGTTTGACTTTAGCCAAACCATCCATCATCGAAAAATCACTGTGAACACGCAGGTGAACGAAACTTGGTTCCATTAATTTTCTGAGCTAAAAATAAGATGAGTTAAGTGTATCAAACTTTGCGTCAGACACTTAAACATTTGTGCGATTAGCCAAAATTTGAGCAACCGGTTTAAAGGACAATCGATATTCATTTAATATGGGCAATTGCTCTAAGGCACTCATGTGTGCTTTTGTGGGATACCCTTTATGCTGAGCAAAACCATACTCAGGATACTGCTTATCCAATAACGCCATATCATGATCGCGTGTGACTTTTGCTATGATCGAAGCTGCACCAATGCATGCGACTTTTCCATCGCCTTTTACTATAGCTTCAGCGCGATATTGCCAGGGTGGTATACGATTTCCATCAACTTGCACAAAATCAGGTGTAATAGACAACGCATCAACAGCACGGGTCATCGCAAGCATAGTTGCATGCAAAATATTAAATTCATCAATTTCTTCTGGAGTGGCTCGACCGACCGCCCACGCGAGCGCTTTGGCTTTGATTTCAGGAAATAATGCTAGGCGTTTTTTTTCACTGATGGCTTTTGAATCACCTAAGCCCTCAATGGGGTTATTGGGATCTAAAATGACAGCGGCGGTCACTACATCGCCGACCAGTGGTCCGCGCCCGACTTCATCCACACCAGCTATTAACATGATCGGTCCAACATCTGGAAAACGACTTTAGCCGCTTGGTGACTGGCATTTTGCTGGAGGCAGCGATGCAGTTCAAGAAAGGCCTGTTGTTGATGATGTAATGTCTGTTCTGATACCTCAGTCATAGTTGAGCCTTTAACTTGAATTGTTTGGTCAACCGGAGCATGCTTTTGGGACAATACAGCATCAATGTATCTCGCCATGCGTTGAGGCTCTACATCGTCTTGTAAAAGCTCAGGAAACAATGCTTCTTCAGCCAGAATATTGGGTAATGAAAAATACTTAGGCTTGTAAAGTCTACGCATCATCCAATACGTCAATCCGGACATCTTGTATGCCGATAACATCGGACGCTTACAAAGCATTGCTTCGAGCGTGGCCGTACCCGAAGTCAATAAAACAAAATCAGAGGCAATCATGACCGTACGGGCATCTTCTCGAGTAATATTAATATTGTCTCGGTAGGATTCGCCCGCAATCATCTTTTGAATTTGAGCATAACGGGCATCATTGACGGCAGGGATCAATGCGTGAAGATTTGGGTGTTGTTTTTTTAATTCAGTGAAAGTTGCCAAAAAGCTCGGCAACATACTTTCGATTTCACCCTTTCTTGACCCCGGCAATAAGGCTAATAATGGTTCTTTAGTAGATAGTCCTAACGCTTCTCTTGCTTGAACTTGCGAGGGTGACAGTGCTATTTCGTCTGCCATAGGATGGCCTACGAATGTATAGGGATGCTGGTATTTTTGATAAACCGCAGCTTCAAAAGGGAATAATCCCAATACATGATGGGTACTAGCAATGATCTTGTGAATCCGTTTTTCACGCCATGCCCATATCGTTGGAGAAACATAGTGAAGAGTTTGGATCTGGTTAGATTTGGCAAATTTCGCCACGGGAAGATTAAAGTCAGGCGCATCTACACCAATATATAAATCAGGGGCAAAATCTAAGATTTTCTGTTTCAGCTCTTTGCGAATAGATAATAACCTTGGTAGGTGTTTAATGACCTCGACCAGTCCCATGACCGATAGTTCATCCATATTAAACCAAGACTGTAGACCTTGTGCTTGACACAAAGGGCCTCCAATGCCACAAATCTGTATATTCGGATCTTGTTGTTTGATTTGTTCTAATAATCGTGAAGCAAGCATGTCACCTGAGGGTTCTGCGCAGACAAGGACAATTTTGCGCGATGGTCTAGACATACTCAGTTTGAGCCTAGCGAATGATGCCACGATTAGGTTGGCTCAAAAATGTCACCATGATATCTAATTCAGGTGTCGTCTGTGCCAACTCACGTATTGCTTCGTGTGCTTCTGCCACGGTTTTGTTCTGACGATAAAGGGCTTTATATGCACGTTTAATGTTTAAAATCGCATCACTGGAAAAGCCTCGACGTTTCAGTCCTTCGGCGTTAATACTTTGTGGTATGTGCTTTAAACCGTTTACCATCACATATGGAGGAACATCTCGCAATATCACAGAGCCGCCGCCAGTGAAAGCATGCGAACCAATATGACAAAACTGATGAACTGCCGTCATACCACCCAATATCACAAAATCACCAATGTGGACATGTCCAGCGACCGTTGCATTATTAGCAAAGATATTATTATCGCCTACCATGCAATCATGCGCGATGTGTGTATTAACCATCAACAGGTTATTTGAACCGATTTGTGTTAATCCGTTGTCTTGAACAGTACCGCGATGAACAGTACAAGACTCACGAAACACGTTGTTATCACCTATGATCAGGCGAGTTTTTTCTTCTGCGTACTTTTTGTCTTGGCAATCTTCGCCAATCGAACAAAATTGAAAGAAAGTGTTGTTGTTACCGATCACGGTATCGCGCTTGATCACCACATGTGAAGTTAACTCACAGTTATCACCCAGCACGACATTTTCACCAACATAACAAAAGGGCCCAATCGAAACATTGTTGCCAATTTGGGCACTTTCTTCAATAATCGCAGTAGAATGGATCACGTTTTTATAATTCTCTCATCGCACACATAAATTCTGAACTGCACACTAATTCTCCATCAACAGTGGCAGAACCCATGAACTTCCATATCCCACGACGCTCTTTAATCAGTTCGACTGATAACTCTAACTTGTCACCAGGGACGACTGGGCGCTTAAAGCGAGCATTATCAATACCTGCAAATAAGTATAGCTTACTCGTATCCGCTTCGCTTTTGAACCCTAAAATTCCTGCAGCCTGTGCCAATGCTTCCAAAATTAACACACCTGGAAAAATAGGTTGTCCTGGAAAGTGGCCGGTAAAACAAGGCTCATTAAATGTAATATTTTTATAAGCTTTAATTGATTGCCCAAGGGTATACTCTGTTACTCTATCCACTAACAAAAATGGATATCTGTGTGGTAACAAATCCATAATTTCACGAATTTCAATCGTGTTTAACTCATTTGACAAAATCGTACTCCATAGAGATTACTGCAAATGCGGGCAAAGATACCTGTAAAAGCGCCAAAAACAAATCAGACCAAGCAGATTATTTCCATATTTGGACTGCTTGGCCTGTATATCTTACCGTAATTGATTAGTTGGCTTTACTCACTCGATCAATTACTTTTTGTGAAATATCAAATTCAGGTTTTGCATACACTGCTGAACCAGCTTGTAATACCATGTCATATTCTTCGGCAATCGCAATTGCATCAATCGCTTGCTTAACCAAACCAAGAAGTTTGGTTTGCTCTTGTTGCTGACGAGCTTGGATCTGTTGTTGTAGAGGATTAGCACGTTGCTGCAACTCAGTTTGGATAGCCTTAATTTTTTCTTGTGATTCGGCTTTTTGTGCGTCAGACATGGTTGGACCGTCACGACGTAATTTTTCAGCTTCAAATTGACCGTCACTGCGTAGTTTATCTAATTCAGCTAGTTTTGGTTGAAATTCTTCGTTAATGCTTTGAACAACCGCTTGAGTCTGAGGAAGTGCCTGTAAAACACCTTGCACGTCGACCACCGCAATTTTTTGCGCAAGTGCATTTGAACTGATGAGGGCCGTTGCAATAACCGCGACCTTGATAAATGACTGTGATAATAGTTTCAAAAGAGACTCCTAGTATTTTGACTATATTTTATAATTAGAATGTTTGACCAATATTAAAAGTAAAGAACTTCGCATCGTCACCCGGGCGTTCTTTTAAAGCTCTTGAAAAGCTAAACACTAATGGGCCCATCGGTGAAATCCATTGTACAGATAAACCCGCCGAGCTTCTATACTCTTTCCAATCACTGTAATCAGCAATGGGGTCACTGTTCGCACCAATACTCAAATCTTCATATTGACTGTAATCGAATTCTGTATCCCACACATTACCCACATCAAAAAACAAACTTGTTCTTACAGAACGGTCAAACTCTGTGTCGACAAATGGGGTAGGCACAATCAATTCTAAGCCTGCCAGCGCCATCGCGTTACCACCTAAACTTCTGCGTGAAATGAATAAGATGTCATTGGCTGGGTCGGTTGGAATACGATTGCCTTCAGGTGTGGTAATAAAGGCATTCGACGAGCGTTGAATACCTCTAGGACCAACAGTATTGTTTTCGAAGCCACGTAAGGTATCCGAACCACCCGCAGTAAAGTTTTCTGTAAATGGAAGAATTTGCTGTACGCCATCGACGTCACTATAGCCATTACCATACCCTAATCGAGCTCGAGCTAATACTGTCCAACGCTGATTACGAGTGAGCGGGAAATAGAACTTAGTATCTAAAATTGTTTTAAAGTATTTTACGTCAGAGTTAGGCGTTGTCACACTAAAGGATGCACGCTGTGACGAACCATCTGATGGAAAAACACCGCGGTTTAAAGTATTTCTGAGCCAAGAAACAGAAGCTTGTAAACTGTCATATTTGATAGGGGCATCTGGATCATTGATGTCTTCAAATTGCGAATAAAAACGGTCCGTTTGCTCGTAACTAGATCGGTTGAACAGTTCAACATTAGCATAGGTCAAACCAAAATTGATGCGATTCACTGCATTGATCGGGTAGCCAAGATTTGCACCAATCGCAAATTGTTTGGAATTGTAGCTAACGACATTGAAATCAGAACCGTCAAACTCCGAGTAACTGATGGTGCCCCCTAATGAAATCCCATCAATGGTAAAATAAGGGTCTGTATAGTTTAACGCAATAGATTGCTGATAAGAGACAGTGTTAATGTTGACGCCAACGCGTTTACCTGTGCCTAAGAAATTATCTTGTTGAATACCCGCTTGTAAACTGAGTTTCGTGCGATCCCCATAACCGATACCAGCATTGAATGAGCCTGCAGGCTGTTCTTTAACGGAAAAATTCACATCAACTTGATCATCTTGTCCAGGCAAGCGCACTGTATCAAATTCAACCTCTTCCATATAAGTTAAACGAGAAAGTTGATTCTTGGATACTTCAAGTGATTGATTAGAAAGCCATGCGCCTTCCATTTGCGTAACGTTTTGACGTAATACCTCGTCGGCAGTCACGATGTTTCCGTCAAAATTAATACGGCGCACATAAATGCGTTTACCTGGATCAACTGATACCGTAAGTTTTACTGTATTATCATCATCATTGATTTCAGGAATCGTGGTCACGTTGGGATATGCATAACCAAAGCGACCCAAGAATTTGCTGACAAACTCTTCCGCATAAGTAACCTGTGCTTGGTTGTACAAGATATCTTTACGCAAAGGAAGAAAGGCTTTCAAATATTCTTCTTGGCCAATCAATTCACCAATGATATCAACCTCTGATACCGTATACTTCTCACCCTCACTCACATTTAAGGTGATGTAAATACCGTCTTTCTCAGGCGTCATAGCAACTTGAGTAGAATCAATTGAAAAGCGTAAATAGCCCCGGTCCATGTAGTAACTGGTGATGGTTTCCATATCAGAAGACAGCGTTTGCTTCTGATAACGAGTTTCAGCCATAAAGTTCCACCAGGGTGCTCCAAACTGTAACTCCATCTGGTCAAAAAGTTCTTTATCCGAGAAGACCTCGTTACCCACAATATTGATCTGCTTGATCTTGGCGGCATCGCCCTCTTCAAACAATACCTTTAAATCAACACGATTACGGGGTAACGGGGTGATGATTGCACTAACGTCGGCAGTGTATTTACCGATGCTGTAATAGAAGTCTTTGAGGCCGTTTTCAATCGAAGTCAACACAGTTTTATCCAGTGGCTCACCCACTATGATATTAGAGCTTTGCAAACTTTCTTGTAATTGTTCATCTTTGATGTCGTCATTGCCTTCAAAGATAATATTGGAGATGGTTGGACGCTCCTTAACCACAATTAAGAGCGTATTATCATCCCGCAGAACTTCTATATTTTCGAAGTGTGTAGAAGAATACAAAGAACGAATAAGTTGCGTTACGCGAAACGGCGTAATGCGGTCACCAACTTGAACCGGAACATAGGTGAGCGCTGCACCTAACGCAACGCGTTGCAAGCCTTGAATACGAATATCATCAATGATGAACTCATTAGCATTGTTGCTCGACTGAGCCATGGCAATCTGACTGAAAAATACTAAGGCGATTGCACTGAAAAAATGTCTACACTTCATTAACTGTTATTCTTCCTAGACGAATTATTGTTATTGTATGGAATTGCGTGACCAAGCGCAAAATTATGTCAGTCGCATGATGTCATTAAAGATGGCAATTGACATAAATGTGAATAATATCGCTGCACCAACCCGCAAGCATTTCTCTTGAGTCTCTTCGGACAATGGCTTTCCACGTAGCCATTCAATGATGAAGAACATCAAGTGCCCACCATCTAACATAGGTAATGGCAGCAAGTTCAAAATTCCTAAGTTCACACTGATTAGAGCTAAAAAGCTCAAAAAGTACACAAAACCGATACTGGCACTGGCTCCTGCACCTTGTGCAATGCCAACAGGACCACTTAATGATTCAACCGCCACATCCCCGGTGAACAATTTACCAAGCATCGATGCACTCAAACTCATAAGCCTATCTGTTCGCTCAATCCCAGCGACAATTGCATCGGTAAAGCCATACTGCTTCGTTAACACATAGTCACTGCGTTCACCATCTAGTGTTGGGCTCACTCCCAATAAACCTATAGCGCCTTGCGGTGTATCTCGACGATCCAGTATGGCATCCAGTTCATATAAAACGGAATTTCGTTCTATAGTGAGTGTCACGCTCTGTCCTGGACGCTCTTTGATCATTGCAACTGTTTGTTCCCAATTGTCTAAAAGAGTTCCATCTATTTTAAGAATTTTATCACCTTGTTTGAGGCCTGCCTTTGCAGCCGCAGAGTTAGGAGCAATTGCACTAATGATGTTTAGTACCTTTGGTTGAGCAGGATTTATACCGAATTGGGTCAATGGCATAATTTCCGTATCATCAAGACGCCATTGATTAAGTTTGACTCGATAGGTTTGTTCTACTCCATCATGAGCAATGACCATCGTTAAATTATCATGTCCTAACGTCGCAAGTAACTCGTAATTAACCGCCTGCCAATCTAATGTTTCGTGATTGTTTATGGAGATAATTTCACCATAGTTTGGCAGGTTTGCTTGAGCAGCAATTGAATTGGCGGTGATTTCGCCTATCTTGGGTTTTAATACGGACACTCCAAGCATAAACATGAACGCTAACACCAGTACCGCAAAAATAAAGTTGACCATGGGGCCAGCAGAAACAATGGCAAAGCGCTGCCAAACGGATTTTTGATTAAACGAATCGTGAAGTTGTTCTGGTGCTACGCTATCCACACGGTCGTCCAGCATTTTGACATAACCGCCTAACGGAATGGCCGCAACAGCAAACTCGGTCCCATGCCTGTCATAACGTGACCAAATGACTTTGCCAAAGCCTATCGAAAAACGAAGAACCTTAACGCCGCACCATCGAGCAACAATAAAATGCCCCCACTCATGCACTGCAACCAAGATACCTAAAGCAACGATAAAAGAGGCAATATTCCAAATAATATCTAACATCTAGATAACCTTTGTACCGCCTCAGTGGCAAATAATCGAGCCTCTCGATCTTGTGCGATGACCTCATCTAGCGTGTGTGCAACCATTTGAGGCGCCTTGCTCAAGACTTGTTCGTTGACTCGTGTAATATCAGAAAAACTAATTTTTCGATGCAAAAATGCAGCGACTGCGATTTCATTGCTTGCATTAACAAACGTACACGCAGTTTGTCCTTGCTGAGCAGCTTCAAGGGTCAAATACAGATTTGGATAGCGCTCTTGACAAGGTGTTGCAAACGTAAAGTTGTTCAGCTTAGAAAAATCCAGTGGCTCAACCCCAGACTCGATTCGTTCAGGAAAGGCTAGAGCATGGGCGATAGGGGTGCGCATATCAGGGTTGCCCATTTGCGCGATCACCGAACCATCACAGTATTGCACCATAGAATGGATGACTGATTGAGGGTGTAATACAATTTGAATATCGTTATTCTGTAAACCAAATAACCATTTGGCCTCGATAAACTCTAACCCTTTGTTCATCATAGTAGCCGAGTCTACTGAGATTTTTTGTCCCATATCCCAATTGGGGTGAGCACAAGCTTGCTCTGGCGTAATCGAGTCAAAGCTATCCAACCCTCGAGTCAGAAAGGGCCCACCAGAACCTGTGAGTAATATTTTGTGAATACCGCTACTCGCCAACTCACCGTAAGTGTAATCGTCAGGTAAGCACTGAAATATTGCATTGTGTTCACTATCAATGGGTAAAATCGTTGCTCCCGATTGCGCAGCGGCGTCCATTAATAATGCACCGGACATAACCAACGATTCTTTATTTGCCAACAGTAACGTTTTACCAGCTTGCACTGCGGCCATGCTGGTACTAAGGCCAGCACCACCAACAATCGCAGCCATAACTTTTGTCACAGCATGATGTTGTACGGCATCTATCGCAGC
>JAAZVZ010000032.1 GCA_018623155.1 Glaciecola sp.
CAAATTAGCTTGATCTTGGACGAAACTCTAACACTGTAGCATTAATACAGTAGCGTGGTTTACCATTGGGACCATCGTTAAATACATGACCTAAATGAATGCCTGATTTGGCGGCTTTTATTTCAGTTCGGATCATCCCATAGGACAAGTCTTGATGATACGTTACGCTGTCTTTCACTGCTTGAGTGAACGATAACCATCCTGTACCAGAGTTAAATTGATAGTCTGTATCAAATAGTTCAGCACCAGAAAGGGTATCAATAAATACCCCTGAACCTACGTTTTTAAATTCTTCGTATTGTCGACAAAAACGCGCATCTGTCCCTTTGTTAAAGGCCACATCAAATGCTTCACTATCGCCGAGTTTAAATGCACCGAGTAATTGATAAAATTTTTCTGGGCCAACGTATCCCTGTACTCCATGTACTTCTTTCCCATCTTGCATAAACAGCAGAGTCGGAGTGGCCCATGTTGGGCTGTTTACTGTGAGATTCTCCAGTTGTTCAGCACGACGAAAATGCATCGGAATGGTGCCTTGATAGGCATTTGCGACATCGGCTTTAAACTTGTCACAATAAGGGCAATCAGGTGAATCAATCACGACAATATGCTGTCCTTGCAATAACGCTTGATTATCCATTTGGGCGACTTGCGTAACGCTTCCGTCAAAACGAACGCCTGTTGAGTGATCGGGGCAGTAACCATTAGGGTTTTTGGCGATATAGTTTTGGTGATACTCTTCGGCAGGGTAAAAGCTATCGAGTGCTTTTATTTGGGTTTGAATGCTGCCATAGCCAGCCTGAGTAAGAAGTGGCTGAAATATTCGAGTAATATTTTCTGCAATGGCTTTTTGTTTATCATTAGCATATAAAATGGTGGAGCGATATTGCGTGCCAATATCATTGCCTTGACGATTTGCTTGGGTTGGATCGTGCATTTCGTAAAATGCTTTGAGTAAGGTATCTGTACTGACTTGAGTCGGATTAAACTCAATTTGAATCACCTCAGCGTAGTTATCTTCGTTAAAGCGGTGTTGGGCTTTAGTAATGTTGCGATAGGTTGGCGCAAAGCCTCGACCATCGGCATAGCCTGATACGACATTGATCACACCTGGCATTGCTTCAAAGCGTTTTTCTGCGCCCCAAAAACAGCCGAGTCCCAATACGAGAGTTTCAGAATCGACGCTCATAGGTAACTGACCATCTATGTCTATCTGTTGTATTTTGGACGAATTGCTTATTAGTCCCTGTACTGATTTGGGTGCTGTACTTTGTGCTTCAGGGATCGAAAACCACATTAGTAAAACAGCAACTAAAACAATAAATACAATGGTAAAAATTTTTGGCATCTATAAATCCTCAACTCGGCTTATTAATAAAGACAGTTGTAAATGGTTTTTTATTTCATTACAGTGCAGTAAAAGAATAAGATCGCAATTGTAAGGAAAAACGATGTCACTCCCGATCACCGGCTTTTATACCAGTATTTTAGGTATTATTTTGGTCTATTTATCTATTCTTGTCATTCGTGAACGCCGCTCAGGGCGGGTCAGTTTAGGCGATGGCAATGTAGAGGAACTACCTTACCTGCAGCGCACCTCTCGCGCATTTGGCAATTTTACAGAATATGTCCCAATGGCGGTCTTGTTACTTGCTATCGCTGAACTGAATGCTATTGATGACTATGTACTGCATGGTTGTGCTATGTTACTTGTTTTTGGCCGTCTTGCGCATGCATATGGCTTACGCCATCATCCAGGGCCCTCATGGCAACGTGTATGGGGAATGATGGCAACGTTTGCAAGTATCGCCATTTTGGCTTTTAGTAATCTTTTTATTTTGTACTAGACACCTTTAAAAAAATGCCCGCATTTAGCGGGCATTGATTGGGGAAAACATACATGAATTGTGAGAGTGATTAATTCTCGATTAAACGCGAGCCAATCTCAATTTTGCGCGGCTTTTCAGCTTCTGGAATAATGCGCTCTAAATCAATGTGGAGTAAACCATGCTCCATATCAGCGGCAAGTACTTTGACGTTGTCGCCAAGTTGGAATTTGCGCTCAAAGCTGCGCTCTGAAATGCCTTTGTGCAAGAACTTGCGTTCTGCTTCGTCTTTTGGCGCATCGTTTTTGCCAGACACAACAAGCGTATTTTCTTGTACAGTAATTTCAATGTTGTCCTGAGCGAATCCGGCAACGGCCATCGTGATGCGATATTTGTCTTCGCCTAACAACTCTATGTTGTATGGGGGATAACTGGCTTGTTTTTCGTTGCGAGCAGCGGCATCTACTAGTGCGGCTAAGTGGTCAGAACCGATGAATGAACGGTAAAGTGGAGATAAGTCGATAGTTCTCATAGTCATATCCTTCCTATTAAGCAATATGTAAAGTTTTAAATTGTGTGCCCCGGTGTGTTAATCACATTCTTTGTCAAGAAACCTCGTGCATTAACTCGGCGGCGTTGTTTACCTAGTTGGTAAGTCGGCCTCTTATGAGCACCGACAATTACTATTTAGGGACTATGAAAAATTCTTCAAGGGGTTTTTGTGATTTTTTTTGCAAAAAATGTGTGTTTCACTTTTAGAGCCAGAATAATACCGGCTAAAGTAAAGGTGATCACGTTTGCAATAATCATTGGCCAATCAACCAATACAATCCCATAGATCAACCAGCACAACACGCCAAAGGTAAAGACAGAATACATCACAATGGATAGGCTTTCGGTGTCATTCGTTTTGATGACTTTGATTGCTTGCGGTAAAAAAGACATAGAGGTGCAGGCAGCGGCGACATAGCCAATAAAATAGAGTGATTCTGACATGGTAATGACCTTTTTATATAATAAGCTTAAACGATTAAGTTTGAGTCTAATATAGCGTATTAACCTTGTTTAGTCATTATTTGCTGATACTCAATGCCAATGAATAGGTATTCAGGTAAACTGCAGCTCATGAATTCTAAAGATATTGCACATACTTTATCGGATGCGTTTGCCATTATCACTGAACGCATTGACATCGTCCAACCGCTTTGGAGCGGTTATGGCGCGATTGCACGGTACTGGACGAGAGATTGTGAAACGCCAAGTATCGCAAAAATCATTAATGTTCACGCCATTCCACAGCACCCTCGAGGTTGGTCTGGTGAAACCTCGCATCAACGCAAACTATCATCGTTCGTCAATGAACAACGGTTTTACCAATCCTTTTCATCTCAATTAATGCACGTTGCGCGCGTACCTCAATACTTGAACGCCAGCAATTCAAACGACGCCATGGTGTTGTTGTTAGAAGATGTGGATGCACAAGGGTTTGCTCAGCGTTTGATGAATCCTTCTATTGATGAATTAAATCGATGCCTGGCCTGGTTAGCGCGCTTGCATGCGTATTTTTTGCAGATAGGTGTCCCCGAAACCCTATGGAAAAGAGGCAACTATTGGCATCTTGCAACGCGACAAGACGAATATCAACAAATGGCTGAAGGCGAGTTAAAGCAGCACGCACTTGCGTTAGACCAATTGCTGTTCCAGGCCAAATACCAAACGTTACTGCACGGCGATGCCAAAATTGCTAATTTCTGTTTCAGTGATGAGGCGTGTTTGGCGCTCGATTTTCAATATGTTGGTGCAGGTGTTGGGGTAGTAGATGTCATGTACTTTTTGGGGAGTTGTTTGACAGAGCACGAGTTAGAAAAGTTTGCGGATGATGCATTTGATGTCTATTTTGCACATTTGGCACAAGCATTAGGAGTAAACTACTGCAACACCCACTTGTCGGCATTGGAAACTGAATGGCGTGCACTCATCCCGATTGCTTGGGCGGATTTTTCTCGATTTTTAGAAGGGTGGTCGCCTAGTCACCATAAATTGCATGGTTATAGTGCTAAGCAAACACAAATAGGACTGGATGCGCTTGTGCGTTGGTGATTTACTCTGGCTGAGAATACCAGAAGCTATTGCGGTTAGTTTTGCGTTTTATCCGGTAACTCATTGACCACATTAAGCATTTTTAGGGTGTCTTGCTCGTGATCTGAAAATGGCGCATCGTAGTTCGCTTTGTTGAGACATATGAGGTTATCTTTGTTCTGACTGAATCGCGCATTGATTGCTTTAAGTTGCTCAAAAAACGCATTAACGGACACCTCGTTGTAGCGAAACACATTGGTTTGATTCGGCAAAAACAATAGATCACTGTCTAGGTTAGCGATCAAATCTGCGTGTTTAAATACTGCTTGTGAATGATTGAAACGAGCAGAAGTACTCCGTAATACAGCAGCCTCTGGTATGGCTTTGGCGCGAATTTGGCCATTGTGAGTTTGCCAGGATATCCCACAAATACTGATGCGAATTTCTGCAGTTTGCTCTGCTGTGACTTTTTGGCGCATGGCAGGGGAGTTTGCATTGTCGATGTCGGTAAGAATCGAGGCAACGTCTTCTGGGTTGAGCTTTTCAAATGTCACGTCACCGACTTCACTTTCAAAACTTAACTTGACGGTATCAAACAGGTACATAATTTCACCCGTATCTTGCCAAAGAGAGGTGTAATGACTTTCCTCATAGGCCTTGGCGAGAATGTCAGAGGTGTCTTTGGGTTTATGTGCAGGCGCAAATAACTTGGTTAAGAGTTGTTTCATGCTGATTAAATTTGTAGGACGTTATTCTCAATACGAATTAAACATTAAAAACGAGCAATTTCATTGCACATTATTTATCGCTAAGAATTCTTTCCTTTGTTGACTGACAAATCGTATAACTAGATACGATTAGCCAACTCCGCCCCCTGACGAATTGCCGCTTTCGCATCTAACTCCGCCGCGACAAACGCACCGCCAATGACATGAATCGGCACACCTAGCTCAGCTAATTCACCCTCTAGCTGACGCAATGGCTCTTGCCCTGCACAAATCACCACATTATCGACATTGAGTACTTGTGACTGTTCTCCAACAGTAATATGCAAACCTTCGTCATCAATTTTGTCGTAGCTCACACCGTTCAGCATTTTGACACCGGCGTTTTTGAGTGAGGTGCGGTGGATCCAACCGCTGGTTTTGCCTAGTCCAGCGCCAACTTTTGAGGTTTTTCGCTGTAATAAATATATCTCGCGCAGAGGCGGTTCATGCTCAGCAACGGCTAATGCACCAGCGGTTTGATAGGTTTTATCAATCCCCCAATGGCGCAGCCACGCATCGGCATCCACCGTTAGGCTGCGCTCATGCAATAGATACTCGCTCACATCAAAACCAATACCGCCAGCACCGATGACAGCGACTTTTTGCCCAACTTCAACTTTGTCTCGCAGTACATCCAGATAGCTGAGCACTTTGGGATGTTCGATGCCTGGAATATTCACTTGGCGAGGGGAAATTCCGGTCGCGAGGATGACTTCAGCAAAGTCTTGGTCCTGCAATGTAGTTTGGTCAACGCGCGTGTTGAGATGCAGCGTCACGCCTGCTTTTGCCATGCGATGGGTAAAATAGCGTAACGTCTCGTAAAACTCTTCTTTGCCTGGGATTTGTTTGGCATAGTTAAACTGGCCGCCAATTTCACTTGCTGAATCATAGAGATGGACGTCATGCCCGCGTTCTGCAGCATAAGAAGCAAACGAAAGCCCGGCTGGTCCTGCGCCTATGACCGCGATTTTTTTTGCAGTGGCTACGCGTTTAAATATCAGCTCTGATTCGTAGCAGGCGCGTGGGTTGACCAAGCAGGAGACACGTTTTTGTTGAAACGCGTGGTCAAGACATGCCTGATTGCAGGCAATACAAGTGTTTATCGCGTCTGCTTCATTGCGTTTCGCCTTCGCCATAAACTCCCCGTCGGCTAGAAGGGGGCGTGCCATAGATACCATGTCAGCTTGCCCTTGAGATAGGATAGATTCGGCTATCTCAGGTGTATTGATCCGGTTTGTTGTGATCAGTGGAATTGAGACGGATTGTTTGACTCGTTCAGTGATCCACGTAAAAGCGGCACGAGGTACTGACGTTTGGATGGTCGGAACACGCGCCTCATGCCAACCAATTCCAGTATTGATGATGGTCGCACCTGCGGCTTCAACCGCTTTGGCCAAATATACGACTTCATCATAGGTCGCACCACCTTCTACAAGGTCCAACATGGATAACCGATAAATGATAATAAAATTTGGCCCGACTTTTTTACGTACGGCTTTGACGATTTCAATTGGGAAGCGTGCGCGATTTTCTAAACTACCGCCCCAGTCATCTGTGCGTTTATTGGTGCGCTCACAAAAGAATTGGTTAATCAAATAGCCTTCTGAGCCCATGATTTCAACACCGTCATAGTTTGCTTGCTGGGCATAATAGGCGCAATTAGCATAATCTTTAATAGTGCGTATTACCCCGCGATTGGATAATGCCCTCGGCGTAAATGGTGTAATGGGTGATTTGATTTTTGAGGGGGCGACATTGAGCGGATGATACCCATAACGTCCAGCATGTAAGATCTGCATACAGATCTTACCGCCATTATCATGTACAGACTGTGTGACGACGCGATGCTTTTTGGCATGGCGCATCGAGGTCATACGCGCCGCAAAAGGACCTAACCAACCTTGGACACTGGGGCTGATTCCGCCTGTGACAATCAAGCCCACATCGGCTGCCGCACGTTCACCGTAAAACGCTGCGAGTTTTTCAAAGCCATTTTTTTGTTCCTCCAAACCGATATGCATAGACCCCATAAGGCAACGGTTCTTCAGTGTAGTAAAGCCCAAATCAAGTGGTTCGAATAGGTGAGGGTAGGCGGTGGCTGTCGTCATATCAGTGCCTTTTAGTTATTATTTTTTAAATTGATAGTGATAGCTTAAGTGGTCAGACCTGATTTTGCAAACGATTCGTTGTTGATCGAATTATTCTTCTTCATCACGGTATTGATGTTTTAATGCATCGGTCAAAACACGCTTATAACGACGTTGACGTCGGCGTGCTTTCGCATTGTTGGCACGCCACTGCTGGCGCTTGTCTTGGACTATTTCATCTAGGTCATCCGCGCGTTCAACGCGTGATGCATCTTTTATTGAGGTGCGTCTGGACATCACAATCATTGAGTTTTTTTATTTGTTACGTACAGAGTCGGAGTTAGGTTTAGCTTGGGCGTTGTACAATCATATAACAGTGTTTTTGTCCGTCCTTGTCAAGCACTAGACACCGCTCTACCGCACCCATTTGAGAGACTGCTGAGCGATACCCATTTATGCCTAATGTGGCATACGCCATCTCTACACCCATGTAGTCGTTACTGTGAGTATCGGCTTCTTCTAGCCCACCAAATGAAAATATGCAAACCCCGTTAGGTGCGAGCAAAGACAACATTTTGTTAAGTGCTTTGGCTTGGTCAGTCAAAGGAATGTGCCAAAACGCATCCCAGCAACTAATAAAATCGTACTGGTGAGGGGTTTGCCACGCCAAAAAATCAGCATGATGAAAGTGTACGTTAGGGTGTTTGGCTCGCGCTAGATTAAGCATTTCTATGGAGACATCCACCCCTTCCACAGTAGCGAAATCTGGGCTAAGTAGGTTAATGATGCGGTTGGTGCACCCACAGCCAATATCGAGGGCACGATGATGCGACGTAACAAAGCTGAGAGCGTCTTGGTGTTGCGCGATCCCGTTAGACAAGTCAAACTCGTCAGATTCCCATAAATGAGTGATCTGATCGTATGCTTGACCAATCTGTTTGGGCGTCATGGCATCGCCTTCTTTATTTGTGGCGTTCGCGTAAAATACCTACTACATCCTGCATTGATAAATCAGATGCTTGAAGTAATACCAATAAGTGATAAATCAAATCGGCAGATTCGTTTTTGAGTTCTTCCAAATCAGCAACCGTCGCAGCAAGTGCTGTCTCTACTCCTTCTTCACCCACTTTTTGTGCAATACGTTTGATGCCTTTGCTATACAAACTGGCAGTGTAAGAGCTAGAAGGATCTGCGCCTTTACGAGACGCGATGAGCTGTTCTAAATCTGCAACGAAAGTGTAGTCAGAGGCTTGGCCGTCAAACCAACACGATTCGGTACCAGTATGGCAGGTTGGGCCAACTGGATTGGCCAATACTAATAGACTGTCTTGGTCACAATCGGCTGTAATGGAGTGTAAGTTAAGCGTATTGCCAGATTCTTCCCCTTTGGTCCACAAGCGCTCTTTAGAGCGACTAAAAAACGTGACATGGCCGGTATCAAGGGTTTTATGTAACGCATCTTGGTTCATATACCCTTGCATGAGTACTTTACCGGTTATGGCATTTTGTACAATGGCTGGGATCAGATTGTTCATTTTGTCCCAAGCTAAGGCTTGGGTGTTTGTGCTGTCTATTTTCATAGTGTATTTTTTACCTTTGCGGCCTCATGATAATATCTTCATTGAGTAAGTAAGTTTTGAGTGCGGCAATCTCAATGACGCCTTTGTGAAATACCGATGCCGCGAGAGCACCATCTACATCAGCAGATTTAAACACATCCGCAAAATGATGCACCGCACCTGCGCCACCTGATGCAATCAACGGCACCTGACAAATATCGCGGATCGCTCGCAGTTGCTTAAGGTCATACCCTTGGCGAACACCGTCTTGATTCATACAGTTTAAGACGATTTCTCCTGCACCACGTTGTTGTACTTCGCGCACCCAATCCGACGTTTCCCACTGGGTTTGCTGAGTCCGTGTTTCATCTCCAGTAAATTGATACACTTCGTATTTGCCTGTTGCCTCATTAAAGTGGCTATCAATACCAATGACAATGCATTGTTGACCAAACGCATCATGCATTTCAGTGATCAAGTCCGGGTTAGCCAGTGCAGGCGAGTTGATGGATATTTTGTCTGCACCCATGGATAAGATGGCTGCAGCATCTTCTACCGATTTGATCCCACCTGCGACACAAAACGGAATGTCGATGACTTCGGCAATGCGTGCGACCCAACTTTTGTCGACCACACGCGCATCGGATGAAGCGGTAATATCATAAAACACTAATTCATCTGCACCAGCCTGAGCATACCCTTCGGCTAGCGGCACAATATCGCCAATGATTTCGTGATTGCGGAATTTGACGCCCTTAACGACTTTGCCGTCACGGACGTCAAGACATGGAATGATCCGTCTTGCTAACATGGATATCTCTGTTTGAAAACGCGTTTGACTATGGTACGTATCATACGTTTTTTGCGCATTCGTGACAATCAAAGACTGGTCGTATCAACGGGCGAGTTTTAGCTTATGTATTTAGGATATGCAAAAGTTATATTGACTATAATACTTTAGTATGTAAGATTGCAAACGTATGCAAAATTCGGATCTTTTGATTCAATTTGCCGTATAAGGTAATGCAGTAAAGATTACATTTTGCACTACATACTACATAACAATAAATTATTGGGAGAAAATCTCTTGAAACAACAAACACACAACAAGTTTAATAAAACCGCTATTGCGCTGGGTTGCGCACTTGCCTTTACGGCATCTGTACCGGCTGTCGCTGTAGCACAAGATGGCGAGCAAGCGGTCGAAAAAACCGAGAAAATCATCGTAACAGGGACTCGCATCTCTGGTCGTTCGGCGGAAGACTCGCCAGTACCAGTAGATGTGATTTCAGGCGAAGATTTTCGTCAAAACGCATCAACTGATGTGCAAGACATGTTACGTACGTCAGTCCCATCGTTTGATATAAACACTCAGCCTATTTCTGATGCGGCGACTATCGTGCGTCCAGCCAACTTACGTGGCCTTTCACCAGACAACGTTCTCGTGTTAGTCAATGGTAAGCGTCGTCACCGTGGGTCTGTCATTTCATTCCTAGGTGGTGGTATTTCTGATGGTGCACAAGGTGTTGATATCTCTGCAATCCCATCAATGGCGTTAAAGCAAGTTGAAGTACTGCGTGACGGTGCCTCTTCACAATATGGTTCAGATGCGATCGCTGGGGTACTAAACTTCATTCTTCGCGATGATTCAGAAGGTTTAGAGTTAAGTGCAAAATACGGCTCAACGTTTGAAGGTGACGGTGACAACTTCGTGGTATCAGCCAATGCAGGCTTACCACTTGGTGAAAACGGTTTCCTAAATATCACAGGTGAAATCCGTGAAGTGGACGGAACGGTGCGTTCTGTTGTGCGTAACGATGTACAAAACCTAGTGGCCGCAGGTGTCGTAACTGATCAGTTCTCCGTAATCAATACCTACACTGATGAAGTACCTCAGTACTGGGGTCAGCCAGATGTAGAAGATGACGTAAAATTATTCTTTAACTCTGCCATTGAGTTAAGTGATGACGCAGAACTGTATGCATTTGGTAACTATGCACAGCGTACGGTTACAGGTGGTTTCTTCTATCGTAACCCAACCAACCGTGGCGGTGTATATCGTGGTCCAATGGTTGATCCAGCTACCGGTCTTGCTTCTAGCAACGCAGATGCAGTGGCGTCAGTATTAGTCGGTGATATGGATGGCGGTACTTCGTGTATCGATGGTATCCCACTAAACGGTGTTGTACCGAATGCAACATTCTTAGCTCAAGTGACAGCAGACGATAACTGTTTCTCATTCCTAGAAACAATCCCAAATGGTTTTGTGCCTCGCTTTGGTGGCGACAATGAAGACCAATCATTTGTTGTCGGTATTCGCGGTGACTTAGATGTGGGTAATGGCATCAGTTACGACTTTAGTGCTCAAACTGGTTCAAACCGTTCTGATTTCTTTATCATGAATACTATCAACGCATCACTTGGTCCAAATACACCAAGAGATTTCACACCAGGTGGTCAAAAGCAAACTGAAACGCAATACAACGCAAGTTTCGTTACCGCTTATGATGTGGGCTTTGATTCTGATTTGAACGTTGCGTTTGGTGCAGAATACCGCGAAGAAAAATTTAACCTTTATGCAGGCGATGCGGCATCATACGCATTAGGCCCATTAGCTAGCCAAGGGTTCTCCTCAAGTTCAAATGGTTTTGGTGGCTTCCCAGCATCAACGTCTGCAAAGCAAGACTCTACAGCGTTCTACATTGATTTAGAAGCGGATGTAACGGAAAACCTAACGATGCAAACGGCATTACGTCGTGAAGATTTCAGCGAATTCGGTAGCACAACTGATTTTAAAGTAGCTGGTATTCTTCATGTAACGGATGACTTGCGTTTACGTGCAGCGTATTCAACGGGTTTCCACGCACCAACTGCGGGGCAAGCAAATATCACTAACGTTACCACGCAAAACGTGGGTGGTCAGTTGATTGACCAAGGTACTTTACCATTGTCTTCTGCTGCAGGTCAGCTGGCAGCAGATTTCATTGAAAGTGCAGGCAACGGTCGTCCGACACTCGGCCCAGAAGATGCAACCAACTTCTCATTTGGCGCATCATTTAGCCTAGGTGATACAGATTGGACAGTAGATTACTACAACATCGAATTGACTGACCGTGTGGCATTGGGTGCTAACGTTAGCTTCGTTGACGCGTTAAACCACGCCGGTGGTTCTGGTGCAAACTATGCAACGGTTTCAGAAGGTTTAACTGACCTAGACGCACGTGGCATCATCAACCGTCAAGACTTTATTGGCTTAGACGACTTGTCACAATTCCGTTTCTTCTCTAACAGTTTCGATACCACAACAACCGGTATTGATATCGTTGGTAACTACGACTTTGCGTTGGGTGAAGGTGAGTCTAAGCTTGTCTTAGCGTTAAACTACAACAAAACAGAAGTCGATAATGTCGGTACATTGAACCCAATTAGTGCTGGCCGTGTGCAAGCAATTGAAGACTTGTTACCTAATACCAAAGGCAACTTATCTTGGTACCACACGCAAGGCGACTTCCGCACCATGGTTCGTGCTAACTACTACGGTGGTTGGGATGACACAGGTAATGGTGTCAACGGCATCAGCGCAGAAGTTTTGGTCGATGTCGAGGTGAACTATCAATTGAACGACAGCACTGTCATTGCATTCGGTGTTGAGAATTTGTTTGATACTTATCCAGACAAGAACCCAAGCGCAGGCAGCTTAGGTCAGTTGTACTCTGAAGCAAGCCCATTTGGCTTCAACGGTGGTGCATACTACTTACAAGCGCGCTTTACTTACTAATAGTTAAGTAATAACACAACTGATACCGCTCTTAGACATGTCTAAGGGCGGTATTTTTTTGATCGGAATACACTGTTCCTAAACAACTAATCGTTTAGTCTGACATACAGATTATTGTATCGCATAGTGTGTCAGTGTTCGTTATTCTGCTCGACCTCAATTCATCACAGGTAAATATTATCCATGAACATAAATAAATATTTTGAAGACAACGTTATCTCGATTGGTTTTGATTCACCGGAAGGACATGTCAGCTCAGGCGTCATGAGTCCTGGTGAGTATGCATTTGGTACCAGCCAAAAAGAACGGATGGTCGTTGTACACGGAGCATTAGAAGTGCGCCTTCCAAATGCAACTGAGTGGCAATTATTTGCAGCTGGGACCGAATTTAATGTGGATGCCAATGTGACGTTCGATGTGAAGGTTGCTGAGCCGACGGCGTATCTTTGTTACTATAGCTAATCTTGGTGAGAGCGCTATGTATAAAAATCACTGCCGTTGATTTGAAAATATGGCGCTCTATCTTGGCCCAATAAAGCAGGGCCGTCCAAATCGATAACTGATGCATAGGTACTTAGCATCACACTTGGCGCCATCGCCAAGGAAGTGCCAACCATGCAGCCAAGCATGATGTCTTTATCAAGCATTTGGCAGGTGTGTACCATCTTTATTGCTTCACTTAATCCACCTGATTTGTCTAATTTGATATTAAACGCATGATACAAATGGGCTAAACGCTCGACATCTTTATGGGTATGGCATGACTCATCTGCACAAATGGGCACTGAGCCAGCGTAATGCGCCAGTTGCTCATCCATTCCTGCCGGGATAGGTTGCTCAATTAATGCGATGGGCAAAGTCTCAAGTTCAGGGATCACTTCATTGAGTAACTCAATAGACCAGGCTTCGTTGGCATCAATGACGAGCATGGAGTTGGGCGATATTTGGTGAATTTGTTTGATTTTTGCAGTGATGTCATGTGCATCGACTTTGACTTTGAGCCATTTGGGCTGGCCTAACGCTTGGGTTTCTTGCGCCATTATGTCAATGCTATCGACACTGATCGTACGGCAGGTTTGAATGCAATCTGGATAAACAAAGGGCTCAGGAAGGCACTCGATAAGTTGGGGAAGTTCGGTTAATGGACATTGTTCTATTTCGGCCCACAGCGCCCACAATGCACAATTGACCGCGTTTTTAGCGGCGCCAGGAGGTAGTGTTTCATCTAACATCACAAACGCGTCTGTGATGCTGGCCGGCAATTGCAGAGATTGGATTTGTTCAATGACCGATGACTGGGTTTCGTTATAGCGCGAGTATGGAAC
>JAAZVZ010000048.1 GCA_018623155.1 Glaciecola sp.
ATGCGGTCGGCTATAGCAAACGCGTAATCATTTGGATGCGGAGGTAGCTCATCTTTATAAGTCACACCTAGACCGCCACCCACATCAAGATGTTTAATATGGATATTCTTTTCAGCGAGCTTATCAATCAACCCGAGTAATCTATCTAACGCATCGACAAACGGCGCTGTCTCTGTCAATTGAGAACCGATATGACAATCCATTCCTTTGATGTCAAGGTGTTCAAGCGCTGCAGCATACTCATAAGTAGCAATCGCTTCTTGATGGGGAATACCAAACTTATTAGCTTTTAAACCGGTTGAAATATATGGATGCGTGTTGGCATCAACATCCGGATTAATCCGAAGAGAAATCGGTGCTTTGACTCCCATTTCACCCGCCACAGCATTAATGCGATCCAATTCGGCGAACGACTCAACATTAAAACACAAAATCTGCTGTTCTAAGGCAAAGTGGATTTCATCATGGGTTTTAGCTACCCCAGAAAAAACAACTTTACGAGGATCACCACCGGCTGCAATAACACGGCCGAGTTCACCGCCAGAAACGATATCAAAGCCTGCGCCTAGCTTCGCCAAAACACTCAAGACTCCGATATTTGAATTCGCTTTCACCGCAAAGCAAATCAGGTGAGGATGGTCACCCAAGGCCCTATCAAACGCAAGCCAATGACGCTCAAGAGTCTTGCGTGAATAAACATAAGTGGGTGTACCGTATTGTTTGGCGATATCAGCTAAAGAGACATCTTCAGCAAATAAGGTTTGGTTTTGGTAAGAAAAATAATCCATTTCAACGCTCTTGCATGGAGGGAGTGCTCATGGATGGTTCTTGTTGATTGGGTTTTGCCGGTTCAGGCGGAAAACGTAAAGGACCCTTTTGTCCACACGCGCTTATGCCAGAACAGATACAAAGAAGGCATAAAAAACCAATCAGTTGACGACGCATAACATTTCACACAAATTCATCATGTGCTTATGATCTTCAACCCGCTTGCAAATTGCAAGCAAAAACAGGTTTTCAGAGTGAGTTTTTAGGCTAATAGGTTAATTCACGGACTCGTTTCAATACGTCTGCTGGAAAGGTGACTTGTTTCCATAAGGCCTGACACAATTTTTGTGTGTCCTTATAATCTTGAGCAAGTAACCAGTTCACCAAAATATCCGGCGCTTTTGGAAAGGTGATAATAGGGTTGTCTTTGAGTGATAACCAATCTTCAATTATTTCAGAGTTCAAGCTTCCCATGTCTTCGCATAAGCCAAGTGCCTTTAACGTAACGATGTTTGACGATTGTTCAAATTGTCCTTCAAGTGGTTTTAACAATAGCTTTTTACCCAGGCGTAAACTTTCTGATGACAACTCGAAACCTCCATTACCGATCACACCGTTACAATGCTGTAATGCGTGTTTAAAATTGGGTTTAGATAAGGGTTCTAAGATAATATTCTGTTTTTTGGCGGCGGTTTTGATAGCTGGATGAAATACCACAAATTTTTGCTCAGAAATTGGCTGTAACACCTCAACAACGTCGTCTAAGTCTTCAAACGGAAGATACACAACCACCGATTCTCGATTCGGTCGTGTAATGGGCTCTTCATAGATAAATGGTGGAATAATAGGGGCGCCAAAATGATACCAATGCACTCCTAGACTGATATCACAAGGAGCAAAATATTTCATGATAAGTTGGTCAGTAACCCTTTTTCCTGATTGCGGAACATGATACTGAAATGAGGCTTGATGCGAGATACTGATAGATTTTATGCCCTGCCTCTTCGCTGCCCATGCGGTAATGGGTTCAAAGTCATTAAGCACCAAATCGTATTGGCTCAAATCCAATTGTTGAATGTCTCGATAAGCTTGAGCTAGACTGTTTTGAGTGAGGGTCCGCCATGCTTCCACACGTCCTTTGTGCGTAAAAAATGTCAGTCCTCGGAAAGTACAATACTTTCCGAAGACTTCCATATCAAAATAAGCCTTTGCGTCTCGTCCTGAAAAATAAAAGTCAACCGTGACATCATCCCTGTTCGCAAATGCTTGAGCCATAATTCGAGCACGGGCTATATGGCCATTCCCTGTTCCTTGCACCCCGTAACATATTTTCATTATTATGCTAGAGTCCGTTCAAACTCATTATCCCAATGAGTGTTCCTAAACTTGCACCAAGTATGACATCGGTCGGGTAATGTACCCCCAACAAGATTCGACTCACACCAATCCCACATGCCCAAAGATACGCAATCGGCATCACCGCCGGATAATAGTAACTCAACATGTAAGCCATCAAAAATGCAGCAGCAGTATGTCCACTTGGCAAACTGAATTTATCCGATGGCGTAATGTGGGCTTTAAAGTTTTGCAATAAATCTGCTGGTCTCGCTCGTTTAAACATTTTTTTGAGCATTAGGTAGACGGGGATCTCTAATGCATATGCCATTAATGCCGTGTACAAAAATGTCTTGCCATACTGTGGCTCAAACAACCATAAGACAATACCAATGAGCAGATATAAGTGCCCATCACCCGTTCTCGATAGGTAGATGATCCGTCGACATTGCTTGTGTTGCGTGTAGCGATAGATCCAAACCATTACTTGAATGTCTATCGCAGTAATTGCCGCTAATCTCATCAAACCCACCGAACCATTTTTGATGAAATTAAATTTACCTGGCTTTTATGACCAATCGGTGACAGTTTGTTTAAACTACTGTGACGATCACTTGGAAGGTGGGATAAATAATATATTTAGGTACGCCGCAATGCGAATCCCAGCCATCGACAAACGACGTTTGATTGTGGGAGTATGATCGTATAGATATTGCCAGGATAATTGACATTGAGTCGATTCCAGACAACCACGATACTCACCCGACTGCGGGTAGGTTGCGTCACGCAGGGCTTGGCTTTCGTTAATATAGACTAACGGATCTGAGCTAGACCATGCGTCGACTTGCTGTTGCGTGATCTTTGGGCTTAACCACTGATACCACTCTGTGTAAGAAAGCTGTTTTCGGTCAATTAAACCACTATCCCAGACTCGGTGAAGGTTAGACTTTTCCCAAAAAAATTCCAATTTCACATCATTGCCACCTCGGTCCGTACCATTGCCAACGTGTAAAGGTTGATGTAAGTCGCCAATGATATGCACAATAAAATGTACGGCGCGGCGACGGATCTCAATCGATTGAGTCTTATCCGTGGCTAATTGGCTGAACCTTAATAACGCGGTATAAGCGTCACCGTGTTCTGGAGCATGGTGTTTATCGTGATAGGTTTCCCCATCTGGCACCGTGACATAATGATATGGCCCTGCTTCTTTTTGCCAAAACGGCGCTGGATTTGAGCGATTCTCATCCGCATAGGTTGAGATTTCGGCAAGTGACTCATGTGGAAATAATGAAGCCAATGCTGCTTGCGCCTCTGGCGAAAGATGATCTTGCGCAATCGCACCCGTTACTCGATGACCGATTTGCCCCCAAGCTTTAGCCTGAGCAGAGTTCACAAGAAAACAAATTACGATAACGATATAGACAAACTGCATAACAGCCTCTTTACTGTATTTAAAATCGATATGAGCGGTTATTTGCCATACCCCCAACGCTGCATGATATCTTGTGAGACACCAATATGATCTAAAATGCGCGCCACCACAAAAT
>JAAZVZ010000033.1 GCA_018623155.1 Glaciecola sp.
GAGGGTGATACAAGCTTCACTTTAGGTGCAGGCGCTAATACGCTGACGTGGAATGGTCAGTCAGACATTAACGGTAACTTATCTTATACCGGCTTAGGTGGTGCGGACAGCATCACGCGCACAGGCAACACGACCTTAACCAATAACGGTGCGATGACTTTCGCATTGGGTGATGGCGCAAACACCTTGTCCATTACAGGTGATGTGACCGTCCCGGGTGCCGTATCGATTACCGGTGGTGCGGATGGGGATTCGTATGATATCAACGGTATAACTGATATTGGTGGCGATACAAGTTTCACCTTAGGTGCTGGTATCAACAACCTAGAATGGACGGGTGAATCAAATATCAATGGCAACCTTTCTTATATCGGTTTAGAAGGTGCGGACAACATCACTCGCACAGGCAATACGACCTTAACCAATAATGGTGCAATGAGCTTTGCATTAGGCGATGATGTCAATCAATTGACGATTGTAGGTTCAGTTGTCGTCCCTGGTGCAGTCACCCTAACCGGTGGTTCAGGTGCGGATACGTACACGATTGCAGGTGTCACCGACATCGAAGGTAATGTCAGCATTGATGCAGGCGATGCCACTAATACTCTGACATGGTCAGGTGTGAGTGATATTGCGGGCAGCTTGTCGTACATCGGTACAGACGGTAACGATACCATTACACGCAGTGATGCGTTGACGGTTGGCGGTGCAACGAGCTTTGCACTGGGTAACGGTGATAACACCTTTACCATCAGTGAAGCATTGGATTTGAATGGCAGTCTGACCTTTACCTCAGGAGCAGGTACAGATACCATGAATATCAATGGAATTTCTGACATTGAAGGTGATGCGAGCTTTAACCTCGGTGCTGGGACGAATAACTTAACTTGGTCTGTACAATCAGAAATTAACGGCAACCTTTCTTATACTGGACTTGGCGGTTCAGATTCCATCACTCGTTCCGGCAATACAATCTTAACGAATAACGGTGCGATGACTTTCGCCTTAGGCGATGGCGCAAACACCTTGTCTATTACAGGTGATGTGACTGTGCCAGGAGCAGTATCGATAACCGGTGGAACGGATGCCGATACGTATACCATTGCAGGTGTCACCGACATTGAAGGCAATGTCAGCATTGATGCAGGCGATGCCACCAATACCCTGACATGGTCAGGTGTGAGTGATATTGCAGGTAGCTTGTCATACACCGGTACTGACGGTGACGATACCATTGCGCGCAGCGACAATACAATGGTAGGTGGAGCGTTAACGATTGCGTTGGGTAACGGTGCTAACACATTGACAATTCCGGATGAATTAAGAGTTAACCAGAATGTATTGATCACTTCTGGTTCGGGCACTGATGCAGTCAATATTGACTCGCAAACAGACTTTGGTGCGGATGTCACGTTATCTCTTGGCAATGGTATTAATAACTTAAACTGGCAATCACAAACCGATATTGATGGTCACTTCACTTATCAAGGTGGTTCAGGCGTTGACACTATTTCGCGTCATGCCATCACTAACGTTTTAGGTAGTGCAACCATCAACACCGGAACGGCAACTGATATTGTCGATTGGACACAAACGCTCAGAGTGGGTGACGATCTCATTATAAACTTGGGCGAAGGTGATGAAAGCTTGTCAATCGTTGATGAGTTTATCGTGGGTGGAAATACTGTCATCGAACTGGGTAACGGCAATAATGAACTCAATTGGACAAGCGCTATTAATATTGGCGGTGACTTGAGTATTTTAGCTGGTTCTGGGATCGATATAATCAATAGGGACAGCCATTCAGAAATCGGCAATAACATTGTCGTCTCACTGGGAGAGTCAGATAATCAAATTAATTGGTTAGACACTCTTAATGTAGGTGGCAACCTTGACATAATGACTGGTAGTGGTGATGACATTATCAATCGCTTAGGGCAATCTTATGTTGATGGTAACTTGTTTGTTGCGACGGGTGACGGTTTAGACCAAATAACCATGATCGGTATTTACGAGACTCAAGGTCAACTGGGTTTTGATTTGGCTGACGGTGATGATGTGCTTAACATCGAAAGAGTAGAAACAACATTACCAATCAGTGTCACAGTCACTGCAAGCTTAGGTGAAGATTACCTGCTATATCACACCAGAATGGTGATGAACTTCACAGGTGTTGAAGTGGCAAGTGAGATGGGCAGTCGCTTTGATGAGAATCAAGTTGATTTTAATCAGGTCTTATCTACGCAAGCGCCATATACTCACATTCAAACTGAAGAAAGTTTTGGTGCGATTACGCCAGAGCAGGTACAGGTTGAATCGCAGAAGCTTTATTCGTTTGATGAAGTGATAGCAGCCGTGAATGCAAAACAACCTATTATCTCGGTAGACATCGGTGATGACTCATTAAGTCAGCATAAAGACGATTTAATGTTCACGGGTAAAGATTATCGTGAGATATTGGATGATTTTGAAGGAAATATCGACTTAGAAGCATTGATTTCTCAACTACTTGAATTGATGAACTCATCAGTGGATAAATCAGAGTTTGATGCTATTTTGGAACAAATTACCGATGAGTTTGAGCAACTCACACCGGAGGAAGTGTTGGAATTAATCGAAACATTACAGCTTGAAAGTACTGAGGCAGAAGGCTCTTCTAACAGTGTTTCAGTAGAGGAAGATGGCGATTCTTTAGCTGGGGTTGCCGCCGCTGCGGGATGGGCCGTGATTGGTAAGCATAAAACGAGTAAGAAAAAGGGGTAATACCGTGAAACATTTAATTATTGCATGTCTATTACTCAGTCATTCAGTTTACGCCATTGAATTACTAAACGTTAGGCACTCATACAGTCCGCAAAAAACACGTGTGGTTTTAGACTTTTCTGAAAAGCCAGAAGTGTTTAGGCAGGTAGATGAACAGATGATTGAGATATTTGTGAATGGGATCACAACACCATATACAAGTTTGCCCAATATTCCTCAGGCCGCAAGCAGTCAAATGGCATGGAGCAATAATGAACTGACATTGTTGTTTGAAAAAGCCCCAGGGGTCAATATAAAGTATTTTCAATTGATAGAGCCACATCGTTTGGTGCTTGATTTTTATAGTGCCGATTACAATGAGAATACTCATGTAGAGTTCTTTGATGATGTCATATCTGAAACAGATGAGATGTCAGAAGAGAATGACATGATTGATACAGAACTCGATATCATCGTGTCAGAGTTGGACAGAGAGCAAGCACGTCAAGCGCTTGCTACTCGTATCGATGAATTGATTAATGCCGTATTAGCTCAGCAAATCAGTCCGCCTGAAGCAAGACGTCTTCTGATCACATATCGAGAAGCGTTAAGTCAAGCATTACAAGGCAGCATTGTGGATTCAGCAACACTTAGAGCTGCTTTAGGACTAGAACAACTCGTTGTACAACAAGAACCAATGTTAGACGAGACGTACGCTGTATCGGTGGTAGATGGAGAAGATAAGCCTTATGTAGCCGAAGCTGATTATGTGAATGAACAAGAAGAAAAAGCAGAGGCATTAGCACTGGCTGAAGAGCTAGATGTAGAGCTTGAAGAAGAATTGACGAATGAGACAATGGAAGATTTCACTGAGGAAAATGATTCAGAACAAAGTAGTGTGAGTTTAGTGACAAGCGAATTGGGTTATGAAATCGTCAATGGAATAAAGCGTCCCATCTTGACGAATGACTTGACTATTGATTTCACGGATCCACTTAATCCTTTAGAGCTTTTATTTGAGGCAGAAAGACAATTGTTGATCGCTGATTTAGAAGGGAGTGTGAACTAATGCAATTGTCGCCGAATGCTCAAATAATGTGGGACCGTTTAGAAAGTTACCCACAAGAGTACTCCTTATCAGATTTGCACATTCGGTCGAATAGCCCTTTTTCTATACGCAGTGAAGGCAGTATTCTCAATTTTGAAGATGACCCGGTTACTAAAGAAGAAATTCTAGAATTTGTGGAGGCGACAGCGACCAAAGAGCAGTATGAACAATTTTTAGAAACGGGTGATTTGGATTATGCCGTGCAAACAGGAGAGTTTCGTTATCGTGTGAATTGTTTAAAAACCATTAAAGGACCCGCAATGGTACTGCGTCTGATTGTGTCAGAAATTCCAGACATCGAAAAGCTTGGTTTGCCAGAAGCGGTTCATAATGTGTTATCTAAAAAGGCCGGTTTAGTTCTTGTGACAGGACAGACAGGTTCCGGTAAGTCGACGTCATTGGCAGCAATGATAGACAAGATTAATCGCACTCGTAATGAGCACATTATTACCATTGAAGATCCGGTCGAATTTGTGCATCAAGACAAAAACTCGATTATTAGTCAACGAGAAGTTGGTGCGCATACAGATTCCTTTGCTGCTGCGATAAAAGGGGCGCTTCGTGAAGATCCTGATATTATTTTGATGGGTGAGATGCGTGATTTAGAAACCATTAGTATGGCATTAACGGCTGCTGAAACAGGTCACTTAGTGTTTGGTACGCTGCATTCTTCTTCTGCACCGTCTACCATAACGCGTTTGGTTGATGCCTTTCCGCCTGAGCAACAAGAGATGGCTCGGGGTATGATTGCTGGCTCAATTCAATTGGTATTATCGCAACAATTATTGAAGCGTAAAGGTGGAGGTCGAGTCGGGTGCTTTGAAGTAATGGTGGCCACATCGGGTATTCGGAACTTAATCCGCGAAGACAAAATCCCGCAAATCCCAACAATAATGCAAACGGGTGCACAATATGGTATGTTCACTATGGAAAAGTACTACGAACAATTAGTAAAACAGGATTTGGTTGGATAACGAGTGAAAAAAAGCCTTTTCATAATACTGTTATGTATGGGTTTCCAGCTCAATGCGAGCGTTTGGAAGGGCGTAGTTGACGGTTTTCGGTTGCATCATTATCCACAAACATCTGAGATTGAAGCTGCTAAACAACACATGCTGGCTAATGGGATCAATAAGACATTAGAGCTCTCAAGGCCATGGTTAGTGTATGTCTTGTCACAAGTTCAAGCACGAGGGTTACCCTCAGAACTGGCTTTGATTCCCTTTGTTGAAAGCAATTACCAACCTCTAGCGGTGTCACATACGAATGCCAAAGGCATGTGGCAATTTGTAGAAAACACCGCCCCTCGGTTTGATTTACAAATAAGCAAGCAATGTGACGAACGCTTTGATGTGATTCAGTCCACAGCTGCCGCATTAGATTATCTTAGCTTATTAAGAGATGATTTTGGTGATTGGTACCTTGCGATTGCCGCGTATAATGCCGGCCCAACAACGGTTGAAAATGTTCAAAGGTTTAATTTGGCAAATGGGGTCGCGACGGATTTTTGGCATCTCACGAGTTTGCGTCAAGAAACCAAAGAATATGTACCAAAAATTTTGGCACTCAAACAAATTATTGAGCAAAAAGTGCTGCAAAATCAGCAATTGCCAATCATCCCTAGAGTGAACTTATTTAAGTCAGTCGTGGCACATAATCAGTCATTGCAAGATATTCAACGTCAATATCAGACTTCGGCAGATGTGGTGAGAAGTTTGAATCCTTGTTGGGAACACGATGCATTGATAAATGGTCAAATTTTACTTCCTATCAATCGCACAGCTGAATTTGTATTAGCGGGGTGGTTATGATGCGGTACTTCATCATTTTAGTCTTCTTATTGCTACCTTCTGTACAAGCTTCTACCATTAATGAAATGGCCCAAGAGTTTGCCCGTACTAATACAGTCACTCCGCAAATGGCCAACGATCTCGTAAAGTTTGCTGACCAAGGTGATACGACGGCAATGCGGATCCTGGCCGAAATCGCAGACAAGGGAATCAATATGAATGCCGCGTCTCCTGAATGGGGATTTAACTGGACCTTGAAAGCAGCACGTGCTGGCGATCCAATTGCCAGCTACGAATTAGCCTTGCGGTATTTTCAGCAGCGTGGCACTCCAAGAGGGAACTCAAACGAACTAAACAAGACCAGAGGGATATTTTGGATCAATCGAGCTGCAGCGGCTCTAGTGCCTGAAGCTTTGATGTTATTGGCAGAAGCCTATAAAACAGGCCAAGTTGAAGGCGTTTCGGTTGGGTTAACTCGCTCACAAGACAATTTCTTGCGTTTTCTTCGCTTAGCAGCCGCTCAGGATCATGGGCCTGCATATTACTTGTTATTCAAAGAGTTCCATTCCCCGGAAAACAGTCGTTTTAACGAAAATGAAATGATCGCCCGCGATTACCTTGAACAGTGTGTTGAGTTGGTTGAGCCGAACTGTTTGTATGAAGCAGCCAAAATCAAACTGACAGGTGATGAAGAAATACGTGATGTAGGCCTAGGGCTTGCGTATTTGCAGCAAGCACGCCAACAAGGACTTAAAAAAGCCGGATTAATGCACGATGTGGTCGTTGCGATGATTAACGGTGAGCTTGACAATCGTTAAGTATTTGAATCAGATCTCGTTGGCTAATGTCCCCATTGCCATAGTGTTTGGCTGACCATTGTTTCGCAAATTCTTCTAGCTCCGGAAACACGTTTGCATAATGTTGCGGTGTTTCGAAGGGCTTCCTTTTGATTGTGTATGTTTTTTGTAAATACCGATCTAATGCTTTGAGTGCACGGTCTTGGTCACGAGTTTTCAACCATCTAATCGACGCGAACAAGATGCATAAACCCAATAGCAACCAAACAGAATATTGTTTCAGTGAATCCAATAAGCGTGTTTGACGATCGCGATCAAAATCTACGACCCATAATACATACAAACGTTGCAGATAATCTAAGCGTTGCTGCAGTGAGCGCCAAAACGATGCCACTCCAGCCAATGCTTTAGGGTCAATTGTGGTTTGTGCATTGACACCACTAAATAACGCATTTCTCAATAGGCTCCCTCCAGACTGAATGCGCTCGGGTGCAAGCCATGCGGTTGGATCGATTCTTATCCATGTGTTTTGGTCAAACACCTCTACCCATGCGTGCGCGTCAGCATCACTGACTTCTATATAGTTACCAATGGGATTGTATTCACCACCTTGAAAGCCAATCACGACTCGAGATGGGTACCCTAAGCCTCGTAAAATATAGGCCGTCGCATTGGCATAATGGCCACAATAGCCTTTTTGGGTATTGAACAAGAGCTCATCAATAAAGTTCGATGGAGGTGGCGGAGGTGGTTGTAATGTATATATGAAGTCTTGACTGAATAATGTTCTCAGCGAATTGATAACAACGCTAAGCGGTTTGTCTGAAAACTGCAAGAGCCATTCCCGTGTTTTGGGATCAGAATCGGGTAAAGAAATAAGATGTGAATGCATCTCTGCTGTCAGTGGCGCTGAATTGAGTTTGGGTTCATTAGCGAGCAAAAATGAACGCCTCCAAACAGATGCGAGGGGGTCTTGTTCGCCAAAGGTGTTGCTATATAAGAACGTGCCTGAAGATACACTGGCCCATTCAGGCAGTGGTCGCCAAATTTGTCCTTGAGGCTCCATTTCAATCTCTAGTTGAGAAGTGGTTGCATCGATATCTATTGGATTGGTAATAAGAGGTCTATTAATGGACCAAGAGATACCGTCGTAACTATCCAGACTATAGACACGGTAATACGTATTTTGAGCGGGGGGGGTACTGAATACGCGAAAACGGGTGGTATCACCCAAGGCAACACTAGACAGATCCCCCGGTTTGAGCGAATCACTTAAGCCTGATGTTTGTGATGCGACTAAACCTAGCTGGAAAAAATTGCCCCCGACTCTTGGGAAAATATAAAAGAGTAAGACAATAACCGGTAATGCGATCACGCTGATTTTGCCCACACGAGTGAGTAAGCGCAGTAACCGTTGCCAGCTAAAGGTGATATCCGGATTTAATAATAAAAAATGGCCCAGTAATACCCCTGCTGTGCCGCTGATGACAATGCCACTCATCCAAGCCGTGGGAAGCATTAACGCACCACTGAACAGAGCTAAAAGGGCGGTATGTAATAAAAATTGGCCATCCCTAATAGTGTGAAGCTCTAGTGATTTCAGTGCAACCAGTAGAGCGATTGCGGCACTAAAAAAGCCTTGTTGATCACTTGGGCGAAATATATAAAGCGCCGCAAATGTGGCAATGATGATGATAAGTTTGATAATAAGGCGTTGGGCGCCAGTAAAATAACCCAGCGCAATGACGGCACAAAAAATCAATACCAACGGCCAGGCTAAGGTTTGTGTAATGACCGGTAAGCTGCTTAAACAGGCCAAAATCAAAATACCTAACTTCGTACGCTCTATTTCGCTTTCTAGGTGGGGTAGGTCTGTTTTGAACGTAAATAAGCCAAACATTCTAGCCTGCCTCGATGGCTAGGGCATGTAAACATTCCCGAGTAAAGTCCAAGCCTTGGTCTGGACCCAGGGTGATGGAGGGCAATTCGAGCGCAAAAGCTTCATGTCCTTGATGGTGTGCAAGTACTGCTGCGGTGAGATAGCTAAGCATGGTTTCAAACGGCACACCAGGATAGGCTTTATAACTCAATAATTCTTCAGAGTCTTGTGTGCTGGTACTGAGCACACTGAGCGGTTTGTGGGGGTGTGCGCGTTTCCATTGTATGTTTTTTAGGGGATCGCCGGGAGTATACTCCCGTGGATAATGTGGTTCAGGTTGTCCCCCACCGATTTCGCTTTCGGTAAATGCCTGCTGTTTGGGTCCAATAATCGGCTCAGGGAAGACAATAACAGACTCTTCAATTTGCCATCGCAACCTTGCATGAAGCCAACCAAAGGGAAATAACGAACCGAGTTCAATGTGCGGTAACCGTTGTTTGCCGCGTGCTTTGGGAGTGAATGTGAGCTTTAGAGTCTCATCTTCTAAAGTTGGACACAACCCTTGTTCACCTGCGATTGACCAGCCCATACGGTAGGTTTTTTTGGGCGCTTTGGAATAGAGTTCAAGCTGGCTTCTTTGATTGGCAAAAAGCCATTGTTCACGTTGCAGTTGAAACGTACGCTGCTTGAGATTAAAAAAGCTCATCAATATCGACAAAACGCCAACAACGGCAATCACAAAAACCATAATGAAGCCGAGGTTATTTTGATAATTCACGCTCGCAAGTAAGAGTATGCACCAAAAAAACAACAGCCAGACACCGCTTGACGTCGGGACAATCCAAAGGTTTTTATGATGAAGCGTAATTTGCGACATCATTAGCTACAGCGACACACTCTCAAGGAGTGATTGTAATTCAGCATCTGGGGTAAAGCCTGAGCTTTTACTGCGGAGGGTTAAGCGATGACGGGCCACATCAAAAAAGACGTCTTGAATGTCATCCGGCGTGACAAAATCACGTCCTCTAATGAATGCCATCGCTCGAGCGATATCCGCAAGGACTTTGGCCCCTCGAGTTGACAGTCCGTGAACATAATCTGGATGCTCGCGTGTACGGCTAACCAAGCGTTGTAAATAATCCAAACACGCATCGTTTAACGTCAACTTCAACACCGTCTTGCGGATGGTCATCAAATCGAGTTGTTGTGATAACGCTTGGTGAGTGAATTGACCTTGCAACAGTCTGGCTTCCTTTTCTGCTGAGGGATAGACTAGAGGCAGAACGAGTCCGAATCGGTCGAGTTGCGATTCAGGTAAAGGGTGGGTGCCAATTTGATCTTGAGGATTTTGTGTGGCTAAGATCACACGCTCCTCTGGTAAGGTATGCGTCACACCTTCAAGAGTAACTGTGCCTTCTGCCATGGCTTCTAACAAAGCAGATTGAGCACGCGGATTGGCTCGGTTGATTTCATCAACCAATAAGCAGGGGGTAAAAACCGGGCCTTCTACCATGATAAACTCATCACCTTGAGCGTTGGGTCTCAAATAACCAACAATATCAGCTGGCTGTATATCTGGAGTACATTGTAAACGACGACTGACTAACCCCAAAAGCTTTGACAATGTTACCGCCAACCCTGTTTTACCGACACCGGGAAGACCTTCATATAATACGGGATAGCCCGCAATAACGGACGCAACGCTTAACTCACAGCTGCGTAAGTCAGCCAATGTATTTTGTTCAAGCGTATCAATGAATGACTTTATCACGGCGTTACCTTTATTATCGTTATCAAATTATGCACGTAATGGGCTAATGTTGTTGTGGCCCTATGACCAGAAGCGTAACGTCATCCTTTAAACGGGCTTCATCGAACGAGACTCTCCGACTAATTGCAGTCGCTTGGATCTCAGGTGGCAACACATACACCTCTCTGATCGTTGAGGTTAAACCATCTAATGTCAACGGCACACCGTACTTGGTTAATCCATCAGTAATACCATCTGTATACATGTAAACAGTACCGTCTTCCAAAGGCAAAGAATGGATAGGCGGTGAGTCCTTCCAAGCTGTGATACCAAGAGGTGGGTGAGTACTTGCTATCTGTGAAAAGTCTCTACCATCGTACTGCAAAATGGGTTCATGGCCTGCATTACTGAAAAATACCGTATTGTTTTCCACTACACCTGCCACGAATGTACAAAACATGCCTCTAAAGTTGGTTTCTAAAATCTCTGTATTAATCTTCGAAACTAAGGTGTTGAGTTCCATATCTTGCTTGGCCATCATCCGCCAGAGCGTGGCAACACGAGCCATCATGATCCCTGCATGCGCACCCTTACCTGATACGTCAGCAATACAAAAATGGACTTTTCCTGGAATAAATTCGCTGACAGAATAAAAGTCGCCACTGACTTCACGGGCTGCAATATTGACTCCAGCAATTGAGCCATCAAGCGGTGGCTCTAGGTCAAGTAACGATTGTTGTACTTCTCGCGCTAATTCAACCTCGCGTTTGATGCGGGTTTGCTCGATGGCGGTCGCAGTCAATTCCGCATTGCGATAGGCCAATGCCGCAATGCTGGCTAAGATTTTTAAGGTCTCTAAACTGTCTAAACTAAATTTACCATGCCGACTGGTTGCATTAATCAACTGAACAGCGCCTAAGCAATCGTCATCCACCATAAGAGGCGCAGTGACTAAGTTCTTGGTCGAAAAACCGGTTTTCTTATCAACAAATGACGTAAAATCAGGATCTTTGTTGTCGGTAATTTTGCCTTGTCGTGTTTGCACAACATTACCCACAATCCCTTCTTTGGCATCAATTTTAAGACCAGAAATATCAATCGGCCCTTCACATGCTCCGCAGATCAATTGTGTTTTCGCTCGGTTGAGAATAAACACAGAGCCTGCTTCTGCACCCACAATCGATACCACCTCAGTTAAAGCAAAGCGCAAACTTTGCTCAATGTCGTTACTCGTCGCAAACTGCTGGGATAACTTGGAGAGCAAACTCAATTGATTGGCACTTGAAACAGGCATAGGGTAAACTTGATGTTAATTTTTAGCTATTTATACTAAGAATATGTCGGCAAGGCAAGATTTTAGGTTACTAGGGCAAATTAAACTGTTCACTGGAGATGGGTTCCTGCAACAAGTACGGGATGCCGTGATCGCACTGGTGACGCCCTACATTGATGCAGACAAACATTACGATATTCAATTAGTCTGTTCTGAGATCGCGCAAAATATTTATGTGCACGGGTATGGCAAACAACACGGTGCGCCAGTGTTAATTGATGTCATGTTCTCATCCCAACTTTTATTGGTTATTCGAGATCATTCTGCTGCACCCACACACGCCATGCAAAGTCGGGCTGATCTAGCTGAACTGGAAGTCGGGAAAAGGGGGTTAGCTATCGTGCAAAAGCTGACTCAGGATTATACTTATGAGCGCACTGGTAATGGTGCTAAACATACAATTTTAATGGGTACTTAAGCGATGCAACTTTCCTTACATAATGTCATCGATATTGATAATTACGACCGTACTCGAGCTGAGATCCTTGAATGCTTATCTGTACATAACGATATGTTACTGGATTTAAGCGCAGTGACGTTTATCGATTCGGCAGGCTTATCGTGTTTAGTTGAAGCGCATCAGCGTGCACAAGCCGAAAATAAGACATTCATCCTACTTAATCCGAGTGAAGCTGTCGTCAAGATACTGCGTTTTTCTGCTTTGGACTCAGTATTTACGATTGAGCATAAAGATGTCTCTACTGGACAACAAGTGGAAGATGATTCCACAGAGCAAACTATTGTTGAAGATAAGATTGAGTCAGCGGGACAATGGCAAGGTGATGATTCACTTAATCTTGAAACGGCCAACGTTGAAACCATGACCGCTCAGACCAGCGAATTAACTCTGGATGACTTGGATTTGGGGAGCTTAGATGATCTGCCTGAATTAGAGGATTTAGGTGCGGTATTAGAGCCAGCATCTTCCCCTGAAGTGACTACAGAAGTTGAAACGGTGATGGCCCCTGAACCAGCCTCTAAACCAATGGTGTCAGAGCCAATCGAACCGTTAGAAACTGCACCTATGAATGAGCCTGAACCGGTTATTTATTCGGTATCACCTGAGCAAAATGACGATATCGAAAATCTATTCCCAGTCACGGATACGACGGTTCATGCAACGGAGAAAGCAGACAAAAATAATTTAAACAAGCACAGCGCACCAGAAGTGAAGCTGGAACAGGGCAAGATCATCGATTACGACGACGATCCTTTGAACCGAATTTAGTCACTGTAAATGGTCGCAAATGTTTGAAAAAAAGCGTATTATCCAAAATAAATAACAAATCACAGTCGTATGAGTGCATTAAGAGAACTCGGAGGTGCATTTGGTTTAGGACTATCACCAGTGATTGGCGTTGCGCTCCATGATGATGGTTTAGTTTTATCCCGAGTGACAGTCAAAAAAAAGAAAACCGAGCTAGAACGATTATTGTTCTGGCGCTTCGACATCCCTAGAGAACTCCATAAAGACGACATAAAAGCTCTATCCAAGCAGGTTATCTCTGCGACATCTGCCGTGCGAGGCGAGCTTACTGATATCGCATTGGCATTGCCTACTCGTTATCTAACTTTAGGTTCAGTACAAGCGGAATACCAAGAGCCCAAGCTGTTAAAGCAAGAGCTGACTGCAAACAAGTTCGATTTTTACGCCGAAGTGGATGAGGA
>JAAZVZ010000019.1 GCA_018623155.1 Glaciecola sp.
AAAAGAACATAATAAAGAAGACATTAGCATGGCATTTTTAGCTGAAAATGGCTATTTAAAATAGGAACTAGAGACGCTTATGTCCACTTTTAATACCCCTACCGAACTGATTGAAGATATCCGCCAAGGCAAAATGGTCATTTTAATGGATGATGAAGACCGCGAGAACGAAGGTGATTTGGTGATGGCCGCAGAGCATGTGACGCCAGAGGCCATTAACTTTATGGTGACTCATGCACGAGGATTAGTGTGTTTGCCAATGACAGCAGAACGTTGTCAACGCTTAAAGCTCCCTCTAATGGTTGACAAAAACTCGGCTCAGTTTTCCACTAATTTTACGGTTTCAATAGAAGCTGCAAAAGGGGTGACTACCGGTATTTCTGCGGCGGATAGAGCCACTACTATTTTGGCTGCGGTCAACCCAGAGGCCAAAGCAACAGATATTGTTCAACCAGGCCATATTTTTCCTCTGATTGCTAAAGAAGGGGGGGTATTGACCCGAGCTGGACATACTGAAGCAGGTGTAGATTTGGCACGCCTTGCTGATTGTGAGCCTGCGTCTGTGATCGTTGAGATATTGAATGATGATGGTACGATGGCTCGACGCCCAGAATTGGAAAAATTTGCGCAAAAGCATGGGCTAAAAATCGGTACTATTGCTGACTTAATTGAATACCGCAATCACAATGAAACGACGATAGAAGAAGTTGCCCGTTGTCATTTACCCACCGAATATGGTGAATTTGAGCTGGTGACATACAAAGATGTGATCGACGGCGAGCTACATTTTGCCTTAATTAATGGCGAAATTGATTCGAATGTACCCACAACTGTGCGCGTGCATTTGCACAATACATTCTCCGATTTATTGGCCTCTACAAGAGGTGTAAATCGCTCGATGAATCTTGCTAAAGCGATGTCTCGCATCTCTCAAGACGGTGGTGTACTTGTGTTGTTAGGTGCAAAAGAAAATCTCGAAGGTCAAGTTAAGCAATTCGCGGCGGAAGACCGAGGTGATGTGGCACCAGGGAAAACATGGCAGGGCAGTTCTCGTACAGTCGGTATCGGCTCACAAATTTTGGAATCTTTGGGGGTCAAGCAAATGCGTTTACTCTCCAAGCCTATCAAATATTCCGGCTTATCCGGTTTTGGTTTAGAAGTTGTTGAGTACATCAGCGATTTCTAGTGAGACGGTTGACAATTGTGGTATACTCCACGCCAAATTTTTATTAAGGAATTCATCTATGAACGTAATTGAAGGCAACATGCGAGCGACGGGCAAAAAATTTGCTATTGTCGTATCGCGATTTAATAGCTTTGTTGTGGAGTCTTTATTAGAAGGCGCGTTAGATGCTCTTGAGCGCCACGGTGAAGTCAGCGACTCGGATGTGACAGTTGTGCGCGTACCAGGTGCTTATGAGTTACCACTAGCTGCCAAAAAAATTGCTAAACAAGGTAAGTATGATGCGATTATTGCTTTAGGTGCCGTTATTCGGGGCGGTACACCGCACTTTGATTTCGTTGCTGGTGAGTGTAATAAAGGTTTAGCTCAAGTATCATTGGAATTTGATATTCCTGTGTCATTTGGTGTCATCACTACAGACAGCATTGAACAAGCAATTGAACGTTCGGGCACAAAAGCAGGAAACAAGGGCGCAGAGGCTGCTCTGGGTGCGTTAGAAATGGTCAACGTTTTGGCGGCCATTGATGAGGCAACTGCGTGACTCAAAAGATGAAACCTGCAGCGCGTCGTCGGGCGCGTGAAATGGCATTACAAGGCGTCTATTCATGGATGCTTTCCAATAATGATGTAGCGAGCATCGAATTAAATCTTGCGACGAGTAATGAAATGGGCAAAGTTGATATGCCTTATTTTCAAGAGTTATTGCAAGGCTCGATTAGACAAGTGACTGATTTGGATGCAGCGATAAAACCCTATCTAGGTCGCTTACCTGAGGAGCTGAATCCGATCGAAAAAGCGATTTTGCGCATTGCAACCTATGAGCTTACCCAGCGTATTGATGTGCCATATAAAGTCGTGATTAACGAAGCAATTGAGTTAGCCAAGGTTTTTGGCGCAGAAGAAAGTCACAAGTTCGTAAATGGTGTACTGGACAAAGCGGTACGCACTTTACGTAAACACGAACAAGTCTAAATTTGGTATGTGCCCGCATGCAAGAGTTTTCACTGATTGAAACCTATTTTGCACAATCTTCTACGGGCACGAATCAATCAAATGTCGTCCTTGGTATCGGTGATGATGCCGCAATTTTGGATGTCCCCCCTAACCAACAACTTCTTGTAAGTACCGATACCCTTGTCAGTGGCGTGCATTTTTTTTCGGATGTGGCTCCTGGGGACTTGGCATACAAAGCGCTTGCCGTAAATTTAAGTGATATGGCGGCAATGGGCGCCACACCCGCCTGGGTTTCCTTAGCACTTACCATGCCTAAAATGCCACCTAAATGGGTATCACAATTTGCACATAGCTTCATGCAAACGTGTAAGGAATATGGTGTTGAATTAATTGGTGGTGATACCACATCTGGGCCACTCTCGGTTACGATAACGATTCATGGTCTGAGGCCTCACGAAAAAGTCATACGCCGAGGCGGTGCTCAGGTTGATGATGGTATATATGTCAGTGGTACACTAGGTGACGCTGCTGCGGGATTGAATATTCTAAGAGCGAATAATGAAAATGAACAGGATGGATTAGACGCTACCCACAGATTCCTCATTCAGCGCTTATTGAAACCGACACCTAGAGTCTTACTAGGTGAGCAGTTAGGAGGTGTAGCTACCAGTTGTTTAGACTTATCTGATGGGCTGGCTGGTGATATCAAACATATATTAAGAGCTTCTTCGGTAGGTGCTCAAATTGAGGTGGATGCTTTACCTCAATCTTCTGCAGTGCTTAAATATACTACAAAGCAACAAGCACATGAGTACGCATTAACCGGTGGTGATGATTACGAGTTGTGTTTTACGGTCTCTGACGCCAACGCACAAAAACTCGAACAGATTGCCAAAAACTGTGGTGTGAGTATTACTAAAGTAGGCTTTATTACAGAGCCCGAAAAAGGTCTATCTTTTGTATCGAATCGGCAACCATATACAGTCCCCCAAAGCGGTTACGAACATGAATTTTAAGGATAGAAAATGCTAACAGCTGAACAAAGAAAAGCGGCTCCGTGGTTGCACCCAGTGCATTTTCTGTCATTTGGCTTTGGTAGTGGTTTGATGCCAAAAGCCCCTGGGACGTTTGGATCGTTAGTCGCTTTGCCTTTGGTTTGGGTATTAACAAATAGTAGTCTGTATCTATTTATTATCATCACAGTAGTCGCTTGTTTAGCGGGAATAGGACTGTGCCAGTACACCGCACAAAAATTACAAGTGCATGATCATGGCGCGATTGTCTGGGATGAGATTGCAGGAATGCTGGTGGCATTTATTGCCATCCCTTTCACTTGGGACACCGCTTTACTTGGATTTTTACTGTTTCGCTATTTTGATATTGCTAAGCCCAGTTTAATTGGGATCATCGATAAGCGCTTCGATGGTGGTTTAGGAATTATGGCTGATGACATTGTTGCAGGACTATGCACACTAGTGTCTTTACAGATCTATCTGGCTGTTATTTGATTAGAAACGCATTTACCTGTGCAACAATACCGTCACCATTTATTTGATGCTCTGCATACATCTCTGCCTGTGTCCCTTGCATGATAAAGGTATCTGGCAAGCCACACTGAAGCAATTTCACCTGAGTTTGTGTTGTAAACAAATACTCAGCCACCTCTGAGCCCGCACCGCCTTTTATTGCACCGTCTTCTAACGTTACAAGTAATTTGTGTGACGCAGCTAAGTCGTGAACGACATTATGATCAAGTGGTTTTACAAAGCGCATATCGACTAAGGTTGCGCCAAGTTCATCAGCGGCTTTTTGCGCTTCTGGTAGCAAAGTACCAAAATTAAGAATCGCTATGTCCTTGCCTTGCTGAATGGTACGAGATTGCCCAAGTGGAATAGCAGTCATCTTCGGTTCGATCGTGACGTTAGGACCTCCACCTCGAGGGTAGCGGACTGCTGCCGGTCCTTGATGGACATGGCCAGTATATAGCATTTGTCGACATTCATTTTCATCAGCGGGTGTCATGATCACCATATTGGGTATACAACGCATAAAACTGATATCAAACGCACCTTGGTGAGTCGGTCCATCAGCACCGACGATACCAGCGCGATCAACCGCAAATAAAACGGGTAGGTTTTGCAAGGCTACATCATGGATGAGTTGGTCGTAAGCACGTTGCAAGAACGTGGAATAAATCGCAACTACTGGATGTAAACCTTGAGTAGCCATGCCCGCTGCAAGAGTCACTGCATGCTGCTCAGCAATCGCGACATCAAAATACTGCTCTGGAAATACTTGTGAAAATTTAACCATACCAGAGCCTTCACGCATAGCAGGTGTAATTGCCATGAGTTTAGGGTCGACCTCAGCCATGTCACACAACCATTGACCGAATATCGCAGAATAAGATGGGGAAGACGGTTTAGTCTTAGGTAACGCTTCATCCGCTGGATTGAATTTAGGAACAGCGTGAAATTTTATTGGGTCTTTCTCTGCTACCTCATAGCCTTTCCCTTTACGAGTAACAACATGGAGCAGTTGTGGGCCACTGTTTTGTCGCATATTGCGCAAGGTATCAACCATGCCTTTGACATCGTGTCCGTCGATTGGGCCAATGTAGTTAAAACCCAATTCTTCAAAGATAGTGCCGGGTACAACCATACCTTTTATGTGTTCTTCCGCTTTCGATGCAAACTCTTTAAGAGGAGGCACGTTTGATAGTACTTTTTTACTACCGTCGCGAATGGTATTGTATAGATTACCAGTTAACAGTCGAGCTAAGTGAGAATTTAAAGCGCCAACATTCTCAGAAATAGACATTTCATTGTCGTTTAACACAACGACTAAGTCTTTGTCTAAATCACCACCGTGATTTAACGCTTCAAATGCTAACCCTGCGGTCATAGCGCCGTCACCAATAACCGCAACCGTTTTACGATTTTTACCTTCTTTATCAGCGGCAATGGCCATCCCAAGTGCGGCGCTGATTGAAGTAGATGAATGGCCTACAGCAAACGTATCGTATTTTGACTCTAATGGCCAAGGAAAAGGATGCAAACCGTCTTTTTGACGAATACTAGACATTCTCTCACGGCGTTCGGTTAAAATTTTATGTGGGTAGGCTTGATGCCCTACATCCCATACTAGTTGATCAAACGGTGTGTTGTAGACATAGTGCAATGCTACTGTCAGTTCTACAGTACCAAGACCCGATGCAAAGTGTCCCGATGATTGGCTGACACACGCTAAAAGGTACTGCCTGAGCTCATCGGCTAACTGAGGGAGTTTATCTTTGGGCAATGTGCGCAACTCAGCTGGGTTATTCGCCAGCGCAAGTAACGGGTAGTGGTCAAGTGATAGGGTCATGGTATTCATTATTATTTTAATAATTCCGTTTAATTATATACTGTGCAAAGTCCCTTAATGGATCCGTTTCATAAGGTAATTGCTTCAAACTATTCAGTGCTTCGCTATAGAGTTTATCTAGATAATCTTGTGCTGCGCTGAGTCCCAAAAGAGCTGGAAAGGTTGACTTATTCGCCTGTTCGTCCGAGCCACTGGGTTTGCCCAACGTGGCGCTATCGCTCGTTACATCAAGAATGTCATCTTGCACCTGAAAAGCTAAGCCAATTTTTTGGGCGAATAAAATGAGCGCTTTTTGTGCGTCCTTGTTAATGTCTCCAGCAAGTACCATAGGAATTGATACACATGCTTGTAATAATGCGCCCGTTTTTAATTGATGCAATTCGGTTAGTGTATTGAGGTCAATAAGCTGATCAGTAAATGTTAAATCAATCGCCTGTCCACCACACATCCCCTTATATCCTGAGGCCTTGGATAATAATGACAACGCACTGATTTTTTCTTTATCTTTGAGTAAAGGGTCATTAATGATGATATCAAATGCCATCGTTTGCAATGCATCGCCAGCTAATATTGCCATGCCCTCGTCATATAAAATATGGCAGGTAGGTTGGCCACGACGTAAGTCGTCATCATCCATTGCTGGTAAGTCATCATGAACCAATGAATAGGCGTGAATACATTCAATGGCACAAGCAGAACTGGATACCTTGCCTTGTGGAATATTCAGCATCTCAGAAACTATACTCATTAGTAGGGGTCTTACGCGTTTTCCATTGCCAAGCAATGCATAACTCATTGCATCAGATAGAGGAGAGGCTTGCTCAGGTAACGCATTGATATGCTGTTCAAGTTGATAATCAATTTGGACGCGCAGATCCGCATGGTATTGTTCAAATTTCATGAGTAAATGGAGTCTTACCTAGGACTATTCAGCTTCAAAATCCGAAAGAGTCATATTGTCTTGTGTAAGTATTTGAACTTTTTGTTCGGCTTGCTTGAGCTGTGCTTGACTGGCTCTCGCTAACTTGATTCCTTGCTCAAATTTACTCAGCGCGTCAGCCAGAGGGAGTTCACCTTGCTCCATCTCGGTCACAATGCGTTCGAGTTGTTGCATCGCTTCTTCGAAACTAGGCGTATTGCGTTCGTTAGCATCAGACATAAAACATCCTGTTGTAGTTCAAAAGTTGATGCATTCTAACAAGTAATCAGGAGTTTGGGTATGTTTGGTAAGTGATTTTCTAGTTTAATCTCTAGAAAATTTTCACTATGTCGGTAACTGATGCAAACATCAGTGACAGGTAATCTATAACTGCCACTGATATAACTTGCACACACTAAATGAGGATTATCGAAACTGTAATGATTGAGTATGTTGTGACTTACCCAGCAATAGTTGAACTGTGCTTATGGTCCTCTCACGAAATCCACCTTCACAATAGTTCAGGTAGTATTCCCACATCCGAGCAAAACGCTCATCATAGCCCTTCTGTTGTAAAGCATCTAAATTAGCGGTAAAGGCCTCATGCCAGTGCTTAAGAGTTTGTGCATAATCTAATCCGATATCATGCAAATCTCGAATGCTTAAGTCTGTGTATTTTTTGATGTGCTGATTAATAATGAATTGTGACGGTAAAAAGCCACCAGGGAAAATATATTTCTGTATAAAATCAACGCTGTTTGAGTAACTGTCGTAGCGTCTATCGTCAATAGTGATTGCTTGGAGCAACATCAAACCGTTGGGTTTAAGTAAACTAGCGCATTTTTCAAAGAAATTACGCAGAAAACGTTTGCCAACCGCTTCAATCATTTCTATTGAGACAACCTTGTCATATTGCCCCTCAAGTAACCGATAATCTCGTTTGAGTAAAGTGATACGGTCCGCAAGTCCTTCCCTTGAAACCCAGTCTTCGGCCCATGCAAATTGTTCATCAGAAATAGTCGTTGTTGTTACTTTACATCCATAGTGTTTTGCGGCGAAGACAGCAAGCCCTCCCCAACCGGTACCAATTTCTAAAAGATGGTCCGTTGGACTGAGCTGAAGTTTATCGCAGATTTGCGTTAATTTATGAACTTGCGCTTCGCTTAAACTAGCCTGATCGTGTGGATAAATTGCGCTTGAGTACATCATGTTGGGACATAAAAACTCAGTATATAAATCATTACCTAAGTCATAGTGAGCTTGAATATTTTTTCTGGCTTGGCTAACAGAGTTTCGACGCAAAAAATGCTGCGCCTTATTAACCGGCATAACCATCCATTTAAAACGCTTTTCCCATTTGTCTAAGACGGGCAAATTACGAGCGAAAACCTGAATCACATGAGTGAGATTTGGTGTATCCCATAACTTGTCCATATACGTTTCGCCAGCAGCAACACTCCCACCGAGTAATAACTGGCGGTATGCTTTGCTGTTGAGGATATTGACTTCCGCATGCAAAGAAGAAGTTGGTTGACCAAATTGGCCGACTAATACTCCGTTTTCAGTCAAGGTTAAATAGCCGTCGGGCAAGTGTTTGAGCACGCTAATAAAGGTAGATTTAGCCCATTTGTCAATGATACTAACAGATTCGTGTTGTGGAATGGATTGTTCTAATTGTGACATAATTTATTTCTCACCTTGAATCGCTGAAGGGGCATCGGGTTTACCTGGGTGCCCATAAAACGGTGTACGTTTGATAAATAATTTTACTGCTTGCCAATAGATGCCGATCACCGTTTTAAGTGTCATACTCGGTATTTGGCGGCGTAATTGTTGCAAATTCTTGACAGTAAGCTCTGACTTTTCAAGAGTCATACCGGCCACAAATTCTTTGTGTTCACGATGGCAACTCAATACGAGTTTGAGCGTGTTACCAGGCTCACTAATCTGCCAATGGTAAGTCATATCCATTGGGTTAAATGGAGATACATGAAACGCCTTTTGTGTGGGGGCTTGTCGTTTGAGATCAACGAGGTAATAATGTCGCTCATTCCATGGTGTATTGCTCACTTCTGCCAACACGAAAGTAAACTCACCGTTCTGCCTGATGTAATAAAAATTGACCGGAGAAAAATACAAATTTAAGGTCCGCGTTTGACCAAGAAAAAATACATCTCCAGTAATCGCTTCATCATGATCAGATAATGCATTGACCTTAGTCAACACCGCATTTTGCAGATCAAAGATATCGGAATCACAATAATCTTTACGCCAAAAAGACAACCAGCCTTTGCGATTGATATGTAATCCGTTGAGGTTCTCTACATCTCTAATTTCGTCAAGCTTTAACCAGAATAAGGCAATATCATAGCTAAAAGCATGTTGCGTTGGCATTAAACGTTCATGCCACACGGTGCCACGATAAATGGCACTCTCAATGAGATTTGTATCGAGGCTCACAGATATTCCTCAAATTTGGCGCACACGTCTAGTGCACTACGCACTCCATCTTCGTGAAAGCCGTTATACCAATATGCTCCGCAAAAATATGTATTGTCCACACCGCATATGCGTTCTTTACTCTGCTGTGCTAAGACCATTTCTGGGCTGTATTGAGGGTGTGCATAGTGATAGGTGCCAAGTATTTTATTGGGATCAATCGCATCTGTATTGTTCAGTGTTACGCAAAATGTCGGTTGGCAATTTAAGCGTTGTAAAATATTCATATTATAGGTGACAGAAGCCGCTTTACTCTCTTCGCCTTTGATCAAATAATTCCAGCTGGCCCAGGCTAGAGGTCGTTTTGGTAATACGGATGTATCTGTATGCAAGACGACTTCATTCATAGCGTATGGAATGGCTCCTAAGACATCTTGTTGGTCTTGAGTTGGCGCTTCCAACATGGCGAGTGCTTGGTCAGAGTGACAGGCAAATATTACTGCATCAAACAGTTCATCGCCTTTTGAACTTGTAACCACCATCCCTTCATCTGTTTTACGTACACAACTTACTGGCGAGTTCAAATGTATTGCTTCTTTGAAACTTTTGGTTAATGGTGCGATGTATTCTCTAGATCCGCCAATAATCGTATACCATTGAGGTCTGTCAGTGATGTTGAGCAGTCCATGGTTGTTGAAAAACTGCAAAAAAAATTGCAAAGGGAAGCGTTTAGTATCTGCAAGCGACATTGACCAAATTGCCGCACACATGGGTAAGATATAGTTATCAGTAAAATCCTTAGAGAGATTGTGATGCTGGATATATTCATACAGGGTTTTATTTTGTTCGGCATGCTCTTGAGCATCTTTGCTTTTACACAGTTTATTAAATTTTAATATGTCGCGTATGATCCGCCAAAACCTTGGGCGCAAAAAGTTTCGACGCTGGGCAAAAAGAGAGTTTAGATTGTTACCGTTGTATTCGATATTTTGCGCGTGATTTTTGACGCTAAAGCTCATCTCTGTAGGCTGGGCACTTACCCCAATTTGATTCATGAGTTTATTAAAATTGGGATAAGTCCAGTCATTAAAAACAATGAATCCTGTGTCGATGGCGTATTCTTTGCCATCCACCGTCACGTCTTTGGTAGCGGTATGACCGCCAATATAATCATTTGCTTCAAATACGGTGATATCGTGTTTGCGTTGTAATAAATACCCGCAGGTTAATCCCGAAATACCCGTACCAATAATTGCAATGCGTTTTTTCATGCTGTGTGTCTTTTTGTTTGGCGCAATTTCTTAGCGATCTTGTGTTGCCATGATTGCGGTAAAAAATGTAAAAAGCGCAAGAAAACACTCAAGCGCGTGGGAAAGTAAATGCTGTCGCGAGCACTCTGGATGCCCTCTAATATGTCCTGTGCAGCTTCTTCAACACTTATCACTAGTGGCATGGGGAAGTCGTTCTTGTCGGTCAGGGGTGTTTTAACAAAGCCAGGGGAGACGGTTTGTACCTGCACTCCCAAATGGTCGAAATCTACGGCTAACGACTTGGCCATATAATTCAATGCAGCTTTACTGGCACCATATGCTGCACTGCGAGGAAAAGGTAAAAGTCTCGCAAGGCTGTCGACAAATACGAGTTTATTTCCGCATCTAAGCTTGGGGCTTAATGCTTCAATGACATTCGCAACACCTAACACATTAATGGTGAAGACGCGTTCAAATAAGGTGGCATCAAAGTGTGGTAGTTCAACGTATTCGCATGTCCCTGCATTGAGTAAAATGATGTCCGCATTAATCTCTTTCAATGCAGATTTAGTCGCAGCCAAGTCCGTCGCATCGAATTGACATACAGTTATGTTGTTTATGCAACTCAATTCATTGAGCCGTTGTTGGTTGCGACCACAGGCAATTACACGAAACCCACTGTTGGCGGCAAGCAATGCAACAGCTTCGCCAATTCCAGAGGTAGCGCCAGTAATGAGTAGTGTTTTCATGCACGCATACCGTGTTTTATTTTCTTTGTAATGGTGCCAAGAAGTGGCACATGCTCATAAACCATTTGTCCCAAATCATAGTAATCTCGATGGTAGTAGATTTTGTTATTTCGTATTTTTAATAAAGTCATACCGTCCACATCAATATTGCGTCCAGCGTTTAATTTTGGTGTTGCAAAGGACATGACCCAATTAACTGAGTAGTGAGTCTCTTCTGCCAGTTCATTTGTCTTATGCTCGGCCACTGATGTAATACTAAAGTCGCAATGCTTTGCCCCATGTAAAAGCTTTTCGAAGTAGTCAATTAATTGTGCGAGCCCACGATGGGTGCCGATGGGATCTATAAGTACAATATCATTGCTATAAATCTCTTTAATATCAGTGATTTGAGATTTTTTTAAATCGTTATAAAAGGCACAAAATTGCTCAATAATAGACATGGTTTATTAGATAAAGTGTTTAGTATTATTTACAGTAATAAATACAATTTGGATCAACAACTTTTTTCTCCACAAAGTTAATCTTTTCTCTGGTTTGAGCGGTATAAATAATGCAAGTTTAATTAAGGATTATAAGATTGGTTACGTTACCCCTGTTTCCATTATCAGCACATGTTCTCCCTGGCGGCAGAATGTCTTTGCGTATTTTTGAAGCACGTTACGTGCGCATGGTAAAAGAAGCCTGTGCAGCGGAAACAGGCTTTGTTGTTTGTATGCTTGATGCGAAAGGTAACAAGGACAACAATGAACATATTTACCCCATTGGGACGTATGTTGAAGTTGTTGATTTCAATATGTTGGATGATGGTTTTCTGGGGATCACTGTTGAAGGTCAGCAGTGTGTCAATATCGAAAACATTGCGACCGAACCAGATGGTCTTCGAGTTGGCGATTGTGAGATGATATCGCCTATGGCTTTTAATGAAAATAAAGCCAAGTTACATCCAATGGACAAAAAATTAGAAGAAATATTTGCTCGCTATCCTGAGGTGAATACTCTATATTCAGAAACAAAGTTTGATGACCCTGTTTGGGTGATTAACCGTTGGTTAGAACTACTTCCTGTTGGCGCAGAAAAAAAGCAAGCTTTTCTCGCGAGCGGGGATTGTGCAGAAGTTGTACAATACTTGGTGGAACTAGTAGAATAAAAAGTAGTCAGACAATGGAAAGCCAGTGATTAAGTACGACGTTACACTGGAGCCCTACATGTTTATTGGAATGGTATTGGATAATTCTAAGAATAATTGCAAGCCAGCTGAGGTTGCTGATGAAATGTCTGCAGCTTTGGTCGAAGTGGCTAATGAACGCTGCAAAGGAGCTTATGCGAAGGTATTTTCGTATTTTGCCCCACGGCTGCGTTCTTATGCTTTAAAACAAATGGGCAATGAAGCCCTGGCAATGGAGATGGTACAAGATACCATGGCCAATGTCTGGCAAAAAGCACACCTATTTGATGCAAGTAAAGGGTCACCGTCAACATGGATTTTTACGATAGCCCGTAATATACGTTTCGACATGTTGCGTAAATTACAAAACCGAAAGGAAGATATTTGTTCGGATGATTTATGGCCGGTGTTGTGTGAGCAGACACCAGACGCTAATGAAACATCGCTTGACGAACAAATAACTTTAGAGCAAGTTGGCCAGTTGTTTGAGAATTTGCCTGACAAACAGCGGGCCGTAATAGAGGCCATCTATTTGGATGGTAAATCGCAGCAAGAAGTCGCCGATCAATTATCGATACCTCTAGGTACTGTTAAAAGTAGAACGCGATTAGCTTTGCAGCGATTAAAGGATATGTTAGAAGATCATGATTAAGTTCCACCCAACCGATAAGCAGTTGACTCAATTTGCTGAAGGCAATATTGCTGCAACTCAAGCTTTGGTCATTTCCGCTCATTGTGATATGTGTCCTCAATGCCAAGAGTTTGTTCAAGCTAAAAGCCGTGAATTTGCCAAAGATATTGAAAACATCCATACCCACGAACACACTGATCCAGCGTTTGAAAAAATGCTTGCAGAAATCACTGCCATGCCAGTCATCGATGTGCGCCCAGATATTACTCCGCGCATTGAACTTGATGGCAAGTTTTTTGATGTGCCGAAACCATTACAACGTTTTGTAAAGCACACAGGCAATTGGTCAAAGTTACTTGGTAAAGTGTGGCAAGCACCAGTCGAGATTGGTGGTGATTACGTCGCGAACTTTATCTACATGGAAAAGGGTGGTCAAGTACCAGAACACACTCACAAAGGGAATGAATTGACCTTAGTTGTCAATGGTGAATTCTCTGATGGCATCAATGATTATGATTCAGGCGACTTTCTTATGATGGATAATGAGCATGTGCATGCCCCTATGTCTGAGGCAAAAGAAGGATGCTTGGTGTTTAGTATTGTTGACCAACCCCTACAATTTACTTCAGGTTTAGCAAGGTTGCTTAATCCGTTTAGCCATTTGTTTTTTAAATAAGCACAAAAAAAGCCGTTTTTGATGAACGGCTTTTTTGTAAGTATTAAGCGTTAAATAAATTCACTATTTGGGTAATTTAACTTTAATATCTTAATCGCGTTATTCTTAAGCTCATCCAAACCCAATTGGCCATATGCAGACACCATGATTTCTAATGCAGGTTGCACCTGTGCCGTATCACCATAATATTCTAGTACGTATTGGCCTCGGTTAGCTGCTGCAACATATGCGCCTCGACGCATGTAAAAGCGGGCAATGGCAATTTCATATTTTGCAAGGCGGTCTTTTAGAAAAGCCATGCGTTTTTGTGCATCCGCAGCGTACTTACTCTCTGGAAAACGTTCTAACAAGCGTCTGAAATCGTTAAAAGCTTCACGTGTGCCAGTTGGATCACGGTCAGAGCGGTCAATATTCAATAAGTCTTGAAATAAATTCGTGTCTGCATCCATATTAGTCAAACCTCGCATATAAAACGCATAATCAACGTCTTTGTGGTTTGGGTTTAGACGAATAAATCTATCGACCATTGCTAAAGCCTGATCAGCATCGCCGGCTTTATAGTAGGCATAAATGAGATCGAGTTGAATCTGTAAAGAAAGAGGACCGAATGGATAACGTGAATCTAGATTGCTTAAAGTTTCAGCAGCCCCGTTAAAATTACCATTTTCAAGCATTTCTTTGGCCACTTCGTAACTTGCTTCTGGACCGAGCAATTTGGCTTTTTCGATTTGCTCTTCATCAGCAGTATTACTGCAACCAGCAAGTGCAATAAGTGCTGATAAAGCAATGATATGTCCCATTTTTGGCATGGATATCACCTTGTTATTTTCGTTAATCTATATATACAATCAGTATTATTACACACCTTGCTAATGAAACTGATATAATTCTTGTAGATTTTTTTAGAAATATCCATCTATGTCCGATTCATCGCAACAAGTCCAATTAACTGGCATCATCGATCAAACTCAATTTGACCGTAGATTAGACCAAGTTCTCGCCGAGATGTTCCCTGAGTATTCCCGCAGTAAGCTAAAAGAGTGGATCATCGCAGGCTTCGTCAAACTAGACGGTGAAACTATCACAACGCCAAGGCTCAAAGTGTCAGGGACAGAACAAGTCGACATTGATGCAGTTATCGCGGTTCAGGTCGAAAATATCGCTCAAGATATCGAGCTAGATATTATCTATGAAGACGAATCGGTATTGGTCATTAACAAGCCTGCTGGGTTAGTTGTGCATCCAGGTGCGGGCAACCCAACCGGAACGGTATTAAATGCTCTACTTGCCCATCATCCAGATATTGAAACGGTTCCTCGTGCCGGGATTGTACATCGACTTGACAAAGACACTACTGGATTAATGGTGGTCGCTAAAACTTTAGCTGCGCAAACTCACCTTGTTGAGCAGTTGCAAACTCGGGTGATGAGTCGTGAGTACGAAGCGTTAGTGTACGGTACTATGGTAGCTGGAGGCTATGTTGAAGCCCCCATTGGTCGTTCAGCAACCAAACGCACCGCCATGGCGGTGAGAGAAACGGGTAAAGATGCAGTGACACATTACCGTGTGATTGAAAAATTTCGAGCCTTTACACATCTCCGTCTCAAACTAGAGACTGGTCGTACTCACCAAATCCGTGTGCACATGTCGCATATCAAGCATCCTTTAATCGGAGATATTTTGTATGGCGGTCGTCCACGCTTACCCAAGGCGGCGAGCCAGGATTTTGCTGAGGCGTTGCGAGGATTTAAACGCCAAGCATTGCATGCAGCCCAATTGTCATTCTCACATCCAGAATCGGAAGATTGGTTGACGTTTAATGCACCATTACCCGATGATTTTATCGCAATACGAGACGCGTTGAGAACGGATACCGCTGAGCATGGCTTGGATGAAGACTGATTATAGATGTGATCTAGGTCAAAATAATTCTGACATTTTTGCTTGAAAGTTAACCAGCGAATACCCATTCATTGAGTATGTGAATACTAATGGGATATTCGTATGCGACTAGATAAGTTTACGACCAAATTTCAAACAGCGATTTCTGATGCCCAATCTATGGCGCTTGGGCGAGACCATCAATATATTGAACCGGCACATATCATTACGGCCTTATTAAACCAACAAGGCGGTTCCGTTCGTTCGGTGTTGCAACAGGCTAATATCAATCTCAATAGTTTGCGTTCGGCACTGTCTCAAGCTTTAGAAAAGCTACCTAGAGTCCAGGGTGTTGGTGCTGAAGTACAACTTAGTCGCGAATGTGTAAGTCTTTTTAATGTTTGTGACAAACTGTCTCAGCAATACAATGACCAGTATATTTCATCTGAATTTTTTTTGTTGGCTGCGGTACAAAACGGTGGCGCAATTTCTGAATTATTAAAAAGTGTTGGCGCGAGCGTTGAAAGTATAGCCAATGCAATTAATGCTGTGCGTGATGGTCAGGCGGTTACTGATCAAAACGCAGAAGACGTGCGCGAGGCGTTAACCAAATACACCACAGATCTGACTGAACGTGCCACTCAAGGTAAACTTGATCCTGTGATTGGCCGAGATGATGTAATCCGCCGTACGATTCAGGTTTTGCAGCGTCGCACCAAAAATAACCCTGTTTTGATCGGAGAGCCAGGCGTCGGTAAAACTGCGATCGCAGAGGGTCTTGCGCAACGTATTGTCAATGGCGAAGTTCCTGAAGGCTTAAAACACAAGCGGGTATTGTCATTGGATATGGGCGCGTTAATTGCAGGTGCAAAATATCGTGGAGAATTTGAGGAACGATTAAAAGCAGTGCTTAACGAGCTATCCAAAGAAGAAGGAAATATCATTTTATTTATTGATGAGCTGCATACCATGGTCGGGGCAGGGAAAGGTGACGGCGCTATGGATGCGGGCAATATGCTCAAGCCAGCATTGGCTCGTGGAGAATTGCATTGTGTGGGTGCGACGACGCTAGATGAATATCGTCTTTATATTGAAAAGGACGCAGCTCTTGAGCGTCGTTTCCAAAAAGTACAGGTGGATCAACCATCTGTTGAAGATACAATTGCGATTTTACGTGGCTTAAAAGAGCGTTATGAATTGCATCATTCGGTAGATATCACGGACCCTGCAATTGTTGCAGCAGCGACATTGTCTCACCGTTATATTTCTGACCGTCAATTGCCAGATAAAGCGATTGATCTAATTGACGAAGCAGCGTCAAGTATCCGTTTACAAATCGATTCTAAACCAGAAGAAATGGACAAACTTGAACGTCGTATTATTCAGTGGAAACTTGAAGAACAAGCCTTGTCTAAAGAAACGGATAATGCATCTATTAAACGACTTTCCGACATTGAAATCGAGCGTGACCAAGCCGAGCAAAGATACAAAGAACTGGAAATTATTTGGTTATCTGAAAAAGACGCAATGCAAGGTACACAGTCGATAAAAGCCGAACTAGAACAAGCCAAAACTGATCTTGAAATTGCTCGTCGAGCAGGGGATCTCAGTCGTATGTCTCAACTTCAATATGGACGTATTCCTGAACTAGAACAACGGATTAACAGTGCTAATGATAATGATGTAGTCGAGACTCAGTTGGTTAAAAATAAAGTGACCGATCATGAGATTGCCGATGTACTATCGCGTTGGACAGGTATTCCAGTGTCGAAGATGCTTGAAGGTGAAAAGGAAAAGCTCATTCGTATGGAAGAAGTATTGCACAACAAAGTCATTGGTCAAACTGAGGCGGTAAGTGCCGTGTCTAATGCAATACGCCGTTCTCGTGCAGGTCTTGCCGATCCAAACCGTCCGATTGGATCTTTTTTGTTCCTAGGTCCAACAGGAGTCGGTAAAACAGAATTGTGTAAAACGTTGGCTGATTTTATGTTTGATAGCCAAGACGCCATGATACGCATAGACATGTCAGAGTTTATGGAAAAACATTCAGTAGCACGTCTGGTCGGAGCACCTCCAGGATATGTGGGGTATGAGGAGGGCGGTTATTTGACAGAGGCTGTGCGTCGTAAGCCTTATTCAGTCATCTTGTTAGATGAAGTGGAGAAAGCGCATCCAGATGTATTTAATATATTATTACAAGTACTCGATGACGGACGTTTGACCGATGGACAAGGACGCACGGTTGATTTTAAAAATACCGTAGTGATCATGACTTCGAACCTTGGTTCAGACATTATTCAAGACAAATCAGAACAAGCCCAGTATGAAGAGATGAAACAGCTGGTAATGGATACGGTTGGGTTGCACTTTAGACCAGAGTTTATCAATCGAGTAGATGATATTGTCGTATTCCATCCATTGGGCTTAAAACACATCCAATCTATCGCCAAACTTCAGCTCATGAGCCTTCGCCAACGTTTATTAGATAAAGGGTTTAATTTAGAGGTGTCTGGCCGAGCACTGGAACAAATTGCCAAAGTTGGCTTTGATCCTGTATATGGTGCAAGACCTTTGAAGCGAACCCTTCAGCATGAGCTAGAGAATCCATTAGCAACTGCCCTGTTAGGCACTGAAGCACAAGGAAATACAGTCAAAGTTGACAGTCAGGACGATGTCTTGACCATCGAGTTCACAACGTGATGGTAACTTGTCTGAGATTGCCCTAAATAAACTTAACATAGGATTCTTTGTGAATTGGAAGAGGCGTTCAAATATTGTTGAAAAAGTCGTCTCTCCTGCTATGTTCGCTTAGCAAAATATTTAATCTATGTTATCTTATCGCCAAATAAACAGAAGGGTTAATCATGTCTAACAAGCCTAAGAAAGGAATTTACTTGTTACCAAATTTGTTGACAACAGCAGGTTTGTTTTCTGGATTCTATGCCATTGTGGCATCAATGAATGGCCATTTTGTGGCTGCGGCATCTGCGATTTTTGTCGCGATGATTTTTGATGGATTGGACGGCCGGGTGGCGCGGATTACTAATACGCAAAGTGCATTTGGTGCAGAGTATGATTCGATGGCGGATATGGTGTCTTTTGGTGTTGCACCCGCTTTGGTTGCATACAACTGGGCACTGACTGATTTTGGTAAAATTGGCTGGTTAGCGGCGTTTATCTTTGTTGCGGGGGCCGCTTTGCGTTTAGCCCGTTTTAATACTCAGGTGGGCATTGCCGACCCAAGATTTTTCCAAGGGCTAGCAAGTCCTGCTGCTGCTGGGATTGTGGCAGGGTATGTTTGGGTCGCACAAGAGTACCATTTCGATGCCGCAATCCATGCTTACCCAATGGCCATTATTACAGGGCTTGCAGGTTTATTGATGGTGAGTAACTTTAAGTATAATTCATTCAAAGAAGTAAATTGGGCCGGGAAGGTTCCATTTGTCGCATTATTATTGATTATGCTAATTTTTGTCGTGGTTGCGACTGAGCCCGCTGTGATTTTGTTTCTAGTGTTTGCGCTTTATGGACTTGCAGGACCCATCAATACCTTTAGAACGGTTGATAAGGTGAAACTTGAAGATGTTGTTTCAGGAGATGAGCATGACGAAGATGCTGAGTTGACCATGACAGATGAACAAAAAAACTCAAATTCGGACAAATAAACATCAAACGAAAATTAATTCATACTTTAACGGATCAAACCATTGACTTATACCACCGTTTAAGTAGAATGCGCATCCACGTCAAACGACAACCGTTTAACGATATTTAGAGTACTGCGCGTGCGTAGCTCAGCTGGATAGAGTACCTGGCTACGAACCAGGCGGTCGGAGGTTCGAATCCTTCCGCACGCGCCATCTATTTCCTAAGATGTAAAATGAAGGAATCCGAGGGAAAGAATTACCCCGGAGAGGTGGGTGAGTGGCTGAAACCAGTCCCCTGCTAAGGGACCATACAGTTTGTAGCTGTATCGAGGGTTCGAATCCCTCCCTCTCCGCCATTTCTATGATTTAGATGGCTTACAATTAGATTTTAAAGTTTTGCGCGTGCGTAGCTCAGCTGGATAGAGTACCTGGCTACGAACCAGGCGGTCGGAGGTTCGAATCCTTCCGCACGCGCCATTACAATAAAGAACCTGCCTTTTGGCAGGTTTTTTTGTGTCCCAAAATAAAGTCATTTGATGTATCAACTAAAGAAATCATGTATTATTTTAAGTCGCTGATTTAGCGATAATTTTTTATGGAACACAAATAGTATGTACAACAAAATCAAAAATATTTTACTGATAACTGCGACACTTTTTATTGCGACAGGCTGTGTGTCAGTGCAAGAGCCAATACCGTTTAAGCCAATGACAAACACTAATGCAACTGTTGGAGTGATGTATGTCGAACCGGTATCTGCAGAAACCCAATACACCGGCTCAATTGGTTTGCTTGATTATGCGATTATTGCTGGGGTGAACTCATCACTTGATGAGTATTTGAAAACACTTACGTTTGAGGATTATCCGTTACTAGCATCTTTGGTTGCTGATAAACTAAAAGAAAAAGGGTTTAATGCTCGATTAATTGATACCCCAGTGCCTCTTGAACTTGCTAAGAAAATCGATGCACCAAAAGAAAACGTTAATAAGTCAGATTTTAAACCACTCATAAAAAATGAACCAATGGAATATTTGGTCTTGATTCAAAAGTCAGCAATTGGAACCACAAGGAGCTATTATGGTCCAGTGCCTACTTCAGAGCCTCTTGCTTTGACAGTCTTAAATGTACAGATGGTTGAACTCGCTACAGGTAATGTATTGTGGTATCGCAATATCCGTAAAGTGGCGACAATTGAGACGCCGTGGGATGAGCCTGATAACTATCCGAATATGACTAATAGTATCTATACAAACTTCAATCAAGCCATGCAAGAGGTCTTGGCCGAGCTAGATCAACTAACCCAATAAGAAGCTAATATCTTTTATCGTAGGGGTGGAGTTTTAATTCGCCCCTTAAGTTTCTGTAAATCAGAAGATTATTTTCAACTTTCAGCAATGAACCTCTTTCGTAATATTTGATGCCATCTCTAATAAAACGGATTGATTGAGGTTGAGCATCTTCTTTTCTAACAGCAAAGTCTATTTCTATCATAGGCTTGACGTATTGTGTTGAGGCTTGAATGATTGATACCACTTCATCTTTACTCATATTATTTAACTGGGTAAGAGTCTGTTGTATAGAGAATAATGCCGGGGTATTGATCTGGAAATAGTTGCGGTATCCTTTTTTGCGCTTGCTATATTTTTTGAGTTCCCACCCTAATTGTATTGACATATAGTTTGCCGCAACATGTATTGTTGGGGTCATTATATAAGTGTTGCCATAATTTTCGGGATTCTGTTTTAGAGTTTCAAGCGTTATGAGTGTAAAGTCAGACGCTAAAGGGGACGTTAATAATAATTCATCCCAATTAATATCTTCAAGCGTTTTTAAGAACTGACCAACAGGCTCATTGCGTTCATTTTGGAGAGTGTTTTTGCCAACCTCTTGCATGACAGCCATAGCAATTAAAGCCCCAGCAAAACCTGCTCCTGCACCTCCAGCTTGGGCGTTCACTTGTGATTGTTGCATGGAAGTAGCCAGTAAATTGCCATCATAACCTAAGCCTTTTAAGGCGACGTTGATAGTTTTAAGTTGTTTAGTGTCTATTGCAATAAATGCTGGTAAAGACATAGCACGATCATATCGCTGAACACTTTTTTTACTTGTACTGCTACAGCTTGCAATGAAAGCGCTCAGAAAAATGACGAAAAGTAACTTACTTGGCATATCAGGAACCGTTTTGAGTTGAGAGTTTTAGCACCTCTGCGACAAGTTTTGCTATACCACTTTCAGCTTGTACGATATTTTCAGCGAGCATATAAGCAGGTGTGGTGACCAACTTATGTGCCTCATCAATGACAATCTCTCCAACCTGTGCTGAACAATGAGAAGTACCCATAGCACTGAGAGCTGAAGCGGTATCTTCATCTATTCCAATCGTTGCTTTAACGCCTTCACCGTAGATGTGCGCACATAAAGCGGGCGCGATGCACATATAACCGGCTGGCTTATCTGCGTCTTTAAATTTTTTAGATATGCTTAGTAGTTCTGGGTTGACCGTCATATGAGTGCCATTAAAGGCAAAATCAGAAAGATTCTTGGCGACTCCAAAGCCCCCTGGGACGATCAGCGCATCAAATCCGTCAACAACACATTCTGACAATGCCTGGATATTACCCCTGACAATACGAGCCGATTCGACTAATACATTGCGTGTTTCGAATACTTCCTCTCCTGTAATGTGATTGATAACATGGTGTTGAGGTTGATCCGGTGCAAAACATTGGTAGCTTGCGCCATTTTTTTCGAGGTGTAAGAGTGTGAGTACCACTTCGTTAATTTCAGCGCCATCGAACACACCGCATCCAGATAAAATTACTGCAACATTTTGACTCATATAAAAACCATCCAAATCGAATTTATTGAAGGTAAAGTTACCTTTATTGCCTTGTGGTTGTAAATACTCAATTTTACTTTGGTGAATATAAAGCCATTTATTACAGCAAGTAATATAATTAAACATAAAATGGTAAGACCAATTATTGGTTTCTATCATTTAATGCAATGGTGAATGGCTAAATTGCTTGCAATGCCTGACTTTATCAACGCTTTTAATGTTACTTAAGTGTAAAAATAGTGAATTTTATGGCGCTTTTATTGGTTATTTATGCAGTTTTCTAAGAAAAAAGTATTAAATTGGTCACCTTTTTCTTGTTATTCAGTATTGATCTGGTTGATAATGAAAACATTGTAAACTAATGGGAGCGTCTTCTAGTGGAACCTACCCAAATTAATGCGCTTTTGCTTGAAGCTGCGACTTTACTCGCAACCGGGATGGCAGTGGTATTTGTTTTTCTGACCATTTTGATTTTTAGCGTAAAGCTCATGACGAAGTTGTGTTTAGCCTTTCCAGAAACGCAGGCACAGCAATTATCACCGGCTACTGCAGCTCAAAAAAACATTTCACAATCTAATGACGATACGCTTGTCGCAATTAAAGCGGCAGTAGAAGCCTATCGTCAAGGCAATACCAGTCGTTCTTAAGGAGCCAATTTAATGTCTAAAAAACTTCTCTTAACTGAGTTGGCACTTCGTGATGCCCATCAATCTTTATTTGCGACTCGTATGCGTTTGGACGATATGTTACCCATTGCAGCTGAGCTGGACAAAGTTGGCTATTGGTCTATGGAATCATGGGGGGGAGCAACCTTTGATAGTTGTATTCGTTATCTTGGTGAAGACCCTTGGGAGCGTATTCGCGCATTAAAAGCGGCGATGCCAAACACCAAACAACAAATGCTGTTACGCGGGCAAAACCTGTTAGGTTATCGCCATTATGCAGATGATGTTGTCGCAAAGTTTGTTGAGCGTGCGCACAACAATGGTGTTGATGTATTTCGTATTTTTGATGCGATGAACGATGTCCGAAATGTTGAGACCGCTATTAAAACGGCTGTCGAGATTGGTGCACATGCGCAAGGCACACTCGCTTACACAATTTCTCCAGTTCACAATCTAGAGCTGTGGCTAGATATGGCCAAACGTTTAGAAGATTTAGGTGTACATTCGATTTGTATCAAAGATATGGCAGGGTTATTAAACCCTTATGAGTGTGAAACACTTGTTACTGCGCTCAAATCGACTGTTGAAGTTCCAATTGCTATGCAATGTCATGCGACTACAGGTCTATCCACTGCGACCTATCAAAAAGCGATTGATGCTGGTATTGATATGTTAGATACCGCTATTTCTCCAATGTCGATGACTTATGGTCATACTGCTACTGAAACTGTTGTCTCCATGGTTGAAGGGACGGAACGCGATACGGGTTTTGCCTTGGATAGCTTTGAGAATATTGCGACATATTTTCGCGATGTACGTAAAAAATACGCGCAATTTGAAGGTAGCTTAAAAGGGGTTGACGCACGAATATTGACGGCGCAAGTGCCCGGAGGCATGCTAACAAATATGGAAAATCAGCTCCGTGAACAAGGTGCTGAAAATAAAATGGACGAGGTATTAAAAGAGATTCCTCGTGTCCGAGAAGATTTAGGTTTTATTCCTTTGGTCACTCCGACTTCCCAAATTGTTGGTACTCAAGCTGTTTTAAATGTGTTGACCGGAGAGCGGTACAAATCAATCACGAAAGAAACCGCAGGTGTCTTGAAGGGAGAATACGGTGCGACCATTGCGCCAGTAAATGCTGAATTACAGGAGCGAGTCCTAGACGGGGCAGAGCCGATTACCTGTCGCCCAGCCGATGTGTTAGCCCCCGAGCTTGATTCATTAGAAGCTGAATTAGACGAGTTAGTCAAAGCTGATGCGGTGGAATTAGCTGATGCCAAAATTGATGACGTGTTAACCTATGCACTATTCCCACAAATTGGTTTTAAATTCTTAAAAAATCGCAACAATCCAGATGCCTTTGAGCCCGTACCAACCGCGCCAGTAGCAGTGGCTAATGCAAGTGGTGAAAGTCATTACTCGGTATCCGTTAACGGTGTAGAGTATGCTGTGACCGTTGCGCCGGATGGCGAGTTAACCGATGCTTCCCCAGTGAATCCAGTGGCATTAACCGCTCAAGGTAGTGTACCAGCCAACTCTACTCCTTCATCAGCAGCCAATCATATTGAAGCACCATTGACGGGTAATATTTTTAAATTGCTAGTGAAACCAGGTGATGCAGTAGCAGAAGGTCAAGTAGTAGTGGTCATGGAAGCGATGAAAATGGAAACTGAAGTACGTTCTTTACATGGTGGTACGGTTGTTTCAGTTGAGATCAGCGAAGGCGATTCTGTTCAAGCTGGTCAAGTTATGATTGGTTTGGGCTAGGGTGATGTACAATGGATAAGTTATTGATTCTGTGGCAAAGCACGTCTTTAGCGCATTTCGAACCTGGTCAAATTGTCATGATGTTAGTCGGTTTGGGGTTACTTTACCTTGCGATTGTCAAAAAATTTGAACCTCTTTTACTCTTACCAATCGGTTTTGGTGCTTTACTCACCAATATACCGCTTGCTGGATTATCTGAGCCAGGTGGTGTGTTGTATTACGTCTACAAAATCGGAATTGATTCAGGTGTATTTCCACTTCTGATTTTTATGGGTGTAGGAGCAATGACCGACTTTGGTGCATTAATTGCTAACCCCAAAACCTTACTGCTCGGCGCTGCGGCCCAGTTTGGGATCTTTGCCACATTATTCGGTGCAATTGCGTTAAATTTTGTACCTGGGTTTGAGTTCAGTCTACAGGATGCATCAGCGATTGCCATAATAGGTGGCGCAGATGGACCGACAGCTATATTTTTGGCATCTAAATTAGCACCAGAATTGTTAGGAGCGATTGCGGTTGCCGCTTATTCTTACATGGCGTTAGTACCCATCATTCAACCACCGATTATGAAAGCGTTGACAACGGCTGAAGAGCGTCAGATCAAAATGGCAGAGCTTCGTGTTGTCAGTAAACGTGAAAAAATCATTTTTCCACTTGCAGTACTCATGCTCACGATTGTGTTTTTACCAACCGCTACACCCTTAGTTGGAATGTTTTGCTTAGGCAACCTAATGAAAGAATCGGGTGTCGTGGACCGTTTGAGTAACACTGCGCAAAATGAGCTGATTAATATTGTCACAATTTTCCTTGGCTTGGCTGTTGGCTCTAAATTGTCATCACATGAATTTTTGACTGTGGAAACTTTGGGTATCCTAGCTCTTGGGGCATTTGCTTTTGGTATCGGTACTGCAGCAGGTGTATTAATGGCAAAAGTCTTAGCAAAGTTCTCTAAAGAGCCAATTAACCCGTTAATAGGTGCTGCTGGAGTATCTGCGGTCCCCATGGCTGCTCGTGTAGTGAACAAAGTTGGATTAGAGGCCAATCCACATAACTTCTTATTGATGCACGCGATGGGACCAAATGTGGCAGGCGTTTTAGGCTCAGCTGTGGCTGCGGGTATTTTGTTAGCATTGGTTGGCTAGTAATTTGGAAATCGGGGCAAGTGCCCCTTTTTTCGCCTTTAGACCTTCAACATTGCTAAATGTGCATGAATTAAGTGTTTTGAGGCTTCGTGCTGTGGATCCGCAAATAAAGTTTGTGTCGGCGAGTTTTCTACCACTTCTCCATTATGCATGACTAATGTGCGGTCTGAAATATGCCGTACAATCCCTAAATTATGTGAGATAAAGATAAACGCTAAGCCGAGTTCTGCTTGTAACTTTAATAACAAGTTTACGGTTTGAGAACGTACCGATGGATCCAGTGCCGCAAATGGCTCATCTGCAACCACAACTTTTGGATCCAGAATCAAAGCTCTTGCTAAGGCGACACGTTGTTGCTGACCATCGGATAACATATGTTTGTAAAAATAATAATGGTCTGGCATTAAGCCAACTAAACGCAAAGTATCACGTATTTTATCGAACCGTTCTGAAGGTGATAACGTGGTATTGAGCAGCAAGGGTTCCTCTAGCATCCGGCCTACTGATATGCCAGGATTCAACGATTGAGAACTGTGACTGAACACCATCCTAACTGAGTTGGCACGATTGGTATTATCCAGTGGCTCACCATTTATTAACACCTCACCGGCACTCTTGGGAACGGCTCCAGTGATCAGTTTACCAAGCAGTGATTTACCTGAGTTATTCGAGCCAATAATCGAAAAGGTTTCACCTTCATGCACATCAAAGTTGACTGGCCCAAGGTAAAAAATATCTTTTTTGTTCAAGGTATACCAAGCTGGGGCATTATCATAATACAGGTTACGAATACTTAATAAACTCATAAGTTCTCTCCCTCATTGTTATCAACTGTATTTTCTTCAGCCTCAATATGCAGAGGGAAATGACATCGATATTGGCGCTTATGGATAGTGCGAGGGACTGGAGTATTCACACATGCCTTTTGTGCTCTAGGACAACGCGGTCCCAAGCGACATCCGATAGGTAGATGTTGTAAAGTCGGGATAGTTCCCTTTAACGCAGTAAGAGGGGATTTAGGATGCAATTCAGGGCGAAAACTCGGAGCAGAATCCATAAGAGCTTTTGAATATGGGTGAAAAGGTTTACGTCTAACGCTTTCCAGTGGCCCATCTTCTACTGTCTGACCTGAATACAACACAGTGATTGAGTGTGCGATTGAGGAAATGGCCAACAAATCATGGCTAACAAATAAAATACTCAAATCACTGTTGTGATTAAGACTTTTGCACAGGCTCAATATTTGTCGTTTGGTAGATGTTTCCATCCCACGCGTGGGGTCATCAGCAATCAACAAGGTCGGCTGAGAGACCAATGCCATGGCAATCATAAACTTTTGACAAACATCATCAGGTAGCTCGTGCACATAGCTGTTGAGACATTTTTTGACATCTTTGATGCCGACTCGAGTGAGTTGCGCCAAAGCGATTTGATTTTTTTCTGAGCGACGTTGCCACCACCAGCGCACATTGATAAGCTCATCAGGTATACTCTCGCGAAATTGTTCACCGAGTTTTACAGATGGGTCTAGAGCCGCTTTTGGATCTTGAAATATGACTGCGATGTCGCGACGCATGATTTTTTGTCGCTCAGAGGTATTCATCTTTAACAGATTTTGACCTCGCCATGTTAGGCGGTCTGCAGTAATGATCCACTGAGGAGGTAAGGCCCCAGAGATAGCAAGAACGATTAGGCTTTTTCCAGAGCCTGATTCGCCGACGAGTGCTCGGATTTCTTTTTCACAAATCGATAAAGACACTTTATCGAGTGCTTTAACCAATACGCCATTGGATTCGATTTCGAGAGTGAGGTTGCGTATGTCTAATAAAATCATCAGTGAGTCAACCTATTTCGAATAGCTGAACGCAAGCTGTCACCAACAACATTGACCGATAATACCAACAAAAATATACATAATCCCGGGAAAAGCACATTCCAAGGTGCAATATATGCGGTAGACAGTCCTTCACGAACCATGACGCCTAGTTCTGGTAAAAGGGTTTGCGCGCCCAGATTAAGAAAACCCAATGCAGATATATCTAAAATGGCAATAGACAATGCAAGTGTTGCTTGGACAATTATATGCTCAACTAAGTTAGGCAATATGTTGTAATAAAAAATATGCCAATGACTGGCTCCATCTAGGCGGGCAGTTGCAATGTAATTTTTGCTCATCTCGGTACGGACAACATCTCGCATAGCATGCACAAAGCGAGGTATCAAAGCCAACCCAATCGCCAGCATTGCATTAGATAAGCCCACCCCCAATATCGCGACAATGATGATCGCGATTAATAAGGTAGGGATTGCCATTAATACATCTAAAATGTGATTTAAAATACTCGAACGTACGCCTTTGTTCATTCCCGCTAAGGTGCCTAAGGTCACACCAATTAACATAGCGCCAAGTACCAGAATAACTGAAGCGCCAAAAGTCACCTGAATACCATATAAGATGCGTGATAACATGTCTCTACCCACCGAATCGGTGCCTAAAACATGCATGATAGTCCCGCTATTTTGCCATGAAGGAGGAAGTAACAACGATTGGAAGTTTTGCGCGTAAGGCTCGTAAGGCGTCAGCAAAGGTCCTAAAAGGCCAAGCAAAATAAAAATGTTGAGTAAAATCAGCCCAGACAGTGCGATATGGCTTTGTTTAAACTCGCGCCATGTTGCTCCCCAAGGGGTAGGGTATTGTTCGTCATTGTATAGTTTATTCGGCATTAGGAAAATTGCTCCTGAGTCGGGTCAAACACTTTACTCAAACATTCGATCAATAAGGTTACCAATACAACCACAATAGATACCACTAGCATTCCTATTCGGATAGCTGTGTAATCCCGTTCGTAAATAGCCTGAATCAACCAATCCCCCAATCCTGGCCATTCGGTAATGGTTTCGACAATCATGACATTAGTGACCAGTGTTGATACTTGTACAGCAAGCAGAGGTAACACTGCCAACAAAGCGTTGCGCATGATGTGGCGCAAAAATATTTTCCAAAAAGGGATCCCTCGTGTCTGGGCAGCCGCGATATAATCTTTTTCTAATACATCCACAACCGCACGACGGGTCGTTCGCAAAAAAACAGCCGTCGCCAAAAATGCGACAGATAGTGTGGGCAAAATCATATGACGCAGTGCATCAACAAAGGCCTCCTGGCGATATGGATGGTCAGACATATAAATATCAAGCAGGATAAAACCTGAGTAATGTGGAATATCATACAATAAGCTCAAACGACCAGACATAGGTAACCAACCGAGTTGGAGAGATACAATCAAAATCAGCAGTAAGGATAACCAAAAAATCGGGAATGACGACATCAACATACTGATGCTCATAAAGGTATAATCTGTTTTGCGATGATGCTTTAGGCCGCACCAAAAACCCAAAGGTATGCCGACAAACAAGGCGATAATTGTTGCATAGGCGCTCAGCTCAATTGTGGCAGGTAATAATGTACTTACCTCATCAAACAAATCTAATCCACTAATCGTACTTATGCCCCACGAGCCATCTAATAAACTCTGAATATAAAACCAAAATGCCACAAGCCAACGCTCATCTGCCAAAGCTTGAGTATAGGGGGTTTCCGGTAATTGCTCTAGTGGCCTGCCTGTTAAATTAAAAATAGGGTCTCCGGGAAAGAAAAACGCTAGAACAAATGACAAACCCACTAAGATAAAAAGCGTGATAAAGAATAGATTAAAATATCGACCTAATGTTCTTAACATCTTTATTTATCCTTCACAGACGGTACTTTGTGCATCTCGCCGAAGCGCATCCCACCATAAGGATTAATCATCACACCGCGTAAGCCTTTGCGAAATACTTTGTAACGATTGGCATGAGCTATAGGGATGAGAGGAATTTGTTCTGCAATTAACAGATTGGCTTGCAAATATAATGCTTTTCGTTGATCGATATTGGTAGTCAAAAGCGCTTCTTGAATGATCTTGTCGTACTCTAGGTTACAAAACATTGCTCTATTGGTACCAGATTGAATCCCATCACAACTCAACAGAGGCCGATAAAAATTGTCAGGATCGCCATTGTCGGCTGACCAACCAATGAGGACGGAGTCATGCTCGCCACGATCAAGTCCTGCCCGAAAATTATCCCACTCACTTGTCACAATATCGACAGTGATGCCAACTTCAGCCAAATATCCACGAATAAGCTCTGCCATTCGTATTGCATCAGGATTGTAAGAGCGAACGACAGGCAAAGCCCATAACGACATTGAAAAACCATTGTGATAACCGGCTTGAGCAAGAAGCTCTCGCGCACGCACTGGGTTGTATTCTGTCTCTGGTGTATCCACACTAAATGCCCAAGAGTTTGGTGGGATAAGTGAACGAGAGCGAGTAGCAGAATCAAAGTACACCGCGTTTATGATGGTGGTCTTATCAATTGCAGAGGCCAACGCTTCACGAACTAATACATTGTCAAAAGGTGCTTTACTCGTGTTAAATGCCCAAAAGCCAACATTCATTCCAGTCGCTTGGTCTAGGGAAATGTCATCACGACCTTCTAAATAATTGATTTCTGCTTGGCTAGGATAAGCAATTGAATCGCATTCACCGGTCATTAATTTAGCTAATCTTAGTGAACTTTGAGGGGTAATATCAAAAATAAGAGGGCCACTATGTATAAGCTCTCCCCAATATTGAGTGTGAGGTATATAACGAATATATTGATTTTTTCGGTAATAACTCAGTTTGTATGGGCCAGTACCAATTGGGTAGTGATCAATACGTTCAGGTTCTCCACGTTGAATCAATGATTGTGCATACTCTGCCGATAAAATAACTGAAAAATCGGTAGCAAGATGGGTGATAAAGGATGCATCTGGTTGTCGCAAACGAATAGTAAACCGCAGGTGATTCACTTTTTCAATATGAGTAATGTTTTCGCGTAAGTTTAGGCTATCAAAATAAGGGTAACGTCCACCATTCACTTGATGATAAGGATGGCTTGGTTCGACCCAGCGCGCAAAACTAAATATCACATCGTCCACATTGAGAGTACGTGTCGGAGTAAAATAATCAGTAGTATGGAATGTAATATTTGGTCTTAATTGAAACGAATAAGTCAGTCCATCTCGACTGACTCGCCATGAACTGGCTAATCCTGGAAGGGGTTTTCCACTAGTTGGATCTATTTCGAGTAGGCGATCATAAAGTTGATGGGCACTGGCATCAACAGTTGTACTAGATGTATCAAGTTGCGGATTAAAAGAAGAAGGACTGCTCTCGGAGCAATAAATGATCCCAGATTGAATGGTACTCGCACTCCGTTGTTCAGAGCAGCCAATGATGGCAAATGTACATAGGATGAATGCGAAGCGCACATTGCGCATAGGTTATTTTCCTTCCTCTAAGAGGTTGTATTTTTTCAAATACCCTCTGAGTTGGTGATACGTTAATTGTAATTTTTCAGCAGTGCGACGCTGGTTAAACTGACTATCCGCAAGCGCTTTTCGCAAAACCTGAATTTCAAATTCTTGACTGGCTTGCTTAAAATCCATCGGGAACTGCAATCTCAGTGCTGCATTGTCCTGTGCAATAGGCGGTGTTGTCAATACATCCTGTGCTGGTGCTGGTGCATTTGTAGAAGTCTGTGTCGAATGGTTGGTTTGTAATGCTTTTATTCTTTGTTGCGGGCGAAAGGCAGATTCAAATGGGTCTAATATGATTTCATGCACTGGGACGTACGGGTTATTGTTTCGATAAACAGCCCGTTCAACGACATTTTTGAGTTCACGGATATTACCTGGCCAATGATATTCGAGTAATGTTTGTTGGGCTTTTTGACTAAAACCAGAGAAGAGCTCTAATTCCATTTCACGAGTCATGTTAATGGCAAAATGTTCAGCTAATACTAAAATATCGTCAATGCGTTCCCGCAAAGGTGGAATGGTAATCACATCAAATGCCAAGCGATCTAACAAATCCGCTCTAAATTCACCTTGTTCGGCTAAAACAGGAAGATCTTCATTGGTTGCAGCAATAAGGCGAACATCGACTTTGACGGTTTTGTTTCCGCCCACACGTTCAAATTCACCATATTCAACCACACGCAGTAACTTCTCTTGAATCATAGCCGAAGTGTTGGCGATTTCATCAAGAAATAGGGTGCCGTTATGTGCAATTTCAAAGCGACCTTCACGACGTTTGCTCGCACCGGTAAATGCTCCAGCTTCATAACCAAAAAGTTCACTTTCTAGAAGATTTTCGTTCAATGCCGCACAGTTGAGTTTTTGATAGTGTTGATCCCAACGCGTCGATAAATAATGTAAACGCGCTGCAATCAGCTCTTTACCGGTGCCGCGTTCACCAATGACTAAGACAGGTTTGTTTAACGGTGCGATTTGGGATATTTGTTCAAGCACTTCCAAAAATACATTTGCTTGGCCAATTAAATGGTCGTTTTGACGAGGGTGACGCATAAATATCTCTAGAGTTTGGTCAATTACACTAAATATTAGTGCTTTTTTAAATAGTGTGCCAGTGTCATAAATGAATTAATTTGTAAAAACATATGTATTTCAATAATTTAAAGTGTTTTTTTAAGTTGGCACAATACTTGGTTGTAATACTATGCACAATGAATAATGCGCTGGGTAACGGACCGAGCGAGATGATATTGAGGAGCCATTCATGAGCATTTTTTCACGTTTTACCGATATTATTAATTCAAACCTAAACGCGTTACTAGATAAGGCTGAAGATCCAGAGAAAATGGTGCGTCTAATTATCCAGGAAATGGAGGACACCTTAGTTGAAGTTCGTAGTTCATCGGCAAAGACCATTGCAAATAAAAAAGACATTGCGATGCAAATGGACAAATTGCAAGCCCAAGCTACAGATTGGGAAGCTAAGGCTGAATTGGCCATTGCCAAAGAACGAGATGATTTGGCAAAGGCGGCTTTACAAGAAAAAGCGAAATGTGTTGACGCCGTCAGCATGCTTGAAAGTGAGCTACAATTAGTGGATGAACAACTTACAAAGCTACAAGTGGAAACTGGACAGTTACAAGAAAAGCTTGCGGACGCAAAAGCGCGTCAAAAAGCGATAATTATGCGTCAAAATACGGCAAGTTCACGTCTTGATGTGCGCAAGACACTCGATAGCAGTAAGATCGATGATGCGATGCATCGCTTTGAACGCTACGAAAGCAAAATCAATGATTTAGAAGCGCAAGTTGAAGCTTATGATTTAGGTAAAAAGACCTTAAATGATGAATTTGCCGAACTCGCTGCCGATGACAAAATCAATGATGAACTTGAAGCATTGAAGAAAAAAATACAGAACAAGTAATCTGTATTAACGAACACTAAAATTTACCAGGAGACCTTTGATGGAAGAGTTTGCTATTATCGCTATTGGCGTACCCATGATTTTATTTATGTTATTTGTCGCGCCGACTTGGTTGATCCTTCATTACCGAAGTAAACGACAGCTCGGCAAAGGGTTATCGGAAAACGACGTTAAGGATCTGCAGATACTCGCAGATCGCGCTGAGCAAATGTCAGAACGAATTAAAACACTCGAATCCATTTTGGATACTGAGCACCCGCAATGGAGGGAAAAAGTATGATCAAGCGTGAATTATATCGCAACGCCAAAAATAAGCGCATTGCAGGGGTTTGTTCTGGAGTTGCCGATTACTTTGGAATGGAAACCTGGTTAGTTCGAATACTCACAGTAACCGCATTCTTTCTGATGGCTGGTCCATTTATGTTCGTCGCATACATTGTTGCTTGGTTTATTATGGATGAGCGTCCTGAGCACATGAAAGTAGACACTGAAAATGTCATTGATATAGAGGGTAAACCGAGTTGGTCTAAAGCAGGTGGTTCGCGAGTAGAGATCAAGCAAAAAGTGTGGCAAGCCGGGCAACCTCCACAAAAAGCTTTAGCGGAAGTGCAAGGAATTTTTGCGGATACTGAACGTCGTTTGAGAGATATTGAAACTTATGTCACCAGCCCCACGTTTAAGCTAGACCGAGAAATAGGTAAATTATAATCAAAAATTAAAGAGTCAAAAGCTCTAACATCGCTCTTATAAGGTAAGTTTAAGCAGCCTGATTGGAGCTTTCTAAAGTGAACTTTGTCTTGTACATATGCGTAAATATTATATAACTTGTATTATGGCAACAGGACATGCGTCTAGAAATAAGCTGTGAAGACAGGCAAGGGATCACACAAGATGTGCTCCGCTTGTTGAATGATAAACAAATTGACTTGCGCGGTATTGAAATAGCACAGGAGGGAAAGATATTTTTATCCTTCCCAACTATTGATTTTGCTGAATTTCAACAGGTTATGGCGAAGCTTCGGAGAATTGATGGCATTAATGATGTCAAAACGACTCTTTTTATGCCCATTGAGCGCGAGCGTAATGAGTTGCGAGCGATTATTCAAACCATGCCGGATCCGGTTTTTTCCATAGACATCAAAGGTCGCATTGTTCTGATCAATGATGCAGCCAAAAACAGTGTTGACCACGAAGTTTCACTGTTGCTCGATGCAGACATTAATGATTGGGTGAAAGGATTTCATTTCAATAAGTGGCTCGATTCCAAAGAATCACTTGCTCAGACTCATAAAGTAAAATATGTGGAACAAGATTATATTGCCGATATTTTACCCGTTGTTATTCCTGACGATGAGGAGCAACCAATCTTAGCTGGTGGTGTGATTATTCTCAAATCTGAGCTGAGATTAGGGCAACAGTTCAAAGCCTTTCACCGTCCACCGACCGATAGTTTCGATCGCTTCTATGCTCAGTCAGCTAACATGCGCCGTTTGATTCGAGAAGCCAAATTAATGTCAGCTCAAACTAGCCCTTTATTGATATTTGGCGAAACTGGTACTGGCAAAAAACTCATTACAAAAGCATGTCACGAATCCTCTCAACGGGCATCTGGCCCCTTTTTAGCTTTAAATTGTGCTGCGTTACCTGATGATGTAGCTGAAACCGAATTATTTGGATTTGCCCAAGGTGCTTATGGCGCAAATAAAGGGAAAGTAGGACTATTCGAAGAGGCCAATGGTGGTACTTTACTGCTTGACGAAGTCGCTGAGATGTCTACTCAATTACAAGGTAAATTATTGAGAGTGATTGAAGATGGCGTATTTCGCCGTATTGGTGACGATGCGCCCGTTAGCGTCGATGTCAGAATCATTTGTACAACTGGCAAAGACCTTGGATTGTTAGTTGAATCGGGAAAATTTAGCCAAGAATTATATTACCGTTTAAATGTATTGAGTTTAGTGATGCCTGCTTTACGCGAACGCAAACAAGACATCATTCCATTAGCCGAGGCATTTATTAAACATCATTGCGTAAAATTGGGTCGGCCAGTTGCAAAATTAAGTAAATCAAGTGTAGATTACCTCATTTCATATCCGTGGCCAGGTAATGTCAGACAGCTACAAAATGCAGTGCAACGAGCACTTACTATCTTGGAAGGAAACGAAATATCAAAGCAGCATATTCATTTGCCATCTTGTGCAACCACAGTCAGTTATATTGATGAAAACTTTGATGGAACTTTAGATGAAGAAGTCAAAAAGTTTGAACGTGATTTACTTCGTAAATTGTACCCATCATATCCATCAACAAGACAGCTTGCTCGCAAATTGGGGTTGTCTCACACTGCCATCGCAAACAAGTTAAGAGAATACGGAATCAACAAAGCCACTATTAAACTATAATGATGGCGTTGTAGGTGCGCCTTGACTGCGCACCTATTTTATTGGAAGTTCTGTGGTATTTTTGACTTGCTTAAGTGCAAACGTCGAACTCAAATGGTCAACAAGTGGTAAATTTGTGAGTTTACTTTTCAATAAATGTTCGTATTCTTCGATGCTTTCCACAATGACTTTTAATAAGTAATCTTTCTCGCCACTGGTAGTATGGCACTCTACAACTTCATCAATGCTCTGAACTGCAGATTCAAATGACGTTAACGAATCACCATCGTGGTTCTTTAATGTCACGTAAATAAAAACAGATACGCCTAAATTCAGTTTTTTACTATTAAGTAACGTGACTTTTGCAAGAATAAGTCCCTCGGCTTCCATCTTTTTTACGCGACGCCAACAGGGTGTGTGAGATAAGCCGACTTTTTGACTTAAATCAGCCATAGAAATGGTTGCGTCCTTTTGCAGAACGCGGAGAATTTCTCGGTCAAATTTATCCAATTTCATATAGGGTGTTTTTTTATTGTATTTCTAATAGGATATATATCCTATAAATTGTTCAAAGACAACTGAATTCTTGCCATGTACATAAAAAAATTGAAGGTTTCGCAATGTTAATTCGCGATGTATTCAGTTAGTATGAAGAATCTGCAATCGAAAAAATTAATTTATGTACTCCAGTAACGCTTTTGCTAATCATGAACAAGTTAGTATCTTTTATGATGAAGCGACTCAAACGAAAGCTATTATAGCGATCCATGACACTACATTAGGCCCATCCCTTGGCGGCTGCCGTATGTTTCCTTATGGCTCTGAACAAGATGCATTAGATGATGTATTGCGACTAGCTGAGGGTATGAGTTATAAAGCAGCTATGGCAAACCTTCCTCAAGGTGGCGGTAAGTCGGTGATAATCGGTAACCCCCACCAAGATAAATCTACCGAAATGATGCTTGCGATGGGGAAGTTTGTTGAATCATGTGGTGGACGTTATATCGTGGCAGAAGATTCTGGGATCAGCGTGAGTGATGTCAAAACCATGGCATCGGTAACAAAGCATGCTGGAGGTTATTCTGCGCATCACAGGTATGACGGTGCGGAACACGATGGTAACCCTGCACCGGCAACTGCTTATGGCGTGTTTGTTGGTATCAAAGCCGCAGTTAAATACAAATTAGGTACTGGGTTAGAAGGCTTAACCATCGCGATACAAGGTGCTGGGCAAGTAGGTCGTAGGCTAGCTCAACATTGTATCAATGCCGGAGCTCGTATATTAATCGCTGATGTATATGCGCCAAGTTTGGACGAATTAGCTAAGAATCCTAATGTGACTGTTTGTGATGTGAACGATATCCACGCACAAACATGTGATGTGTTTGCTCCATGTGCATTAGGGGGGGCAATCAATCGAGATACGATAAAGGATATACGTACACGTATTATTGCTGGCGCAGCGAATAATCAGTTGGCAGAACCAGCCATCGGGGATATGCTAACGAAAAAAGGTATATTATATGCCCCTGATTTTGTTATCAATGCCGGTGGTATCATCGATATTCATCATCAGACCCTGCAGAGTTCTGCATCGGCCATTCGGGCTCATTTAGAACAGATAGGCGATACCTTGCAAGAGATATTTAGTGAATCTGCCGAAAGTGGAATAGCAACTTCAGATATTGCAGTTAACATGGCTAAGTATAAAATTTCGTCAGGTAAACGCTAGTATCTAAAACAGTTTTGCAAATCCCTGTAATAAACTGCATAATACGACGCTTCAGAGATGACTCCTTGGTCCTCTCGCAATACTACTTTGCGAACCTGGTCAGGCCCGGAAGGGAGCAGCCACAGCACGGGACGTATGTGCGCGGATGTGGCTGAGGAGTTGTCACCAAATTCTCACAAATCTGTTTTACTTCATAAAGCACTTCTTCGAGCCGCCCAACTTTCTTGTTTAATCTAACGTTTTGTTGAACGAGCATTTTTTATTTACGGATATCATAAAATTGTCACAAAATACTTTGAACTTTATTAAAAACTAGTAAATGCAGTGTTGACCCTTGGCTATAAACTTGGTTAATATTGAGGATAGGGGTGTTTATGCCTCTGAGATAATATTCTCTATAAATCATAATAATAGTCCATTATTAACTTTGTTAATGATGTTCTTGGGAGACAATACATGTTTACAAACTCAAAAGTAGCTAAGTCTATTCGTCTAGCTATTGCGTTTGGTGCAGCATCTACTATGGCATTATCAAATGCCGCACTAGCGCAAGAAGAAAATGAAGAAGAAGCAGAGCCGGTCGAAAAGATTCAGGTAACTGGTTCTCGTATTAAGCGTGCTGATTTAGAAGGCGCGTTACCTGTTACAGTAATTGATCGTGAAGCGATTGATTTTTCAGGTCAAACATCTGTTGCAGACTTGTTGCGTAACACTTCTTTCAACTCAACTGGTTCATTCCGTCCACAATCTGGTTCATCTGCGCAAGGTGTATCTCAGATTAACTTGCGTGGTCTAGGTGCGAGCCGTTCACTAGTGTTAGTCGATGGTCGTCGTTTAGCACGTTCACCATCTACTGGTTCATCACAAGATTTGAATGGTATTCCTGCAGCAGCAGTTGAGCGTATTGAAATCCTAACTGACGGTGCATCAGCAGTATATGGTTCTGATGCAATCGGCGGTGTTGTAAATATTATTACCCGTAAAGACTTTACTGGTGTTGAAATGCGTCTTGGTGCTGCTGAAATTGAGCATGAAGGTGGTGACCGCGAAGAAGGTTCACTCATCTTTGGTGCATCTTCAGACAAAGGTTCAATGTTAGGTGGTATCTCTTGGAACAGCCGTGACATCGTATTTGCACGTGATTTTCCTTGGTACAGCCCAGGTGGTTCATTCTATTCAATGAACTTCCGTGACTATAACCGTACAGATGCTTCTTGGACACATTTCCCGAATGCATGTCCTGATCAGACGGTTGATGACGGAGTATTCTATCGTGTCGATTACGGTCCAGCGATCACTGATTCAAATGGTAACAACCAACGTTGTGCATTTAACTTCGCATCAGTATCTGCGGACGAAGCTTCAACTGGTAACGTTGGCTTCTTCTTAAACAGCCGTTATGAAATTAATGACGATTGGTCTGTTTATGCGAACATGAACATGACTAAGTCTAAGTCATTTGGTCGTTATGCACCATCACTAGCGTTTGCTGCGGTTGGTCCTGACAGCCCAAACAACCCAACTAATCCTGCATCACCTTATTATGATCCAGCATTTAACCAGTCGCTATACGACCCAACTGCGGATGCAACTACTGGTTCGGATGATGTATACGTATTACACCGTTTCGCGGGTCTTGGTAACCGTGACAACACGGTAGAAAATTACTTACAAGACATCTTGTTTGGTTTTGAAGGCGATATCGATGGTGTATTAGTTGATTTTGGTGTGCGTCGCAACAAATCACGTACTTATGACATCGGTCGTAACTACGTTGTTATTCCAATTGCAGAACAATACATGGATAGCGGTGATTACTTAATCGGTGATTTAGCAGATAACCCTGCAGACGTATTGAACTCAATGAAAGCAACCATCTCTCGTGTTGGTGATTATAACCAGGACGAAGTTTATGGTACTGCACAGTTTGATTTATTCGATATGGAAGGTGGTACAGCAGTTGCTATCGTTGGTGGTGAGTGGCGTGATATCTTGTTCAATGACCAATATGATTCATTATCTGAAGGTGGTGTAATTGGTGGTTCTGCTGGTAACTCTGCAGGTGGCTCACGTCAAGCATCTGCAGTATTTGTCGAAGCAGTATTCCCTGTGCAAGATGATTTAGAAGTTACTGCGGCCTTACGTCGTGACCGTTATTCAGACTATGGTTCAGATACTTCTCCTAAGCTATCTGTACGTTATAACCCAACTGATGAGTTAGTATTACGTGCTTCTTACGGTGAAGGTTTCCGTGCTCCAACTTTGGATATTTTGACTCAGAAAGAATCATTCTCAGCTGACTCAGTACGTGACCCACAACACTGTGAAGCGGTAGGTCTTGCGTCTAACTGTTCTGACCAAATTAATGCGTATGTTATTGCAAACCCATTCTTAGAATCAGAAACGTCTAAGCAGTATGCGTTTGGTGTAGCTTATGAGCCAACTGATTGGGTTGACTTTGCAGTTGATTACTACAATATCAAGATTGATAATCGTATTAAAGCATTCTCTTCTGGTGAATTGATCAGCTTGCAAAACGCAGGTCGTGCACTACCAGCAGGTATGTCTGTTGAGCGTAACCAATTTGGTGAAATCGAGCGTATCGTACGTGGTTTCGGTAACCAAGGTACAGTTGAAGTTTCAGGTCTTGACTTGAACTTAAACACTCGTTTCGATTTGAACGAGATGGGTACAATCCGTCAAAACTTAACGTTCTCTTACACTAGTAAGTACGAAGTTGACGGCGTAGACCAAATGCAATTTGACGCATTCCCAGAATATCGTGGTGTCTTATCAAACATCTACTCAATCGGTGATTTTGATATTGCATGGAACATGAATGTGATTGCAGATACTTTACGTACTGACGATTCTTATGTACCACACTGGATCACAAATGACGTTCAAGTTACCTACAATGCAGATTGGAATGGCAAGATGACCGTTGGTGTTCGTAATGTATCTGGCAAAGAGCCAATCTTAGATACTGATCCTAGCGGTTCACGTGATTATAACTTTAACTTATACGACGGTTACGGCCGTATCGTATACGCACGTTATACTCAATCGTTCTAAGCATTTAGCTTAAATTAGAAAGCGGACCCTGTGTCCGCTTTTTTATTTTG
>JAAZVZ010000034.1 GCA_018623155.1 Glaciecola sp.
CTTGTCCTATGGGATGATCCGAACTGAAATAAAAGCCGCCAAATCAGGCATTCATTTAGGTCATGTATTTAACGATGGTCCCAATGGTAAACCACGCTACTGTATTAATGCTACAGTGTTAGAGTTTCGTCCAAGATCAAGCTAATTTGCAAAAATCAGCCTACCTCATGAAAGAAGTTATCGATTATACACTCAAAAATTCTACGCTCATTGATACGATAGATGACAAAAACTTTGTATTTATTAATACAACGAACTTATTAAATGATATCAAAATGCTGGTCGAGCCTTTGGCCTGTAAACAAGACGTTGATATCACTATCGATTCGGAGGATTGCAATATTTATGCTGAACCTAGAGGTATTCGTCAAGTGCTGATCAATATCATTGAAAACGCAATCAAATACAATATCCAACATGGCAAAGTCATAATTAATTGCCGAAAAACAAAATTTGACCAAGTGCAAATCACGGTTAAGGATACAGGCGTAGGAATGAGTGAGAGCGATTTAAAGCGATGTTTGGAGCCCTATCAGCGCTTTTCCAATAAAGATGGTTCTGGTCTAGGATTACCCATTGCGGAGAGCTTGATTCGTGCAATGGGGGGCCATTTAGATATATCTTCCACATTAGGTATTGGCACAATAATGAAAATTACTTTGTCACAGTCTGAAAATCACTCTTGATTATGTTGCATCAACCACAAGACATATCAGACACAATCGCATCGGTGACAGTCAGTTTAGAAGATATTTCGGCAAGTAAAATAGTCAAACAATATACTCAAGATGCACACCGTGGACTTGAGTCTACAATGTGTATGCGCCAGTTGATGTCTGATTCGTTGACTGTGCCGGAGTATCACAATATTTTAAAACGATGGAATGTCTGGCTGTCACTCAATTACACTCCAATAACGAATGCTCTATCCGAAAACAATTTACCCGATATCTCCGAGCGAGGACGTCAGTCGCATTTGCATGAAGACATTAATGCCCTTGACCATCTGATCTCATGTCAGGTTGAGCAAAGTCCGCAAGCTACCATGCCCAAAGTCGAATCAATCACCATTTACAACGCAGATTATGCACTGGGTTGCCTGTATGTATTGGAAGGTTCAACGTTAGGTGCTGCACTGATTACTCGTCATTTACGCGCGCATTTTGATACTGGGATACCTTGTCGATTTTATGCTAGCTACGGAGTGAACACGCCTCGCATGTGGCATTGCTTTGTCGAGCATTTTGATTCAAGACTGACGAGTGAGAAAAGCATATTAGAGGCTTGTAGGGGAGCAAAAACCACATTCGAGTCTTTAAAACACTGTTTTAATTAAAGTGATTTTTTTTGATACTTTTATTCTAATCATTCGGCATAAAAAAAGTGGGTACTGCATCGAACAGAACCCACTTTTTTATTGAAACCGTTTACTAGCCTAATAACTCAGCTAATTGCTGACTGACTGCATCCACTGGCTGTGTGCCATCTAATTTAAAATATTTACAGTTGCCTGCATCCGCCTCAGCCGTGTAATACTCAACAAGAGGTTTTGTCGTTGTATGATAAATACCAAGGCGATCGCGAACGGTCGCTTCTTTATCATCATCACGGATCATAAGGTCTTCACCTGTCTCGTTGTCTTTCCCTTCCACCTTTGGTGGATTGTACACAACGTGGTAAACACGGCCAGACGCAGCGTGTACACGACGACCGCCCATGCGTTCAACAATCACATCATCAGGCACATCAAACTCAAGACAATAGTCAACCGCGACGCCTGCGTCTTTCATCGCATCCGCTTGTGGAATAGTGCGAGGGAAACCATCAAGTAAGAACCCATTGGCACAATCTTCTTGTGCAATGCGCTCTTTGACCAAACCAATAATGATATCATCAGAGACCAACTGCCCAGCATCCATGACTTTTTTCGCCGCCAAGCCCATTTCAGTGCCTGCTTTGATCGCTGAACGCAACATGTCACCTGTTGAAATCTGTGGGATACCATATTTACCCATCAAAAACTGAGCTTGAGTTCCCTTACCTGCGCCCGGTGCGCCTAATAATACGATGCGCATGGTGCATCCTCCATCTGTAAAATTTATAAAAAGAAATATATCTTAAAGTTACCCAACTAATGGGATGGTTGCAACCCTAAGTCGCAATCAATCAGGCCTCTTAAGACTAATCGGTAACAAAAAAGCGGATGCCTGTTTCAGGACATCCGCTCAAATAAGTTCAGACGCTAATTACTTTGCGGCTTTAAGCAGCAAGCTATTGACGTTTTTCACAAAGCTTGCAGGGTCTTTTAAGCTACCTTGTTCCGATAAAGCTGCTTGATCAAACAAGACCTCAGACCATTGCTTGAAAAGCTCTTCATCTTGCACATCAGCGATGTATTTGACTAATTCATGTTCTGGGTTGAGCTCAAAGTGATACTCAACTTCAGGGACTGGTTGCCCAGCGGCTTGCATGAGTTTCATCATTTGCGTCGTCATACCATTGTCATCCGCAACAATTACCGCAGGTGATTCGGTCAAGCGATGAGTAAATTTGACTTCTTTGACCTTAGCACCTAAAGCCGTCTTGATGCGATCTAATACACCCTCAACTTCTTTTTCTGCCTCTTCTTTAGCCTTCTTGTCTTCTTCCGAATCCAACTCATCTAGGGAGCCTTGAGCGATAGATTTGAACTGCTTCTCATTGAATTCAGTTAGGTGTGACATCAACCACTCGTCAATACGCTCCGACATCAATAAAACTTCGATGCCTTTCTTCTTGAAGATCTCAAGGTGTGGAGAGGTCTTAGCGGCTTGATAAGAGTCAGCTACCACGTAATAAATCTTATCTTGCTCGTCACTCATGCGCTCAATGTAATCCGCAAGCGATACCGTCGGCGCATCAGAATCAGTATGAGTAGAGGCAAAGCGTAATAGCCCAGCAATCTTCTCTTTATTCGAGAAATCTTCTGCAGGGCCTTCTTTGAGTACATTACCGAACTCAGCGTAGAACTTCGTGTAGTCATCAGGATTGTTCTTCGCCATACGCTCAAGCATTTGCAAGACTTTCTTGGTGCATCCTTGACGCATGGATTGCGTAACCTTGTTGTCTTGTAAAATTTCACGGGACACGTTCAACGGTAAATCGTTCGAATCCAATAGACCTTTTACGAAGCGCAAATAGCTTGGCATAAACTGCTCGGCATCGTCCATGATAAAGACGCGTTGAACGTACAATTTTAGACCGTGTTTGTGGTCACGATTATACAAATCAAATGGTGCTTTACTTGGAATATATAGAAGTGAAGTATACTCAGTCTTACCTTCTACCTTGTTGTGAGACCAAGACAATGGATCGCTGTAATCATGTGAAACGTGTTTATAAAATTCCTTATACTCATCTTCTGAAATATCGCTTTTGTCACGTGTCCACAGTGCAGTCGCTTTGTTGATGGATTCCCAATGTGCTGGCACTGCAGGAATTTTTTCGCCACCTTCTTCAATCGGCTCTTGTTCTGGTACTTCTTCTTTGAACATTTGTACCGGAATAGAAATATGATCTGAATATTTGGTGATAATAGAACGCAAACGCCAATCATCGGCAAATTCTTTTTCGTCTTCACGAAGCTTTAAGATTATTTGTGTACCGCGCGTAGGCTTTTCAATTTGTGCTAGGGTAAATTCACCCTCGCCTTGTGATGTCCACTCAACCCCCTCTGAAGCGTCAGCACCCGCGGCACGAGTACGCACAACAACTTCTTCAGCTACGATGAACGCTGAATAGAACCCCACACCGAATTGACCAATCAACTGAGAATCTTTTGCTTGGTCGCCTGATAAGTTCGAGAAGAATTCTTTGGTACCTGATTTCGCAATCGTACCTAGGTTTGCGATAACATCATCGCGTGACATACCAATACCATTGTCTTCAATGGTTACCGTTCCAGCGTCTTTATCGGCCGACACTTTTACATGCAAATCACCATCATTTTCATACAATGCATCGTTAGAAAGTGCCTTAAAACGCAGTTTGTCGGCAGCGTCGGCAGCGTTAGAAACTAATTCACGTAAAAAGATCTCTTTGTTTGAGTACAAAGAATGGATCATTAGTTGCAAAAGCTGTTTTACTTCGGTTTGAAAACCATGAGTTTCTTGTTGTGTGCCTTGAGATTCCACAGTATCAGTCATCTTGACCTGTCTCCTTGCTAATTATTGTGAAAAACAAAATTCGTTATTAGCTATGTAGGGATGACCGTGTTTTTTTCAAGGGTATTTTTGGTAGTTCTCTAAATTGGGCAGTTCTAAAGTTGACGGCGTCCACTGAATGCGTGGGCCAGAGTATTGCCATCGATATATTCAAGCTCGCCACCCACTGGTACACCATGAGCAATTCTAGAAGCAGTGATGCTGTGTTGCTGACACATCTGAGCAATATAGTGTGCGGTGGCCTCGCCCTCAACCGTTGGGTTGGTCGCCAAAATCACCTCATTGATGTTACCCGCTTGCAACCGCTTAGCCAAAATATCTAATCCAATTTCATTAGGACCAATGCCATCGATGGGCGACAGATGTCCCATTAAGACAAAATAGGTACCATGAAATTGTGTGGTCTGCTCAATCGCAAGAATATCCTGAGGGGATTCCACAATGCAAAGCACCCCATTCGTTTGACGAGCATTATCTGCACAAATATGACAGATATCACTCTCAGTAAACGTCCGGCATTCACTACAGTGCTGCACATTTGCCATCGCCGCCGCAAGCGCTTCCGATAACGTCAAAGCTCCCTCTCGATTGCGTTCTAACAAGTGAAACGCCATGCGTTGTGCGGACTTGGCACCAACACCAGGAAGATGGCGTAATGATTCAATGAGATCGCTAATGAGAGGGGAATATTTCATTTAGAATGGCATTTTAAACCCAGGAGGTAATGGCATACCACCTGTGATGTCAGACATCTTTTCTTTGCTCGTCTCAGCAACACGACGCACCGCATCGTTACAAGCTGCAGCAAGTAAATCTTCGATCATATCTTTATCATCTTCCATTAATGACTCATCAATGTGAACACGACGAACGTTGTGGTTACAGGTCATGGTCACCTTGACCATACCTGCACCGGCTTCACCCGTCACCTCAATATTGGCTAAATCTTCTTGGGCTTTTTGCATGCGCTCTTGCATTTGCTGCGCTTGCTTCATGATATTTCCCATTCCGCCTTTAAACATGATTTTATTCCTTTGATAAAAATTACTTTGTATATGATAAATGGTTACGGTTTCGGTTGCATCGAGCCGTCTTTAACTTTTGCATTAAACGTGCTCATTAACTTCTGCATACTCGGGTCAGATTCAAACAGTTGATTAGCATGTTGTAATCTAAATGCTTTGATTTTCTTTTTGATTTGCATTGGTGTGTTCTGCGCGGTACCTACCTGAATGAGAAGTTCAATCGGCTGTTCCAGGTGTTTGCTAACTGCCTCTTGAATCATACTATGCAAGGTATCGCTCAATAAATGGGATTGTGACTCTTCCACGGTCAATGTGATTTGATTATCAGTGCGATGCATCGCAGAGTGCATCATGACCACTTGCATAAAAGACTGCGGCTTGATGTGACTGATCATATTCGACCATTCATCAATCTGAGCCTCGTGGGTTAACGTATCCCCGTTCGGTAATTCTGCCACCAAGTTATCCGGGGTCACACCATTTACAAGAGAATGGGCTTGCGCCTGATTATCTGTCCCTAACCCCATGTGTTCAGGATTAGTCTCAGGTAATATCTCGTTAGGTTGTTCAACCGGTTCTGAAGCGAATAAACTCTCTGGCTCTGAAATATCGACTTCTGTTTCCGCAACACCTTCAGCTTCGGCTATTTCTTCTGCGCTTGGAACAAACTCGCTAACCGAATTTTCGATAGAGTTCGTCTCATCCGACTTATCGGTTGTAATGTGTTTGAGTGAATCTAAAGCCCCTAACAAATCATCTGTAGCAGGCTTCTCTGCAACCGGTTCCGATTCAAACGCGTTAGGATGTTGCTGCTCAGCCTGCGCGTAAATTTCATCTTGCTCAGCAAACATCATCGCGCTATCAGCCTCATCATCCATGGGTGGCACTTCGTTTAAATGAGCAGGAACTGATTCCTGTTCACTCACTGAGGCAGTTTCGATGTCCGATGAAGGCTCTTGCTCTGGTTCTGGCTCTGAAGGCATAGCAAACATGTCATCAATGACGGTATCAAGGTCTTCGCGCTTTGGCGACTCATCTTCTTCGTTATTGATCGATTCACTTACTCGCTCACTTTGCGTGGAAACTTCAACGGCTTCATCTAAATGTATTGAAGGCTCTGACAACGCTGAAGGCTCAACAGGCGATGAAGGCGCTTGCTCAACTTTCGGTGCTGCCGCAACAGGTACCTGGACGGGTGCGGTTTGTACATTAGCAAAAACCACTTGCTCATCAATCTCGACCTGATGTTCCGCCATACCTGAGAGAATGGCTTCTTCCATTTCAGGAGTAGGCGATGCTGGCGTAAACGACAATAAACGCAATAATGTCATCTCAAGTCCAAGGCGACCATCAGCGACATAAGGCAGGTCTTTTTTGCCTTGGATCACTAGTTGATACAGTAGCTGCACATGTTCTGGCGAAAAAGCTTTCGCCAATGTATAAATCGCTTTAGCACTGATCGTTTCCAACTTACAGGCATTGGGCACCAATTGAGTTAACGCAATTTGATGTAACAGCGATAACAACTCATCGTAGACGGCTTGGTAATCCGGAGATTGAACAGCAATATCATTCACCAGCTCAATGACTCGCTCTGAGTCATTTTCCAAAATAGCATGCAAAATCTTGAGGAGTTGAGACTTATCAAGCAAACCCAACATCGCAATCACTGTGTCTAACGTCACTTGGTTATTGCCTTGTGCAATCGCTTGGTCAGTTAAACTGAGCGCATCTCGCATAGAGCCATTGGCTGCGCGTGCAAGTTGCGCCAATGCTGATGGCTCATGCGTAATGTGTTCTTGGGTTAAAACATGAGATAGCTGTTGCTGTATCTGCTCTCGAGAGAGCGCCTTGAGATTAAACTGCAAGCAACGAGACAGAATGGTCACAGGCAGTTTTTGTGGGTCGGTTGTCGCTAATAGAAACTTAACGTGCTCCGGCGGCTCTTCTAGTGTTTTTAACAAAGCATTAAATGAATGCTTTGAAAGCATATGAACTTCGTCAATCAGATAAACTTTATATTTACCACGCGTTGGACGATATTGGACATTATCGAGAAGCTCTCTGGTGTCTTCCACTTTGGTTCGTGATGCCGCATCAATCTCCAACAAATCGACAAAGCTGCCACGGTCTATTTCTTGACACGTACCACAAACACCACATGGGTTTGCCCCTTGACCAGTTTCACAGTTTAGGCTTTTGGCAAATATCCGAGCAATGGTGGTTTTACCTACTCCTCGAGTACCGGTAAAAAGATAAGCGTGATGCAATCTATCATTATCAAGCGCGTTTGAGATAGCAGAGACAACATGCGATTGCCCAACAAGTTCACCAAATTTACTTGGCCGCCATTTACGTGCTAAGACCTGATAGCTCATAGATTAGTTAATCACCTTCAAATTCACATAATGCGTAAGGAGTTATATTGGCTTGGGATAATTTATCTTCTCCACCAATATCTGGCAACGAGATAATAAATGCAGCGTCCTCAACCACCCCACCAAGACGACGGACTAAATTTGCAGTGGCAATCATAGTGCCGCCCGTAGCAAGCAAATCATCGACTAGGAGCACGCGATCACCCTCTTGCACCGCATCGGTATGAATTTCTAAATTGTCCGTGCCATACTCTAACTCGTACGCTTCACTGATGACTTCACGAGGCAATTTACCTGGCTTGCGCACAGGAATAAAACCGATACCTAACGCTAATGCTAGAGGCGCACCAAAGAGAAAACCACGAGCTTCAGTACCAGCAATTTTGTCGAATTTTTTATTTTTGTAATGCTCAACAAGCAGTTCGATGCATTGTGAAAATGCTTTGTGATCCTCAAGTATACTGGTCACATCTCGAAACATAATCCCGGGTTTGGGGTAATCTGGGATCGTTTTTACTACTGATTTAATGTATTCGCCCGGCAAGGTTAACCTCGTTTAATGTGTTTACTTTGAAAAATAAAATACGTACCAGCCACATAACACGTTGAGCAATGGCATTGCGACTAATACGCCTGCGGCAGCTAAAAGATAAAAAATGTTAAATGGGTCTTTGAAATTTTCGTCGTTAGACATACTGCGACTTCCTAACTTGATGTAGAGTACAAAAATAAAGAGCAAAGTTTACTGGAAACTTTACTCAATTGGTAGCGTTGAGAAAGAAATTTAGGTTTGTAACCAAAATTAACCGCTCACCGTAATGTCCCAGTGATATCCACCGTATTTTCGGATATTTATCACTCTATCATTGTCTAACAACCAATATTGACCTTTGATGCCTAAGAGCTGGCCCATAAAGCCCCCTTCTTTTTCTAAGTTGATCGAGCTGACTTTTGTAGGATATTGTTGAGCAGGATAGTGAATGTCTACTGCAAAACTTTCTATAGGTGTGACGGCTAAAAGACCGTATTGCTCGTGAATATTGTCAATATCTGACTGTACTTTAGATATGATTTCTTTTTTTAACGCATTGAGGTCGAGCGTTTCATATTCGTTTTTGAGCATTGTCCGCCAATTGGTTTTATCACCTACATATTGTTTACAAGCGGTTTCTACTAAGCCACTGATCAAGCGGTTAGCGACTCTAAACATGGCTACCGCCTGCGTCGCACCCTGATCGATCCAGCGCGTCGACACGCCCTTTTGCAATTGACGGGTAATGCCTACTTTCACATTACCCGTATTGGACAGGTAAACGATGTGATCATTAAAGCAATGAGCTTCCGCCCATTGTGGCTCACGACATGTACCTTTGCTGTAATGACATAATTCGGGCTTTACGATACACGTGTCGCACTGAGCTAAGCGTTGTAAACAAGGATAACAATAACCTTGATTAAAACTTTTAGACGTTGGCCGTTCACAGTGAACACAGGTAATCGTTTGTGTAAATTGAACCTCAATCTGTTTACCAATCAATTCATTCATTGCAACACGTTCAGGACCAATTGGCAGAGTATACTGCGCATTATTTTGTGAATCGACTGACGTAAGCATTTTTGCAATAGGGCCGGAATAGTGCATTTCACTTCTCTTTTTATTCTTCGTATTGGTTCATGATTGTATCATTATTGTTGTGTACGTTTGGGCATAAAATACTGAGTATTTTGATAAAATACTTTATCTTGATTCGGATACCAACCTGGTACCCCCAGCACAGGCAGTGGTGATATTTTTGTCGAAAACTGCCAATAAGATAAATGCTCCAACAAGCGATGGTCTATTTCTTCTAAATTCTGAGAGCTGGGCTCTGTAATGATACTCTGTGATACTTCAATAGGTATGAATTTAGCCGTTAGGCCAATAAATGGATTGAGTAGGCTCTCATACATAGCATGGCCAAAAATGACAGCCTTACAATTGATACCCCATTGTGCTTGGTTCCCATAAAACGCTTCATACCACTGATGTTGGGAGAGTAAGTTTGGAATATCGCATCCCTTGGTATGCAATAAGACCACGCCACATTCATCCCAGTGTGTGATTCGATCTCGATATCTAGAGCGTGGGTGCAAGCCATTGATTTTGATATCTTTTACGTGCCATTGATTAAGTTGGAGTTTGGTAGATGGAAATTGTGACCAAATAAATGCGTTAAACCAATCATGCCAATTGTGACGAGTTGGAATGGTACGGGTCTTTTCAATGAAACCTTCATAGCCAACCTCCTGCAATAAGGCGCCGTTAACAGACTGAGGCACTGGATCATCAATTAACGCTAATGGCGTGTTAAAAAGCTTTTCTAATTCGCTCGCAGTAGGCCATAAGGCATCGGATCTAGGAAATAATCTACGACACTCTGCAAAGCAAGGAGATTCTTTAGGACATGTATTCATACATGCTATTTTACCGGTTTAAGCCAAATATAAAAAGTCGTACCAACGCCTTCTGAGCTAGTCACTTCGATACGTCCACCAAAACTTTCAACTAGACTATAACAAATATATAAACCCAAACCAGTACCTTCGCCTTGAGGCTTGGTTGTATAAAAAGGTTCAAAAATACGTGCCACAGATTCAGTTGACATGCCACAGCCATTGTCGCTAATTGTGATGCAAATATCTTCATCAACACATTCACTGGTGATTGATAATTCACCCGTACCAGACATGGCATACGCTGCATTGACAAATAAATTGACTAATACTTGGTTAAAGGGTCCTGAACTGCCTTTAGCATGGAGATTTTTCTCGGTATTAAAATGAATATGTATGTCTTCAAGTTTTGAATTCACGACACGCAAAGAGTCTTTAATGCATTGATCAATATCGATGACACGTTCTTGATTGTCTTCACCGCGTCGAACAAATGACTGCAGGCTTTGAACAATGTCTTTGACACGTTCAACACCATCAACCATTTCTTCACACAGGTCCGAATACTCTTCAATTAATTCATCACACTGATAATAAGGAATCAGTTTTTCAATTGAATGGAGCTTTTCATCCGCATTATCATCCGCATTTAAAATACAGTGTAATTGTGAAAAAAACCCTTTCAATTTTGGTGCGTGATTGGATAAATAATCTACATTCGACTTCACATAACCGATAGGATTATTGATTTCATGGGCGACGCCCGCAGCAAGCAAACCGAGTGATGCCATACGTTCTGATTGGATCATTGAGCGTTCAACAAGTGCTTTTTCTTCCCTTAAACGCTGTGTTGCAAGGGCTTCTAATTTTGCTTTAACCGATAAAATCGTTTGTTCAATAAAATCACCATAACGGTTCGCAATGTTTACATGCTCTTGTGTATAAAAACCGATATCTGTAGAACAGAAAACCACTATGGAGGTATGTTCATCATCCTTAAGAGGGCAATACATGACTGACTTAGTATCGTTCTCAAGTATATCTATATTTTGCCAAGCTGGTTGAATGCCAACATTGAACACAGCACTGGGTTGGCCTTGGATTACAGATGCTAAAACAGGATCCATTTGCCATTCAGTTTCAGCAAACCTCATATCTGTTGTATGCGTACAAATGAGAGTGGTTGAATCGGATGGGACCAATATAAAACAATAACGATATGGAATAATCTTGCCAAACATCCCAAACATTTTGCGGTAAAGTTCGTCACGAGAAGACGCTTCTAAAATATCGCGCATACCATGCAACAAAATATCGCTTTCTTTACGCAAGGATTCAGCTTGCTCTTTTAAGCGATAAATCAAATTAAGGTTTTCTAGTAGAGACTCTTTTTCATGGCTCATCGAGAAAATGCCACCGCCGAGATCATCAAATTACCGTGCCGATTTCGCCCATCCAAAAATGCACCTTGTTCACCAAAGGTATAGGCTGCACAGATAGGTAAATTGGGTAAAGCAGACGAAAGATAATGTTGCATCTGCGACACATTATCGCCAATGGTTAACATGCAACCACCACAATAAATCATAAGTACGCCCGCGCATTCACTCCCTTCAGGTAACAAATCAATCGCATTTTGAGCAACGACCCATGCACGCTGAACCAATCCATCTACACTTCCCGTCATTAAAGTGAGCGGTTGGCCCTCGTCAATATGAGAAAACAGCGTCAGCTCTCCTTTTTCTGTTACAGAATCAGGGTGTGATAATAAATACTCTGGAATCCCAATAGTGTTAGAAATAGCTCGCCCTAGTGGAAACAAGGTAGTATTACCCAACACATTACCTCCGAGCAAAGCATGCTCAATGGCGCCGTGTGTCAACTGATTGTAACGTTGTGCTGCGGTTTTGCCATCAAACTTACTCACAATACGCGAAGAGCAACCTTCTGCAACCAAAGTGATATCTGTAGGTTCATAACCAGAACTATACGAATAACCGATAGCACTACTAGGTTGAAGGGTAGCAACGACAACAGAGGAAGTGCCATCATGGGAATGGGTACCTTGTTGCCACTTTCCTGACACATCATTATCCGCTGAACTACCACCAAAAACAGGAACATGTGGACCAACAATATCAGCGAAACCATTAATCAATGATTCTTCTTGTCCAGGTGGCATTATTGACCAAATCATTGCGGGTGTTTCATAGGGCTTAGGTGATGAACTAATGGCTTGGGTTAACGCTATTTGCGCTGCAGTTTCAGGTGAAGAATTACTAGAAACGTCTGCAATACCTACCCCATAGCTACCATAGGGGTCGTTGATGCCAAAAATAACAATTTGTGCCTTTGCCTCTGCCTGTTCGCCACCGATAGCTAATGCCCCCTCACAAGAGGATGACAGTGCAATAGGACATGAAAAGTGCTCTACAAGCTGATGCCTGATATCTGAGACATTATGTTCGGTATTAAAATACACGATTAATAAATGATATTCGTCGTATTTCGCTTTCAGTTGATTAATCACATCATGGGTTGCTGGACTAGTGTCAGACATGCGAGTAAGGGCATTAACGATATCCATATCTGTCTCATGTTTGAATTAAATATACTAATATATCCGCAGATATGGATGAAATTTTAAGAATTTATAATATGAGCTGATATAAACAAAAGACCGCAAAACAAAAAACCCCCAGCCGTCAGGCTAGGGGTTTCTTTAAATAGGAGCTCCGTCCCGGCAGGGGAACGATGAGCTACTCTCCAATGCAAGCACATCATAATGCAAGGCTACATAAACAAAAAAGCCCACACAAGGTGGGCTTTTTTGTTAATAGGAGCTTGGCGATGTGCTACTCTCACATGGGGAAGCCCCACACTACCATCGCCGCTAATACGTTTCACTACTGAGTTCGGGATGGAGTCAGGTGGTTCCGTATTGCTATCGTCGCCAAGCATAAACTGGTTATGCTTTAACTA
>JAAZVZ010000049.1 GCA_018623155.1 Glaciecola sp.
CGATAAGACCCCTTATCACTGACAAAAAGATATATCCTTTTACGCAACCTTGTCATTAATAAAGAGATAACACCCATCGACTTTATCCTTTGGATTTAAATGAGCAATATAAGCATGTAATTCTGAAGGGAGAGAGTCGATGTGATCCAAATAATGAAGTTGGCCCAAATAACCTTTCAGTACATTGTCTCGAGCAACTACCTTTCTTGCGACCCCAAGATGCATTTCTTCATCAGGTTTAATCGTAGTCGTAAAGTCCACCCTGAAACCATGAGTTCTGTCGCGAAGCCTATCTAGATGTTCTATTCCAGATTTTTCATCTGACACAAAATCCATCCAATTAATGACATCCATTGATTTAACGTGCGTTGTATAGCGTTTTGATAAAAACCTTTCTGGCTCGTCGGTTAATATTTTGTTTTGTACAAAATTTTTCGCCGCTTGATGCCAAAGTTCGTAGGATTCTATTAGATCTTCACGGGCATGTTTAAGCAAACCCAGCTCAGCAGAGCACATGGCGTTGCCCAGTGCAGTGATTGTAAAATATTCTTCAACTGATGCATAATCAAATTGCTCATTTTCATCTAATAACATGATTTTATATTGTTCATGTAATTCACCCAGTGTTTGCCGACTATTGATCAACATTTGACGACGTGCTTCTTTATCAGTAATTTGAGGAAGTTCTCTGAGTGTCTTGAGAGCCGTAATCAGACGGCTTCTTTCTTGTACTTCTAAGATAGCTTTTATGGATTTTACTTCCTTAGCCATAGTTTGTAATTGCTCATCAATTCTATTTAGTTTTGCGTTAAGCACGAAGAAACTTGATGCGCTGACTGCTAAACTTAATCCTGAAATTGCCATAGTCGTTTGAGAGATTGCCATGACTTCATTGACTGCGTTTTTCAGTGAGTGAAGCTGTATTGTATTGACTCCCGATAACACAGCACTCACTGGACTAGCAAAGGCGGATAATGCGTTTGATGGTAAATCAGTGTTGATCAAATGGGCAACGATACGACCACTATTGTCTCTCACGACACCACCGAATACTTTATACGCACCGCTAAGTACTCCACTTAATACGCTGTCTGGAATCGTTCTTGATAGTGTGAAACCTGCTAACTCTGAAATCATTTTTTATCACGTTGATTGCGTTAATTATCTGATTATAGACATAAAATTATTAAGTACACAAACCATTAATGCATTCATATATTGAGAAGAGTATTGCCCTCTAATCCCATTAAAATGCAGTCTAAGATTATTTCTTAGCGTAAAAATGTGCAAAATAGTGTATTATGTTATTGAATTTGTGAATGTTGTTATGCTTTGAAGCATTTATTTATAAAAAAAATAATACAATCAGCAAGAATTTGGAGAGAAGATGAACATACTTGAATCATCTCGTACAATGAAGCGTTTAATCACAGTAAGCGTCGATTCACTCATTATCTTAGTAGCGTTCTGGGGAGCGGTGTTACTCCGTTTAGAACAACTATCTCTTCTTCTTGTGCCAAGTTATTGGTTAACTGTTCTCACCGTCATTCCATTCTCTATCATGGCATTTATTAAGCTCGGTTTGTATCGCGCTGTGCTTCGTTACGTGAGTACCTCTGTATTTTGGTCTGTTTCCGCCGCGGCGGCAATTGCCAGTGCAGTCCTTGTTGTGGCTGAATTCTTTTATTCGTCAAACTTGCCGAAAACGGTCCCCATTATCTTTTTTGCATTGTGTTTAACCTTAATAGGTTCTTCGCGCCTTTTTGTCCGAGCCATTATCGTAGGGATCAACAAAGAAACGAGACGACCAGTTATCATTTATGGCGCCGGCTCTGCTGGGAGACAACTGGCAGTGGGATTAAGTAATGGTCCTGAATACGTCCCTGTTGCGTTTTTGGATGACGATGCGCAAAAACAAGGCTCCATCATTCAAGGTGTTTCAGTTATTGGCATCAACGAACTTGAAGTATTTCTAAAAGGGCGCCGTGTCGACAAAATACTGTTAGCCTTACCTAGCTTATCTCGTTCAGTTCGTAAGCAAATCCTCAGCGATTTAGAACGATTTGGAGTAAAGGTGCAAACCATTCCTGGGATCAAAGATGTCATTGAAGGCTTGGCAGAGAAGGACGAAATCCGTGACGTTGAGGTAGAAGATTTACTCGGTCGTGATCCCGTATCGCCACAACCTGAGTTGATGATGGCTAATATTTATCAAAAAGTCGTCATGGTCACAGGCGCTGGCGGGTCAATTGGTTCAGAGTTATGTCGTCAAATCGTTCGTCAAAAGCCAAGCAAACTGGTTTTGTTTGAGTTATCTGAGTTTGCGCTATACGCCATTGATAAAGAGTTACGAGGATTTGTGGAACAACATCAGATGTCGGTTGAGGTGATTCCACTATTAGGTTCGGTACAGCGTATCAACCGATTAGAAAATGTCATGAAAGCCTTCACGGTCGATACCATCTACCATGCTGCAGCATACAAGCACGTCCCATTGGTGGAAAATAATATTGTTGAAGGGGTTCGCAATAATGTCTTTGGCACCATGTATTGTGCACAAGCCGCTATTAAGGCGAAGGTTCCTACGTTTGTTCTGGTATCAACTGATAAAGCAGTACGTCCAACGAACGTGATGGGGGCGACCAAACGCATGGCCGAGCTGGTTTTGCAAGCGTTATCCAAGCAACAATCTACTACACGTTTTACGATGGTCCGATTCGGTAATGTACTTGGCTCATCTGGTTCAGTCGTTCCCTTATTCAGAAAACAGATCAAAGAAGGTGGGCCAGTGACGCTGACCCATAACGATATTACCCGTTATTTTATGACCATCCCAGAAGCGGCTCAGCTTGTGATCCAGGCAGGTGCCATGGGCAAAGGCGGAGATGTCTTTGTGTTGGACATGGGCGAGCCGGTTCGCATCCGAGATTTGGCGGCTAAGTTGATTCGTTTGTCAGGCCTTGAAGTGAAGGATGCATATCATCCACATGGCGATATTGAAATTCAGACAACAGGCCTGCGTCCTGGTGAAAAGCTTTACGAAGAGCTATTGATTGGCGATAACGTTCAAAAAACCAATCATAGTCGTATTATGACCGCGACAGAAATCATGTTACCTTGGAATGAGTTGGAGCACATCTTGAGTAAAATTGATGTTGCCTGCCATGCGTTTAACCACGAGGCCATCCGAGAGATTTTGCTTGAGGCGCCGACCGCATTTGCACCGTCTAGCGAGATTGTCGATTTATTATATTTAGCCAATAAGTCAAACTCACCATTAATGATTGATGACGATAAGGTCATTTCCTTAACCACGAAACAACTTCAGTCGCCTAACCAATAACTTATCTCGGCGCTCATGTCATGTATACTTTATTGTAATGTCATGGGTGCTCTGTTAATCTTTCATTAAATTTTTCACTCTTTTATTAAAGAGCTCACCTTTATTAATTGCTATATTTAAAGGACCATCATGAATATTAGGCACTCTCGTTTTTCAC
>JAAZVZ010000050.1 GCA_018623155.1 Glaciecola sp.
AAAGGATCACGCAGAGAATGGCGATATCCCATGGCAATGCCGGATTGGCTGTAATTCAGGTCAAATAATTAGTGGCATTGTGGGTACACACCGATTCCAGTTCGATGTGATGGGCAGTACCGTTAATATGGCCGCTCGAGTAGAGAGTAGTGGCGGCACTATGATGGTCACGGTGACACAGGACTTTATTGATGCAATCGGTGATGCCAACGTACTGACACGCTCAAGAGGCATTGTTAATTTGAAAGGGAAGGGTGAAACTGAGCTGTTCGAATTAATCAGTTTAGACTAGTGAATGGGCTTTAGTCTACATTCACCAAGCCCATTTACAGCGCTACGGAAGCTATCTACCCTTTAGAATAATAGCTCAAGCAGGTTTCTACCTCATCTGCGGAACCCATCAAGACCGGCACGCGTTGATGAATTTCAGCTGGCATCACTTCCAGAATCCTTCCGTTACCGGTATTCGCGGCACCACCGGCATTTTCCATCAAGAACGCCATCGGGTTGGCTTCGTATAAGAGACGAAGTTTGCCGGGTTTTTTGGGATCACGTTTATCTTGAGGGTAAGCAAAAATCCCTCCACGACACAGTACCCGATGGATATCACCGACCATTGCCGCCACCCATCGCATATTAAAGTCACGTCCACGAGGCCCATCTTTACCCTCAAGTAAATCGGTCATATACGCTTGCATTGGCGTATGCCAGTGACGTTGGTTTGAAGCATTGATCGCAAACTCTGACGTTTCTCGAGGAACTTGGATATTCGGTTCAGTGACTAAGAATCCACCATGCGTTTTGTCTAACGTGTATAAGTGTGTACCGTTACCCGTAGACATCGCCAACATGGTCGATGGTCCATATAAAACGTAGCCTGCAGCAACAATTTGTGTGCCTGGCTGCAAAAATGCAGACGGGTCGTCCGCATCTAACCATTGTGGCGCATGCGTGATAGAAAAGATGGTACCGATTAGAGAGTTTATTTCAGTATTTGATGAACCATCAAGTGGGTCAAAACTCACCAAATACTTTCCATCTGGATTGCAAGGTACGACATCGTCTTCTTCTTCAGAGGAAATTGCTTTGACATAGCCAGACTCAGACAATGTGTCTTTTAGGATTTGATTCGAGATGACATCGAGTTTTTTCTGGGTTTCGCCTTGTACATTTTCGGATAAGGTTGAACCAAGCACACCTGCCAGAGCGCCTTGGCTGACACGAAATGAAATTTCTTTACAGCCTGCTAATAATGTACGGATCAATAAGATGAGCTCAAGAGGCGCACCATCCATTTGCAACCGGGAATTGAGTCGTTTCATAAGACGTTATGTCCTTGTATTAATTGTGTATGTAGGGTCATTAATAAGTGTAACGAAAAACCGTGGTAATGTTAAATCCCAGCTTCGATCTCTACTGATTATCTGCTAAAGTATTAGCCATAAATCAAAACAAAAAAGCATCCTACTTTCATGCATGTACATATTTTAGGGATTTGTGGCAGTTTTATGGGGGGTATTGCAGCCCTTGCCAAATCTTTAGGTCACACGGTTACAGGCTCAGACCGCAACGTTTATCCGCCGATGTCGACTCAACTTGAGCAACTGGGTATCACTTTGACCGAAGGTTACGATGTGAAGCAGTTTGAGCCTGAGCCGGATATGGTTATCATTGGCAATGCCATGTCGCGTGGCAATCCCGCAGTGGAATATGTTCTGAATCGTGGCTTACCCTATACTTCTGGTCCACAATGGTTGTTGGATAACCTGCTTAAAGACCGCTGGGTACTCGGTGTGGCAGGGACCCATGGCAAAACCTCAACTTCCTCTATGCTGGCGTGGATTTTGGAAGATGCTGGGTATACTCCAGGTTTTTTGATTGGTGGCGTCCCCGAGAATTTTGGTGTTTCTGCCCGTGTTGGTGAAGGCAACTTTTTTGTGATTGAAGCCGATGAATACGATAGCGCTTTTTTTGATAAGCGTTCTAAATTTGTACATTATCGTCCGCGCACTCTGGTATTGAACAATCTCGAATTTGATCATGCTGATATTTTTGACGACTTGAACGCGATCAAAAAACAATTTCACCATCTCGTGCGTTCTGTTCCACAAAACGGCTTAATCTTATCTGAAAAACATGATCACAATATGCAAGACGTTTTGGAGATGGGGTGTTGGTCGGAACAAGAGTTTTTATCTCGCGATTGGGCGGCAGAGAAGCTCAGTGAGGACGGTTCGCGTTTTGCTGTGTATTATCACGGCGAAAGGCAAGGTGAAGTGGAGTGGAGCTTAATTGGTGATCACAATGTACACAATGGCTTGATGGCCATTGCGGCGGCACATCATGTTGGCGTTACATGTGATGTAGCTATCTCGGCACTTGCGTCGTTTGTGAACGTCAAACGTCGGATGGAGATCAAAGGTAAAGTCAACAATGTCACTGTATATGATGATTTTGCACATCACCCCACCGCGATAACCACTACGGTCAAAGGTTTAAAATCCAAAGTTGGGGTTCAGCGCGTACTAGCAGTATTGGAGCCGCGCTCTAACACTATGAAGCAAGGCGTTCACAAAGATGCACTTGCGTCATGTTGGGCAGATGCCGACGAAGTTTACTTATTTGAACCGGCCAACTTAGGCTGGTCAATGGATGAAGTGGCCAATGCTAGCGCGGTGCCTGTTCATCCTTATCAGGATGTAGACAAACTTGTCGCGGCAATTGTGGCAGAGGCGCAATCATCTGATCACATATTAGTGATGAGTAATGGTGGCTTTGCTGGGATCCATGGCAAACTTATTGACGCACTGAGTCAAAAATTCGGAGAATAATATGGCAGCTCATTCACCTTGGGAAAAACGCATTACTCTCGCGATAACTGGCGCGTCTGGTGCTCCCTACGCCTTACGCTTACTGGAGTTGTTAGTCAAAGCGGACTATCAAGTATACGTTTTGATATCGAGTGCAGCCAAAGTGGTGTTTGCCACAGAAGAACAACTGCAATTGCCTTCGGGTAAAGACGCTCAAACAGCGTTTTTTACGGAGCGTTTTGCAGCTCAACCTGAACAAATTATTGTCTGTGGCAAAGACGAGTGGTTCTCTCCCGTGGCCTCTGGTTCTGCCGCACCCAAACAAATGGTGATTTGCCCATGCTCAACGGGGACGTTATCAGCCGTCGCGATGGGGGCTTCGGATAACTTGATTGAGCGTGGCGCGGACGTGGTCTTAAAAGAACGTGGCCAATTGATTTTGGTGCCACGTGAAATGCCTTTTTCCAGCATTCATCTTGAGAATATGCTCAAGCTTTCTAACATGGGTGCTACCATTATGCCAGCTGCGCCGGGTTTTTATCATGAACCGCAATCGATAGCAGATTTGGTGGATTTTGTGGTGGCGCGCATTTTAGATCATATTGGTGTCTCACAAGATATCATGCAGCGTTGGGGGT
>JAAZVZ010000020.1 GCA_018623155.1 Glaciecola sp.
GCACGTGCATTTGACTTCTGATGCCAACATTCACGGTTATAAACGTCTGCAACGTGATACCTCTCGCGCAGCCATTACCGGTGTTGTCAAAGCCAAACGTACCTTAATGTCAGGTTTTACGACGGTACGTAACGTAGGTGCACCGAATTACGCCGATGTCGCCTTACGTAATGCAATCAATGATGGGGATGTGCTTGGCCCTCGTATGTTCGTGTCAGGCCCTTCAATTGGGGTAACCGGTGGCCATTGTGACAACAATTTATTACCTTTTGAGTACGATGTGACTTCAGAAGGTGTGGCTGACGGCCCCTGGGCAATGAAGGCAAAAGTAAGGCAAAATATCAAATACGGCGCTGATGTCATCAAGTTTTGTGCGACCGGAGGTGTATTATCAAAAGGCACTAAAGTCGGGGCACAGCAATTGACCTTTGAAGAAATGAAAGCATTAATTGACGAAGCGCATTTACGCGGCCTGACTGTGGCTGCGCATGCACACGGTACTGATGGTATTAAAACAGCCATCAAAGCTGGCGTAGACTCTGTGGAGCACGGCTCATTTTTGGATGAAGAAGCGATCGCGTTAGCCTTAAAACACGGCACTTACCTCTCGATGGATATCTACGTGACCGAATATATTCTTGGAGAAGGTGAAAAAGCCGGTATTTTAGAAGAAAGTCTTGCCAAAGAACGAACCGTAGGCAAACGTCAACGCCAGAGTTTTACCAATGCTTTGAATGCTGGAGTAAAAATGGTCTTTGGTTCAGATGCCGGTGTCTATCCACACGGTGACAATGGCAAGCAGTTTGCGCGTATGGTGCAATTTGGCATGACGCCAATGCAGGCCATTCAATCTGCGACGATCGCCCCTGCTACGTTACTCAAAAAAGACAACACATTAGGCAGTATTGAAGTGGATAAAATTGCTGATATTTTAGCCGTATCAAATGATGTATTAAACGATATCAGTGTGTTAGAAAATATCCCATTTGTGATGAAAGATGGCGTTGTGGTCAAGGATTTTGTGGGAAACTTTGCACAATAAACACGGTACGACCTTGGTCGAACAGTGGTCGGTCTTGTTGCATTGCACGCGACTTGGGAAAATAACACACGGTACTTCCGCTATAACTAGAGAACTACATGCTCGCACTGAACAAATTGTCGCTTAACAACTTACGAGGCGATCTTCTTGGTGGTTTAACCGCTGCCATAGTATCTTTGCCTCTTGCCCTCACCTTTGGTGTTGCCTCTGGTGCAGGCGCCGAAGCAGGTTTGTACGGCGCAATTTTAATCGGGTTATTTGCTTCACTATTTGGTGGTACATCGACTCTGATATCTGAGCCAACAGGTCCTATGACGGTTGTGATGACCGCTGTGGTGAGTTCCCTTATTGCGTCAAACCCTGAGAAAGGCATGGCAATGGCGTTTACGGTTGTGATGATGGCGGGCGCCTTTCAGATATTTTTTGGCTACTTAAAATTAGGTAAATACATTACCTTAATGCCTTATTCTGTGGTTTCAGGCTTTATGTCAGGCATTGGGGTCATCCTTATTTTGCTCCAGTTAGCCCCTGCCTTAGGACAAGCTGCTCCACCTGGTGGAGTGATTGGTACGATCAGCCATCTCCCCGAACTCTTAAGCAATATTCAATTACCCGAATTAATGCTGTTTAGTATGACCTTGGTCGTGTTGTTTTTGACCCCGGCCAAATACAAAAAATACGTCCCCCCTCAACTTATTGCTCTTGTTTTCATTACCCTACTGTCTGTAATCTTCTTTAGCAATGGTGGTATCAACCGTATCGGGGAAATAGATGTGTCTTTACCCTCTATGATTGTGCCCTATTTTACGCAGGAAGAACTGCGTGTGATGCTTATTGATGCCATGGTGTTGGGCATGCTTGGTTGTATTGATTCGATGCTGACCTCGGTCATAGCAGATAATTTGACCAGAACCGAACACAACTCCAACAAAGAGCTTGTGGGTCAAGGTTTAGGTAACATTATGTCTGGCCTATTCGGTGGTTTGCCTGGTGCAGGCGCAACCATGGGTACTGTAGTCAATATTCAATCTGGAGGTCGTACAGCCCTCTCCGGTGTGTTTCGTGTAGTAGTATTGTTTGTTGCCGTTTTTGGTGCGGCTTCTCTTATTGAAACCATTCCATTAGCGGTGCTTGCAGCCATTGCAGTAAAAGTCGGTGTCGACATTCTTGATTGGTCCTTTATTAAGCGTGCCCACCGGGTTTCTCGACACTCCACGCTCATTATGTACGCGGTATTATTATTAACCGTGTTTGTCGACTTGATCGTTGCGGTAGGCGTGGGTGTCTTTATCGCTAACGTTATCATCATCGAGAAACTGTCAGCTGTGGAAGCACAAAAAATTAAAGCCATGTCAGATGTGGACGATGAAATTCCTCTCAGTGATAAGCAACGAGCTTTACTCAATGATGCACAAGGCCGTTTACTGTTCTTCTATCTCTCTGGGGCGATGATCTTTGGTGTATCAAAAGCATTGGCTAGAGAGCGTAAAAATATTGAAAGCCACGATGCAGTGATCTTTGATATCAGCCATGTATCACTGCTGGACGATACCATGACGCTCTCCCTCGAAAACGTCATCCTTGAAGCGTTGGATATGGGTAAACACGTAATGATTGTCGTATGTACCGATGAAGCAAAGTCAAAACTAATGCAAGTGGGACTCGAAGCGCATCTTACCGATGAGCACTTTACCAACTCTCGTACTGTCGCGTTAGAGCGCAGCACCCTATATTTAAACAACCATTAAAAAAGCCACCTCGTTAAGAAGGTGGCTTGTTTAAAATAGCAGGTCGTCTAGCTATGCTCAACTTCTAATATCTCAAACTCCACTACTCCTTTCGGGGTTTGAATGTTGGCAACGTCATCCACCATTTTGCCGATCAAACCTCGAGCAATAGGCGAATTGACAGAGATGAGGTTATTTTTGATATCGGCTTCATCATCCCCGACAATGCGATAAGTGATTTCTTCATCGGTATCGCAGTTTAAAATAGTCACCGTAACACCAAAAATCACTTTTCCAGTATTAGGGATGCTAGCAACGTCAATCACTTGGGCATTGGATAACTTGCCTTCAATGTCTTGAATACGTCCTTCGCAAAAACTTTGTTGCTCTCGTGCAGCGTGATATTCAGCGTTTTCTTTTAAGTCACCGTGTTCACGAGCTTCCGCAATCGCTTGAATGATTTGCGGACGCTTGACTGATTTTAGCTCGTTTAGCTCAGCCCGAAGCGCCTCTGCTCCTTGAACCGTCATTGGAAATTGTGTCATAGCTAATTCCTTGTTCTTTTGATTTTGTCATAGCATTAAAACAAAAAAACGCCCTATCTTTTTTTAAGCATAAGGCGCTTTTGTTATTTTGCTAATAGTTTAAATGGCTTTAGGCCGTTTGTCACCATTGATTTAGGCGTTGTTCACCTGCTCGTGTAACGCTTGAACCGATGTCACGCGTGCACGATCATCTGCTTCTTTTGAGTTGATGGTCGCAAATGCAGCATTCAACGTCGTGGTATAAGTCACTTTGTTTAAAAGTGCTTCTTTACGAATGTACACAGAATCAGTGATCGCTTGACGCCCTTCTGTCGTGTTTATGATATATGCATATTCACCATTTTTTATCGCATCGACAATATTAGGACGGCCTTCTGATACTTTGTTGACGACGGTCACATCCGTCACACCGGCATCATAAAGTGCTGTTGCAGTACCACGAGTCGCTTCTAACTCAAAACCACGTTCAAGCATTAATTTTGCCAGTTCAACCAAACGAGTTTTATCATTGTTGCGCACTGACAATAAAGCTTTTCCACCAGTAGGAATTGGGCTTGATGCACCCAAATTCGCTTTCGCATACGCTTCTTCAAACGTTTCACCAACACCCATGACCTCACCAGTAGAGCGCATTTCAGGACCTAATAATGGATCAACACCTTGGAACTTAGCGAATGGCAAGACAACTTCCTTGACTGAGTAAAATGGTGGGATAATTTCATCCGTCACGCCTTGACTCGCAAGTGATTGACCTGCCATTGCACGCGCGGCTACTTTGGCGCAAGCTCGACCAGTTGCCTTAGAGACAAACGGAACGGTACGGGCTGCGCGAGGATTCACCTCAATCAAATATACTTCGTTGTCTTTGACTGCGAACTGCGTATTCATTAAGCCAACAACACCCAACTCAAGCGCCATCGCTTTGACTTGGTCACGCATGACCTGTTGGATCTCAGGTGATAATGAATATGGAGGCAGTGAACAGGCTGAATCACCAGAGTGAACCCCTGCTTGTTCAATGTGTTCCATAATGCCACCAATCACGACATCAGTGCCATCGCAGATCGCATCGATGTCAATTTCAATCGCATCATCTAAGAAGCGGTCGAGTAATACGGGAGAATCATTTGAGACTTTTACCGCTTCATTGAGGTAACGCTTCAAATCTTTAATGTCATAAACGATTTCCATGGCACGACCACCAAGTACATATGATGGACGCACAACTAATGGGAAACCAATATTTTCAGCTTCGGCTAACGCTTGTTCCATATTAGAGACTGTTGCATTAGCAGGCTGTTTTAAGTTCAGCTTGTTCACCATGTGTTGGAAACGCTCACGATCCTCTGCACGGTCAATCGCATCTGGTGAAGTACCAATTATGGGCACACCGTTCGCTTCTAATGCGCGAGCTAGTTTTAATGGGGTTTGACCACCATATTGAACGATAACGCCCTTAGGTTGTTCAACACGCACAATTTCAAGTACGTCTTCTAACGTCACCGGCTCAAAATACAAACGGTCAGACGTATCATAATCGGTAGAGACGGTTTCTGGGTTACAGTTCACCATGATGGTTTCGTAACCGTCTTCACGCATTGCAAGTGCTGCATGTACACAGCAATAATCAAATTCAATGCCTTGACCAATGCGGTTTGGACCTCCGCCCAAAACCATGATTTTGTCTTTGTCCGATGGATTCGCTTCGCATTCTTCATCATAAGTAGAATACATATAAGCCGTACTGGTTGAGAATTCAGCCGCACAGGTATCCACTCGCTTGTAGACTGGCTTGATATCCATTTTGAGACGCGTATCGCGAATATCATCTTCAGCCACATTAGTTAAAGCAGCCAAGCGTGCATCCGAGAAGCCCTTACGCTTAAGTTTACGCATCAAGTCGGCTTCAATACCTGCCAAACCAATTCGTTCAACGAGTTGTTCTAGTTGAATAATTTCTTCGAGTTGCACTAAGTACCAGCGGTCAACATTTGTGTAATTAAACACCTCATCTACTGACATCCCCATACGGAAGGCATCACCAATATACAAAATTCGATCTGCACCTGGTTCACGCAACTCATACATCAACGTTTGTTGAGCATCAGGACTTTCTCTGTCAAGAATAGGATCTAAGCCATTAATACCTACTTCAAGACCACGAAGGGCTTTTTGTAGGGATTCTTGCTGATTACGACCAATCGCCATGACTTCACCTACAGACTTCATCTGTGTGGTCAAACGATCATTCGCACCAGCGAATTTTTCAAAATTAAAGCGAGGGATCTTAGTCACAACATAGTCGATCGCAGGTTCAAATGATGCCGGTGTTAACCCACCGGTAATATCATTTGCAAGCTCATCTAATGTGTAACCAACGGCTAGTTTTGCCGCCACTTTAGCAATTGGGAAACCCGTGGCTTTCGAAGCCAATGCAGATGAGCGAGATACACGTGGATTCATTTCGATGATCACCATGCGACCATCTTTTGGATTGACCCCAAACTGGACATTGGAGCCGCCCGTTTCTACGCCAATTTCACGTAACACCGCCATCGCAGCATTACGCATGATTTGAAATTCTTTATCCGTAAGAGTTTGTGCAGGTGCTACTGTGATTGAGTCCCCAGTATGCACGCCCATGGCATCAAAGTTTTCAATGGTACACACAATAATGCAGTTGTCAGCCTTATCACGGACAACTTCCATTTCATATTCTTTCCAACCGATGAGAGATTCATCGATTAATAACTCTGAAGTCGGTGACAAATCGAGGCCGCGTGCACAGATTTCGTTAAATTCGTCAATGTTGTAAGCGATACCACCGCCGGTACCGCCCATGGTAAACGATGGGCGAATAATACACGGAAAGCCAATGCGACTTAACACGTCGTGAGCTTGTTCCATCGTGTGGGCGATTTCCGCACGAGGACACTCTAAGCCGATGTCTTTCATGGCCTTGTCGAAGCGTTCACGATCTTCTGCTTTATCAATCGCATCTGCTGTAGCACCAATCAACTCAACGTTGTACTTTTCTAATACACCGTGTTTATTCAAATCCAACGCACAGTTCAATGCTGTTTGACCACCCATGGTAGGTAACACGACATCAGGGCGTTCTTTTTCGATGATTTTTTCAACGACTTCCCAATGAATCGGTTCGATATACGTGGCATCAGCCATCTCAGGGTCAGTCATAATGGTTGCGGGATTTGAGTTGACCAAAATTACGCGGTAGCCTTCTTCACGCAGTGCTTTACACGCTTGCGCACCAGAATAGTCAAATTCACAGGCTTGGCCAATCACAATAGGACCAGCACCTAAAATCAATATACTTTTTATGTCAGTACGTTTTGGCATCTTAATTCCTACTTGTGTTGCTCAATAAGTTCAATAAAGTGATCAAATAACGGCGCCGCATCGTGCGGGCCTGGGCTTGCTTCTGGGTGTCCCTGGAAACTAAACGCTGGCTTATCCGTTAAGTGAATACCTTGTAATGAGCCATCAAACAATGATTTGTGAGTCACTTTAATGTTTTCTGGTAAGTTTTCTTCTTTTACCGCAAAACCATGGTTTTGTGAGGTAATCATTACTACATCGCGTTCTAAATCTTTGACCGGGTGGTTCGCACCATGATGTCCAAACTTCATTTTTTCAGTTTGAGCCCCACTCGCGAGCGCTAACAATTGATGCCCCAAACAGATTCCAAAAATGGGTAAACCCTTATCTAAAAACGTTTTAATGGCAGCAATAGCATATGTACAAGGCTCTGGATCACCTGGTCCATTAGATAGGAAAATGCCATCGGGGTTGAGTGCCAATACTTCTTCAGCAGGCGTTTGCGCTGGTACTACAGTTAATTTACATCCGCGTTCCACCAGCATTCGCAGAATATTGTGTTTGGCGCCAAAGTCATAGGCAACCACATGATGTGGTAAGTCTTGAACATTGTTGGCATAGCCTGCACCTAACGCCCAGACACTATCATTCCAAGTGTGTGAATCAGAACAGGTCACTTCTTTAGCCAAATCCATACCTTTTAGACCAGCAAAGGATTTTGCGAGTTCTAACGCTTGTTGTTCGTTGATGTCACCGGCCATGATGCATCCGTTTTGCGCACCTTTATCGCGCAAAATACGTGTCAGTCGACGCGTATCGATATCCGCAATGCCAATGATATTGTTGGCTTGTAAATATTCTGAAAGGCTTTGTTCATTTCGGAAATTTGAAGCGATTAACGGCAAGTCACGAATAACTAAGCCTTTGGCCCAAATATGGTTGGATTCAACGTCTTCGCTGTTGGTACCAGTATTGCCTATATGAGGATAAGTCAGCGTAATGATTTGTTCAGCGTAAGATGGATCAGTGAGAATTTCTTGATAACCTGTCATCGAAGTATTAAAAACTACTTCGCCAACAGCGTGGCCAGTGGCACCAATTGCGGTACCTTTAAAGACAGAACCGTCTTCTAACACCAAAAGGGCAGAATGAGCCAAGTCAACCTCCAGTCGTAGGATAACTAGGTGCAATCCTTAGATTACACATACAAAAAACGGGATAAAACACACAAACATGTTCATCCCGTATAACATTCTTCGCACTACTTTTCGCCTAATCCATAAGGCGATTTCGTTCTTGCAGGCAAATTAGCGAGATTATATATGCAGACTCGTAAATGGTCTAGTAAAATTATGAAAATTCACAAAAATAGAAGGTTTTACTGAATTTTTTATCGAAGCTTGTAAAAGTCATGTTAAACCTATGCAAAATTAACGCATTTTAACCAATTTATCTTGTTATAAACCCAGCACATCCATCATCGAATACAGACCAGCAGGCTGGTTTCTTACCCATTTTGCTGCTCGCACAGCCCCTTTAGCAAAGGTCATACGACTGGATGCCTTATGTGTTAATTCAATCCGTTCACCAATGTCTGCAAACAATACTGTATGATCCCCTACTACATCACCGCCACGGACTGTCGCGTAGCCAATGGTATCTTGTTTACGCTCTCCAGTGTGACCTTCACGACCATATATTGCGACCTTATCATGATCACGTTCGATCGCTTCAGCAATGCCTTTGCCGAGTGCAAGCGCAGTACCTGACGGGGCGTCAATTTTGTGTCTGTGATGCGCTTCTATGATTTCGATATCTGCGCTATCCCCCATGACTTGTGCTGTTTGCTGAGCCAACTTAATGAGTAAGTTAACCCCAACACTATAATTGGCTGCAAACACGATGGGAATATGCTGAGAGGCTTTGTTTAGTGCAACTTGTTGTTCAGCATTGAGACCAGTGGTACCGATAACAATCGGTAACTGATGCTGCACACACCAATCAAGATGATTGGAAAGCACGACCGGCAAAGTAAAATCAATGACCACGTTCAAGTCATCAACTTGTGTATTGGTTAACGTGTCAAGTTTGACATTTTGCTCAGTGATCCCAACGGCAACTCCCGCATCAATGCCCAGCAAAGGTGATGCTTCGCGAACTGTGCCACTGTGTAAGGATGTATGAGGATCTTCCGCTATGGCCTTTATCAAATTGCGCCCCATCCGGCCATTGGCACCCAATACACTGATACTTAACATAAAACCTCTTGATACAACTGTTTACAAAACCCAACTTGCAGATAGGTTTTATTTTTCAAATTTTCCGCCATAATAACATGATTAACGACAAATATGAGAGCGGATGTGTCAGCAATGATATCACCAATAAGGAGTGTTTAATGGCGACAAATACCGACAAGAAATTATTAGACGTACCAAATGCGCAAAACGGTTTTAGTAACCAACTGATTGAAACGGTCAATGAAGCCCAAATTGATTCTCCTAATATGACCCATGTTGCCACTACCTACCCAGGCATCAGTTTAATGGTTGGTGTCGTAGTTATTGCGGTGATCAGTATTATTTTTGCTGGCCTTATTATACAGCCCTTATTTGCTCTACCTGAACAGCTTGAATACTGGAGTATACGGATATGGGGAGGGATCGCATTATTATGGTGTTTACTTGAAGCCTATGAATATGGTGCCAATAAGCGTTTAGGTTACTGTTTACGAGAGCAAGACATCACGATGTTTAAAGGTTGGTTATTTCGCAAAATAAGCACTCAACCGATATGTCGAATTCAACATATTGAAGTCAAACAAGGCCCTGTTGACCGCAAAAGTGGTTTGGCAAAACTACATGTTTTCAGTGCTGGGGATTTGACTCAGACCTTTATCATTCCTGGCCTCGAAAAGGAAAAGGCTGAATTTATTCGCAATACTATTTTGCATCACAAGGAATTACAACAACGTGGCTGAGTTATCGCAAAACTTGCCCCAAGGTGACACTGAAACGCAAGGAAATTGGTCTCAGGTTGCGCCAATTGGGATTTTGTATTTTATACAAAATTTCATCGTGATTGTGCTCAACAATGTATTTTACATGTTACCCATCTTATTTTTACTATGGGATAAGCTCAAAGCGAGTCCATGGATTGCGCTATTAATTTTTACCGGAATTTTGGGGCTGGTCATTGGTTTTGCTGTCCTTTCATTTGTCTTTTTTCGATACCGTTTGTTTGAGGGCTCTGTTGAAGTAAAAAGTGGGATTATTTTTAAAAAGCACATTAACTTGCCTTTTAATCGTATTCAAAATGTCAAAATTGAACAGCCATTCTACTATCGTCCTTTTGGCTATGCGTCGCTCGCGTTTGACTCTGGTGGCTCACTTAGCCAAGAAGCTCGTTTAATCGCTTTGCGTCTAGACAGTGCGCAAAGTCTGAGGCAACAAATTAGCGAAAATAAAGCAGAACGCGAAATTACAGAGGCTCGACACGAAAGTTTTACCGATTCATCCACAAGACATGACGTAATAAATGAAACCGTGATCAATACCCGAAGTATTGGGGATCTCGCCATGCATGGGGTGACTTCTAACCGAGTATATTTATTACTGGCGTTTGTGGCACCTTTTATTGATGACATCATTGAGTATTTTAGCGATAGGTTTGCTGGCTGGGGACTGAATATTCAAAGTCACATTGAAAATGACCCGACCTGGCAAATCGGTTTATATGTGATTGCACTTTTTTTATTTTTTCTAGGGATCATGACCGTGTTATCTATCATCGGTGCGATCATACTGTTTTGGGGATTTACCTTAAGTAAAACTCAGGAAAAATTCATTCGTCGTAGTGGACTCATTAACCGACATGAAGTCGCTGTGCCAATAAGCCGCATACAAATTGCGATTATGAAGCAAGATTGGCTCGATACTCTGTTTGGACGCATGAATTTAAGGCTGGACCAACTTAATGCGCAAGCAAATGCAGCCAATCCAGAGGCGTTAGCCAATAAGCTGATGATACCATCCGTATTTGCTTATCAATGCAGAGACATTTTGGCCTATGTATTTCCTGAGCATCAATTGCATAACACCGCTTTTTTGAGCATCAAAAAGATGTTTATTACGCGATTTGTGTTGTGGCTTGTGCTCCCTATCACCCTTGGTTTAACCGTTCTGTTTGCATATCATGATGATCCAAATTGGTGGATTCTTTGGTTGACGCCTGTTGCCTTATCGGCCTTAATTTGGTTGCGTTGGAGACGCTGGGGATTTGCTTACACTGATGATTACATCTATATCAAAAAAGGGCTGTTAGGTGTGGATCGTTACTGCATACCCGTGCATAAAATACAACGTGTTTCGATTTCTCAAAGTTATTGGATGCGCCGTAGCCAAGTCGCGTCCATTAAATTTCATCTTGCCTCAGGGGGGTATAGTATTCCGCTAATAGATGAAACTATTGCAAAACAACTGCAGTCTGTGATTTTATATCAAATAGAATCACAAGCACGTTCATGGATGTAAACTAATGGCAACTAATCAATTTCGTGTGTGGGATATTTATACCCGTCTGTTTCATTGGTTGCTGGTCATCGGCATTGGATATCAATACTACTCTGCAAAAATCTCAAACACATCAATTGATAATCATGCACTAGTTGGATATGGCTTGTTGGGGCTGATTATTTGGCGAGTACTGTGGGGCTTTGTCGGACCTAATCCAGTGCGTTTTTCGCATTTTGTGCCATCTCCAAAAAATCTATTTCGTTATGTAAGGACTCAACCCAAGCCAATTTATGCTTCACATAATCCATTAGGTGCATTCGCCGTGCTGTTGTTTTTACTGATGATCGCACTGCAATCCATTTCAGGTCTCTTTATGACGGATGATATTTTATTCAGTGGCGTTTTATATGGTTGGCTCGATGATAGTATTAACAACGCAATTCAATGGTTTCATAATAACAGTTTTAATGGGCTTATCGCCTTAATTACCATTCATGTAATCGCTGTGATTGTGCATGCTAAAACATCAGAGCCCTATATCATTAAAGCCATGTTTCACGGTAAGAAACCACAACACAATTATGCTGTTAGTCATACGCTAAAACTGCATCTAACTTGCGCGCTGTGCATTGTGATCAGCGCATTAAAGGTCTACTTGCTTGTCAACCATATACCAGATTGGTTAGGTATCGAGCCTGAAGACCTATTTGATTTTTAATACCCAACCACTCTAGACTGAACTACTTCGCCTTATAGTCATCATGGCAGGCTTTGCACGTGCCAAAAATAGCACGCATTTTGCCAACGTACTCATCAGACCGGTTATTTTTCACAGCATCAAGTAATTCTTTCGATTTAGTCGTCATATTTTGGGCTTTTTGGTTAAAGTCGCCTTGGTTATCCCATATTGTGTCGAGTGCGGTAGTTTTTACGTCATTATTACGCGTGTCCGCCACAAAATAATCCGGGATCATTAACGAAAGTTGATGTAAGCGCGTAGCATTTTTTTCAATCAATGCTTCATCAATGGGCATTTTCCCTTTGGCCATTGCACCAAAAGGCCCTACATTGCTTTTCACAAGTTGAAAGATGCTTTTACGAAACTCTACTGCGTTTTTAGCTTGTTTATCACTCAGTTCTGCATGAGAAGAGAAAGAGGCTAATAGCACAGTGGATACTGCAATAAGTGTTATGGATTTGAGCATGAGATGTACCCTATACATTGTGTTTTTATTTTATACAGTCTAAAACAAAAAACGGTGCGTTTCCTATAAAAATCGCACCGTTTTATTAGTTTTCTTGAAACTAATTTGTCAAATCATCAAAAAACTTTTTAACCCCGTCGAAGAAGCCTTGCTCTTTTGGACGATGCTTAGCTGCAGTGCCATCCATTGTTGCCTCAAACTCCTCAAGCAACGCTTTTTGTTTACTCGACAGATTGACTGGGGTTTCGATTACCACTTTACACATCAAATCGCCAACAACATTCGAACGAACGGATTTAACCCCCTTACCACGCAAACGGAACATCCGGCCAGTTTGAGTCTCAGGAGAGACTTTTAGTTTTACTTTGCCATCTAACGTAGGCACTTGAATGTCCCCACCCAATGCAGCTGTAGTAAAGCTTAATGGCACTTCACAGTATAGGTTATTGCCATCGCGTTGGAAAATTTCATGTTCACGCACATTTACTTGAACATACAAGTCACCAGGAGGAGCACCCATTTCACCTGCTTCACCTTCGCCTGATAAACGAATACGATCACCTGTATCGACACCTGCTGGTACTTTTACTGATAACGTTTTGGTCTTCTCTTTACGACCACGGCCATGACAATCGCCACATGGATCACTAATGACTTTTCCTTTACCACCACACGTAGGACAGGTTTGTTGAACAGCGAAGAAACCCTGACGCATTTGTACTTGGCCACTGCCGTGACAAGTCGAACAAGTCTTAGGTGACGTACCCGGCTTAGCACCAGAGCCGTCACACGGCTCACAACTCACTAACGTAGGTACTTGGATCTCTATATCTTTGCCGCGAACTGCCTCTTCCAATGATAAATCAAGGTTGTAACGCAAATCACTACCACTGCGAGCACGTGAACGACCACCACCTCGGCCACCACCAAAAATATCACCAAACACATCACCAAAAATATCGCCAAAATCAGCGCCTCCTGCACCACCACCAAAGCCCCCTCGGCTTGGGTCGAAGGCATCGTGACCATACTGGTCATACGCGGCACGCTTTTGATCGTCAGTCAATACTTCAACCGCTTCTTGGATCTCTTTAAATTTCTCTTCCATGCCTTTATCGCCCTGAGTTCGGTCAGGGTGATATTTCATTGCGAGTTTTTTATACGCTTTTTTGATTTCGCGCTCAGTTGCCGATTTACTGACACCTAGTACTTCATAATAGTCTCGTTTAGACATGCAACGTTCTCATTCTCGTTTCATAAACAAAGCGCAGTACGGTCAGGCAGCTGCGCTTTGTTACTCAATAAGGGCAGACACTAACAAGAGTGCCTACGAATTTTTAACGATTATTTTTTATCGTCTTTGACTTCTTCAAACTCAGCATCAACTACATCGTCATCTGCCTTTTGTGCAGACTGCGTGTCAGCCTCTGGAGCTTCTGCACCACCTTGAGCTGCAGCTTGGGCTTGAGCAATTTCCATCAATTTCGCAGATGCTTCAATCAACGCCTGAGTTTTAGCTTCAATCTCTGCTTTGTCATCACCACGAGTCGCAGCCTCTAAATCACCAATAGCGGCTTCGATCTTGGTTTTTTCATCTTCAGGTAATGCATCACCTGCTTCTTCAATTTGTTTTTTAATTGAAGATACCATGCCGTCCGCAGAGTTACGCGCTTGTACGAGTTCTTCAAATTTTGCATCAGCTTCTTTGTTTGCTTCAGCATCTTGCACCATTTGATTGATTTCGTCATCCGAAAGGCCTGAAGACGCTTTTATTGTGATTTTCTGCTCTGTACCGGTATCTTTATCTTTCGCTGATACGTGTAATATACCATCTGCATCAATATCGAAAGTAACTTCGATTTGAGGTACACCACGAGCGGCTGGACGAATACCTTCTAGGTTAAATTGACCTAATGACTTGTTACCAGAAGCTTGCTTACGCTCACCTTGTAACACATGAACCGTTACTGCTGACTGATTGTCTTCTGCAGTTGAGAAAGTTTGTGACTTCTTCGTCGGGATGGTTGTATTTTTCTCGATCAGCGCAGTCATCACGCCACCCATGGTTTCGATGCCCAGTGATAATGGTGTTACGTCTAGTAGTAACACGTCTTTCACATCACCAGAAAGTACCCCACCTTGGATCGCAGCACCTGTTGCAACTGCTTCATCTGGGTTGACGTCTTTACGCGGCTCTTTGCCAAAAAAATCCGCCACGTACTTTTGCACAAGTGGCATACGTGTCTGACCACCAACCAAAATAATATCATTCACGTCAGAAACGGATAAATCTGCATCCGCAAGCGCTTGCTTAACAGGCGCTAAAGAGGCTTTGACCATGTCTTCAACTAAAGATTCTAATTTAGCACGTGTGATCTTAATCGCCATGTGCTTAGGACCTGACGCATCAGCAGTAATATATGGTAAGTTGACTTCAGTTTGCTGTGCAGAAGACAATTCGATTTTGGCTTTTTCACCCGCTTCTTTTAGACGCTGCATCGCAAGTGGGTCTTGTTTAAGGTCCACACCTTGCTCTTTTTTGAATTCATCAACTAAATAGTTAATTACGCGGTTATCAAAATCTTCACCACCTAAGTGCGTGTCACCATTGGTTGCAAGTACTTCAAACGTGTGCTCGCCATCTACTTCATCAATTTCGATGATAGAAATATCGAATGTACCACCACCTAAGTCATATACTGCAACGACGTTGTCGCCTGACTTCTTGTCCATACCGTAAGCAAGAGCGGCCGCTGTTGGTTCGTTAATGATACGCTTGACTTCTAGGCCAGCAATGCGTCCAGCGTCTTTGGTCGCTTGGCGTTGAGCATCATTAAAATACGCAGGCACAGTGATAACTGCACCAGTAACGGTTTCACCTAAAAAATCTTCTGCCGTCTTTTTCATCTTTTTCAAGACTTCAGCAGAGATTTGTGGAGGTGCCATTTTTTCATCTTTAGCTTGTACCCAAGCATCGCCATTGTCGGCTTTGATGATTTGGAAAGGCATAATGTCGATGTCTTTTTGCACTTCTTTATCTTCGAAGCGACGACCAATCAAACGCTTGATCGCAAACAACGTATTTTGTGGATTAGTAACCGCTTGACGCTTTGCCGCTGCACCAACCAATGTTTCGCCATCGTTTGTGTATGCGATGACGGATGGGGTTGTGCGATCGCCTTCTGCGTTCTCGATAACTTTTGCTTTGTCGCCGTCTAATACAGCCACACATGAGTTAGTTGTACCTAAGTCAATACCAATGATTTTACCCATTGCAATTTCCTCAAAAAAATTCTGGTTTTAAATAGTTACTTTCTTAATAGGGTTATTATTTGCACTTTCAAGTGCCAACCTACAAAAAATTATGCTTCAACGTCAGTTGGATTAGCAGGTGCTTTTGACACCATTACCATGGCCGGACGTAATAAACGACCATTGATTTCATACCCTTTCTGCACTACTGCAATAACAGTATTAGGCGCAACATCTGCACTTTCCTGCATTGACATAGCTTGATGCTGTTCTGGGTTAAACGGTTCACCTTGCGGATCCAACACCACCAAACCGTGTTTAGTCACCGTGTCATTGAACGTTTTTTGGGTCAGCTCTAAACCATCTAAAATTGGTTTAAGTGCTTCGTTTTCAGGATCAGCATAGCGTACAGCTTGGTCTAAACTATCGATGACAGGTAGTAAATCACCCGCAAATTTTTCTAAGGCAAATTTGCGCGCTTTATCTATTTCAGTTTCGGCACGACGTTTTGCGTTTTCGCCTTCTGCTAAAGCACGCAGAGCGCCTTCTTTTTGATCGTGCAATGCTTGTTGCGCTTGTGCTAACTGAGAAGTTAAATCAGCAATTTGAGCGTCTTTCGGATCCAGTTCGACCACCTCTGCGGTCTCGTCAGTATCAGTGTCTGGTATAGTAGATTCTGCAGTGACATCGTTAGTTTGTGTGTCAGACACTTGGTCATCCACTACTTGTGATTGCTCTTCTTGAGTTTGGTCATTTTGCGGTTCTTTCGACTCGCTCATCCTTACCTCCAAATATCGTTTAGCTTGGTTTCGTTGATAAATGGGGATAATTTTTTGGACTTCAAGCATCTTTGTCTAGTTAACCCTTATTTTTTTAAGGAAATATTATGATGTGGATATAACATTGTTATTACATGAGTGGTTGTGTATTCAAAAACATGGAAATTTTGTGATACAAAACCCTGCTCTTCTCCTTTTAGAAATTTTATGTGTAATTAATGCCAAAGTATGGTTACCACCAGCTAGTAATGACTTGTTATTAGTGGCCTATCCTCTAGAATTAATGACTTAAGCATCATCAGAGATGGGCAAACCATTCGAACTTAACAATGGATAATCACAATAACTAAAGGAATCTAGGATTATGAACACTCAACAAAAAACACTTTTTATCACCGGTGGAGCCAGTGGCATCGGATATGCAATGGCTGAATATTTTGGCGCGCAAGGTCACATGATTATCATTGCAGATATCAATCTTGATGCAGCTGAAGAGGCCGTCGGTAAACTCGCTGAATTAGGCTATGCCGCGCATCCGATCAAATTAGACGTTGGAAGTCTTGAAGATATTGCCAGTCTGCCTCAGCGAATGGGCGACTTACAAGTCGATGTGTTAATTAACAACGCAGGGATCCAACATGTCTCTCGCATTGAAGATTTCCCACCTGAAAAATGGCAGCTATTGATTAACATCATGCTAGTGGGACCAGCCATGCTCACACAAACTTTTTTGCCTGGTATGCGAGAGCGCAATTATGGCCGTATTATCAATGTGGGTTCTATCCACTCTCTTGTGGCCTCCCCTTTCAAATCTGCATATATTGCGGCAAAACACGGGCTCATAGGATTAGCAAAAACGGTTGCTCTAGAAAATGGCGATAAAAACATTACTATTAATACTTTGTGCCCAGCATACGTCAAAACGCCATTGGTAGAAGCTCAAATTGCCAAGCAAGCTATCGAAAATGGGATCTCTGAAGAAGATGTCGTGAATAAAATCATGCTCGAACCCATGCCCAAAAAAGCATTCATCGAGCCTTTGGAACTTGCTAAAACCGCTGAATTTCTAATATCTGATGCGGCAAAAAACATGACGGCACAAACCTTAGTCCTTGATGGGGGTTGGGTTGCACGTTAAAAACGTGATACATTTCCCTTAATCATAAACAAAGTGTTATACGCATGGCCTACTCGACCGTTGGAATACTAGGGAAACCTCAACATGAAGCCACTTATCAGAGTGTGCTTGGTCTAATTGATTACCTGCAAGAAAAGCAATGTAAAGTATTGATCGAGGAACGCCTGCAAAAGGAATTGACTGGAACTGACCTCCCCGCAGCAAGTTTAGTCGAAATCGGGCAAGAAGCGGATTTAGCCATTGTGGTGGGTGGTGATGGAAATATGCTCGGTGCAGCTCGTGTCCTGGCTCGATATGATATCCATGTGGTTGGCGTGAACCGCGGGAATTTAGGGTTTTTAACTGACATCAATCCAGACAGCATTGTACCTGATTTAGATGATATATTTGCTGGTAATGGGATTGTTGAGGAACGCTTTTTACTCGAAGTGGATGTGCGTCGCCACGATTCACTCAAGTCGACTAATGTTGCAGTCAACGAAGTGGTTCTGCATCATGCCAAAGTGGCACATATGATGGAATTTGAAGTCTATATGAATGATAATTTCATGTTTACGCAACGCTCGGATGGCCTAATTGTCGCAACACCCACTGGGTCAACGGCTTACTCATTATCTGGTGGGGGCCCAATTATGATGCCTTCCCTCAATGCGCTTACCCTAGTTCCAATGTTTCCTCACACTTTAACCAGTCGTCCAATCGTTGTTGACGCCGACAATACTGTTAAATTAGTCATATCACGAGAAAACACCGATGATTGTCAGGTCAGTTGTGACAGTCAAGTGGGTTTAAGTATCATGCCTGGTGACGAAGTGGTCATTCGCAAATTCCCCTCTCCTCTGAGGATTGTACATCCATCAAGCTACGACTACTTTCATGTTTTGCGCTCAAAGCTCAATTGGGGCAGTAAACTTTTCTAAATAAAAATCAAAAACTGCTCTTGATACTGTATGAAATACTGTATATATTTAACTTATTGTATATTCATCCAGTACTTTTGAAGAGCTTGTTATGTTAACTGCATTATCGATTGAGAATTTTGCGATTGTTCGCAATGTATCCGTTCAATTTAAAAGTGGTTTGAGTGTCATTACCGGTGAAACAGGTGCGGGTAAATCCATTGCCATTGATGGATTAAGTTTGTGTTTAGGTGCCCGTGCCGATGCTTCAACTGTTCGCCAAGGAGCAGATAAAGCGCAACTCAATGCCTGGTTTAACCTAGCTGACTTACCCAAGGTTTCACAATGGTTGTCTGAACATGAAATGCTTGATGACGAACAGCCAGATCACTGCCATATCCGTCGTGTCATTTCTGCTGAAGGTCGTTCTAAAGCTTTTATTAATGGCGTTTCCGTTACATTAAGCCAACTTAAACTACTCAGTCAGCAACTATTAGCTATTCATGGGCAGCACGCACATCATTATCTGTTGAAACAAGAAGCACAGCTAGAGTTGGTTGATAAATATGCCGAACATCCAGAACTACTGGAAGCGGTAAGTTGTGCATATCATGATTATCACTCATTACAGCAACAACTCAATCAATTACAAAAAGAACAACAACAACGGGCAGATAGACGCCAACTGCTCAGTTATCAGGTACAAGAGCTTAATGATTTTGCCTTGCAAGAAAGTGAATTCACAGAACTTGAAATAGAATACAAACGTTTAAGTAACGCACAAGATTTGCTTGAAAATGCGCAAAAAGCCGCTTACCGGATTAGTGAGGATGAGCAAAGTAATGCCGTGCGAATGATCCGCAAATCCATTCAAGAATTATCTGAACAAGTTGATAATGACCCCGCCTTAGCCGATATTATTACGTGTTTATCCGAGGCCGAAATCAACCTCAATGAAGCCTCAACACAGCTTAATGAATATTGTTCAGATTTAGAGCTCGATCCTATGCGCATGCAACAAGTTGAGACGCGTTTCAATCAAGCGATGGAACTTGCACGGAAACATGCTGTGATGCCTGAAGCACTATTCAGCCATCATCAAGGTCTCAAGCAAGAATACGATTCATTACAAGGCGATGAGGATTCAATACACTATCTACAAACAAAATTAAATGTGGCGAGAAACACGTATCTTGAAGCAAGTACTAAGTTAAGTGAATCGCGTCACAAATACGGCCAAGAAATAGCAAACGCTGTTGTTCAAAGTGTATCCAAGATGAATATGCCGCACACGCAAATGCAATTTTCTGTGCAGCACAACACGCAAAGTCCATTTACACCACATGGACAGGATGATGTGCAAATCATGATCACAACAAACCCAGGACAACCAATGGGTCCAATTGATGAGATTGTCTCAGGTGGTGAGCTATCACGTATTGGTCTTGCCATACAGGTTATTACTTCCGATCAAAATCACATACCAACACTCATCTTTGATGAAGTTGATACGGGGATTAGTGGACCAACTGCGTCAGTAATTGGACAGTTATTGCGCAAATTGGGTCATACCACACAAGTGCTATGTGTGACTCATTTACCGCAAGTTGCCGCGCAAGGTCATCATCAATTGTTTGTGAATAAGTTAACCGATGGTCATAGTACCGAGACAACAATGCGTGAACTCACGCAAGAACAGCGTTCTAGAGAACTTGCTCGCTTATTGGCCGGCGATGAAATTACAGAAACGGCGTTAGCAAATGCCAATGAGTTATTAAAAAATGTCAGCTGAACTTCTTATCGGTTGCAAGGTCTTATGTGCTAGGTTAGCATTTACGTATTAGCACAACTAAAAAGACAACTATGCAAGCATTTAAGCAAACATTAGTACTTCTGGTACTGATGGTAAGTATATCTTCGTTAAGCGGTTGCTCAAACTGGATTTATCGCATTGATATTCCACAAGGCAACTACTTAGACAAGAGAGATGTTGAGAAACTCCGCATACAAATGACCAAAGAACAAGTGGAATTTGTATTAGGTAAACCAGTTATCAACGATTTGTTTAACCAAGACACTTGGTATTATGTCTACGATATCAAACGTGGTATGAAAGGCTTTGGCGAAGATTTACGCAAAGAACTGGTTTTGCGTTTTGAAGACAATAAACTTATATCTGTTGATGGCGACTTTGAAGTGTCCGAAGATTTCGGGATTCCATTGGGTTAAGATGATGGAAAAATTACTCGAACACATTGATCTTAAACGCCTTGCGCGTATGTGTGGCCTAATACTGTTGTTACCTCTTGCAGCAACGATTTTGGATGAGAACTTTCAATGGGGAGCTTTTGACTTCCTAGTTGCTTACGTGCTTTTCTTCTTGGCTGGAGCCAGCATACAGATTACCATTCGTCATCCTCAAGCACTTTATAAGTTTAGCGCTGCCTTGGTGTTTATGACAGTGGCAATTTTATGGGCGGTCTTAGCAACGGGTTAAGCCGCCATATAACCGCCCTCTCTCTTCAGACTATCGACGACGCATGGCTTGAGAAGTTCGTTTATGGGCTTTCTTTCGCACTTCTTTGTGTTTTTTAACTGAACGTCGCATTTGCGCCAACTTCTTATGATCCAACTCGCTATCGTGAATGCCTAATACTGTTTGTTGTTCATTTGGCAATTGCACGCTTTTGCGTAAGGCATTTACAACATCTAATTCAGCTTCTACCCACGCACCTTGAGGTAAACGCTTAGGGAGTTCCACAGGACCGTATTGCAATCGAATTAAGCGAGAAACTTGTACTTCTTGAGACTCCCATAAACGACGCACTTCTCGATTACGGCCTTCTGCTAACGTTACATCAAACCATTGATTGATACTGTCTTCTGCAGCCACACGCAAACGCACATCGTCAAATTTGGCTAGACCGTCTTCCAGCTCAACACCGCGAGTCATATTCGTGATCATCGCTTGAGATACCGCGCCAAATACACGCACTGCATAATGACGTTGTACTTGGTGTTTTGGGTGCATTAAACGATTGGCCAATTCACCATCATTAGTAAATAACAATAAACCACTGGTATTCAAATCTAAACGTCCAACCGCAATCCAGCGACCATTGCGCAATGGTGGGAGACGATCAAATACCGTATCTCGTCCTTCTGGGTCAGAATTAGTGCATATCTCCCCTTCTGGTTTGTTATACATTAGTACTCGACACACAAAATCGTCTTTGTCGTATTTGACTAAGTTTCCATCAACGCGAATTTGCTCGCCTACTTCGGCTCTATCCCCTAACGTTGCCACTTTACCATTAATGGATACGCGACCTGCCTCGATCCAGCGTTCCATTTCACGACGAGAGCCAACGCCAGCGTTAGCAAGAATTTTTTGGAGTTTTTCAGACATGTTAGTGCAGTTGCTCAGAAGTTGATGGTGTTTCGGATGTGAGTATATCAGATTGCGTGCTATCCGGTGAGTTTTGTGTATTGTTGGACGAATTTTGAGACTCTGTGGTTAATTCTTGGGCATCTTCTAAAGCAGCCATAAACGCGTCTACTTCAGGTAAATCTGACAAAGATTGCATCCCAAAATAATCCAGAAAGCCCTTTGTCGTAGCATATAATGCCGGACGCCCTGGTACCTCTTTATGGCCTACAACCGATACCCACTCACGTTCTTGCAAGGTTTTCATAATATTACTGCTGACAGTTACGCCGCGAACTTGCTCAATTTCGCCACGAGTGATGGGTTGTCGATAAGCAATAAGCGCTAACGTTTCAAGCAATGCACGAGAGTACTTTGGTGCCGATTCTTGCCATAACCTCCCCAACCATTGCGACAAGCTATCTTGGGAAACAAAGCGAAAGCCTGTGGCAGTTTCTTGTAATACTATGCCTCTTGGTGCGTAATCCAACATCAATTCATTAATGACTTTGTTAAGGGCTTGAGTAGAAACTGAAAAATCCAACAGCACAGTGGATTTAAGGCGATCTCGGCTAATTGGCTGATCTGAAACAAAAATCGCCGCCTCAATTAATTGTTTTAATTGCTCATGAGATATTTTCATATCTTAGTCGTCCTCTACTGCCAGTTGCGCTTTCAATCTTATATTTACAACACCTAAAGCATCCGATTGCATACACTCGAGTAAACCTTCTTTGGTTAATTCTAAAATAGCCAAAAAGCTCACTACACAGCCTGCTTTCCCTTCTTCTGGGGTAAATAAATCCGTCAATGTCATAAACGAATCGTGTTTGAGTGTTTGTAAAATTTGACTCATGCGCTCTCTAGTTGAAAGTTGCTCGCGTTCAATTTGATGATGTGCAAATGCCTCTGCACGTTGCATAGCTTCGGCAAACGCTAATACGATATCCGCCATGGCAACATGAGGATGAATTTTTTCAGGAGATATGTTTTTAGCAGGTACCGCGGTCGCTGCAAATCTATCTCGTCCCATTCTGGGTAATGTATCTAACTCCTGTGAGGCGTGTTTGATGATTTCATATTCTTTGAGCCTTCTGATCAATTCAGTACGTGGGTCGATCTCGTCTTCCTCATCAGCTGGAGGCTTTGGTAAGAGAAGACGAGATTTAATTTCGGCCAATATAGCTGCCATCAACATATATTCTGCAGCAAGTTCTAACTTTACCTCCTGCATCAGTTCAACATATTCCATGTATTGCTTTGTGATGTCTAAGATAGGTAAATCGATGATGTCAATTTTTTGTTTGCGGATAAGGTAAAGCAACAGATCAAGAGGACCTTCAAAGGTTTCCAAGATCACTTCTAACGCATCGGGTGGAATAAATAAGTCCTCAGGCTTTTCAACCAATGCCTCACCATGCACAAATGCCAACGGAAGCGGCTGTTGGATCATTGGCGCCTTTGCCTGGTCTGATTGTGGTTTATCCGAATCGCTCACACGCCTACTCAAATACACTGACATCGCCACTGCCATGACGAATTACGTTGATTTCTCCTTCCGATAAATCCAGTACTGAGGTCGGTTGCTCTCCAATGTAACCGCCGTGAATAATTAAGCCGACTTGTTTCTCAAGCCGGTCTCGAATCGCATCTGGATCGAATTCTGCCATATCTTCACCCGGTAGAATAAGGGTAGTGCTCATTAATGGCTCGCCCAGCTCTTCTAAAATCGCTAAAGCAATAGTATTGTCTGGAACGCGTATACCGATGGTCTTACGCTTGGGGTTTTGTAACCGCTTTGGCACTTCTTTGGTCGCTTTAAAAATAAAAGTATATGGACCTGGCGTATTATTTTTAAGTAAGCGAAACGATATATTATCAACGCGTGCATACTCTGATAACTCCGACATATCTCGGCACATCAACGTAAAATTGTGTTCCTTGGACAAATCTCGAATGCGACAAATTTGCTCTAACGCCGACTTGTTATCCATTTGACAGCCAATGGAATACCCAGAATCGGTTGGATAGACAATGACCTGACCAGACTTTATGATTTCAACCGTTTGTTTAATCAAGCGGGGTTGAGGATTATCTGGGTGAACGAAAAAAAACTGACTCATGATGCCTTCCTACATTCTGGCCAATCTGCCCATACGGTGGGCAAATCAGAATCAATATCGAGCTTGCGCCCCAATTCGCTCCAAGGACTTGGAGCATGAAAGTCCGACCCCACTGCGGCAAGCAGCTGATACTCTCGAGCCAGACTGAATAAAAGTTGTTTTTTGGTAGGCGACATATTGGGATGGGTCACTTCCATGCCTTGTCCGTTTGCGTCTTTAAATTCCTCTAACAACCGTCTGAGCCATTTGGTCTTCATATCGTAATGGCCAGGATGCGCTAACACAGCGACGCCTCCAGCATCACGGATCCATGTTATGGCTTTTGCGATAGTTGGCCACGGCGCATTGACATAGGCTTTTTTGTCTTTGCCCAAATACTGTGAAAACGCACTTTGCCAACTGCTTACCTCACCACGGTCCAGGAGCACTTGCGCAAGATGTGCACGGGTGATTTGGCCTGTACCAACCCGCGCCATTGCCTCATCAAACACTCCTTCAATACCGATTTTGGCGAGCTTGTTGCACATTTTTTGTGCTCGAGTTAAGCGCACTTCAGACTGCTCAGCTAAGCGTGAGGCTAAAGTCTGATCCTGATAGTCAATATGCAATCCGAGTACGTGTATTTCAAAGCCATGCCATTTGGTAGAGATTTCAACACCACTGATAATTTGTAACGGTCTTTTTTGTGAAGCCTGATACTCACGTGCTTCTGCTATGCCTTGTACCGTGTCATGGTCTGTAATTGCCAACACATCTACTTGTTGATTATGGGCACGCATGACTAATTCTGAAGGGGACAACTTACCATCAGAATAATGTGTATGCGTGTGTAAATCTATTTTCATCAAATACATAGTTGCAATTATGTTAATAATGGTTAGTATATATCACACAACAGAACAAACCAACGTTCTAATAAGGTTCTATAAGGTAATACCCATGCTTACAACACGCATTGCAAACATCTGGTGGTGGCAGTCTCTATAGGGCTGTGATTCGTGTGTGTGTAAGAATAAGCCCGTCATATGTAACGGGCTTTTTTATTGGAATAAGGAAAATATCAACGTGACTGGCGAAAATCATTCATTGTTCCCAAATAAAGGCGTTCAATCTCGACGCTTTGCCGTTCCGTATTGCGACGATCCGCTCGCGCAATACTACGCAATGTGTCACGACCAACAAAATACCATGTTGCTCGAATCTGCTGAAATTGACAGTAAAGACAGTCTAAAAAGCATCATGCTACTCAACGCCTGCGTGCGCATTGAATGCATTGGCAATCGAGTGACTCTCGCCGCACTCAATGCAAATGGCCGAGCAGCTTTGCAGATCCTTAGCGCAAGTTTATCGGGTTATATCAGCGCACACACCGACTATGTGATGCAATGTGATTTTCCGGCTATTGACCCTAATCTAGATGAAGAAACGCGTTTGCAAGCGGATAATGTTTTTAAAGTTCTAAGAGACATTGTCACGAACATTCCGCATCAAGATGAATTTGGGATTTTTCTTGGAGGGTGCTTTGCTTATGATTTGTTCGCTGTTGCAGAAGCCCTTCCAGATGTACCGACTGGCAAAAACACCTGTCCTGATTTTGTCTTTTATCTTGCAGACACACTTGCATTGATTGACCATAAAACCAAAGAAAATCACATCATTTTAAATCAATTTTGTGCCAGTCAACATGTGACAGAACAACTGGCGGATGCCGAGCAACGCCTAACAAGTGCGTTTGCCCAAATCCCAAACTCTTTGGACAAACAAATCACTTCCCCAAATCTCGCATTGGCTCAGAGTGATGTTGTGACAGACAAAGACGATGAGACATTTTGCAAGGACGTTTTAGCATTAAAAGAGCATATTTTGGCTGGTGATATTTTTCAGGTAGTACCGTCTCGTACTTTCTCATTACCCTGCCCTGAGCCGATTTTGGCATATGCCTCGTTGAAGGTATTGAATCCTAGCCCATACATGTTTTACATGCATGACAAAGATTTCAGTCTATTTGGTGCCTCTCCAGAATCTGCACTCAAATACACAGCCAGTACCAACCAAGTCGAAATTTATCCCATCGCTGGCACTCGCCCTCGTGGCAAACGGTCAGATGGGTCTATTGATTTCGATTTGGATGGAAGGATTGAGTTAGAGCTACGAGAAGATCTAAAAGAAAAATCAGAACACATCATGCTCGTTGATTTAGCTCGCAATGATGTCGCTCGGGTCTCTATTCCTGGTACCCGTCACGTCAAAGAGTTGCTCAAAGTAGATCGGTACTCCCATGTAATGCATTTGGTATCACGTGTCGTTGGTCAGCTCACCCCTGAGCTTGATGCATTACATGCGTATCAAGCGTGTATGAACATGGGAACACTTGTTGGTGCACCAAAAGTCTCAGCAGCTCGCTTAATTCGAGATATTGAAAAACAACGTCGTGGCAGTTACGGCGGTGCCGTAGGCTATCTCGATGGACAAGGAAATATGGATACGTGTATTGTGATTCGTTCAGCCTTCGTGCAACACAACACTGCTCATATCCAAGCTGGTGCTGGAGTTGTGTATGATTCTTTACCACAAGCTGAAGCTGATGAAACGCGTGCTAAGGCACAAGCTGTTATACGTGCCATTATGACTTCGCAAGGAGAATCGATATGAAAGATTTACATGTTGTCATGCTCGATAATGTCGATTCCTTTACGTATAACTTAGTCGATGAATTACGCACACTAAATGTCAATATGCGCGTTTATCGCAATACCGTTGATGTGGATGTGATTACTAACGCTTTAAACGAGCTCGCTGAACAAGGCCCCACCTTGCTGTTGCTATCTCCAGGCCCCGGTGCGCCTCACGAAGCGGGTTGTATGCCTGAGTTAATTAAACGCATGACTGGTAGAGTGCCGATCTTAGGAATTTGTTTGGGACATCAAGCCATTGTTGAGTTTTGCGGTGGTACTGTGGTTCGCGCAGAAGCGGTGGTGCACGGTAAAGCATCCTTGTTATCACACTGCGGGGATAAAATGTTTGTCAATATGCCTCAACCCATGTCTATTGCTCGATATCATTCACTGGCCGCAGGACACATTCCTGAATGCTTAGAAGTATTGGGCGAGGTCAACGATATCCCTATGGTTGTGTATGAACCAAAACGCAAAATGTTAGGTATGCAATTTCACCCTGAATCGATTTTGACCCATAGTGGCAGCCTGTTACTGCGAGACAGTATTGATTACCTGCTTGGTACAGATGGAACCACAGCATAAGGAAGTAATTTATGTTAGATACTCTAGAAAGTTTATATGCCCAAAATGACCTATCTCAAACACAAAGTGAAGAGATATTTAGCCAGGTCATGCAAGGTAAAGTGAGTGAAATAGCCTTAACTGCATTGTTAACTGCTCTGAAGATAAAAGGTGAAACCCCTCAAGAAATAGCCGGCGCTGCCCAAGCTATGGTCTCAAACGCGACTGCATTTCCTAGACCGGACAGTCCTTTTGCCGATATTGTTGGTACCGGTGGTGACGGATACAATACCATTAATATCTCCAGTGCCGCAGCAGTAGTCGCCGCATCCTGTGGGATCGCTGTCGCCAAACACGGTAACCGCAGTGTTTCAAGTCAATCCGGCTCGGCTGACTTATTTAACGCATTTGGGTATAACTTGATGCATTCGCCTGAGCAAGCTCGTGCCACGATGAATGCTACTAATCTGTGTTTTTTGTTTGCCCCGGTTTATCATGCGGGGGTAAAACACGCCATGCCCGTTCGCACCGAACTCAAGACTAGAACGATTTTTAACGTATTGGGTCCGCTGGCAAATCCTGCACGACCAACGCATTCTGTCATGGGGGTATACACACCTGAACTATTGCTCCCTTATGCACAAACTCTACAACTTCTCGGACATGAGCGTGTACTAGTCGTGCATGGGAGTGGCCTTGATGAGTTTGCCTTGCATGGTGAAACACAAGTCGTCGAAATTAATGCAGGTACCATGACCGAATATGTTCTCAAACCTGCCGATTTTGGTCTTGAATCAGCACCACTTGAAGCGATCGTCGGAGGCACACCCGAACAAAACAAAGCCGCTATCGAGGCCGTATTTAATGGTAAAGGCGAACCGGCTCATACCCATGCCATCGCAATGAATGCTGGAGCTTTATTATATCTGTGTGGCAAAGCACAAACATACGCCGAGGGCGCACAAATAGCGCTCACAGCCATCGCCGAAGGTAAACCCATGCAGACTATTACCCAAGCTGCTCAAATGAGTCAGGAAACACAATAACATGGCCAATGTCTTAGAAAAAATTGTCATAGACAAGCGCGAGGAACTCATCGCAAGAGAAGCTGAGTTGCCTTTAGAGACGTTTAAAAATAACTTAAAGCCATCTCAAAAAAGCCTTTATGACGCGCTTAACCAAACCAATGCTGGTTATATTTTTGAATGCAAAAAAGCCTCACCATCAAAGGGGCTGATTCGTCCAGTCTTTGATTTGGATGAAATTTTGGCTGCTTACACAACAGAAGCGGCTGCCCTTTCGGTATTAACTGATGAAAAGTACTTTCAAGGCACCTATGACTATCTCCAATATGTGACCGATAGAGTCGATATTCCGGTACTGAACAAAGATTTTTTTGTGAATACTTATCAAGTCTACTTAGCAAGGCATTACAACGCCGACGCGATATTGTTGATGTTATCTGTTCTGTCTGATGAGGAATATCGCGAGTTACACGATGTTGCAGACAGTTTATCACTCGATGTCCTCACTGAAGTGTCTAATACCGAAGAAGCCCATCGGGCTGTAGCCTTAGGTGCCCAAATCATTGGGATTAATAATCGAAACTTGCGCGATCTGTCGACTGATTTAGCTGCGACAGAACACCTAGTGCCGCTGTTGCGCCAACTCGGTCATCAAGGCGTACTCATTTCTGAGTCAGGTATCTACACACGTCAAGACATTGCACGACTCGCTCCCTTAGTGGATGGTTTTTTGGTGGGTTCTTCGTTAATGGCACAAGAGAACTTGTTGCAAGCCGTCCAGCAGCTTGTATATGGGACTGTTAAGGTGTGTGGTATAACTCAAATTGACCATGCTCAAACGATAGTACAAACCCCCGTTTCCTATTTGGGGCTCATTTTTGTCCCACAATCCAAACGCTGTGTCACAGCTGAACAGGCTTTACACATTACCGCACAAGTACCAGGTCAATATGTAGGGGTCTTTGTGAATGCATCCATTGACAATATCGTACAGATAGCCAAGCAGTGTGAGCTTTATGCGGTTCAATTACACGGCAATGAAGATAATGAGTATGTGTTAAGTTTACGCAATGCGTTACCTAAAAATTGTCAAATCTGGCGCGCCGTAGGTGTTACCGATACAATACCCCCCATACCTAATCACTGTGATCGGATACTATTAGATTGTCAGGTCGGTGAACAAAGCGGTGGCACGGGTTGTGCGTTTGATTGGTCTTTACTTGATGATATCGATACAGCAACGCCTATTGCACTTGCCGGTGGGTTGAGTGTTGATAATATTCAAGAGGCCATCAAGACAAAAGCAGACCTCTTGGATCTAAATTCTGGTGTAGAATCCGCACCAGGCATAAAAGATATCAATAAGATAAATCGTGTATTTGAATTACTGCGTCAATATTAAATGAGAATAAGTTCATGAATCAATTAAACAGTAAATTTGGTGAGTTTGGTGGCATGTATGTTCCTGAGCTATTGATCCCAGCATTAGATCAGCTCGAAAAGGCCTTTTTGGATGCCAAAGACGATCCTTCATTTAAACAGCAATTTAGCGATCTATTACACGATTATGCCGGTCGTCCAACGGCAATGACATTGACTCGCAATTTGGTCTCAAATCCAAAAGTTAAGCTGTATTTAAAGCGCGAAGACCTATTGCATGGCGGCGCACATAAAACCAATCAAGTGTTAGGTCAGGCGTTGTTGACCAAAGCCATGGGCAAAACAGAAGTCATCGCTGAAACCGGTGCTGGGCAACATGGTGTAGCCACTGCCCTAGCCTGTGCTTTACTTGGGTTAAAGGCACGCATCTACATGGGGGCGAAAGACGTCGAACGTCAGTCACCCAATGTATTTAGAATGCGTTTGATGGGGGCAGAAGTCATTCCAGTTAACTCGGGCTCGGGTACACTCAAAGACGCAGTTAACGAAGCGATGCGAGATTGGTCTGCTAATTATGACAAAGCACATTATTTGTTAGGTACTGCAGCAGGTCCACATCCTTTTCCAACGATTGTCCGTGAGTTTCATCGCATGATCGGGGAAGAAACACGGGAGCAAATGCTAGCCAAAGAAGGCCGCCTACCCGATGCCGTTGTCGCTTGTGTGGGTGGTGGCTCTAATGCTATTGGCATGTTTGCTGATTTCATTGATGAACCAAGTGTTCGTTTGGTCGGAGTTGAACCTGCAGGCAAAGGTCTACACACTCATGAACACGGCGCCACTATTTGCCAAGGTACAAAAGGGATCTTGCACGGTGCGTTTAGCTACATCATGCAAGATTCTGACGGCCAAATTGAAGAATCCTATTCTGTTTCAGCGGGTCTTGATTATCCAGCTGTGGGCCCGCAACATGCTTATTTGCATGAAATTGGTCGTGCCGAATATGTGGCTGCCACTGATGAAGAAGCACTTAATGCCTTCAAATTATTAGCTCGAAAAGAAGGTATCATCCCTGCCCTAGAATCCTCACATGCACTGGCCCACGCCCTCAATATGGCAGATGAAGCCGAAGACGAAACCATTATTGTAGTCAATTTATCCGGCCGTGGTGATAAAGATCTTGCCTACGTTACTACTATTTTAGGAGACGATTTGTAATGTCCCACGCACAACGTTACGACTCTATGTTTACGTCATTGCGCCAAAAACAACAAGGCGCTTTTGTCCCGTTCGTCATGATTGGAGATCCAACGGTTGAAACTTCGACTCGTATTATCCAAACGCTTATTGATAATGGTGCCGATGCACTAGAGCTTGGTTTTCCATACTCTGATCCGATTGCAGATGGCCCAACCATTCAAGCGGCCTCTATCCGAGCATTAGCTCACAACATGACACCCAGTGATTGTTTTGCGGTTATTCGCAATATTAGAGACGCCAACCCTGACATTCCAATTGGGTTATTACTCTACTCTAATTTGGTGCTCGCGCGCGGGATTGATACATTTTATGCTGATGCTTATGCAGCCGGTGTGGATTCAATCTTGATTGCCGACGTGCCTATTCGTGAAGCGGCTCGCTTTGTGGAAGTAGCCAAGATACATCATGTCGATCAGATATTGATTGCACCGCCAAATGCGACGGATGAAACCCTTGATGCATTGGGTAAATATACTTCGGGCTATACCTATTTATTGGGTCGAGCTGGGGTTACAGGTGCTGAAACCGCTGCACAAACGCCTGCGCATGAATTGATTGCAAATCTCAACAAGTTCAATGCAGCGCCACCACTTCTTGGATTTGGTATCGCTCAACCGGAACAAGTTAAAGACGCCATTTCAGCTGGAGCTGCAGGAGCTATATCAGGATCTGCCGTGGTGAACATTATCGCTAAGCACCTAAATAATGAAGATGCAATGTGCGAAGCGCTAGGTGATTTTGTTCGTGCAATGAAAGCTGCAACCCAATATTAAACCGTCTCCAAGCACTCTACCCTACAGGAATTACTATGCTTTACGCAATTATAGCTCAGGACAAACCTGATACATTAGAACAACGCTTAGCTGCTCGCCCCGATCATCTTGCACGATTGATTGCATTAAAAGACGCAGGTCGCTTAATTATGGCAGGGCCTCACCCTGCCATCGATTCAGATGATCCAGGCCCTGCTGGATTTACTGGCTCTTTGGTGATTGCGGAATTCGGCTCACTTGAAGAAGCCCAGACTTGGGCCGACGCTGACCCATACATCGAGGCTGGTGTGTATGGTCAAGTGACAGTAAAACCTTACAAAAAAGTTCTACCGTAAATCTGCGCCCACGAATGGCTTCACATACTCTTTGCTATCACTTAAGCGATTCGTGGATGACTTCCACATTAATCATTCGACTTTCAATCATATATTCATTAGCAGCGCGTCTAACATCCTCAATGGTGATTGACCGAATCAAATCCTCTAAAGTAAACCAACGTGCCACTGCATCGGATTCAATATGCAGTAAACCCAATCGATTTAGCCAAAAGCCATTTTGTTCGAGTGCTTGATTAATCCCCGCAACTAATGGCTCGACTGCGCGAGATAACTCATCATCACTGATCCCACCTTCTCGCTTAACTTCTGCAACAATCTCATCATAAGCACGCATAACTTGAGCGAGTTGCTCAGGTGAAGTTTGCGTATCAAACTGTATGTAACCATCGTTGACTACGAAACGAGATTGCGTGTTAAATACACCAGGAGAGTAAGCTGCCCCCAACTCTTCGCGAAGTTTTTGTGTTACTTTTAAATTTAATACCTCACGCAAGATATTTAGTGTGTTATTACGCTTCTTATCACTGTTATCGGCAGTGTGATAAACGCGTATCGCCAATGCATTTTTTGAATTACCTTGATGGGTTAAGCGATATTGCCCCGGAGTATCAAGCTGTAAGTCACTCACTTTACGTTTTTGAGGAGGTGTAAAATCATATGCCAGGGCTCCAAAGGTCTGTGCGACGTAATTTATGGTTTCATTCAAATTAATATCCCCAACAATCGACAGGGTCATTGGACCATCGGATAATTGTGCTATGCGTTCAGCGTCTAATTCTGCGAAGGTTCGACTCAGAGCAACCGATAAATCAGGTGTACTCACCCTTACATCATTCGCATAAAGCAGCTGTTGTAATTCAAAACTGCGCACCGCATTGACTGAACTTTTTGCTTGTAGATATTGTTGTTGGGTGTTTTGCCGGTAAAGATTTTCTAGAGCTGGATCCCAAGCTGCATCGGAAACGAATGCCGCCATAAGCTGAAGTTGCAAAAGTAGATGTTCATTAGACGCGCTGAATCGTCCTCCCCATGAATGAAATCGGGGTATAAAACGCAAACTGACGTCTTTATCCGACAGTAACTCGCGCAGTTCGTTGACATCATGCTGACCTAAACCAGCGGCCACCATATAACTATAAAGCTCTTTTAATCCTGCATCTTTTTCACTAAAAAACTGAAAACCCGTACCATATTGTAAATCTAATTCCACTCGTCCTGTCACTAATTTTGTGGGCTTGACGTTTAGCCGTAAACCATTGGCAAAGCTGACCTTGGTAATGTCATATAATTCGTCGTACTCACGCGTCAGCACTTCACCACTTTGACCAAAATCGGTATATGCAAATGCCTTGGCAACGGCTAATTCATCTGGTAACACTTCTATATCAAGCGCTGACAAGTATGCCGTTTCAATTTCGTCTTGAGTAATCTCGACTGAACCATTACTTTGCACAAAAATTGTAGGCTGAACGGCACTAAATTGATCAATCAATACCTGATTGATTTCGGCTAACGTAAACGTCTGCATCAACTCCTCAAAGAGTGTCAGCTCTGCTTGTGGCGACAAGATAGCTTTTTGGTCATCTAAACTCTCCAAAATAGCTTGACTGATCCGTGCCGATGTTAACGTATCAGATTCAGACGCGACGGTATAAAGTCCGTTTCGAATAGTGGTGATCTGACGGTCCGCTTCCTCCCATGTCACGCCAAACTCCTGAATTTTTCGAATTTCGACAAGGAGTTCACTGAGTGCAGCACGCCATCGATCAGGCGAAGTGCTCACTAATGATAAAGATATATCTGCCCGCTCAAATAAATTAAATTTCGCATGGTAGGCATTTTCAAATGATGCTTCGCCGGTCAGTAATTTGGAGCTTAAACGATAATTCAAAACACTATTGGCGATTAAGCGCAAGTATTCGTCTCGACGTTGTCCAACACTATCAAGGTCTGAATCAGACATTTGACTTAACGTAATCATGACTTGAGTCGGCAAACCAGGCGCTTGATGGACTTGGAACACAGGCGCGTCAGGAATACTCAGTTCTCCAATCTCTGTAATTGGACGTTGTGACTCATTGGTCCAATCTGCAAAATACGACTGAATTTTTGCTTTCATGCTTTGTGCATCAAAATCGCCAACAATCACTAAGGTGCTGTTTGCTGGCGTGTAAAAGCGAGCATAAAAGCGTTTGAGTTGCTCTGCGGTCATTGCTCGCAAAGCGTCTTTGGTGCCAATTGCCCAGCGCTGTGCATAGCGCAAGCCTTTAGTATATTGATTAAATTGTTTTTGCTGAGCTTGAAACGCCAACGTATTTCGTGCATCGTACTCGGCAAGAACAACTGGAATTTCTGCAGCCAAAGCAGATTCCGCAAGAGTGAGATTGGAAGCGGTCTCTCGCATCAAAAACAATGCAGTGTCTATGATCTCTTCAGAGTTGGTGGGCAGATCTAATTTGTATTGTGTTTCATGGAAGCTTGTTGAGGCATTGGTATCTGCACCAAAACTCAAACCGTAGCGTTCTAATATCGCCACCATTTCACCTTCAGGCACATTAGTTGATCCATTAAATGCCATATGCTCAAGAAGGTGTGCAAGACCTAACTCGTTGTCGTCTTCATCAAGGCTGCCCACATTGACATGTAAACGCACCGCTATTTCGTTTTTTGGGGTGTGATTTTCAACTAGATAAAACGCCATGCCATTACTGAGTTGGCCTTGAATGATCCGATCATCATCAATCAGTTGTGTTTTAATCGGTAACTGTCCTGAATGCCATAATTCATTTGGTGTTTTGACATGGCTCGCGCAAGCACTTAAACCAAAAACAATCACTATCATCCAAAAAATTCGCATTTAATCGCCCCTATTCTTTTCCTTCTGGACCAACATTCGTTAATATAAATATGAATATAGTTCATTACCAATTCAGTCAATTACTATAGACTTAATACAATGATAGTTCGAGTATTTATTTGTATCATACTGAGTCTGTCCAGTTTCATGGTACTGCCCTACACAGAGAGACAAACGGAGCCGCGCAAGCTGACCGTGCGTCATGCTATGGATACTGAAAAACAAATCGCCATAGCAGCAGCAAAGCGTCAACAAGAAGGACGTATATTGCAAATGCAACGCTACGGTGAGCGGTATCGCTTTAAAATGATGAGTAAAGATGGACGTGTGACCATCGTTGAAATTGACCCTAAACAACTCAAGTCGACACAAACACCGCCCCCTTCAAATAAGAAAAAGGATCCCTAATGCGATTATTGATTGTTGAAGATACGCCACAATTGTTGGTTCAATTAGATATGTTTTTTCAAAAAAATGGATTCAGTGTAGATTTGGCCGATGATGGTGAGCGTGCTTTATTTTTACTTAAGGAATACGAATATGATGCAGCGATTATTGATTTGGGACTGCCAAAGCTCGATGGGTTAGAGGTAATTAAAGCCGCTCGCAAACTTGATATCAAAGTCCCTGTCTTGATTTTGACCGCTCGGGACAGTTGGCAACAAAAAGTTGACGGACTCGATGCTGGAGGGGATGATTATTTAACCAAACCTTTTCATGAGGAAGAGCTACTTGCAAGAGTGAAAGCGCTTATTCGTCGCTCATCCGGTCATGCATCATCAGAACTCAAAGCCGGTCCAATTACCCTTAATCTATCCTTGCAACAAGTGTTTGTCTCAGAACAACCTCTTGAACTCACCGCTTATGAATACAAGGTATTAGAATACTTGATGCTTCATCCCAAAAAAGTGATTTCCAAATCAGAACTGACCGAACATATTTACGATCAAGATTTTGATTTGGACAGTAACGTGATTGAAGTATTTGTTGGTCGATTACGCAAAAAGCTCGATCCTAACAATACCATGAAACCAATCGAAACCTTACGTGGCAGAGGATATCGCTTATTTTCGCCCGATTAAATGCCCTTTCTTTAACCATGCGCAGTGTATTATCACTGTGCTTAGTGGTTATGTTTGTCTTACCTGCTTTGGTTTGGTCAATCAGCACAGCACATTTTAGTTCACTTGAACGTGCAAAAATGACCGAATTAGAACTCATGAGCTATGTGCTTATAGCGGATTTTGACTTACGTGAAAGTGTCATTACCATGCCCGTTGCAGTATTAGATGAGCGCTTTAACATCACTCAAAGTGGCTACCATGGCTATATTAAACTCAATGATACATTGATCTGGCAATCTGCTTCGGTGACCAACACCATCGACCCCGCTAGGCTGCCTAGGACAGGTGCCGGCGAAACTCGTTTTTCTAAGATTGAACACAATGGCGAGACTTGGTATCTCTATAGCTTTACAGCTGAGTTTCTCAACTATAATCGATATGAAGCTATTCACTTTCACATCGCTAATCACGCACGAGACTTAGAAGCAGAACATGCCGTTTTTACACGGACCTTATGGCAATCAACATTAGTCATTTCACTGGTTATCGCGATCGTGTTAATACTCAGCTTGTTATCAGTATTACTGCCGGTACGAACTTTGATTGCACAACTCAAACGTACCCGCCAAGGACAACAAAGCCAGTTATCAGGCGAGTTCCCATTGGAGCTCAATGCAATGAAGTACACCATCAATCGTGTTTTACAAGAAGAGCAACAACAGCGCGAGCGGTATCAAAATGCCTTACAAGATTTGGCGCATTCACTCAAAACACCCTTGACCGTCATTAAAGGTGATCCGGCCTTGCCTAATAGTCTTCATCCTCAGGTGGACCAAATTGATCAAATTATCCAAAGACAACTTTCCCGCGCTCGTTTAAGTCAAAAATCAGGGCATCAGCAAATTGAACTCTCATCCGTAGTTAAGAAAATGTGTGAGAGCATGCGCAAAATTCACCGAGATAAATCGCTAAGTATTATCTATAACGAATCTACATCGATTAAATATGCCATTGACCAAGCAGATTGGTATGAAATCCTTGGAAATATTTTAGATAACGCCTGTAAGGCATCGCAAAAACTCGTTAACGTCACGTTAAATGAAGACTTACATTGGATCATACTGGCCGTTGAAGATGACGGAGAAGGCATTCCAATTGATCAACAACAACAAATTCTCAAACGCGGTTATCGCCTAGATCAGTATACTGAAGGTTCTGGGATTGGCCTTGCTACAGTCAATGACTTGGTGGATTTATATGGTGGCAAAATACGTTTTAGTGAAGACTTACCCTTCACCCTATCGATTTTGCTACCCAAGTAACTATTCTTTAATACGGTATTTTAGTTAAAAAAATGTAAAATATTTGACAATAGAATGAATAACGTTATCATTATTTTTAGATGATTATACAAGCACAAGGATGTGACTTTATGGAATTTAGTTTTCTAGATAAATCACACTTTCAAACAGAAACGTTAAAATCGGTCTTTCTTATAACTGTAGTCATGCAGTTACCCCCTCTCTATGGTATTTTTATTCATGGCGAACATTATAGAGCTATATTTGTTTTCGGTTCCCTGTTTTGCTTTGTAGCCTATAAGCTATCTCAATCACATCAACACCGATACTTGAGCACCATAATAACAGTTATTACCTGCGAGCTTTTGTTCGCCTCAATGCTGTATTTTAATGGTCTACACGGCTCCATTACGGCAATATGGGGATTGGTCTTTCCGTCTCTCATCTACTTACTCCATCCTACCATTAGCCGCGCAGTGCTCATTATCAACGCAAGCTTGTTGTTAGTGCTGTACCTACTCGTCAATCAAGGGTACTTGCTCATGTATTATGGTAATAAGCTTAATACGATGGCGACAATAATGCATTTTTTAGGCTTGATTGCAGTGACGTTGTGGTCTTTACGGCGCTATCAAGTAATGGTTGAGATGAGTCAGCAGGCCACTGAACAAGCCTTTCAAGCAGAGAAAGCCTTAAATCAGCGCAAAGACGAGTTCCTCTCCAACATGTCTCATGAATTGCGCACTCCCTTAAATGGGATTTATGGGGTATTGCAACTCATCGACGGTAA
>JAAZVZ010000009.1 GCA_018623155.1 Glaciecola sp.
AGGTTTACGCTTCGCAATCCGTGAAGGTGGCCGTACAGTAGGTGCGGGCGTTGTAGCGAAAATCATCGACTAATTTGTCTGGAACAAATTAGAACGAATAATAAAACCCAGCTTCGGCTGGGTTTTTTATTTGGCCCGAAGGGCGGAGGGCAGGATGCCCGGAGTACCGATTGTCTGGAACAAATTAGAACGAATAATAAAACCCAGCTTCGGCTGGGTTTTTTTATTTAAATAATTAACCTACAACACAGACAATATTATTCTATAGTTAAAAGGAATTAGCCGTTTAGATAAAAGGATTTCTTGATGCAAAAAGTGGTCATTATTATATCTGTTATCATTGCAGTGATAGCAGGCGTAATTTGGTATGTGTTTAGTCAAACCGACACGGTCATCAAACAACAAGTAGAACAACAAGGGACGTACTATCTCGGTACCAAAGTGTCACTTGGCAAAGCTGAACTTTCACTCACCGATGGGCGGTTAGCCTTAACCCAGTTAGCCGTGCAAAATCCTCAAGGTTTTTCACAAAATAACGCCCTGTCATTACAAAATATTGTACTTGACCTTGGTACGCCAAGAGGTAAAGCGTATGTCGTCGATCAGTTTGCTATTAATGTTCCTGAAATTTTGTACGAGACGGATAGCGCTACTGGGAGTAACTTATTAACCATCAGAAACTATCTCCAATCTAAACTACCCCAGTCCAATACTGCGAAAACACCCACACAGTCGGAACAGCCGATGGTCATTATTGATAATATCGTCATTGCTGATACCCGTTTAAGGTTGGATTTTTCTAAATTACCTGTCGACCAATTAGGTATTGATAAAACTGTTTACGAAATAACTTTACCCAGTTTTACTGTGGGAACTATCGGTCAACCAAATGGGATCCCAGCTGACCAAATTGCGGCCGCGGTAACAGATGCTTTGTTAGCTGAGGTTATTATAGTGGCAAAACTGGAAGCTAAAAAAGCAGCTAAAGACGCGGTTAAAGAAAAACTCAAGGAAGAGATGGATAAGCAAAAAGGCAAGCTTAAGGACAAAATGAAAGAAAAGTTAAAAGCACTAGTCGGAGGATAGAATAGTCGCAAGACAGATTTCGTTGTCATGGTTACTGAACCGCTTGCGACATCTCTGTATTAGTGGCCTAATTTGACACTGTAACAAAAGCCTTTTACGATTCATTAATAATATTTTTACTGGTCAGATAATGGCTAATTCCTCTTTGATTTTATGGTTATATCAGTTTCTTAAACCACACAAAACTCGTATTTTCATCGCTATGTTTGCGTTGCTCGTCAGTGCAGGCAGTTGGCTGGTCCTAGGGCAGGGAATTAAGCTTGTGATTGACCGTGGGTTTGTTGCCAATGACGAAGCTTTTCTCAATCAAATGCTTTTAGGTGTTGTGGCCGTATCCGTTGTTGGCTGCATCGCAACTTATTTTCGCTTTTACAACATGCTTTGGTTAGGTGAGCGCGTGAGTGCTAACATCAGAAATGCTCTTTATGCACAGATGTTACGTTTGGATATGGGCTTTTATAGTCGCAATCGAACAGGAGAAGTAATCTCACGGTTTACCTCAGACACTACCGTTTTACAAAGTGTTATTGGCATGGGGCTGTCTATGGCGATTCGCTCGTCAGTCACTTTTGTTGGCGCCTTTATTTTGATGTTGTTTAGCAGTGTGAAATTAACAGGGCTGGTCATGCTTGCCATCCCATTTATATTATTTCCCATCAAGTTACTCGGAAAAAAAGTGCGTCATTATGCTGAGCTATCACAAGACAAAATAGCGGATATGAGTGCTCATATCGATCAGTCTTTGCATGGTATTCACACAATCCAAGCTTATACGCAGGAAGCCCATGATACCTCATCGCTTCACGCCAAAGTCGAGCAAGTGATGGTCGCGGCAAAACAGAGAATTCACTATCGGGCTCTTTTGATCATTTGTATTATGGCGATCAGTATCTTTGCGGTCGTATTTGTGGCGTGGATGGGGGCGACTGCGGTAATATCGGGTGAACTCAGCCCCGGTAGTTTGAGTGCATTTATTTTTTATGCGGTCATGGCCGGTGGCGCGATTGCCACCATAAGCGAAGTGATTGGCGAAATCCAAAAAGCCAAGGGGGCTTCGGCGAGGATCCGACAATTATTGCAAGAACCTCTCAAAAACCGAATCAGTTCTCAGCCAAAGTGGGTACTTGATAGTGAAGGTGAAGATGCTCTGTGTCTACATAACCTTTCGTTTCGCTATCAAAACGACGGGGATTATGCTTTAAAACAACTCGACTTAACCATTAAAACTGGACAAACGGTTGCTATTGTCGGACCAAGTGGCGCAGGGAAGTCTACGCTGATGGATGTGCTATTGGATTTTTATCCGCCAACAGAAGGCGAAATAACACTAGGTAACACAGCTTATTCAGAATTATCACAATCTCAGATTCGTAAATCGTTTGCGTTAGTGGCACAGGAGCCCGTTATTTTTGCTACGGATATTGCACACAATATTGGCTACGGTAACCATTATGCCTCTCACAATGAGATTGAGAATGCGGCGAAACTGGCCAATGCCCATGAATTCGTTATGGCTCTTCCTCAAGACTATGCTACTCAAGTCGGGGAGAGAGGTGTAAAACTCTCTGGGGGCCAAAAACAACGTATCGCCATTGCTAGAGCGTTTCTTGCTAACCGGCCTATTTTGTTATTAGATGAGGCCACAAGCTCCTTGGATGCAAGCAGTGAGCAAGCGGTACAACAGGGTTTGGCAAATTTGATGCACAATCGCACTGCAATTGTGATTGCGCATCGTCTAGCGACGGTCAAACATGCAGATTTGATAGTAGTGATGAACCACGGTCAGTTCGTAGATAGTGGCTCACATGAGGAGTTAATCGCGCGTTGCGCGCTATACCGTGATTTGGCAAAATTACAATTTATCAATTGAATACAACAATAAAAATAAGGAATCCATATGGAATTTTCTCCTCTTGGGACATCGGGCCTTAATGTTTCTCGTGTCTGCTTAGGCACCATGACATGGGGCTTACAAAATAATCAAGCTGATGCCGATGCACAGATTGATTATGCATTCGAGCGCGGTATCAATTTTATGGATACCGCCGAAATGTATCCCGTTCCTCCTTCAGCCGATACAGTGGGTGCAACCGAGCGTCATATAGGGGATTATTTTGTCCGAAATCCAAGTAAACGCAATGATTGGATCCTTGCGACCAAAATCGTTGGCAAAGGGCTTCCGTGGATTAGAGGAGGCAAGGGCATTGATAAAGCCTCTATAGCAGTTGCTTTAGAAGGTTCACTTAAACAGCTCAATACCGATTACATTGATTTATATCAATTACATTGGCCGAACCGGGGAACCGCACATTTTGGTACTCATTGGCCAAACGATATCAAAGCCACAAAAACAGATGTACAAAAGGAGGTCGAGCGTAAACGTGGTGTGGTCGAGGCACTTGGTGAAGCGATCAAATCAGGAAAAATACGCCATTGGGGATTATCTGATGACACGCCGTGGGGCATCCATACTTTTTTGAATTTGTGTGATGAGCTAGCTGTGCCTCGTCCGGTATCGATTCAAAACGAATTCAATTTACTCCATGCGAAAGATTGGCCGTATTTGATTGAAACATGTGTCTTTGAAAATATTGCTTATTTGCCATGGTCTCCACTCGCTGCAGGCATGTTATCTGGCAAGTATCTCGATGGCGCACGACCAAAAGGCTCACGTTGGAGTCTTGAGCAACGAATGGGATTGTTTAGAGATACACCAATTGCTAACAAAGCTGTAGCCGAATACGTACAACTCGCCTCAGACCTTGGCATGACATCTTCGCAACTGGCTCTCAAATGGTGTGATTATATTGATGGGGTTACCTCAACCATTATCGGGGCCACTAATTTAAGTCAGTTGGAAGAGGATATTGATGCGTTTGTTATGCCGTTAACAGAAAGTCAGTTTGACAGCATTCAGGCGGTCTTTAAACGCTATCCAATTGCCTTTTAATTGACCAATTGTTAAAAAAATCTCGTTATAAAACAAGACCCAATTGGGGCGTTTTCTCAGAATACAGTAGGCGACTTTTGCCTACTGCGTTCGTCTTACATACCTTGGTATAATTAGCTTTGCTGTGATTGGTTAAACCATTTTCATAGACCAAAGTCCTATTTTTAAAAACCTCAGAATCGCTACATTAGTCTTTAGTAATTTAACAAATATTTAAAACTGCAATGGAGGCAATATGACTGCCAAAACTTATCCTGTACCAGGAGCGTTGAAAGAAGAGGGCATTCTTTCCGAAGAACAATATTTAGAGATGTATAAACAATCGGTTGAAAATCCTGAAGCATTTTGGGATGAACACAAGAACATCGTCGATTGGATCCAAGAACCAACAATCATTAAAAATACATCTTTTGATCCAAGTAATGTCGATATTCGCTGGTTTGAAGATGGTGTATTAAACGCGTCATACAACTGTATTGACCGTCATTTAGCAGAAAATGCGAAAAAGACTGCGATTTTATGGGAAGGCGATGAGCCGTCAGACAGCCAAGAAGTCACCTATCAAGAGCTTCACTATGAAGTGTGTAAGCTTGCTAACGGCCTTAAAAAATTAGGCGTTAAAAAAGGTGATGTGGTTGCTATCTACATGCCTATGGTGCCTCAAGCAGCCTATGCAATGCTTGCTTGTGCGCGTATTGGTGCAGTTCACTCAGTTATTTTTGGTGGTTTCTCACCAAATGCTATCGCGGATCGTATCAACAATGCATCTGCTAAAGTGGTTATCACATCTGACGAAGGCCGTCGTGCTGGTCGTACTGTTCCACTAAAAGCAAATGTTGATGAAGCATTAGCAAATGGTGCCTGTCCTTCGATCACTAATGTCATCGTTCATCAATTAACAGGTGGTGATGTTGACTATAACAACGACGTGGATGTTATCTGGAGCGAGCTAGTTGAAGACTGCTCTGCACAGTGCGAGCCAGAGCCAATGAATGCTGAAGATCCATTATTCATCCTTTACACTTCTGGTTCTACTGGTCAGCCAAAAGGTGTTGTTCATACTACTGGTGGTTATTGTGTATACACTGCAATGACGTTCAAATACGGTTTTGATTATCGTGAAGACGACATCTACTGGTGTACAGCTGATGTGGGTTGGATCACGGGTCACTCGTACATGGCATACGGTCCATTAATCGCGGGTGCGACACAAGTATTCTTCGAAGGCGTTCCAACCTATCCAGACGTACGTCGTATTGCTCAAGTTGTTGAAAAATATAAAGTTAACAGCTTGTATACTGCGCCTACTGCGATCCGTGCATTAATGGCGCACGGTGACAAGCCAGTGGAAGGATGTGACTTATCTTCACTACGTATTCTTGGTTCAGTCGGTGAGCCTATCAACCCAGAAGCGTGGGAATGGTACTACCGTGTCATCGGTCAAGAGCGTTGCCCAATCGTTGATACGTGGTGGCAAACAGAAACTGGGGGCATGATGATTGCGCCTCTGCCTTCAACAACGCCTAACAAGCCTGGTTCTGCGTCTAAGCCTCTATTCGGTGTGCAGCCTGCATTATTCGATGCAGACGGTAACGAGCTTGAAGGTACAACTGAAGGTAACCTAGTCATTAAAGACAGCTGGCCTTCACAAGCGCGTACAGTTTACGGTGATCACAAACGCTTTATCGAAACTTACTTCTCAGCTTACAACAACGTTTACTTCACCGGTGACGGCTGTCGTCGTGATGAAGATGGATACTACTGGATCACTGGTCGAGTAGATGACGTATTAAACGTATCTGGTCACCGTCTAGGGACTGCAGAAATCGAAAGTGCACTTGTGGCACACGAAGTGATTGCAGAAGCAGCGGTTGTAGGTTATCCTCACGACATCAAGGGTCAAGGTATCTATGTCTATGTCACACCAATTGAAGGTGTGGAACCTGACGAAGCGTTAACCAAAGAGATCCGCGCTTGGGTACGTAAGGAATTGAGCCCGATTGCGACACCTGATTTAATTCAGTGGACTCGTGGTTTACCTAAGACCCGTTCAGGTAAAATCATGCGTCGAATCTTACGTAAGATCGCCGCGAATGAATACGAGCAACTTGGTGATACGTCTACATTAGCGGATCCATCAGTTGTGGATTCGTTGATCGAGGAACGCCTTAACAAGTAACAACAAAAGGAGCAAGCATGGCAACCTTACTTATTGCAGATGATCACCCGTTGTATAGGGATGCTTTAAGGGGAGCGTTGTCAGTCTCGCTCCAAGATCTGAAGCTACTCGAAGCCGAAGATCTTCCTAGCACCATCAAGGTGCTTGAAGAAACCGATATAGATCTATTACTACTCGACTTACATATGCCGGGTAGTAATGATCTTTTTGGTTTATTACACATCTTAAAACTCTATCCAGATCTTCCTGTTGCTGTTGTCTCAGGTACAGAGGATGCGAACATCATTTCCAAAATCGTGGGTGTCGGTGCATTAGGCTTTATTCCTAAAACAGCAAGTTCTGATGAAATCGCCAAAGCCATTCAAACAATATTAGATGGTGATGTGTGGTTGCCTGAAGGTATTTCTGACAAGATTGAAGAAGTAGATGAAGAGTTCTCTAAGCTTGCTGATAGTGTTGCCAGTCTAACCCCATCACAGTATAAAGTATTGTGCTATATGCGCGATGGGTTGTTGAACAAACAAATTGGCTACAATTTAGATATTGCCGAAGCAACGGTGAAGGCACATGTCACAGCAATATTTCGCAAGTTAGGCATTAACAACCGTACCCAAGCGGTATTGATCGCTTCTCAACTTGAATTAGAACCGCCAGTTACCAATTAATAGCGGTTCACATTTTTAGTTTTTTTAGCTAAATTCGTAATTAAAGCTCGCAGTTTTGCGGGCTTTAATGGTTTATTGAGGTGCTGTATATTTAAAGACTTGCACTGCTCTTTGAGTTGTTCATCGTGTAGGGCCGTTAATATTGCAGCTGGCGTTTCTTTTTGTGCTGCGACTTGTAACTCTTGAATGAGATTCACACCGTTTTGGTTCTTATCCAACTGATAATCGATTAATAGGATGTCGGCATCAAAATCAGCTATTTTGGCTAACCCACCCTCATAAGTATTCGCAAGCTCCGCGACAATTCCCCATTTGTTTAATAACAAGCTCAGAGCATCTAGATTTTCTTTTTTATCATCCACACAGAGGGCCTTGAGACCTGCTAAAGCACTATTTGATGTCCGCACTGCTGTTTTTTGCGCTACTTGTTGTTTACCCAATGGTAAGGTCAATATAAAACACGAACCTTTGTCTTTAACAGAGTTAACCTTAATCGAGCCATTAATTTGCTGAGTTAAGCGGCGTACGACTCCTAAACCTAAACCCACTCCTGACTCATTTGACTCTTGGACTCGGTAAAAATCACTAAAGATAGCATTGAGCTTGTCTTTGGGGATACCAATACCGGTATCATAAATACGCACTTCAACACGCCGTTTATGTATACGAGCAGTGACAAGTACCTTGCCAACATCGGTGTATTTGATTGCATTGGAGATTAAATTTTGAATGATGCGATAAGTAAATGTTTTATCTGCTTTAATCCATAAATCACGCACTACATGATTAAATTCCAACCCTTTATTTTGAGCTTTCACGGTCATATCTGAAAGAAGAGGCTCAATGATATCTTTAAAATGTATGTCGCTTATAGTCGGAGCCATTTCACCTTGATCTAGACGAGAGATATCGAGTAGGGTACTGATAAGGTGCTCTGATGAATTCACCGAGTGGTTAAGTTTTGATAGTATTTCTCTGGCATTTTTGCTTAAGGTTGAATCTTGTAATGCCGATAGGTAGAGCTTTGCTGCATTAAGTGGTTGAATGATGTCATGACTAGCTAATGCTAAGAAACGGGTTTTACTCGCATTCGCTTCCTCAGCAAGTTTGCGCGCACGAATGAGTTCTTGTTCAACTTCTGCGCGCTTCTCTATTTCTAAGCGTAAATCGGCATTGATTGAGTGAACTTCTTCAGTACGTTTTTTGATTCGAGTTGTCAAATCAATGTTTGCTTCTTCAAGAGCTTGCTGGATCTCCACATGGCTTGTTATGTCATTAAAACTCGTAACGAAGCCACCTCCAGGCAATGGATTACCAACCATTTCAATAACATGGCCATCGGCGCGTTGTCTGGTGAAGCGATGTGGCGTGCCATTGCGCAAATGCTCTAGGCGCCTAGCGACCATTTGGTCTACATCTCCTGGACCAAGTTCTCCCTTTAAAGCGTTGTAGCGCATGAGTTTTTCAATTGGAGTCCCGACAGCGAGATATTCATCAGGATATTCGTATAGCTGAATATAGCGTTTGTTCCAGGCAACCAGATTTAGGTTTTTATCGATAACACTGATCCCTTGTTCCATACTCTCTAATGATGTTAACAATGCCGTCATATTAAATTGCATGGCTTGGGTAGTGCCATCAAAAAAGTTAATGACCTCACTAAAGTCGAGCTTTTTACCTTCGGCAACACTATTCACTAGTGCACGCGCACTTGATGATCCAATTACCCCGCCTAATGCACGTTCACAAAATGACAATATTTGAATATTAGGTTTATCTGACAAATCTACATTGACATTATTTCGACGAGAATATTCTGAAAGTAGCTGCTCACAACGACTTTGGCCCATAAATGTCGTCAATAAAGTCACCAAATCGCCATTAGTAATATTGACCTGAGATGATTTGTGATTGGTACGCGAAGTATCTAGGGGATGGACAAATGCTTCTGATTGGATCTTATCGATCAGACGTGCCGGGGCAATACGAGAGAATGTGTAATACGCGATGGTATTGGCAAACAAGCTAACAATAGCCCCCTGGCTGAGAATTTCAGTTTGTGTATAACCACTAATGGTCATATCTGTAAGAGGTAAAATTAGCCAAAATACCCATGAAACAAATCCCATGAGTAAGCCAGCGTAGACACCATGAGCGTGACCTTTTTTCCAGTATAGACCACCAATGATTGAGGGCAAAAGCTGGATAACTAACGAAAATGCGATAAGACCAATTGATGCCAAAGAACTTGTTTCGGTCATTTGTTGTTGGTAGATAAAGCCTAGCAACAAGACCACACCGATAATGATTCGACGAATGACTCGAATTTTGTTGCTGTAATTAGTAATTGGGCCAGTTTGCGAATTTATGGACAATAATTTAGGCAAGACAACATCATTGGCTAACATGGTAGATAAGGTCAAGGTAGCAACAATGATCATGGCTGTTGCCGCGGATAAGCCACCCACAAATACAAGCACTTGAATCAATAATGAGTCAGACAAAACAGCAAACGCCAGTACATATTGGTCAGGCTCAGTACCCACTCCCCCGAAGATATTACTGCCGGCCATTGCAATCACAGGAATGGTCGCAGACATAAGCAAGAGGTATAAAGGAAATAACCAACGTGCGGTTTTAACATGGTCAATGTTTAAGTTGTCGATAATGGCAACATGAAACTGACGTGGCAAACAAATCACTGCGGCAGCTGCCATTAACGTCTGTGCCCAAAATGCGACTGAGGTAAACTGATCAAGTGCTTCAGAAGTGTAATAATCTTGCAAAAATGATTGATGCGGGTTCTGGTACCACAAGGTAAATGCAATATACCCAATCACTAAGATTGCAATGAGTTTGATCAATGACTCAAAAGATACCGCCAGCATGAGACCTCGGCGATACTCGGTAACATCAGTTTGTTTGGTCCCAAAATAAATCGCAAACAAAGCAATAAATATCGTCGCAATTAACACCACCAGCTGACCGTTACTTTGACCTGACATAACCAGGAACATAGCACCTATGGCTTTGAGTTGTAATGCAATATAAGGAATGGTGGCTAACAAGGCAATAATTGTCACGACCAGAGCGACTGTTTGTCGCTTGCCATAACGAGAGGCGATGAAGTCAGCAACAGTGTTAATGTGTTGCTTCTTACTAACTAAAATCAGTTTTCGGATCAGGGACGATCCAAATAGATAAACCAGCATAGGTCCGAGTAATACGGGCAAATACATCCATTGGTCACGCGATGACTGCCCAACTGCACCAAAAAATGTCCATGCGGTACAATAAATAGCAAGTGCCAAAGAATAAACATAAGGACTTGAGGTGATGCGACGTGCTAGAGGGGTGTTTTTGTCTCCCCATTGCGCTATCCAAAACAGGAACAAAAGGTAGACGATGGCTAACGCCACCCATCCAAAGGCCATAGAAACTCACTTGCTGATTGTGTTACATTCTTGTTACAGCAGAGTATCACGAATGGCATTTAAAACTCAATCTTACGCTTTTAGGCTTAGAGCGAAATTAGCTTAATGAATTTGTTTTATACTTTTAAGGTGTTGTTTGTTTTTTATGCAGTCAAGGAACGTTATGTCAGATATTCCACAACAAGTCGTACAGTACTTAAGTGCTTCAGCACCCTTTGATGTATTCGATGAAGACACCCTTCATGGAATAGCCAAACGTGTACAAGTCGTTTATGTGACCCCGCAGAACTGTGATGCAACATTGATGCAAATGATGCCAAGTCTGTTTTTGATTCAATCAGGACAATTTACGATACACGATGAAAATGGCAACGAACGATTTTTAAGTGAGGGTGACTATTTTGGTTATATTAAATTACTCGATAAGCAAGTCGGTAATATTACTATTGACGTAGATAGCCCAGGTATTGTTTATGTCATTTCTGAAACGTCTTTTATTGATTGCAGTCAGAACCGGCAGTTTTTGAGCTTCTTCAAAGCAGCAAAGGATGATGTGTTACAGAACCAAGCGGTATCAGAATCTAATACCATGTGGCTGTATCGCCCTTTGTGTGAAATCTTAGAACGCTCCCCGATAGCCATCGAGCAGGATGTGTCTATCCAAAAAGCGGCTGAGGTCATGTCTGAAAACAGTGTCAGTTCTATAATTATTACAGAGCAAGAACATTTGATTGGTATTGTGACCGATCGTGACTTGCGCAATCGAGTGGTCGCGACAGGTTTTGATATTCAGATGCCTGTACACACTATAATGACCGAGAAGCCCGCGTATATTTTACACAATCAAAATATGTTTTCAGCGATCGCTTTGATGAGTGAAAAAAACATTCATCACCTCCCTATTTTGCATTCTGACGATCGGAAACCAATGGGGATGGTGACCACCTCAGATGTTGTGAGACAACAACGAGGTAACGTCGTCTTCATGATAGGAGAGATTGCAAAAGCGGAAAATTTATATCAACTGACTCGCCTTGCCTGGCAAATGCCGCAGTATTTCGCAGCCAATGCGAAACGTGCCGGTGATTTTGATATTGCAGGTAAGGTGCTTTCTCAAGCGACCGATATTATGACGCGTAAGTTGATTGAGTTCTTTATTGACCAACATGGTGAACCACCACTTGATTATTGTTGGGTTGTGTATGGATCTCAAGCACGACAAGATCAAACAATGGGTTCAGACCAAGATAATGCCCTCTTGCTTGCAGAAGATCCCAATGAAGCTCAAGCAGAGTACTTTGCCAAAATGTCCAAATACGTTTGTAAGAGTTTAGGCAAATGTGGCATTAAACTTTGTCCAGGCAATATTATGGCCTCGAATCCCAAATTGCGTTTAAGTGTTGGAGCAGCCCTTAAACAAGCTCGAGGATGGGTACGTCAATTCACGTCCGAGGCAATTTTAGAGTTTAATATTTTCTTAGATGCGAGAGCCGTGGCAGGAGAAAGGTTGTTGTTTAAGAGGTTACAGCAAGAACGCAAAAAATCCTTCAAAGAAAGTATGTTCCTTGCAGCCGTTGCGCGTACAGCCAGTAGCCAAGCCGTCCCATTATCGATTTTTAACAAATTTGTATATCAAAAACACAACGGCAAGAAAGATTGTATTAACATTAAAAACAATGGCGTAGCACTGATTAATGACTTAGCACGGTTATATGCCTTGTCTGCAGGTATCACGATTCCTGGGACGGTGGAGCGTCTCAATATTTTGGGAGAAATTGGAACGATCAATAAAAAAGATGCCGATAACCTAAGAGACATCTGGTTGTTTTTAAACCGTTTGCGTTGGCGTCATCAGCTACGTAATAATGCGACCGACAACATCATTAGTATTTCGGATCTATCATCCATTGAGAAGCATCAGTTAAAAGCTGCGTTTAAAAGCATTCAGCGTGCTCAAGACGTAGCGCTCAACCGATTCTCTGGAGGGTTGAGCTAAGATGAAAAATTGGTTTGCGAGCATGATTGGTAAAGGGATCTTGGCGGATTACGTCGATTCCCCTTTGTCTGAAGTACCGTTTCTCGCACTCGACTTTGAATTTAACTCGTTAAATAAAAAACAGGTTAAATTTATGTCCGCTGGGTGGGTCACCGGTCAACAATTTCAAATTCATTATGAGCATAGTTATTATCGTTTGATTCGAGCTAAAGGGGATCTTCAGCAATCACCGATAATACATGGCTTAACCGCACGTGATATTGCTCAAGGTGTGCATGCCAAAGAGATGTATAGCGCGTTGATGGAGTACGCTCCTACGCATGTCTGGATACTGCATAATGCGTTTCTAGATATGAACATGCTCAAAGAGTTAGCATATCGCTTTGGTGAAGCGATGCCCGCAGTAACTACCATAGACACGATGCAACTCGCACTGCACAAGCTTGGCAAAGGTAGCGGTCAATATGGTGTAAAGCATGATGCAGCAACGCTAGATAGCTGTCGACGCCGTTTTGATTTGCCTTCATCCCCTCTCCACAACGCACTAAGTGATGCTCAAGCCACATTAGAGTTATTCTATGCGCAACTTTATGATATGGACCCTAGAGCTAAAATGCGTTTAAAAGACTTAAAAGCGATGACAAGTGCCGTAAAAGTATATTGATATTAGAGAATATGAAAACGTTTTTGTAAGGTAACTAGGTATTTTTCAAAGCGCTTCCAAGTTTCGTTTGATTTGGGGTTGATTGGTTGTCTTACTTGTTCTGCACTGGGGGTTTTAATCGCTCTATCAGTTTGGTAAAACTGCAAGCAATTGGGTTCAAAATCAACACCTATAAAATCCAGCATGCGTCGAACACTTCCCTCTAAATCAGACACGACATCCTCGTGTCTAACCAGTAAAATATTTTTACCAAAACATGTTTGCCAATGTGTCATAAGTGCCAAGTAATCTTCGTAATACTGAGCGATATCATCTAAGTCGTAGCTAAATTCCTGGCCTTCTGCGAAGAGTTGTTTGTAGCCGCTAAAACAGCAACTCAAAGGCTCTCTGCGCGCATCGATTATTTTGGCATTAGGGAGTATTTTTTTGATTAATCCTAGATGGCGGAAATTATTCGGCATCTTATCAATAAAATAGGGTTTGTCGGTGACGCGATGTGTTCGGGCTTGAGATAAATAGCGCTCTCCCAGACTAGTTAATTCATCATCTGATAAGGTGTTAAGTACTTCGGGATAGTCGCCATAGGTTTGTTTGATATAACGTGACAAACCAATTATATAGGGGAGTTCACTGGTGCCTTCAATCATAGAGTGCGATGCTAATATTTGCTCAAGAAGCGTCGATCCAGCACGTGGAAGACCGACAATAAAAATGGGGTCGGGTTCGGTGGTTCCAGACAAAGTATCAAATAGTGCAGGTGGACATGCTGCTTTTTGCGCGTCCATTTCTGCCGTCACAATATTGGGATCGTATTTCAATATCTGGCGTTTAGTCGCATTGCCAAGTTGATAATATTCAAAAGCACTATCGAAAGACTGACGGTCTTCATAGGCTTTGCCTAGAGCAAAAGCAATATGGTATTGATCCACTTTCATGAGTTGTCCAGAAGCAATCATAGTCTGCATTTGGGCCACTTCCAGATCAGTGAATTGATATGTTTTGGTATTTGCTAAACTCCAATACGCATCGCCAAAATCAGGCTTCAGGCGCATCGCCTCTAGATAATCGTTGATGGCCTGTTCGATATTGCCTAGCGTTTTGTGTTGATGTCCACGTTGCAAAAAACCTAATGCGTAATCGGGTAACATGGTCAGGGCTATATCAAACAAAGGAATAGCTAATTTAAAATCACTCACTCCTGCATATTGGGAGGCAAGTGCAAGCGTAATAAAAGGGTCCTTTGGATGTTGCTTTAGACCCTCAAGTGCAACATTAATGGCATCATTATAATTTTGTCGTTTTTGTAAAACATGGATCAATTCAAGACGAACATCCCGGTCATGTGGCACTAAATTGACTGCCGAGCGCAAAATAGTTTCTGCATCCTGTAACACATATAACTTAACAGCTATCTCAGCTAATAAGCGCATAGCGGGTACATAATGGGGCTGTGCTTGGAGTATTTTGCGAATCTGGTGTTCAGCTTGTTTGATTTTACCATCGTAAAACCAGTGGTAAGCTTGTTGAACTGGCACTGATAGAGATGCATTATACATTGCTTTCTCTTGAGCTTGTTGTGCCCCGGCCAGTAAGTTTTGTTGTTTGAGAAGTCGACTGATGTTCGTCCAACTTGCATTGAGCATAGGATTGAGCTGAACCGCATGTTCATAGGCACGAAGCGCTGTGTTATTTTCATGTTGGTCGCGGTAACAATGCCCCATTTCTTGGTAAGCTTTGGCATATTCTGGATAGCTATCCAACAAAGATGAAAGTGTATCTAAAGCTTTATTATAGTGCCCACAGTAGCGCAGACATACGGCCTGATAAAATTGAATTTGAGGCTCTGAGTCAGTTATATCTGCATCAGAAGACAGCACTTTATAAGCTAGCTCAAATTGTTGCTGTTGCATCAACGCAACGGCTTTTTGAATAATAGTACTCATAATACCAATATGAATTAAAGCCCCGATAGTTCAAATATTCGGGGCTTTTAATGCATTGCTTATTATTAGAAGTAGGAGTAATTCACACTCATACCCACCGTACGTGGACGGTTGGTGCTAATTCTACGTATGTCATCCATATTATTAATAAACAAAGTCGCACGCTCGTCTGTAATATTGTCAATATAGAATTTAACACGCCAGCTGTCCATCGTCACACCATAAGATGCATTAAAGATGCTGTAACTGTCTTGTTCTTCTCTCTCACTTGCAACAATAGAGCTATAGCTTTTAGCGGCAAACTGAGTTCCCAGTTGAATATCCATATCATAGCCATTCGCTTCCCAATCATAACGCACACGAATGTTACCCTGGAATTTAGGCGTGAGGGGCAGTTCGGAACCCACAGGCGCCATTTCAATAACTTGTGCGTTGGTTGCAGTTAATTCAGTATCGTTGTAAGAGAACGCTGCATACAAGGTAGTGTTGTCGTTAACGAGATATTCAATATCGGTTTCAATACCACGGATTTCACTGTCAGCTGCGTTTTCGATAAAAGTGAGGATCGATACATTTTGCGGGTCAAAACGAGAAGTCTGCATATTTGACCAATCGATGTAATACATATTACCGTTCCACTTATAACCTGCATCCCAGTCTAGGATTTTCCAACCAAATTCATAGTTTTTAACATCATCCGTTTCATACGTTACTGCAACTGTTGGAAACTCTGGATTCGAAGAAGGAATACCACCACCACGGTTAAAACCACCCGGACGGAAACCTTCAGAATAGGTCGCATAGAATAAATCACCCGCATAACTGGTGTAGGCAATGTTGAACTTAGGGATCACGCCTGACTCAGATAAAGGCTCATCAGAGTGGCCACCTGAGGTGTCGTAATCACGACCGCGATCGGTATTTTGTGATCCTTGGAATATTCCATCAGCAAAGTTAGACGAACCAGTATAGTCGGTTTCTAGATCATACCAACGCAAGCCAAACGTTGCAGCCCATTGTTCTGCAAACTTCCAATTTACTTCACTGAATACAGCAATCTGTTCTTCGGAACGAGTAATGTCATTGAAAAACGCAACGCCTGCAGGACGCGTGTTGGGGTTCACGCTGTTTGCAATGCTGATTGGTGCATTCGGCGCAAAACCAAGCTCTTCAACCGCAAGATACACATAATCATCTTGTGTTTTGAGTTCAGTATCGTCATAAAACACACCAGCAGTAATGCTGACTTGGTCTGAAAGATCGGCAGAAACACGAAGTTCATGTGTCATTCGCTTGTGTTCTTGCTTGCCCATAAAGCCTTTCGTTGGGTCTTTACATTCGCGGTTTTCAGTAATGAATTGAGGATCAATATTATAATTTACAATGTAATCAGGGTTGGTGTAAGTACAGGTATAATATGCAATGTAGCCACCAGAATTATTGTAACCGGTATAATCTATATTTTGTTCGACATCGCGATCTAAGAAGGCCCCTGCGTACACGATATTTAAATCGTCTAAATCACCTTCCACAACCACATTCGTCAGATTAATATCGTCTTCTAATGAATCAGGAAAATAACGCTGGACTTGTAAATCACCGACTTCAGGATCAAAGTCAAATACACCATCTGCAACCAAAGACTGAGTGGTGTGTTGTAAAAGTATTGTCCAATCGTTATTGATGAAATACTTCAACCCAAAGCGACCACCCTCATATGAAGAATCATTAAAATCTTCTTCTACCAATGGTAAATTACTGGTACTTTCGTAAGTTGCATCTGGTCCAAGATCCACTGAACTATTGGGGTTCAATGCTGGGTCAAGAGTAAATTCACCCGCGACATTATCGATGTAGCCACCACGCTGGACGGAGTAAATCGCGGCGCGAAATGCCAAATCATCCGACAAAGGAAGGTTAATAAATCCTTCACCTGCCGTAGACATCTCACCGTTTTTTGTACTTTCCAAACGAGTGCTGAACCCTGCAGCAAAACCATCAGTAGTTGGCTTGTTAGTAATATAACGAATCGTACCTGCCTGTGAGCTCGCGCCAAACAGAGTGCCTTGAGGTCCTGGTAAAATCTCTATGCGTTGCAAATCCGTTGCATATAAATCTAAGTTACGGCCAGGTGCGGTAACCGGTTGTTCGTCTACGTATAGTGCTACATTTGGCATCGTACCTTGCGCACCTGAAAGCATTACAGTGATAGGTTGGATCGCCATACCACGAATAAATACATCATTTTGACCAGGACCGCGTCCACCCAAAGTCAAGTTTGGTACGTAACGCGCAAAATCATCAAAGTTACCAATGTTTTGTTCTGCAAGCGCTTCTGCGCTCAATGCAGAAACCGCAACGGGTGTTTCTTGAATATTTTGCGATCGCTTCGTTGCAGTGACTTCAATCGTTTCGATTTTGTTTGTCGATTCATCAGCGCTAGCGTGACCAGAGAAAGCAGTAATCACTGCAAGAGATAATGCACTTAATGGCATTGTGGATGACTTAGGGTATTGCATGTGTGTCCTAATAGTTTTAGTTCAATGTAATTTTGACCGGTACATTGTATGTAAAACATGAAATATATGCAAATTAGTTAGAATTCGAACTAATTATTTAAGTTAAGTGGTTATTTTTGAATGGCTAATATGGTTGCTTTTTACTCATAAGGTAGAATATAAGGCCGAAATAATGGATTTTTGGCTCGAATTTGAGTATCTTATGCGCGATTTTATTTTCGAGTAATAATGCGTGTTTGGATCAATTAATAAGAATAAAAATAATTTAAATTATGGTGTATTCGCTTCTGCTTCTATCATCATTGTGTTATTGGTCGCAGTCACTTTATGGAATGCAGAAGAAGTCACAACAAGGTTCCAAAAGTTACAAAGTGCGATTGTCGATACTGCAGGATGGTTTTATGTGTTGTGTGTCGCATTTATCTTAGTAACCACCATTTATTTGTCTTTTTCCAAATATGGTGAAATAAAACTTGGCTTAGACCATCAACAACCTAAATACCGCTTCAGTACTTGGTTAGCCATGTTGTTTTCCGCCGGTATGGGAATTGGTTTGATGTTCTATGGCGTAGCCGAACCGGTGATGCATTACCTCTCACCTCCAACAGCTGCGCCTGAGTCGGTTGAGGCTGCTAAAGAAGCGATGAAAATGACCTTTTTTCATTGGGGTTTCCACGGTTGGGCCATATACGCCACGGTTGCTTTGATTTTGGCTTACTTTTCTTTCCGACACAATTTGCCTCTCACATTACGTTCTGCTCTACATCCAATATGGGGAGACAAAATCTATTCATGGCGTGGAGATTTGATTGATGCTTTTGCTGTGGTGTCAACCGTGTTTGGGGTGGCGACTTCGTTGGGAATTGGTGTCCTGCAAATCAATGCCGGTGCTAATTTGTTATTTGATATAGGGGTCAACAAGGCCATTCAGCTAGTGATTATGTTAATTGTAGTGGTGCTGGCTTCAGTCTCTGTTGCTTCAGGACTGGATAAAGGCATTAAACGATTATCGCAAATTAATATGCTCCTGGCCGTTGCCTTATTAGCCTTTGTGCTACTGAATGGACCGAGTTTATTTTTGATGCAAGCGCTGGTGCAAAATACAGGAGCGTACTTGTCTGATTTGGTCTATAACACATTTAACTTATTTGCTTACGAGCAAACCGGTTGGCTAGGTGGTTGGACGATCTATTATTGGGCTTGGTGGTTGGCATGGTCTCCTTTTGTAGGGATGTTTATTGCTCGAATTTCACAAGGTAGAACCATTCGGGAGTTTATTGTTGGGGTATTAATTGTCCCTTCCTTTTTTACTTTTATGTGGATGACCTTCTTTGGTAACTCGGCCATCGATTGGATAGCTAATCAACAGCTCTCCAGCTTAGCCGGGGCGGTTTCAGCAGATACTAGCTTGGCACTGTTTGCTTTTCTAGAGCAATACCCAATGAGCTTTTTAGTTTCCTGTATTGCGCTTTTAATGGTCGTGATCTTTTTTGTTACCTCGTGTGATTCTGGGGCAATGGTCGTCGATATGTTGGCTTCATATGGAGAAAATAACACCCCGATTTGGCAGAGATTATACTGGACCGGATTGATTGGTGTGGTAGCTGGGATTCTGTTATTTACGGGGGGCTTGGGAGCGTTGCAAACCTTAACGATTGCTTCGGCGTTGCCATTCACCATAGTTTTACTTATGGCCTTATATGGTACTTATCGAGCTTTAAGTATTGATGCGACCAAACAGCAAAGCTTGGAGCTATCAACAGCAATGGCTGGGGTAGACTCTGTTGATTGGCGAGACAAACTGGCTCAAGTGGTCGCTTTTCCCAACCGCCATAGTGTTAAACAGTTTTTACAAAGCAAGGTCAAAGGTGCTTTAACAGATGTACAACAAGAGATGATTTCGCAATCACTTGACGCAGAGTTGACCTCAAGTGCAGAGCGAATTAGCCTAACCATCGGTCACGGTGATCAACCAGATTTTGTTTACAGTGTTCAGGTTCGAGTTGCTCATCAACCAGATGGATTAACACATAATGACAATGAGTCGGAAAATCAGTATTATCGCGCAGAAGTCCACCTTTCACAGGGTGGACAAGATTATTGTGTAATGAGCTGGTCGAAAGATGCCATTATTAACGACGTGATTGAACAGTATCAAAAGCACGTACATTTTTTACAACAACTTTAAGTAAGAATACTCAAATATGCAAAAAGACGAAGAATTACTGGTCGCTTTACGCAAGGTTATTCGCGCCATTGATATGCGCTCTCGCCAACTCAGTAAAGATGTTGGACTGACAGGGCCACAGTTGTTGGTGTTACAAGAAGTGGGTAAAAACCCTGGGATAATGGTAAAGCAAATCGCACAAAGCATTAATCTGAGTCCTGCGACCGTTACAAGTATTCTAGATAGGATGGAAGCTCGTGCGCTGGTTAACCGAGTACGCAGTACCGAAGATAAACGTAAAGTTGGCGTGTTTCTCAGTGAAACGGGACAAGCTGCCTTATCTGCTGCACCTCTCCCGTTACAAGAACACTTTCTCAATCGCTTTAACAGTTTAGAAGAATGGGAAAAATCCCTCATGGTCTCATCAATGCAACGAATTGCAACCATGATGGACGCAGCTGAGATTGATGCAGCCCCGGTCTTAGAAGTAGGGCGCTTAGACACGCCCTAATTTCTCAATTTAGATAACGCCAAGTTCCTTAAGGCGTTCTGTGAGATAACTTTTCGCAGTATGTCTAGTTGACAACTTTACTTCAGGTCTGGGATGAAGAAATAGCGGTAAAGAAATCCTCGATTTGCTCATATCCGTACCTTGTGGGTTGATCACACGGTGAGATGTGGAAGGAAAATATCCTCCAGAGGCTTCTTGTAACATATCTCCAATATTGATGATTAGGTTGCCAAAATCACTTGGTACATCAAGCCACTCACCTGTTTTGCTTTTGACTTGTAAACCCGGTTCATTAGCGGCTGGAAGAATAGTGATTAGATTGATATCTTCATGCGCAGCAGCCCGAATCGCATCAGGTTCTTCATCGCCATCTAGGGGCGGGTAATGCAATATACGCAACAGTGTTTGATCGGAGCCGTTGATCATATTGGAGAGTGATTCAGAATAGCCCGATGACACACTTAAAGGAGATAACTCTTCGATCCAGCTGAGCAATTCAGCGGCAAAGGCCGTCGTGGAACGATAGTAGTCTTCTAGCTGAGCACGGAATACCTCAGGGCATTGTCCCCATGGATAAAAATGAAAGTACTCTTTGATGTCTTTTTTGACATGGCCCTTGGCTGTTTCTGAGACTCGAGCTGGAAAAAAGCCATCCTGTGTTCCCTTGTTATATAAATAACCTTCCTTTTCGGCATCATTGAGATCGAACCAAGATTGCCAGCGCTCATAAATAGCTTGAACGGAGTCTTGTTTGATGGGGTGATTTGTAAGTACGCCGAATCCTGTTTCACGTAATGAATCGACAAACTGCTGTTTCGCATCCGGGGCCTTGTAATCAACGGGAATTAATTTACTCATAAACTTAATCCAATAAAAATGCCTGCAAGAGCAGCGCTCATGAGGTTTGCTAATGTTGCAGCTAAAACGGCTTTGAGCCCTAATCTGGCGATATCTGGACGGCGATTGGGTGCCATTGCACCAATGCCCCCCATCAAAATTGCAATAGATGAAAAGTTAGCGAAGCCACATAATGCAAAGGTAATAATGGCTTGGCTTTTGGGACTCAAGGTTTCAGCAACTTCGACAAAGCTCAGGTAGGCAACAAATTCATTAACGACGATTTTTTGGCCGATGAAACTTCCAGCTGCAACGGCTTCTGACCAGTCAATACCAATCGCCCATGCAAGCGGTGCGAGTAGATAGCCTAAAATTAACTCAAAAGTGAGTTCAGGATAGCCAAATAAACTACCAACCCAACCAATGAGGCCATTAAGCAATGCGATCAGCGCGACAAATGCCAACAGCATCGCACCGACATTGAGTGCTAGTTGTAAACCAGACGAGGCGCCAGAGGCTGCTGCATCGAGAACGTTGGTATAACCAGTATTATCATCATCTACGTCACTTAGCTCGTTATTAGTTGTTTGGGTTTCCGGTAAGATAATTTTGGCCATCATTAGCCCTGCTGGAGCTGCCATAAAGCTCGCGGCCAGAAGGTACTTTAATTCAACCCCGATACCAGCATATCCAGCCATAATTGAGCCTGCGATAGAGGCTAATCCTCCTACCATGACAGCAAACAATTCTGAATCTGTCATTTTCGGGATAAAGGGTCTCACTACCAGAGGCGCTTCGGTCTGACCAACAAAAATATTTGCTGCGGCAGACATTGACTCAGGTTTCGATGTACCAAGTATTTTTTGTAAGCCTCCGCCAATAATATTGATAATGACCTTCATCACACCCAAGTGATAAAGCACAGCAATAAGGGCTGAGAAAAAGATGATGACTGGTAATACATTAAACGCAAAAATAAAGCCCAATGACTTATTGCCAACAGCACCGAAGACAAAATTAATGCCCGCATCGGCATAACTTATAATATTGGCAACAAAATCAGTAGCGGCAAGTAACGCTGCTACACCAGGGGGAAAATACAAGATGAAAATGGCTATCCCAGACTGAATAGCAAACGCACCGCCAACTGTGCGCCAATTTATGGCTGTTCGATCTTTACTAAAAACAAGTGCAATGGCGAAAAGAAAAATGATGCCGATGATTCCGAGCATATTAAGCCTTAATTATTATTGTTATAGGAAAGATTGTACGTGATGTGCTACCACTTGCAAAGCCGTTTGGTTTTCGCCCCCACCGGTGATAATGATGTCTGCATGATGTTTATTCGGTTCAATAAACGCATGGTACATGGGTTTGACAGTATTTTGATATTGCTCTGAAATACAATCTAGAGTACGTCCCCGTTCATTAATATCACGCTGCATTCGGCGTAAAAGGCAAATATCGGGTGGCGTATCAACAAATAAACTCAAATCAAAGGTATTTTCTAATTCAGGCGCGGACATCACCATGATGCCTTCTACAATGATGACCTTCTTAGAATTAAGTGTCGTTGAATTAGGTAAACGAGTGTGTGTTTTATAACAATACTCTGGATATTCAATGCTACCACCAGATTGTAAAGTCTTTAGATGTTGACATAAAAGAGTATGCTCGAACGCATCAGGGTGGTCATAATTGGTGACAATACGATCAGCCATGGCTTTGTCATCTTGCGCTCGGTAATATCTATCCTCTTGAAGAACAAGGATATCTTGAGCATGGGACTGTAAAAAATGGTTGACTAAATTGTTGGTAAATAATGATTTACCTGAACCAGATGCACCGCAAATCCTTATTAAATAAGGTATTTGCGAAGTCTGTGATAATGTTGAACTAATCATGTTTTTTCTATCGTCTTTGCATTGTATAATCTATCTAATTGATTATTTAATTCGAGTCAATGATAATCAGTTTAATAAAAATGCCATACAAATCAATTAGGATATTCATTAAACGCATTTTTGAGAAACATATGCGTTGTCATGGACGATTAAAACTATAATAGGTTACGTAAAACTTTTAATTAATAACGACTATTTGGAACACATACTATGAACACAAACAAGCGTTTAAATCGCGTTGCAGTGGCTGTTGCTATGTCTATTGGCCTTGCGGCTCCAGTCATGGCTCAAGAAACCACCTCATCCATTCGCGGCACAATCACTGGCCCTCAAGGTAACCCAGCGGCTGGCACTGAAGTCACCGTAACACACTTGCCCTCAGGTACAACCAAACAAGTTGTTGTAGGCACAAACGGTCAAATTAACCTTTCCGGTCTACGTGTTGGTGGTCCATATCAGATTATTTTAGATTCGGACCGTTTTGAAGACGCTTTAGTGAGTGACGTCTTCTTATCACTAGGTGAAGCTGCTGTTATTGATTTTCAACTTCAAGATGAGCAAGCAGTTGAGAGGATTTCAGTTACTGCATCACAAGTGAGTTCTTTAGCATTCGGTCAACAAGGTCCTGGAACAGTATTTAGTCTTGAAGACCTTGAAAATGCGCCTTCTGTTAACCGTGACATTAAAGATGTAATTCGTGCCGACCCACGTATTTATATCGACGAGTCATTCTCTGATGCAGTTCAATGTGCGGGTGCCTCGCCTCGTTTTAACAGCTTAACCCTTGATGGAATGCGTTTAAACGATAACTTTGGATTGAACTCAAATGGTTACCCAACCGAAGCGATGCCTTTCTCTTACTCTGCGATTGAGCAGGTAGCCGTTGAGTTAGCACCGTTTGACGTACAGTACGGTGGTTTTACTGCGTGTAACATCAATGCTGTGACTAAATCAGGTACAAACGACGTCTCTGGCTCAGTATTCTTTGATTACACGTCTGACTCATTCAAAGGGGATGAAGTTGACGGTCGTGATATTGACTTAGGTGATTACACAGAAGAGCGCTATGGCGTCACTGTTGGTTTCCCTCTAATCAAAGATCAATTATTCTTCTTTGGTGCATACGAGAAGAAGGAAGGTGTGCGTTTACACAACTACAACTTCTCTCGTGTACAGCAGTCTGAACTTGACCAGATCGCACAAATCTCTCGTGATGTATACGGCTATGATCCAGGTGGTTTCAAAGGTTCTTCACCAGTCACAGATGAAAAAATCATCGCGAAATTAGACTGGAACATTAATGATCAGCACCGTGCATCATTTGTTTACAACTGGAACGACGGTTTCACTATCAGCGAATCTGATTCTGGTTCAACACGTGTTTCCTTTGACGGTCACTTCTATGAGCGTGGCGCAGAAGTTGAAACTACTGTACTTTCTTTATTCTCAGATTGGACAGATGACTTCTCAACTGAGCTTCGTATTGGTAACACTACATTGGATAACCGCCAAATCTCTGTAGATGCGGCAACTGGTTTTGGTGAAGTACAAATTCGCGTACCAGGTGGTGCAACAGTTTATTTAGGTCCGGATGATTCACGTCAAGCAAACGACCTTAACTGGGAAGCAGATACCTTTAAGTTAGCTGGTACTTATTACCACGGTGATCACACCATCACAGCGGGTGTAGAGTATGAAAACTTGAACGTATTTAACCTATTCATGCAGCATCGTATCGGTGAGTATCGTTTCAACTCAATCGAAGACTTTGCTAACGGTACACCCGCGCGTATTTATTATAACAATGCCGCAGGCACTAACGATCCAAATGACGTTGCAGCCAGCTTTGAATATGCAAATACTACGCTATATATTCAAGATAAGTGGAATGTGAATGACGATCTCGTATTAACGCTCGGTTTGCGTTACGACAAGTGGTCTTCAGATGATCGCCCAGTGTATAACTCTGCATTTGAGGCGGATTATGGCTATGCAAACACGAACAACTTAGACGGCATAAGCTTGGTACAGCCGCGTATTGGTTTCAATTACACATTTGATGATCAATTGGAAGTACGCGGTGGGTTCGGTATCTACTCTGGTGGTAACCCGAACGTTTGGGTATCTAATGCATACTCTAATAACGGTGTAGTTCAAGTATTTGCACGTGAGCGTAATATCCCTGATTTTGACGCAGGTACAACAAGCATCTTTGATTTAGATCTCGTTGGCGGCGGTAACCCAATTTATGCTCCTTCTCAAGCATTGTTTGATTACGTAGCGGACTTCCCAACAAACGGATCTTCACGTTTTGTTGTTGCGATTGACCCTAACTACGACATGCCTTCTGAAGAGAAGTACGCATTAGGTTTCACTTACTTATCTGACCAAGATTACTTGATTCAAGGTGACTTGCTATATACTAAAAAGCAGGATGCGGCAATTTACTTAGAGACTGCCCGCACGCAAACCGGTACAGCTCCTGATGGCCGTCCTGTTTACTCTGGTTCGAACAGTACTTACATTTTGTCAAATGTAGCGGGTAATAGTGGTGATGCTACAACCCTATCTTTAGCGGTTTCAAAAGAGTTTGATAACGGCATCGATATGACGTTTGCTTACGCATATAACGATTCTAAAGATGTGAATCCAATGACCAGCTCGGTAGCAGGTTCAAATTACAATAACTTTGCTACATTTGATCCTAACAACCCTGGTCCTGCGGTTTCAAACTACAATATCCCTAATCGTTTCACGTTGAATTTGTCTTACAGCGCTGAATTGATTGCAGGTTATGACACACGCTTCTCTATGTTTGCGACAGCGAACGAAGGGCGCGGCATGTCTTATACGTTTGAAGAAGGTATTGATCGTTACTTCGGTGACGGCAATGCAAACGGTCGTCAGTTGGTTTACATTCCAACTGAAAACGATCCAAACGTTGTATACGGCCCTGATTTCGACTTGGATGCGTTCAATGCATTTATTGCATCTGAAGGTCTGGACCGCGGTGAAATCATGCGTCGTAACTCAGTCAACGGTGACTGGTGGACCAAAGTCGATGTACGTATCTCCCAAGAGTTACCTGCGTTCCACAAAGACCACAGTGCATCAGCGTTCTTCGTTATTGAAAACCTAGGCAATCTACTCAACGATGAGTGGGGCGTGTTAAAGCAAGGTAACTTCGTCTCTGAAGAAGTTGTTGAAGCTTCAGTAAACGATGCAGGTCAGTATGTCTATGAGGCATATTTACCAGCGGGTCAGCGCAACGGCGTTGTGAACGGTGCATCTCAGTGGGAAGTACGTGTAGGTGTGAACTACCGCTTCTAATCTGGACAACTATTTGTTGTAAAGTAGCCCTCGGTTGGAAACAACTGAGGGCTTTTTTGTAATTTCGAAACTACTGGGCCAAAATCAGGTCTACTAATGTATTCAATAAAAAAAGGATATTACAATGACGACTTATACACCTCCAAAAGTATGGACATGGGACAGTGCCAATGGCGGCAAATTTGCGAACATCAATCGACCTATTTCCGGTGCGACAAAAAACGCTGACTTACCACGAGGTAAGCATCCTCATCAGCTGTATTCCCTGGCAACACCAAACGGTGTCAAGGTAACGATCTTATTTGAAGAGTTATTGGCCTTAGGATTTAGTGAGGCAGAATACGATGCCTGGTTTGTGAATATTCAAGAAGGTGACCAATTCAGTAGTGGTTTTGTTGCAGCTAATCCCAACTCCAAAATTCCAGCTTTATGGGACTACTCCGGCGATGCGCCAATTCGAGTATTTGAGTCAGCAAGTATTATGATTCACTTAGCTGAAAAGTTTAATGCTTTTCTACCTACATCAGGTCCGTCACGCACTGAGACGTTAAACTGGCTATTTTGGCAGATGGGCTCTGCGCCATTTTTAGGCGGTGGATTTGGGCATTTTTATGCATACGCCCCCGAAAAATACGAATACCCAATTAATCGATACGCGATGGAAGTCAAACGGCAATTAGATGTGTTAGATAAGCAGTTGGCGCAACATGAATTTGTTGCGGGTGATGCTTATACCATTGCCGATATGGCGATTTGGCCTTGGTATGGCAATCTCGTTTTGGGGAAACTGTACGAAGCGGCTGAGTTTTTGTCGGTGCACGAATACGAGCATGTGCAGCGCTGGGCGAAGCAACTCAATGATCGTAAAGCCGTTAAGCGGGGGCGCTTAGTCAACAAGGTTTGGGGTGAGGAAGATTTTCAACTCAAAGAAAGGCACGGTGCCCAAGATTTTCCTGAGCACTTGCGCTAAAGCTTATACATTTTCGAATAAATCTTCGACATAGCGACATACATCATCAATTTTAGCAATGTCAGCCGGTGCAATAAAAATGGTATCGTCTCCAGCAATTGTGCCTAACACACCGTCTTTCTTGCCAAGTGAATCGAGCAGTCTTGCAATTAATTGCGCTGCGCCAGGGCTGGTTCGAATTACCACCATCACATTGTTATGAGTGACGTCATAAACAAGTTGTTTTAATGGGCTTTTGGCAGTGGGCATACCCAGTTCAGGGGGTAAACAATATACCATTTCACCTAACGCATTGCGCGTTCGAACCGCTCCGTATTTGGTGAGCATGCGAGAAACCTTGGATTGACTTACGTTGTCAAAGCCACTTGCTTTGAGTTGCTCAACAATATCGCTTTGAGAGCCACAGGTTTCGGCGGTAAGAATGGCTTTAAACGCTTTTATCAACTCTTCTTGTTTGGCGGTAGGCATGATGATCCTTTAATCAAGAATACTTATTTTTGTAGTATTTTGCATGAGGCCTTGAAATAAAGCAATTCGTACCAATATCCAATACCTACAACTAATGGACAATTGCTTAACATAGCGATGTCAATTAGGGTGAGTGGCAACAACACACTATCTACTATCCTTTAGGAGAAAAACATGAAAGTAGCAGTCTTAGGCGCTGCTGGCGGTATCGGCCAAGCATTATCTTTATTACTTAAAACTCAATTACCTGCGGGTTCTGAGCTTGCGTTATATGACGTTGCTCCAGTGGTTCCTGGTGTTGCGGTTGATTTGAGCCACATCCCAACTGCAGTGGCGGTAACCGGTCATGGTGCAGATAATTTAGCCGATGCATTAACAGGTTGTGACATTGTTTTAATTCCAGCGGGTGTACCTCGTAAGCCAGGTATGGACCGTTCTGATTTATTTAATATCAACGCTGGTATTGTTAAGAACCTAGTAGAAGCGATTGCTGATAATTGTCCAAAAGCATGTGTGGGCATCATTACTAACCCAGTAAACACAACTGTTGCAATTGCTGCAGAGACGTTAAAAGCAAAAGGCGTTTACGATAAAAACAAGTTGTTCGGTGTAACGACACTGGATGTTATCCGTGCTGAAGCATTTGTTGCTGAAGCGAAAGGTTTAAATGTTTCTGACGTTCACGTACCAGTTATCGGCGGTCACTCAGGTACAACTATTCTACCTTTACTTTCACAAGTTGAAGGCGCATCGTTCTCTGATGAAGAAGTTGCAGCGTTAACCACTCGTATCCAAAATGCAGGTACTGAAGTAGTTGAAGCGAAAGCGGGTGGCGGTTCAGCAACATTATCAATGGGTCAAGCAGCAGCGCGCTTCTGTTTATCATTGGTTGCGGCTATGCAAGGTGAAGAAGTGACTGAGTATACTTACGTTCAGGTCGACGGTTCTGACGATGCTGCATTCTTTGCTCACCCAGTTCGCCTTGGCAAAAACGGTGTAGAAGAAATCTTATGTTACGGTGAATTAAGTGCATTTGAGCAACAAGCGAAAGCAGACATGCTTGATGGCTTGCGCGGCGATATTCAACTAGGTGTTGATTTCGTTAACGGCTAATCGTGATGGATTGTGAAAAAGGGTAGCTAAAGCTACCCTTTTTTGTTTCTTCTAAGGAGTCTTTTAACCCGTATTACGCATACCGATTGCTATACCTGCAATTGTCACCATCATGGCACGCTCAGCTGGACTCATCCCATCAATGGCTTCGTTTTTGCGGATGCGGTCGAGCAGTTCAATTTGCAAGTAATGCAAAGGTTGTAGGTAATCCGCACGAATATGCAGTGAATTAGCTCCGATTGGATCATCTTGTAAAACATCCGCTTTGTGAGTCAGCTCAAGAAGCTTTTCTCGGCTAAAGGTCAGCTCACTTCGTAACTTCTCACCAAAATGGCGCAGTGCATCGTCAACTAAACGCTCGTCATATGCTTTTGCTATGTGCATATCTGCTTTGGCAAATACCATATCCAACATTGATAAACGGGATGCAAAAAACGGCCAAGTAGCTAACATTTCGTTAATGATTTCAGAATGTTCTTCATAGGTTTTCATAATGGCGGGCATTACTCCTAACCAAGCAGGTAGAACTAAACGAGTTTGGGCCCAGGCAAAAATCCAAGGGATGGCGCGCAAGCTTTCTACACCTCCGTGAGGATTACGCTTTGCAGGACGGGATCCAAGAGGAAGTTTCCCTAACTCTTGCTCTGGTGTAGCTTGTCGAAAATAAGGCACAAACTCAGGATCTACTCTGACGATATCACGATAGTTATCCCGACCATAGTCAGCCATTTGGGTCATGACTTCGCGCCACTGAGCCTTTGGCTGAGGTGGGGGAAACAGCTTTGCTTCAATAATCGCACTGGCATAGATTCCCAAGCTACGTTTGGCTATGGCAGACATACCGAATTTGTAGCGAATGGTTTCACCTTGTTCGGTAATACGGAAACCACCATCTAGTGAACCTGGCGGTTGCGATAATATAGCGGTATGGGAGGGTAGACCACCACGACCAATTGTACCACCTCGACCGTGGAATAACGTTAGGCCTACATTGGCTGCATGTGTGACATTGACTAACGCTTCTTGGGCTTGGTATTGAGCCCAACCGGCTGCGAGGGCGCCTGCGTCTTTCGCTGAGTCTGAATAACCTATCATGACATACTGATTGGAGGTTAGGCGATTGCGATAGCCATCTATTTTGAGTAGTTGCTCAATCACTGAGGCTGAACGATTTAAATCGTCCAACGTTTCAAATAGCGGGGCTACAGGCATCTGCCAATCGACGCGACATTGTTGGAGAAGCAATTTCACCGCGAGCACATCAGATGCGTAAGAAGCCATTGAAATAATGTAAATTCCAAAGGCGTTGATATCATTGTTGGCAATAGTCTGACAGGTGTCTAATACTTCTTTTACTTCTGCAGATGGCTGCCAATCAGTTTGCCAAGCATGCGGAAACAATGGGCGTTTTGATTGTAATTCTTTGAGTAGGAAGCTGATCTTTTCATCTTCTGACCAGTTTGCATAATTACCATATCCCAAGTATTGACATACCTCTGAAATGGCTTTGGTGTGGCGCTCTGAATCTTGACGTATATCCAATTTGATCAGATGCATGCCAAAACAATGTGCACGTCTGATGGTATCTAACAATGCCCCATTGGCAATTTGTGACATACCGTTTTGCACCAACGAACGATAACACAACATCAAGGGTTCAATCAGTTCGGCTTGATTTTGGATCCATTTTTCTGGATCAGTGGGACGGTCATTCAAAATATCGTCAATACCGTCTTTGGTGGCGCGTAAGCGTTTCACTAGAGGGCGTAATATCGCCCGATACGGTTCCATCACATCACCTACTTTGTGACGGATTTCATCTGAGCATTGTGACATAGACAATTCAACTTGCAATGTGCTGATATCTTGAGCAAACAATTTGGCGGCTCTTCTACGAGCTAGGTGCAAGACTGTTTGTGTGACTTGGTGTGTCACAAAGGGATTGCCGTCGCGGTCTCCCCCCATCCAAGAACTAATTTGGACTGGTTTTGCGTCAATTGGAAGATTTATTTGGTATTCGTGTTGTAACCTTAGATCTAAGTCCCGCATAAAATTAGGAATGGCATCCCATAGAGAGTTTTCGATCACTGAAAAGCCCCATGTGGCCTCATCTACAGGGGTGGGGCGTTGGTTTCTAATTTCTTCAGTATGCCAAGCCTGAGCGACTAAATCCGCTACGCGATGCGCGAGTTGACGTTTGTCTTGTGCATTGTGTCGCTCGCGATTTTGTCGACGCAAACACTCAGCTAACATCGCGTGTTTATGGATCAGTGTGCGTCTTGTTACTTCAGTGGGGTGAGCCGTTAATACGAGATCAATATTGAGTTCGTTAACAGCTTGATAGATCTCCTCAGGAGATTTTTGAGATTTTTTTAAGTGTTCAAATAACGTATCAACCGAATCATCAATTTGTTGTGAGGCGTTGAATTCTTGTTCAGCAATATTAGCCAGATTCAAAAACTGAGCGAACGAACGGGCAATCACCATTAGATCATCATCACTCATACTAGAAAATATGGCTGCGAGTTCGGAATTAGCTGACACATCTCCTTTATGGCCTTTGCGCCCTAGTTTCCGTACACGTTCGATTTTGTCTAGCCAATCTTGTCCTAAATCTTTTTGTATGGTTTTACCCAATAACTCACCTAACCCACGAACAGTAGACTTGAGTTCTTCGTCATATTGCATCATTGATCCTAAAATCTTTCACATGATCTATACAATAAAAAACAATACGACGTTTGTCTAAATCTTTTGGGTATAATTTATTCATCAAACCTTCTGTTCAATATGGTATGATTGAAAGTGTTGTAAGTTCTATTGGTTTTATCGCTCATAGGACGGTAAGTAATATCCTACGAGGGAGTAAACATGTCAGACAAATACGAATCCATCGAAAGCCAAGCAAGTTATGGAATTGGTTATCAAATGGGCAAGCAAATCGCTTCTAACCCATTCGAAGGTTTATCATTAGAGGCAATTATTGCTGGTGTACAAGATGGCTTCTTGGGTAATAGTAGTGCAGTGGACAATGATACTTTAGGCGCTGCATTTAGTGAGATTCACAAACGTATGCAAGCTGAAAAATCTAAAGCGTATGAAGAAAATATAGCTAAAGGTGATGCCTACTTGGCCGAAAACGGCAACAAGGAAGGAGTCACTACTACCGAATCGGGTTTGCAGTATGAAGTTATCCATTCAGGAGACGGTGAATCCCCAACTGCTGACTCAGTCGTTCGGGTTGATTATCATGGTACTTTGATTAGCGGAGAAGTATTTGACTCATCATATGATCGTGGTCAACCAGCTGAATTCCCTGTTAACGGTGTTATTAAAGGCTGGACTGAGGCATTACAACTCATGTCAGTCGGCGATAAATGGCGCCTAACCATCCCGAGTGAATTAGCTTATGGCGAACAAGGCGCAGGTGCTTCGATTGCCCCATACAGCACGTTAGTATTTGATGTTGAATTGCACGCAATTATCGACTAGATGTAGATAGACAATTCTCTATTCATTATGCCCTCTTTTGAGGGCATTTTTAATTTAGTAATACCCTCAATTCACTTACTTGCCCGACCAGTTTTATAGGGTGGTCAGTTTACAATACAACCATAATGGCGAAATTGCTTTTTAGGAGAAATACATGGTTATCAAGCCAAAAGTTCGTGGGTTTATATGTACTAATGCTCATCCGGTTGGATGTGCACACAACGTAGCACAACAAATCGATTACGTTCAATCGCAACAGCTAGAGAGTGCCGGTGCACCTAAAAACGTACTAGTGATTGGTTGTTCAACAGGATACGGTTTGGCTTCTCGAATCACTTCTTCATTTGGTTATGGCGCGAAAACCTTAGGTGTGTGTTTTGAAAAAGCACCAACGGAACGTAAAACAGGTACTGCAGGCTGGTATAATACCGCTGCGTTTCATGCGCAAGCTGAAAAGGCAAATATTGAAGCACACACGATAAACGGTGATGCTTTTTCAAATGAGCTAAAACAGCAAGTAATTGAAAAATTAAAAGATATGGGCAAAGTCGACATGGTGATTTACTCTCTTGCATCGCCTCGCCGCACTGATCCTGCAACAGGTGAAACTTTTAAATCGACTTTAAAGCCGGTGGGTCAAGCTTACACGACGAAGACCTATGATACGGATAAAGACTTGGTGCACGATGTTTCTTTGGAGCCTGCATCAGAGGAAGAAATCGCACATACCATTAAAGTGATGGGTGGTGAAGATTGGGAACTGTGGATCAATGCATTGGCAGACGCTGACTTGCTGGCAGAAGGTTGTAAAACAACGGCCTACACTTATATCGGGAAAGAGCTGACATGGCCGATTTACGGTTCTGCTACAATCGGTAAAGCCAAAGAAGACTTAGATCGTGCAGCCAGTGTACTCAATCAGAAATATTCAGGGTTAGCATTGGCGGCACATGTGTCATCACTAAAAGCGCTGGTTACTCAAGCTTCTTCTGCTATCCCTGTCATGCCGCTGTATATTTCATTAATCTACAAAGTAATGAAAGAAGAAGGCACTCATGAAGGGTGCATCGAACAGATTGTCGGCTTGTACCGAGATTGCTTGCTAAATGACAACGCACAAACGGACGAAGTGAATCGTTATCGCATGGATGGAAAAGAAACCAATGATGCAACTCAAGCAAAGATCGCTGCTTTATGGGACCAAGTTACACAAGAGAATTTTCATCAGTTGAGCGACTATGCAGGATACCACCAAGAATTCTTGCAATTATTTGGTTTTGATTTTGCCTCAGTTGATTATGACGCAGACGTAGACCCAATCCTTAATTGGTAAGCGCTCGATTGGTAATACCAAAGTCGAACCAGTGTTAATAGCTTATATAAACCACCGAAATGGTGGTTTATTGCTATATAAAGCAAGTCATATAAGGGGATCGGCAGTTTTGTTGAACACAAGTCGTATAGTAATCTTTAACTTGCTCAGATATTCTGTCCATAGATAATGGATCAAGGACGATTTTTCCTTTATAATTCGCGCGTTTTTATAGAAGCATTTGTTGTTTGTAATAGCGTGGGTTGGCAAATGTTCATGAAAGATTCTGCTGAAAGCACCGAGATAACGATTATCAAGCGTGTGAAAACAATAATAATATTCTAAGCAGTCATTCAGCCTCAATATATAAATGATGGTCTGAATAAAGAAAGTGGGCATTAGAATAACCTTCAACAACAAGTTGATTTTTTAACAACACATAGACGATAAAATCATACTGATTAGCCAAGTCATCCTAGGCTTATGCGTGATGCTTTGGCTAATTAGTATCCAAACAGAGTAGTGCAATTGCTTATGTTACATAAAATAAAGAAAGGACTAGACCTTCCTATTTCGGGGTCTCCGACACAGCAAATCCATGATGGAGTTGCAGTGACGCAGGTCGCGATTTTGGGTGAGGAATATGTGGGTATGCGCCCAACCATGCATGTCCAAGTAGGTGACTCGGTCAAAAAAGGCCAAGTTTTGTTTGAAGATAAGAAAAACCCAGGCGTCAAATACACGGCTCCAGCAAGTGGTACAGTGTCTGCAGTAAACCGTGGTGCAAAGCGCGTGTTACAATCAGTTGTTATTGATATTTCTGGCGATGAAGCGGTAACGTTTGATGTGGTTGCGGCGGATAAATTAGCCGGCCTAAGCCGTGACAAAGTTCAGCAGCAACTTGTCGATTCAGGTTTGTGGACAGCATTGCGCACTCGCCCATACAGCAAGGCACCGGCATTAGATAGCACACCAAACGCTATATTTGTGAATGCCATGGACAGTAATCCACTCGCTGCAGATCCTGCCGTAGTCATCGCTGAACGCCAGGATGACTTTGTGAATGGCTTAAATGTCTTATCAAACCTCACCGATGGCAAGCTATATGTGAGTAAAGCTGCTGGCGCATCAGTCGACACTGGTAATGCCAAGGTAGAAGGCCATGAGTTTGCAGGTCCACACCCAGCAGGATTGGTTGGCACACACATACATATGATTGATGCGGTAGGTGCTAACAAAATTAACTGGCACATCAACTACCAAGACGTCATTGCGGTCGGTGCGCTATTTACCACCGGTCAACTTGACGCATCTCGCGTTGTTTCAGTAGCCGGTCCTGCAGCAAAGAACCCACGTCTAGTGCGCACTTTAATCGGTGCATCACTTGACCAACTAACAGCAAGTGAAGCATCTTTAGATAATACGCGAGTGATTTCTGGTTCCGTTTTACATGGAACGAATGCAGTAGGTCCTCATGCCTATCTAGGTCGTTTCCACTTGCAAGTGTCTCTCATTGAAGAAGACAAAGAAAAACGTTTGTTCGGTTGGATTACGCCAGGCGGTGACAAACACTCAGTAACGCGTGCTTATCTAGGTCATTTAAATACCAAGCGTTTGTTTGATATGACCTCTACTACCAACGGTTCTGACCGTTCTATGGTGCCAATTGGCAACTATGAGCGCATCATGCCGTTAGACATTTTACCAACGTTGCTATTGCGCGACATCATTTCAGGTGACACTGATACGGCTCAACAGATGGGCTGTTTGGAACTGGATGAAGAAGATTTGGCATTGTGTTCTTATGTTTGCCCTGGCAAATATAACTATGGCCCAATCTTGCGTGATTGTTTAACCAAAATTGAATTAGAGGGTTAACCAATGGGTTTGAAAGCATATTTAGAAAAAATTGAGCCGGATTTTGAGCCGGGTGGTAAGCACGAAAAGTGGTACGCGCTTTATGAAGCCGTCGCGACTGTGCTCTACACTCCGGGCAAAGTGAACAAATCAACGACTCACGTCCGCGATAGCATCGACTTAAAACGCATCATGATCATGGTATGGATGGCGACGTTTCCAGCGATGTTCTACGGCATGTACAACATTGGTAATCAAGCGAACATCGCAATTTTAGGTGGTGCAACCTTACCAGATGCATGGCAAGCAGCGTTATTCACTGCACTTGGCGGACAACTTGGTGTGGCAGATGCTTCTGCACTGACCTTGTTCTTCTATGGTGCATGTTGGTGGCTACCGATTTATGCGGTGACATTCGTTGTCGGTGGTTTCTGGGAAGTATTATTTGCTTCAGTACGTAAGCACGAAGTTAACGAAGGCTTCTTCGTGACATCTGTGCTATTTGCTTTGACGTTACCTGCGACTGTGCCGTTATGGCAAGTGGCGCTAGGTATCACGTTTGGTGTCGTTATCGCTAAAGAAGTGTTTGGTGGTACTGGACGTAACTTCCTCAACCCAGCCTTATCTGGTCGTGCGTTCCTATACTTTGCATACCCTGCACAAATGTCTGGCGACTCAATTTGGGTAGCCGCTGATGGTTACTCAGGCGCAACGTGGTTAAGCCAAGCTGCTTCTGGCTCAATGGACTTTTCTGACATGAATGCTTGGATGCAAGCTTTCTTGGGTAACATCCAAGGCTCAGCAGGTGAAGTATCAACGCTGATGATTATGTTGGGCGGTTTATTCATTATTTATCTTCGCATAGCGAGTTGGCGTATTGTTGCAGGCGTGCTATTTGGTGTTATTTTCTTAACATCTATCCTAAACATGGTGGCTCCTGCGGATAATCCAAACCACTACCTAGCCATGCCTTGGTACTGGCACATGGTGATCGGTGGTATGGCATTTGGTATGTTCTTCATGGCGACTGACCCAGTATCAGCATCATTTACCGACACAGGTAAATGGGCATACGGTTTCTTCATCGGCATGATGACAGTGATTGTCCGTGTACTGAACCCTGCATTCCCAGAGGGGATCATGCTCGCTATCTTGTTCGCCAATTTATGGGCGCCATTATTTGACTATTTCGTTGCACAAAGCAACATCAAACGGAGGGTTGCACGTGTCAGCTAAAAAAGAAACTTTAGGCGGTACGGTTGGCGTAGTCCTCGCAGTATGTCTTGCCTGTTCCATTGTCGTATCAAGTGCGGCGGTTGGTTTGCGTTCACTGCAGCAGTCAAATGCTGCAGTTGATAAGAAGACGAACATCTTAACTGCTGCAGGTTTACATGAAGCAGGAATGACTAAAGATGCGATTGCAGAGCTTTACGCTGCACGTGTTGAAGAGAAATTTGTTGATTTAGAAACCGGTGAGTATGTTGCTAATCCTGTTGCTGACTCAGGCAAAGCCTTTGATATGTACGGCAAGATGTCGAAAGACCCAGAAACCAGTGTGACAGTTGAAGGTAACGTGGGTTTCTCACGTCGCTCGGCGATTGCTAACGTGTTCCACATCAAAGATGAAGACGGCGCTATCTCTCGTATCATTTTACCGGTACACGGTGCAGGTCTTTGGGACTTGATGTATGGCTTCTTAGCAGTAAACTCTGATGGGAACACGATTGAAGAGTTGGTCTACTATGCCCACAAAGAAACTCCAGGACTGGGTGGAGAAATCCAAAACCCAGCATGGATGGCCAAGTGGAATGGTAAGCAAATTTTCGATAATGGCGAAGTCGCTATCACAGTCAAAAAGCAAGCGGGTACTGATAACCCGTACGCGGTTGATGCACTATCTGGTGCAACATTGACTTCAAACGGCGTCGCGAACACCTTGCAATATTGGGCAGGCGAAAATGGCTTCGGTCCGTATCTTGAAAAACAATCTTGGAAATCATAAGGGGCATCACTCATGGCGAGTAACGCGAAAGAAATGAAAAAAGCCCTCTTTGGGCCGATTATCGACTCGAACCCCATTGCACTGCACGTACTAGGTATTTGTTCTGCACTGGCGATCACTACCAAGTTAGAAACTGCATTAGTTATGTCGTTAGCATTAACGTCAGTATTGGCATTTTCAAACTTATTTATCTCAATTATTCGCAACCACATTCCATCAAGCGTGCGTATCATCATTCAGATGACCATCATCGCGTCATTGGTAATCGTTGTTGACCAAATTTTGAAAGCGTATTCATACGAGATTTCAAAACAACTCTCGGTATTCGTTGGCTTGATTATTACCAACTGTATCGTCATGGGTCGTGCTGAAGCGTATGCGATGAAGTCACCACCAATGATGAGTTTGCTAGACGGTATTGGTAACGGTTTAGGTTATTCATTTATCCTAATCGTCATCGGCACCATCAAAGAGCTATTCGGTTTTGGTACTATCTTAGGCTTTGAAATTTTACCATTGGTCACAAACGGTGGCTGGTATCAAGCAAATGGTCTGTTAATTCTGCCATTTAGCTCATTCTTCTTAATCGGCGGTATGATTTGGTTTATCCGTACCATTCGCCCTGAACAGGTCGAACCTAAGGACTAATCATGGAACAGTATGTTGGACTATTAGTGCGCTCAATCTTTGTTGAGAACATGGCACTATCACTTTTCTTAGGCATGTGTACTTTCTTGGCGGTATCAAAGAAAGTAGCAACTTCAATGGGCTTAGGTGTTGCGGTTATCGTGGTATTAGGTATTTCAGTCCCGGTTAACCAAGTTATTTATACCAATATCCTTGCACCGGGTGCATTGGCATGGGCCGGTTTCCCCGATGCAGATTTGAGCTTCCTTAGCTTCTTAACGTTCATTGGTGTTATCGCAGCACTTGTACAGATTTTGGAAATGAGCTTGGATAAGTTTTTCCCAGCGTTATACAACGCATTAGGGATTTTCTTACCGCTAATTACGGTAAACTGTGCGATCTTCGGTGGTGTTGCGTTTGCAGTACAGCGTGAATATAACCTGACAGAGAGCTTTGTGTATGGCATTGGCTCAGGTATAGGTTGGGCGCTAGCTATCGTATTATTAGCAGCAGTTCGTGAAAAACTAAAATATGCGGATATGCCTGATGGTGTTCGCGGTCTAGGTTCAGTATTTATGATTGCAGGTCTGATGGCCTTAGGTTTCCAATCATTTACTGGTATCGCAATTTAATAGGAGAGCTAGATTATGAATATAGAAGTTGTCCTCGGCGTAGGCATGTTCATTGTAATTGTACTTGCGCTTGTATTTATTATTATGTTTGCCAAGTCGAAGCTTGTACCTTCAGGCGACGTGCAAATTACGGTTAATGGCGATCCGGAAAAAACCATCGTCGCAGCACCAGGTGGCAAACTCCTTGGCGCATTAGCCGACTCAGGTATTTTCGTATCATCAGCGTGTGGTGGCGGTGGCTCATGTGGTCAGTGTCATGTCAAAATCAACACCGGTGGTGGCGAAATTTTACCAACTGAGTTAGACCACATTACGAAACGCGAAGCAAAAGAAGGCTGTCGCTTATCCTGTCAGGTTGCGGTTAAGCAAGACATGGATATTGAGTTACCTGAAGAAATTTTCGGCGTTAAGAAATGGGAATGTGAAGTTATTTCAAACAATAACGAAGCGACGTTCATCAAAGAACTGAAGCTTGCAATCCCTGATGGCGAATCTGTACCGTTCCGTGCAGGTGGTTATATTCAGATTGAGGCACCACCTCATCATGTTAAGTACAAAGATTTTGATATCCCAGAAGAATATCGTCCAGATTGGAACCACTTTGGCTTCTTTGATGTGGAGTCTAAAGTGGACGAAGAAACGATTCGTGCATACTCAATGGCGAACTATCCTGAAGAAGAAGGTATTATTATGTTGAATGTGCGTATTGCTACGCCACCGCCTAATAACCTTAGCTTACCTGCAGGTAAAATGTCATCGTTCATTTGGAGCTTGAAAGAAGGTGATAAAGTCACGATTTCTGGTCCTTTCGGTGAATTCTTCGCGAAAGAAACAGACGCTGAAATGGTCTTCGTGGGCGGTGGTGCAGGTATGGCGCCAATGCGTTCACACATCTTTGACCAACTTCGTCGCATCAAGTCAGACCGTAAAATGTCTTTCTGGTACGGAGCGCGTTCTAAGCGCGAAATGTTCTACGTACAAGATTTCGATATGTTGGCGGCAGAAAACGATAACTTCGATTGGCACGTGGCACTTTCTGATCCACAGCCTGAAGATGATTGGGACGGTTACACAGGCTTTATCCACAACGTATTGTTGGAAAACTACCTAAAAGACCACCCTGCCCCAGAAGATTGTGAGTTCTACATGTGTGGTCCTCCAATGATGAACGCAGCGGTTATCAACATGCTCAAAGACTTGGGTGTTGAAGACGAAAATATCATGTTAGATGACTTCGGTGGCTAACATAATATTTACCAAGGAGCCGGCTTTTGTCGGCTCTTTTTTATTGGGTTAAAGAAAAATGACGAAACAAATTTTTGTATTAATATTCTGTGTTGTGCTGTGGTCATGTTCCCAACAAGCGCCTACAAATAATGAGATATTTCTCAATGGCAATACGATGGGAACGACTTACAATGTCAAATACCACAGTAGTGATGCCATATCTTCTGAAGCACTTCACGCACAGATCAACGACGCATTAATTCGCATCAACCAACTTATGTCGACTTATATATCAGATTCTGAACTATCTCGTTTTAACCAATTGACGGCGGGAGAATCAATGATGTTGAGTCAGGAGACAATATTAGTTATTGAGGAAGCTAAACGCCTTGCGACTTTATCTGGTGGTGCATTAGATGTCACCATTGGACCATTGGTAAATCTGTGGGGCTTTGGCCCACAAAAACGCCCTGAAAAAATTCCGACTCAAGCACAAATAGATAGCGCTAAAGCGCTTATGGGATTAGAACATATCGCAATTGAAGGTAGCATGGCTACGAAACACATCGATGGTCTATATGTTGATTTATCACCGATCGCAAAAGGTTATGGCGTAGATGTGTTAGCTGAGATACTCGAATCTCACGACATCGATAATTACTTAGTGGAAATTGGTGGTGAAATGCGAGTCTCGGGAAGTAAACTAAACGGTTCAGATTGGCGTATAGCGATTGAAAAGCCCTTGAGTGAGCAACGAGCCATTCAAAAAGTTATTTCTATTGGAAACCATGCGATTGCGACATCCGGTGATTATCGTAATTATTACGAAGAAGATGGTATTCGTTATTCACATCTAATCGATCCTGAAACAGGTCTCCCCATACAGCACAAATTAGTCTCTGTAACCGTTGTTCATCGCACTTCTATGATTGCAGATGGCTTGGCAACAGCATTGAGTATCATGGGTACTGAGAGAGCATTACAATTGGCCGAAAGTGAATCTTTAGCCGTGTTACTCATTACTAAATCAGACAATGGTTTTGTGGAGTATCGCTCGCCAGAATTTGACCAGCTTGTTACAATACATTAAGCAATATAGGAATTGATTATGAGCACGTTTATCTTAGCATTTGTGTTTTTTGTGACGATGGTTTTGGCTATGGCTGTCGGTTATTTGGTGCAAAAAAAGACCATATCGGGAAGCTGTGGGGGGCTAGGAGCCCTAGGTATCTCGAAGGCCTGTGATTGTCCAGAACCTTGTGATCGAAAAAAAGCGCGAATGGAGCGTGAAGAAGCCCGCCAGAAAAAAATTGCCGAATGGAATAAGGATAAAATTATTTAATAAAAGACAGCTCGCTTTATTTTATGTTAATTTAGTATTTACAATTATAAAAATATAAAGCGATATGAAACGATTAATTTCTTTCTTTGTAATCATTTTACTACCCTTTTTTAGTCACTCTCAATCTTCTGGGAGTGACCCATTTAAAAGATTATTTGGCGATATTCCAAAGCAATTTACTCCTATATATAAGTCAGCTAAACGTTTGCAAAAGCCTGGGTTTTATCAGGATATTGTCACGCGTAATGGGCTTGATTTTACAAGATTATCAACTCGTGGGCAGTACACCGGTATTACTGAGTATCAGGGCCATGGTCAACATTGGATTGAATTTGACACAGAAAATGGTACTTATTCTGTCAATATCATGCGTGAAGGGCATATACATGGTGTATTTGAAGGTGATTCGTTAGGGGCTGCCAAATTAGCACGTCAGCCACAATATCAAGCTCTGCAAGTTGATAACACGGTTGTTGTAGACATCATGTTGTTATATACGCCTAATATCGTCAATGCCTACCCAGATGAATTGACAGAAACACTTCTCGCTCATTTAGTCAATAAAGCGAATCAGGCATTTGTGAATAGTGATATCAATGTTCAGTTGCGATTAGTACACACTCATTTTGTTGATTATCGTATAGGCTCAAATTTTCAAGCGCTTGACGATTTAACTGCAGCACTCAATAACGACATTTCTGATAGCAGCCTCAGTCAAGTACGTGTGCTAAGGGATGAAATGGGAGCAGATATTGTTGCGATGATCCGTACCCATGATTTGATTGAACGTGAGGTATGTGGTGTAGCAAGGTTCCCGAATACTGAGACAGATGTTTTGGTCAACATTTCAAATGTTGGGATCAGTGGTGGTTCAAATTGCATAGACACATTTACCCATGAAATTGGTCATAATTTTGGTGCTGGACACCAAGCGGTGGATGGCCAGAGTCGCGGAGCATTGGACAATTCAGGGGCATTGTTAATCCCTGGTAAATTCAATACTGTGATGTCTTCCATAGGTACTGGCGATGATAATCGAAACTTTAAGCTCAATGTGTTTTCTAATTTAGATAACCAATGTGGGGGGCGCATTTGTGGTGATGCTGAGTTCGCCGATAATGCCAGTACAGTAGAGGCTTTTGCCTTGCAAAACGCTAATTTGCGAGAAGCAACTATACCATTAGATAATTTCAGCTTACCGCTGAAAACCTTTCCCGATAGTGATAACGATTCGGTAGATGATCGCTTTGATGCTTTTCCACATTTGGCCTCAGAAACCTCTGATGTTGATAATGATGGTATAGGCGACAATTCCGATGCATTTGTAAATGATTCCACTGAATTCATTGATACGGATAGTGATGGCATTGGTAATTCAGCCGATCAAGATGACGATAATGATGGGGTGTTAGATAGCTTGGATGACTTACCATTAGATGCGCAAGAATCCGTTGATTCAGACGGTGATGGTGTCGGAGCCAACCGTGATGCCTTGGAAAATGATTTCAGAGAGTTTTTGGATAATGACGGTGATGGAATCGGTAACCGAGCCGATCCTGATGACGATAATGATGGTCTACCTGATTTTTATCAGTCTCAGTCCTTAAGTGCCTATGATGTCCTAGTAGTGAGTGCAGATTCCAATGAGTTACTTTCTTTTGATGCGAGTACAGGTGCATTTAATGAGATAGTAACAACATTACCAGAGGGAAGTTTCACGTTTCGTAGTGATCTCGTGGTCACGCAAAATCAAGCGCAAGTTTTTTTTATCGCTCAAAGTGATGTATATCGCCTCGACCGTCAAACGGGTGAAGTCAGTGTATTACTTGACCGCAGTGAACTATTCGCAAACTTTCCTGAGCATTTGGGCCTCGTAGATGATGAACGCCTTGTCGTAACAAACTCACGTTTTAATTTTGAAATCATTGAGATATTTGATTTAACTTCATCTGGTAGTGTACTTACCTATCAGAGGTTTATTGAAGGTGTACAGCGTGATTTAAACATTTTGACTTCCCAAAGAATGATGGTAACAGACCGTTTAAATAACCGCGTCAACATTCTCAGTCTAACTGACTCTGCTTCAGAACTCACTCTTTTTGCTGATGAGTTCCTGGAAAAACCTGAATATATTGATCTAACCAGTACGGGTTTTATACTAGTCTCCACATCAGAAAATAATGTGAATTCGTACCGCGGTACCGGAGCATATCGAAGTCAGACGGTTAGTGGTGACCAGTATGGAATTGACAAAATTGGTTGTTTAGTCGTTGGGCCTCAAGATATTTTGTTAATATGTGATCCAAATAATAACCGAATTTTGGCATTTGATGCTAACTCAGGACAGTTCATTAGTGAAATCATTAACGACAATGGCTCGTCATTGGCAAGGCCTGTGGGAGTTGCCTTTGTTGCAAAAGCCAATGATCCAACCCCTTATGTAGCCGATTTTGATATCGATTCCGATGGTGTGGTCAATGCGTCAGATGCATTTCCTCGCGATCCTAATGAGTCAGTAGATACGGATGGCGATGGCATTGGTAACAATGAAGATACTGACGATGATAATGACGGCATGCCGGATTCTTATGAGAACCAGTATAATTTTGATCCATTGGACCCAAGTGATGCAACACAAGATGCAGATGACGACGGATCGAGTAATTTAGCCGAGTATACCATCGGTTCGAATCCACGAGTCAGCTCACAAACTGAACTGGAGCAACGCAACTCAGGCGGAAGCGGGGGAGCCGTACAATGGTGGTGGTTACTACTTGGTACATTGCTGTTCGGTAGAAGGTATTTTTCTAATTAAACCAGTTCTTATGAGGCGGTGTGTTTTTCACCGCCTCATTTATAACTAACGGTACCTTGTGCAAATACTGCTTGAGTGCCGCAACATCAATATCGTGACAATTGCGATGCAATGAGTTGGGGAAAAGCTCTAAGCCATGGTAAATGGCCCACCAACTTTCGGGTGTAAATAGTGCATCCTCTGTGTATTCAATATTTCCTGTTTCTGCATAAAGTCCAATTTTGTGTGAGAGTGTCTCGGGGATCCCTTGAGTGGTGACTCTTTGCCAAAACGGCGTGTCTTTGCGCTGACTGATGCAATAGTGTAGCACTAGGAAGTCTCTAATTTCAGTGTATGTTGCGCACATTTCACTATTAAACGCGTCTGCTGAGAATGGTGTACATTTATCTTGAGGGAAGCGCTTAAGAAAAGCTTGCAACCCTTTTGTTACCATGTGAATCGCAGTGGATTCAAGAGGCTCGAGAAAGCCACCGGCTAAACCTAAGGCTAAACAATTACCTTTCCAGCTTTCATGTCTGTATCCTGTTTTGAAATTCAGAAATCTAGGTTCATGAAGCATGGGACTGTCTAGAGTGGATTTGAGTGTTTCCAGTGCTTGCTCATCAGAGCAATACTCGGTTGAAAATACATAACCATTACCAATGCGCTGTTGTAAGGGAATATGCCAACTCCAGCCACTATTATGTGCTTGTGCGCGAGTATAGGGTGGAATAGATATTTGATGTTGCTTGGATAATTCGCTTTGTACCGTAACCGCTCTATCTACAGGTAGGTATTGAGACCAATCAGTGTATTGTGTCTTCATATATTGACCGATTAGCAGTGCGTTAAAACCGGTACAATCAATAAAAAAATCTGCTTCTATACAGCTATGATTGTTAAGGTGAAGGCGTTTCATTATACCGTTATCCACCTCAGCATGATTGACTTCAGCTGTTATATGACGCACTCCGTTTCGGGTGGCGTGATGTTTTAAGTACTCGGCAGTTAGCCTAGCATCAATATGTAAAGCGTAAGAGGATAAAGACAATGGTGAATTTGGATGTTGCTTTCCAATTGCGAAACGATGCTGTCTTGCCAAACATGTGGTTGGGCTGTATTCGAGGTACTCATCACCCAGCCCCAAACTTCGACCAAAACGCCACGCATCATAAAACGGAACGCCGTTAATTTCGTTACCTGTTTTACCAAACGGGTGAAAATAACGATGTTCTGTCGAATGCCAATTACGGAACTCTATACCTAGCTTAAAAGTCGCTTGGGTTTTATTAATAAAGTCCTGATGATCAATGTCTAAATAATCCAACATATCAATAAAAGGAGGGATGGTTGCTTCACCAACGCCTATGGTTGGTATATCCGGTGATTCAATCAAAGTGATTGATAAATCGTTATGACTAAGCTCTTTACAAAGAATATTTGCGGCAATCCAACCGGCAGTTCCACCGCCAACAATCACTATATGTTGTATATTTTTCATAATTGTCTTGGCCTTTATGAATATCCTTTCGTCATCATTAATTTGCATTATAATCACGTCATGCGAAAAATTATACACATCGATATGGATTGCTTTTATGCCGCTGTGGAATGCAGGGATAATCCGGCTTTGAAAGATATTCCAATCGCGATCGGCGGAAGTTCAGAACGGCGTGGAGTGATTGCAACCTGCAACTATCCGGCTCGTGCATTTGGTGTACGCTCGGCCATGTCTACTGTTCATGCTTTGAGACTATGCCCCGACTTAACGTTAATCAAAGGGCGAATGGATGTGTATAAGCAAGTGAGTGAACAAATCCGAGAGATTTTTTTACGCTACACCGAAATCATTGAACCTTTATCATGGGATGAGGCTTATTTAGATGTCACTCATGTTGAACAATTTAACGGATCAGCCACTCTCATAGCACAAGATATTCGGCGGACTATTGAAGCAGAAATAGGGATAACTGCATCCGCAGGCGTCGCGCCTATCAAGTTCGTGGCGAAAGTTGCCAGTGATGAAAACAAACCCAACGGGATATGCGTGATCACGCCTACTGAGTTGGATGAATTTGTTGCACAAATGCCACTGCATAAAATCCCTGGTGTAGGCAAGGTGACACTGGAACAGCTCAATAACTTGGGCTTATTCACCTGTGCTGATGTGCGTAATTTTCCTTTTGCTCGCTTGCATAAATCGTTGGGTAAGTTTGGTGCTATTTTATGGAATCGATGTCATGCAATTGATGATAGAGCCGTTAGTGTCGAACGTATTCGAAAATCAATTGGGGTTGAACGCACACTGAGTGAAGATATTCTTACTCGTTCTGAGATCGAGAAAGTAATCGCTTATCTTCTCCCCAAAATAGAACAGCGTATTGCCCATAACGATGCAGAGAATCGAATTAAAAGCCAAGGGATTAAACTCAAATTTAATGATTTTCAGCTGACCACAATAGAGCATACGCGGCCATTTTATGATCCAGCATACTTTAATGACCTCCTGTCAGAAATTTTGTTGCGACGAAAAAATAGGGCTATTCGTTTGGTTGGGTTACACGTTGGCTTAAAAGATGAAAGCGATATCGAACAGCTATTTCTGCCTTTTGATTAAGGCTCTTGAGTGCGCACGACTTCTATGATTTCTGTCGTTGAGATCGACGGTGTACGGGGTAAATAAACCACTTCACACTGGTCTCTATGCTCATCAAAACGTCCCACCCAGTCATCACCCATCACCAAAACGTCCGCATCATACTGTTCGATATAATTGCGCTTTAATTCTAATGACTCTTCGAAGAAAACTTCATTTACACAAGATAATGACTCAATAATTTTTTTGCGAGAGGCCTGGTCATAAATTGGATTACGTCCTTTTTTGGACCTATTTAAAGCGTCAGATGACACGCCAACGATTAAGTAATCACCATATTCACGAGCACGTTCTAGGATATGAACATGGCCAATATGAAATACGTCAAAGGTCCCAAAGGTAATTACTTTTTTCATAGTTCACTCTTTGTTTAATGTAAGTGATTAATATACCATAATCCAAGCATGTATTTTGGTGAAATTCCTATTAAGGCATATTTATGCAGGTATTAAAAACATATTTTAGTGACGCATCCGCATTGGCTTATGGGTGCATGGGCTTAGGCGGTGGATGGAATACTAATGTGTTAGCAAACGAGGACGTCACAAAAGCTGAGCAGATTATAGACACTTGTCTGGATAACGATATCACAGTGTTTGATCATGCTGATATTTATACCTTCACCAAAGCAGAACAAGCCTTCGGTAAAGTTCTCAAAAGTCGACCAGACTTACGTGAGCAAATGATCCTGCAATCCAAATGTGGTATTCGTTTTGCAGACGAGCATGGGCCTAAGCGGTATGATTTTTCTGCGCAATGGCTCACTGAATCGGTACAAGGGATTTTACAGCGCTTGAATATCGATTACCTCGATATTTTGCTGTTGCATCGTCCTGACCCTCTGATGGAATTGCATGAAACCGCACAAGCACTGAATCAAATGCACGCTCAAGGGCTTTTCAAAGCGATTGGTGTTTCCAATATGTCAGTAGCACAAATTGAGTTTTTGCAAAGTGCACTGGCTATGCCCATCATCGTAAATCAAGTGGAATGCGGATTACATCATTTAGCATTACTTGACCAACAAGTCATCGGTAACGATGCGCAATATCCTTCCTATAATACCTTTAGTGGCATGCTTGAATATTCGCAAACGAAAGGCGTGCAACTTCAGGCTTGGGGGGCTCTTTCGCAAGGGCGATATAGTCGTCCTCAAACTGATGTGGAACATCGCGTTCATAAAGTCTTGGCTGAAATTGCTTTGCATCATGGCGTATCGATTGAAGCAGTGCAACTGGCGTTTTTGACTAGACACCCCGCCAATATTCAGCCTGTGATTGGAACGACAAATATTAATAGAATTTGTGAATGTTCAAAATTGGCAAATATCATATTGTCTCGTGAAGAATGGTACAAGTTGCTAGAGACCGCAAGAAATGCGGAGTTACCATGACTAACTTTAGGGCTTCTATCTAATAACTTAGTATTACTTTGGGTCAATGCTTTTGAGAAATAAGCGTTGAAGGTTTACAATGCGGTTTATGGCGTAAAAATAACAATAAAAATCAAAATAATCATAAAAACTCCCGCCTGCACGACGAAAAATTTACAATTTAGTCGACGTTTACGTCACCTCTATACCCAGGAGTACCCTACATGTCCATCTCCCAAGATTTGGCTGCAATTGGCATCGTTGATGCTACGGAGATCGTTTATAACCCGAGTTATGAACAATTATTTGAAGAAACCACAAAACCTGAACTAGAAGGTTTTGAAAAGGGTGTTGTTACTGAGTGTGGTGCAGTATCAGTGAACACAGGGCAGTTCACAGGACGCTCACCTAAAGACAAATACATCGTACGCGATGATGTAACACGTGACACCGTTTGGTGGGCCGACCAGGGCAAAAACGACAACAAAGCGATTTCGCAAGATGTCTGGAATGACTTAAAAGCCCTAGTGACCAAGCAATTATCGAATAGTCGTTTATTTGTGGTTGATACCTATTGTGGTGCCAATCCAGATACTCGTCTTAAAGTGCGTTTTGTGACACAAGTTGCATGGCAAGCACACTTCGTGAAAAACATGTTCATTCGCCCCTCAGAAGCAGAATTAGAAACGTTTGAACCAGATTTTGTGGTCATGAATGGTGCCAAAACTACCAATCCTGATTGGCAAAAACACGGCCTGAATTCTGAGAACTTCGTTGCCTTTAACCTAACTGAAAAGATCCAACTCATCGGCGGCACATGGTACGGCGGTGAGATGAAAAAAGGCATGTTCTCTATGATGAACTACTTCTTGCCACTGCAAAACATCGCATCAATGCACTGTTCTGCGAACGTTGGCAAAGAGGGTGATGTGGCGATTTTCTTCGGTTTGTCAGGCACAGGTAAAACCACACTGTCAACGGACCCTAAGCGTGAGTTAATTGGTGATGACGAGCACGGTTGGGACGACAACGGCGTCTTTAATTTTGAAGGTGGTTGTTACGCCAAAACGATTAACCTGAGCAAAGAAGCGGAACCGGATATCTACAATGCCATTCGCCGTGATGCGTTATTGGAGAATGTTACCGTACTTGAAGGCGGAGAAATTGATTACGATGATAACTCCACGACTGAGAATACTCGTGTTTCTTACCCAATCCATCACATTGATAACATTGTTAAGCCGGTCTCTAAAGCCGGCCATGCGAAGAAAGTTATTTTCTTAACTGCAGATGCGTTTGGCGTATTACCCGCAGTTTCTAAATTAACTCCTGAGCAAGCACAGTATTATTTCTTATCGGGTTTTACTGCGAAATTAGCGGGTACTGAGCGCGGTATTACTGAGCCAACGCCTACGTTCTCAAGCTGTTTTGGCGCGGCGTTCTTGACGCTTCACCCTACTCAATATGCCGATGTATTGAAATCGCGTATGGAAGCAGTTGGTGCAACAGCGTACTTGGTGAATACCGGTTGGAACGGTACTGGCAAACGTATTTCAATTAAAGCCACTCGCGCGATCATTGATGCCATCTTAGATGGTTCCATTGATGAAGCACCGACTCAGGTTGTCCCATTGTTCAACCTAGAAGTGCCAACGGAGTTAGGTGAAGTATCACCTGAGGTACTTGATCCTCGTGGTACCTATGCTGACGCATCCGAGTGGACTGAGAAAGCATCCAAGCTGGCCGGTTTGTTTGTGGATAACTTTGAAAAGTTCACAGATACCGAGAATGGTGCAGCGCTCGTTGAGTCAGGGCCTAAGCTGTAAGAATCGATATTAGTTAAAAAACCACACTATATCATTGAATATAGTGTGGTTGTTTTGTTTTTTGAATTCATTAACCACTTACCTTAGGTACTTGTTGCAAATAATCTACCTCATAGATCTTTTGCATATTCTGTACACTGATATTCCCTCCAGAAAGCATCACCAATACCGTCTGTGGTGAATTTTGCTCAGCCAGCCAGCTAACGACACCGGCCATCGTCATACAGCAGGTAGGTTCAATATGTAGCTTTAATAAGTGTTGTAACCATTGAGTCCAATAGGCAATATGGATTTCGCTCGCCTCATAAAAACCATCTAGCTCTTGTAACAAGGCAAATGTCATATCACCTACTGCAGGTGTTGCAGCACCATCTGCTAGGGTGTTAGGTGTGCCACTCAAGGTATGTATTGCCCCTTGTTGCAATGAAATGGAAGCATCATTTGCATTCTCGGGCTCGACACCAATTACCTGTGCTTTGTGAGCTAATTCTCGAGCGGCAAGCAATGCGCCAGATACTAATCCACCACCGCCACATGGTGCAAATATCGCATCTGGAGTGATATTTTGGGAACGGCATTGCTCTAATGCCTCGAGCGTTGCAGTACCTTGTCCTGAGATAATATCAGAATGATTAAAGGGAGGAACCCAAATCACATTATCCTCATTAGCTGCCGCTTTAACTGCTTCATCCGCTTCAAGGCGAGTCGGAAATAGGCGTAAGTCAGCGCCATATTCGATGGTACCTTGTGCTTTGACGGCGGATATATTTTCGGTACTAAAAATCGTCACATCGCGTCCAGCGTCTGCACCAGCATAAGCAACAGCTTGTGCGTGATTGCCAGAACTGTTTGCCACAATATAATCCGGTAGTCGGTCTTCAGCCAGTGCGCGTTGGATAAAGTTCGTTGCGCCACGAAGTTTAAATGCACCGGTTGTCTGTAAACATTCCGCTTTAAAGAGCACGGTGTGTCCCAACCAATCGTTGAGTAGGTTTGAAGTCACAATGGGTGTTGTGTCAACCTTACCAGCGATTCGCTGTTGCGCAGCTTGAACATCCAAAAAAGTAGGTAGTATCACAGTGATTGTTCCATCCAAAAGTTCATAATGTATCTATTTTAGATGTGTATCAAAGTGCTTTGTGATGGTCTTATACATATGGATTTGAGTATTTTTACCTCGTATCCCGTGTTTTTTGCCTGGATAGTCCATCACATAAAATAATTTAGCGTTATCTTGTAAATGCTTGTACAGCTTGGTCGCATGGGTAAATAATACGTTGTCATCGGCCATACCGTGCATGATCAATAACTCATCTTCTAACCGGTTGGCGTATGGGAAGACGGATGCGGCGTCGTATTTTTCAGATACCACACGTGGGTCGCCCATGTAACGTTCAGTATAGTGCGTATCATACAACCGCCATTCGGTTACAGGAGCTCCTGACACGCCAGCTTTGACTAATCCCGGATGTTTGAACATGGTCATCAACGTCATATATCCACCGTAAGAGTGGCCATAAATACCGATGCGATTGCCATCCACAAAGGGTTGAGATTTCAGCCACTCAATACCGCGTTTTTGATCCACTACTTCGATGTCGCCCATTTGTTGATAGATGTGGTCTTCAAATGCTTTACCGCGATAATTCGAACCACGATTGTCAATGCTAAAGACCACATATCCCTGCTGCGCCCAGTATTGGAACATCAATCCCCGTGTGCCGCCCCATCGATTTGTCACGACCTGTGCAATGGGGCCTCCATAGTGGTAAACGATGGCAGGTGCTTTAGATTGTGTATTACGTGGGCGATATAAACGGTAATATAGGTCTGTGCCGTCTTCTGCTTTGATGCTCCCGAATTCAGGTGCAATCCAATTCTCATAATAATGGGTCAAAGGGTGGTTCATATCTATAGCGTTTTCGTCTAGCCACGTAATCTGTGACCCATCAGAACGATATAAGCCAGTTTGGGAAGGTGTATTGATTGTAGAAAAACTATTTACAAAGACCGATGCATCAGAACTGAAATTGACGGCATTAAATTGCCCAGCAGGGGTGATGCGCTTTTGATTTTTACCTGCAAAATCAATACTATATAAATGCGTTTCAAGTGGTGTATCGGCACGTCCACTAAAATAAATCACCCCTTCTTTTTCATCCACCGCATTAAGCTCTGTTACCACCCAATCACCTTGGGTTAATTGTCTAACTAGCTCGCCATTATTGCGATATAGATATAGATGCTTGAATCCATCACGCTCACTCGCCCAAATAAATTGGTCAGATTGTGTGAGAAAACGCAAGGACTTATGTAAGTTGATCCAAGTGGGACTCGTTTCAGTCAGAAGGACTTGTGTTTGACGTTTTTTTAGGTCAAAAGCACGCAGTTCGAGGCTTTTTTGATCGCGTGATTGCCATTGATAGGTCAATACTTGGCTGTTGGGCATCCAATTGACGCGAGGAAGATACATGTCTTGTTCAGCACCCAAAGGCACTTGTGTACGGCGAGCATCGCTCAGTGTTTGTACATAGAGTTCGATAAGGGCATTATCAGTACCTGCAAATGGGTATTTCTGATCGATCATATCAATGTGGTCTGCGTAAATCTCTGAACGGGTTGCGTCTTTGACTCCACTTTCATCAGTACGCGTAAAGGCGATGGCACTCTCATCTGGCGCCCACCAATAACCAGTCATACGTGACATTTCTTCTTGAGCAACAAATTCGGCCATACCAAATTTGATAGCTCCGCCACCACGTTTAGTAATAGGAGTCTCTTTACCTGTTGCAATCTCTAAAACATACAAGTTTTGTTCACGAATATATGAGATATAGTTTCCTTGCGGCGACAGCTTAACATCTGTTTCAAACTCGGGTGTTTCGACTAAGCGAGTGGCGGATTTATCACCGAGTCGGTAATAATACACGTCACCAGCAAGTGGAAAGATTAAGGCCTTGCCATCCTTTGACCAGTGATAAGAGACGATACCTGAGCCAGATAAACGAAGTCTTTCACGCCGAGCTTTCTCCTCATCGGAAAGTGTTTCTGGGCCTGTATGTAGGTCATCAGCATCAAACAAAATGCGCTCTTCACCGCTAGGGATATGATATTCCCATAAATCAAAGCGAGTAGTATCGGTCGTTTTGGCACGAATGAAGGTCACCCGTTCACCGTCAGGAGATAACTTTACCTGCGATGGGGCGGTACCAGTTAAGGAAGGAGCAGACATAATGCGTTCGATACTGAGTTCTTGTGCAATAGAGAATGCGCTACAAGTCAGCAACAAAGTGGCTAAAACGAGTTTTATTTTCATTGGTTTTGTGTCGTTTAGGTGATTTATTCGTATAATACCTTAACTTTTCATATACCTGTCAATGATGTTCTATGCAAATTTCTGGGCAAACGATACAAAAATCGGGTTTGACTGCTACCGTGGTCGGTGCGACCGGTTTGGTTGGTAAGGCGTTAACGCAACAGTTATTAGCGCACCCTGATTATTCTGAAGTAACCATTTTAGTGCGTCGTGAGCTCGTTCGAGGAGAGTTTGTTGATCCTCTACTGAAGTTACGGGTGATTGTGATTAACTTTGAGGATTTTCAGAATTATCAGGGATATTTTAGTGTCGATCACGTTTTTTGTTGCCTGGGCACAACCATCAAGAAAGCGGGTTCTCGCAAAGCGTTTCGCTATGTTGATTTTCAATTAGTTCACGTTGCTGCACAACTTGCTCGAGCGCAACGAGCTAAGGGGTTCGTTTGGGTATCAAGTGTCGGCGCTAATGCTAAATCTAAGCATTTTTATCTCAAGGTAAAAGGAGAATTAGAAAATGCGATTTTGACCATGCCACAGCTAGAATACGCTGCAGCAGTAAGACCCTCTTTGTTGTTAGGCGCTCGAGAGGAGCTTCGTCGTAAAGAACAGTTAGGAATCTGGATGAGTCGTTGGTTATCATGGTGCTTTGTAGGCAAATTTGCTCGATACAAGCCTATTCACGCTAACCAAGTTGCGCGACAAATGATAGACTTGCAACCTAAATTGAAAATATCAGCTGAGGTTATCCAAGTTGTCTAACTCAGGAAACGACGGATTTCGTTTTAAGCAATTTGTTATTGAGCATAATCAATGTGGCATGAAAGTCGGCACAGATAGTATTGTGTTGGGCTCTTGGGTGAATACTAGAGATGTTCGATATATCTTAGATATTGGAACAGGTTCGGGTTTACTCGCTTTAATGTTGGCGCAGAAAACGTTTAATACGAGTCTTATCTCTGCCGTGGAGATTGAACCTGCAGCAGTGCGTCAAGCACGTAACAATATTCAAAAGTCCAAATTTGCCGATCAAGTCAGAGTGATTGAGAGTGACATTAAAACTTTTCACGCCTCAATCCCTTATGATTTGATTATTTCCAATCCGCCATATTATAAAGGAATGCACAAGCAGCAACACAATTTGATAGACCCGAACCAAGCTAGAGTCTATGCTCGTTCGCAACAACATTTGTCACATAAACAGTTAGTGGAACAGGTAGTTAGGCTCTTAAGTTTAAACGGATATTTTTATTGTGTGATCCCGACTAGTGATGTCCCTAATTTATTGGAATATGGGTCTAAAGAAGGACTTTATTTGAATAAACGCCTAGATATTCGCAGCAATCAACACAGCGACAAAATCCGAAGTTGCTTGTGTTTTTCCCGGAACAAAAACATCGTTGAACTTGATGAACTGGTTATTTATGAAAGTGCTAGGTCGTATACCGAAGAGTATCGGTCTATGTGTCGGGATTATTATTTGAATTTTTAAGATGAGTGGTGGGTTTGAATCCGATGGCAATCTCGTTGGACAATATGGGGCAAGTTATCGATATCACGCCAATCAGTTGGAATGGTGTCCCTTTGCATATTCCCAAGTTTCAAATTTATGCAATTATACCCAACCCGGTGTTTTCTGGTTTTCACCATAAAGACGGCAAGCAGTTTCCATTGATGGACGTTGAGACATATCAAATACCAATAGTAGAGCCATACGGCGGTTCGCTTGATACTCCCCCCAAATTTGCTGTGATCATCAGTCATTATATAGAGAATGAATTTAGTTTGTACGCTTATCCAGCCGACAATATTGAAGAAACGTATCGCATTAGTTATTCAGAGTGGCTTGCAGAAGGTTCTGAATAATGTTCACAGGGTACGACATTATCGCTGAGCTCATCGGTGCCGGCGCCCTTGCTTTTAACATTGTTGCGTACCGGCAAAATGATATGGCACGCTATTTAATATTTTCGGGTTGTTCGATGGCTTGTTTAAGTGTGCATTTTTATCTACTGGAAGCGTTCGCTGCAGCCATTGGGTGTGCATTGGCCGCCTTACGCAATGCGGTAGCTCTCAAATCCCGAGCATCATGGGTTGTGGTCTTGTTTGTCTCGTTAAATATGTCAGCTATGCTGATTGAATATTTTGTGCTTAAACATGGTGCTTTATTGTTTCTTGCCTATACATCGGGATTTATTTTTACCGTTGGCTCAATTGTGATCACTCAAGTCGAGGTAATGCGCCGCTGGTTCTTAGTTGCTGAAGCGCTAGGATGTTTGTATGCCATAATTGTAGGCAGTATATTTGGCACCATTTTTAACCTAGTCAATATAACGAATATCGTGAGCAAAATGCGTAAAGTTCAAGGTTAATGATATAAAAAAACCGCCTAACTCATAAGAGGTAAGCGGCTTATTCAAGTAAAGACTTACTAATCGTCTTTAACCAATACTGACACTCGGTTGATACCAGCAATCTTAGCTTGGTTCATTACTTCAACGACGATACCATGCTCAGCATCTTCGTGTGCCTGAATCGCTGCAACATCAGTGTTATTTTCGGCGAGAAACGTTTGAATATTTGCCACAACTCGACGGATATCGACTTCACGACCATTCATTTTGATAACACCTGCGTCGTCAATTTGAATCGATAAAGCTTTGCTCGGTTGTTTTGATTCGTTGTTGTCTTTAGGGCGATTTACATCAAGGCCCTTCTCTTTGGCAAAAGAAGTCGTCACAATGAAGAAAATCAACATGATGAAGACGATGTCGAGCATCGGCGTCATGTCAATTTGTGCTTCGTCATCACTGGAGGTATGTTTTTTCTTTTTCATACTACTATTGATCTTATTTATGATGAAATTAACGTCTAGTATAATGAAAATTGAGCAAAAAAAACAGCAAAAATGTAAATAGAATGTAGGTTTTTTAGCTTGATTAACCTGACGTTTCCTGCCTGTAAGTAATTGCTTGACCAAGTTGCATGAAATACTTGGAAAACAGTCGATTTACTGCCAAACGGTGATTGCCTATTGGGTATAATCCTTGTTGTGCCCACTCTGATTGCTTTGTCCCGAACACCAAGAAATGGTTCTTGATTGCTTGATCTTGCACCATGGCTTCAAAGGCTCTAGCGCATACTTCTTGAGGCAAAGCAAAGTATATACTTTTGTTTGCTTTATCCATCGCTACAGAGGATGACATAAGAGGGTTAAGTTCCCCTTCAATTGGACTTAACAATATGGTGTGAAGCGTTTCTAACAAACAGGTGTTGAGAGGGTGTTGTCGCAGTGGTTTTGAGCTCAGACTCAACGCCGAAGCAAAAGCGCCCGTTTGATTGATCTGAAACACTTTTGGGGCTATGTAGTGATCAAATGCGTGAAACCATTCGTGGGCGAGTGACCCAGCACCGGCATTTTTGGCAAGCGCCAACTCGCGTTTGACTGGTGTATAATGCGCACTGACACCTTTGCGTCCACCGCTACCGAAGGCCAATGCAAGGGTTTGGTTTAACCCTAATGTGACATAGGGCACTTGTAAAATATCGGCCAGGTCACATAGCGCGTCAAAAAATAAGTTAGCAGCAAGTTGTTGTTCTACCGCAGAGACCCATTTACCGATGGTGATACCGCGTAAACCAAAAAACTTGTGAATATCAGCAAAACTGACATCCGCGCCAGCACGATGTGAAGGTCCATCACGATAAAAGCCTCGTTGTAAACGATTTAGTGGTTGTCCCACTAGTCTGTAAACTCAGCTAAAACGCCATCAATCCACTTGGCAACTCTGGCATCTGTCTGCTCAAATTGATTCTCATCATCCAGAGCTAAACCGACAAAGAACTCTCGATCATCCGTTAACGCTTTTGATTGATTAAATTCATATTCTGCTGTGTTCGGCCAATAACCACATACATGAGCACCGGCTGCGACAACGACATCATGTAACATACCCAAGGCATCTTGGAACCAGTCAGCATAGCCGTACATATCACCTAATCCATATAACGCAACGGTTTTGTCAGTCCAATTAATTTGCGCCGCTTCATCCCAATGACTTTCCCAATCTTCTTGTAATTCACCAAAATCCCAAGTCGATATGCCTAAGATAACCTTGTCGTATTGTGCAACATCCGCAAGCGCAACGTCTTTGATATTATACATATCTACAACAAAATCCCCATTTACTTCGATAGCGGCTTTAATTTTTTCACCCGCCATTTCGGTATAGCAGGTGGTAGAGCCATAAAATAACCCGATGCGTTGCAAGAATATCACCTTAATGTATTGGTCTAAGAATATGGCGCGTAGAATACCAAAATTTACAGGTCCTCAAAAGGTATCTTGCTCTGATCGGCACACAGTAATGTACATTTTACCTCGCTTAAATCAAACTCTGAGCGATTTGGCAGTTGCAATACACCCATCGCACACGGATTGATATGTTCAGCAGCATCATAACCGAATGGCTTGCGTTCAGTAATCTTCATAAAGCGACGTTTGGTCAAAAAATTCAGCGGCGAACGAGAGGAATAAAAAAGTCGATTCAGGTGGTCAAAAAAGCGTAATAACTGGTCTGGAAACTGATTTTTGATGCCACTACAAGTAAATTGAAGAACTTGGGGGGAGTTGCGTCTGAAGCGCATGCGAACGTCGTATACAAATGAATAGTGAACATCCCCACTTAAAATCATAAAGCGAGGAGGGGTTTTGATGTGGCGAAATATATTGAGCATAACATTGGCAGTGCCTTTATGCGCCATCCAGTTTTCGGCATCTACGGTAAGTGCTTGACCAAACCACGTGAATACGCGCTGGATCATTTCAATAAATTTCATGCCGTATATGGGTGCGGCTGATACTACGATAACGTTGTCATGCCCAACAATAGATTGCTGAAAATTAACCAATGCTTCCCAGTCCATCAGACCCGAAGGCTTTTTGGGATTTGATTCTGAACGCCAACGACGCGTGCGAGTGTCTAAGACTCGAACGGGTGGTTGAGTATCGAGCGAGTAATGCCACTTTTCCCAGTCAAATATAGCCTCGAGAAGCTCATCGTGTGCTTTGATCTTGGTTTTGAGTAGGTGCTTTTTGAGGAGTCGGAGCAAAGGGGTTAAGCGTTTGGGTTGATTACCAATCCCTTGAAATAAGGTGTAGCCTAAAAGTGCGTTACCAATAATCCGTTTTGAAAATGGATTTCCATACACCGCCTCTTCCCAAGCCCGATTGAGGTTCCAATCGTCGGTAATATCGTGATCATCAAAAATCATATAAGTTGGAATGCGCGCAAGAACGGTTTGTACGCTTTCCAAACCTTCAACAAAGGTTTCTACAATCTGCTGTTCTTTGCGGTATCTGTCGCGAAATTCATCAGGAGCAACACTCTCATCAAATTCAATAAATTTCCACATTACGGGGGAAAAGCTTAACAAATACAACGCACAAATTTCAGCAAAGCTCATTAAATGGTTTTGCGCATTTACTGAGGTGAATAATGGTTTGCGCTTCGCCCGAAAAAACACCTTGTCCAAAGTTTCGTTAGCTTCGCTATCGGGTAACAAAGATTCGCGGAGATAATAGCCATAAGCGTGACCGCAAAGATCATTTGAACATTGCACGACACCGTCGGTAAAGGATTCTTGGTGTAACCCAAGTAAAGTAATCACTTGATTAATCGCATGTAAGGTAGGACCTGCAACATCATCCACATACACCTGATCGCCAGTTAAAAACAATATGTCAGGCCGTTCATCACTTTCGAGCAACCCCACCACAGTAGGTAGCGCATCGTGTCCTTCACTATGGATTTTGCGACAAGAACCATGCATTACATTGGTCAGCTGTGAGGGCACATAGCACTTTGTGGATGTATTTGAGAGGGAGAGGCTCTTGTCATCTACTTGAATATCATAGATAAAAGGAGAGTCGACCTTGAACAAGTCCTTTTTATGTACATGGATAATATGTAAAAAAGCGTTTTTGCCAAGAGGCAAGCAATCTTGGTTCACGTGACGTGGGGTGAACGTTATTTTTCGGCCAAGTTGGGTAAGCGTAATCTCAGGTGCACACAATTGGCTTGTCACAAGTGTGACACATATTTCATCTACACTTGTGTGTCTAAGAAACGGACCAGCAATGAGTAAAGGGATTTTGTTTGTCATGTTTTGAGTAATGTATATACAATAAAAGACAACACCTTAAGACTAACAAAAATAAGTGAATAAATATGTGGGAAAAATGTTTCAAGCTATGTCTTGTGTCAGTGTTACTTTCCGGATGTGTAGCGCTTTCCTCTAAATCTTCAGAAACGTCCTCGGTAGCACCGTTAGTTCTAACAGCCAAATGGCTTAATGATAGCCGTATTGAACAAACATATTTTCCAGATCCGCAACCGTCTGGGCTGACGTTTTGGGAAGGAAAACTCGTTTCCATAAGTGATGCAAGTGCATTAGAACAAAACCGCCGCCGTTTGCACTTTATAGACCCCAATACTGCTAAGGTGACTTTTTCAGAGACATACATGGTCAGTCCTGATTTGGCAACTCACTGTTTTACTGAATATTTTAAAGTCCGTCCTGATTTAGAGGCGTTAGCTAAAGATCCTCTACAAGACAATACTTTTATTACTGTAACAGAGGATGCGTCTCGTTTTACGGGATACTCCCCTGAGTGTGCTGAACAGTATCAAAGCACTGGCTCCACTGAGTTTCCAACCGTTTTGGTGCGCTTACGTTATGATGAGCTCTCTAATCGCTTATTAGTGATTGGCTTACGGGCCGTTCAATTTGACATAAACGATGCTATCGGCAATTCGCCTAATGATGGGATCGAAGGACTTGTTGTCACCTCATCGACTTTTTACTTAGGGTTGGAAAAGGACAGTTATAATCAAGCGCAACTTTTTACAATTGAGTATTCTCCTACTTTTTGGGAGAGCGAACAGTTCGCTATCGCCCAAAAAATGCCCGTCAATTTTCCCAACTACAATCCGAATCGTCCCAATCCAATAAATGCCATAGATTTGTTCGAATGGCGCGGCGATACTTGGTTATTAGCTGCCGCACGCAATGATAATGAATTGTGGTGGGTCAATTTGACAGAGGTTGGGCACCCTATTTATCGGACTCAGTTGCGCTATCGATTGGCTAATCCAAATGGGTGTCCTGAATTTGAGTTTTTAGATAATGCTTCAATTGAAGGAGTCGCTGTATCGGGCAATCAATTGTATCTAGTGAATGATCCATGGAAACGTAATTACGCCAAAAACATTCAATGTGATGCATGGCGCGAAGCATATGAAGCGTTTGCTCCTCAGCTATATCAAATCAATTTAGATACAGCATGGGAGCATACCAGTAAGATTACTCTTTCTCGCGGCGAATAATCGCGCCTAATTTGGCTAATTTATCTTCTATAGCCTCGTATCCTCGGTCAAGGTGATAAATTCGGTTAACATGTGTTTCACCGCTGGCCATAAGTCCAGCTATGACTAGGCTTGCTGAGGCACGCAAATCAGTAGCCATTACGGGTGCACCGCGCAGTTGTGGTTTGCCCTGGCACACAGCGCTATTCCCTTCCAAACTGATTATAGCACCCATTCGCTGTAATTCTGGAACATGCATGAAACGGTTCTCAAAGATCGTTTCAGTCACCATGCCGGTTCCTTCTGCTAGACAATTTAAAGCAACAAATTGAGCTTGCATGTCGGTTGGGAAAGCAGGATGAGGTGCGGTTTTTATATTCACTGCAGAAGGGCGTTTACCTTTCATGTCAAGATGGATTGTATCATCCGTGGTGGTGACGGTTGCACCAGCTTGTCGCAATTTTGCTAACACCGCATCTAGTGCAGAAGGGTCAGCATTGAGGCAAGTGATAGATCCCCCTGTTGCTGCAGCCGCTACGAGGAAAGTACCGGTTTCAATTCGGTCAGGAAGGACAGAGTAGTGACAACCTGATAATGTTTCTACGCCTTCAATGACAATTTCAGAAGTGCCTGCACCCGAAACCTTTCCACCCATTGCATTAAGGCAATTTGCTAAATCTACAATTTCAGGTTCTCGGGCTGCGTTTTCCAGAGTCGTGGTCCCTTGTGCAAGCGCCGCTGCCATCATGAGGTTTTCCGTTGCGCCAACACTGACAATGTCCATAACAATCTTACAGCCTTGCAAACGTCCATCAACGTTAGCTTTGATATAGCCATCTTCAACGTCAATTTTGGCACCCATTTGTTCCAGACCAGTAAGGTGGATATCAACAGGTCGAGCTCCAATCGCACAACCACCAGGTAACGACACATCGGCCTTACCATAACGAGCTAACAATGGTCCTAATACTAGGATAGATGCGCGCATCGTTCGGACTAAGTCGTAAGATGCAACGGTACTATTAAGTTGAGTAGGATCGATTTGCAATCTATGAGGATCAATATAGTCAACTTTGACGCCCATGCCTTCTAATAGCTTAACACTCGTATTGATGTCCCTTAGCACTGGTACATTGGCAAAGGTAATAGGGGAATCGCATAATAATGACGCCATGAGTAATGGCAATGCGGCATTTTTGGCGCCAGAAATGATGACTTCCCCACTCAAAGGAGGGCTTTGTTGAATGACGAGTTTATCCACGGTTCTACCTTATTGGGGCATATTGAATAGCTTTTCTCTTTGCCATTGTGCTTTGTTAAATGTTTTTATAGATACCGCGTGCATCGAACCATCAGCGATTTTGTCATTAAGTGGGCCATATACAAACTGTTGTCGTTTAACGCGAGACATCTCATCAAATTTGTCGCTCACGGCAATGATTTGAAAGTGTGAACCATCACTCTTGACGTGTACTTCTTCTAATTCTAGAGTGTCTTTTAGATGCTGCTCGATTTGTTCGTTGGTCATGGACAACCTTTATCTTAACTAAGTGTTTAACAATTCGTCGGCATTCGATAGCGCCGCAAGATGTCTTAATTTATCAGGAACGCGTTCGAAACGCACTTTTATGTTGTGCTGTTTACAGTCGCGCAACAAGTTAATTAATACGGCAAGACCCGCGCTATCAATAACTTCAATACCTGATAAGTCGATCCGCAAACTCGTTTCATTAAGAATTTGAGGGATCTGACAAGTAATGTTGTTGATTATCTGAGCGTTTGAACATTGTCCAGATATAACAAGAAGCGCTTTACTGTAGTTGAGTTCCATTATTTTGCCGCGGTTGCATTTTGTAATACGATAGGTGCATCGATCTTTTGTTGCATTAAAGCAATCACTTTTTCAACGCCGTCTTGACGGATAATGGTTTCAAACTCGCTGCGTTTTGAGGATAATAAACTTATCCCTTCAGCCACCATATCATATCCTTTCCAAGAGTTCGTTCGACTGTCATAACGTACTTTAAATGCGACTTTTATGTCCGGACGACCTTCATCTTGAATCAATGCACGAACGGTAATGGTTTTTTTACCAACATAATCTCCATTTGGCTCGAACGAAACCGTTTGGTCATCATAATAACCCATTGCATTGGCATACGTTGTGACAAGGTATTCTTTGAACACGTTTACAAATTCAGCCAGTTGAGGCTTAGGGACCTTCCGAGCATTCTTGCCTAGCACCATAAATGCTGAGAAACGATAGTCAATATAAGGCAGTAAGTTTTCACGCATAATTGTTCGTAAATGCTCTGGGTTTTGGTCAATCAGTGATTTCTCTTCCTTCATTCGACCAAATGTCGCTGCAGCTGCCTCTTGAATCATAGCATATGGATCGATAACTTCTGGTTGAGCAAATGATTTAGCCGTTCCAAAGATAAGCGTGAAGCAGATGAGAGCCCCCAATAATTGGGAAGAAAAAATGGGTGAAAAAAGACGCTTCATTAATGATTCCTTTGATATTCTTAGTTACTGTCGCGACTAAATAAAAATTGTCCAATCAAATCTTCTAGAACTAATGCTGATTTGGTATCTGAAATAAAGTCGCCATCAGCTAGTACAATGGGGTCGTCAAAAGCAAATCCAGGTTGAAAACCAATGTACTGTTCTCCTAACAAACCAGAAGTCAATATAGCAACTGAACTCGTATCTGGAAAGTTATTGTATTGTTCAGAAATACTTAACACGACAACCGGGGTAAAGTCATCTTGATCAAGATAAATCGATTCGACTCGGCCAACCGTAACCCCTCCAACTTTTACCGCAGAGCGTGGCTTTAAACCGCCAATATTGTCAAATTTAGCATACAGTGTGTAGCTTTGATCTGAACCAGACAGACCTTGATTGGCGACCTTGAGCGCTAACAACAAGACAGCTAAAAGTGTTAATACGACAAAAGTTCCAACCAGTAGTTCAGTTTTACGTGTGGTCATATATATTCCTAGTTTATGCCAAACATGAGTGCTGTAAGCACAAAATCCAAGCCAAGAACGGCTAGGGACGAATACACAACGGTTTGTGTCGTGGCTTGAGAAATACCCTCAGAAGTGGGTATGGCATCATATCCTTTAAAAATCGCAATCCACGTAACGACAATAGCAAAAACAAAACTCTTTATTATGCCATTGACGACATCTTTATCCCATTCAACTGTGGCTTGCATGATCGACCAATAAGAACCGGCGTCCACCCCAAGCCAGTCAACACCGACAAGGTGTCCACCCAAAATTCCAATCGCAGAAAAAATTAATGCCAGCATGGGCATGGCAATGACACCTGCCCAAAAACGAGGAGCAATAATGCGACGGAGTGGGTCAACTGCCATCATCTCTAAGCTACTGAGCTGTTCAGTCGCCTTCATCAAACCAATCTCAGCGGTTAACGCAGAACCTGCTCGACCCGCAAATAGTAAAGCCGTGACCACAGGTCCAAGCTCGCGCAGTAAAGACAAGGCTACCATTGGGCCAAGGGAACCTTCCGCACCATAATTAACTAAAATGGTATAACCTTGCAGTGCCATGACCATACCGATGAAAAGTCCTGATACTATTATGATCAAAAGAGACTGCACCCCTACAACGTAAATTTGTTGCACGGTAAGGCGAATATTTTTACTCTGTGGGATGGCAAGAATAGCACCTGCAAGCATCAAGAAAGCGCGGCCAAAACTCATAAGAGCATTCAGAGTATTCTGGCCAATAGATTGCAGGTAGTTCATTTTTTGCCTCCTTGCTGAGGAGACCCTAATAAGGTGTCGTGTAAGTCTTCTGCTGGGAAGTGAAATGGGACTGGTCCATCTGCTTCACCACGCAAAAACTGCTGGACTAAAGCCGAGTCAGAGGCTTTTATTTGTGCGGGCGTACCTTCACCAATAATTTTCTGATTTGCTAAAATGTAAACATAATCGGCAATATCTAATACTTCCGTTACATCATGAGTAACGACAATACTGGTTAAATCTAGAGCACTGCTAAGAGCCTTAATAAGTTTAACCAGCACACCCATCGAAATTGGGTCTTGTCCAGCAAATGGCTCATCATACATGATCAGTTCAGGGTCGAGAGCAATCGCACGAGCAAGCGCAGCGCGACGAGCCATACCGCCTGAGAGTTCACTTGGCATGAGATCAGCCGCCCCACGTAATCCTACCGCTTCCAGTTTTAAATAAACTAATGTCCGTATGATATCTTCGTTGAGTTTGGTGTGTTCACGCAAGGCAAATGCGACATTATCGTAGACAGAAATGTCTGTAAATAATGCACCAGATTGAAACAACATACTCATTTTCTTTCGAGTTTGGTAAAGTTCGCGTCGCGACATTTGAGGGACAGAGTCGCCTGCGTATCGAATATCACCAGCATCGGGCCGTAGTTGACCACCGATGAGTTTCATTAGAGTGGTTTTACCAATTCCGCTAGGTCCCATAATCGCAGTGATCTTACCTTTTTTTATAGTGAGATTGATGTCGTCATAAATGACGCGATCACCACGTAAAAAACGTAAGTTTTCGACAGACACAAGGGTGGATGAATTACTCATGAATGTAGGTGGTTCCTTAACCTGTGGAAATTTTTAGTAAATTTATATTTGTCTATATTATGCGCCAAGGTACCCATATCAGGCAAATTTTAAAAGTTACAAGGTTTGTCTGAGAATAATCGCCAAGACGGCATTTTTTACGTTATTATACAGCTATATGGTTTATAGACTGTTGATTTAAACAAAATGTTCACCATTAATACATTTTATTCAAGGATTTTGCTCGCGTGTTAATACAAATTGGGATTTTTATCGTCGGACTTGTGGTGCTAAGTTGGAGTGCAGATCGCTTTGTTCACGGCGCCTCAGCGCTTGCCAAAAACCTCGGCGTCTCACCGATGATGATTGGTTTAACGATCGTCGCTATGGGCTCATCTGCTCCTGAAATAGTCGTGTCGGCAACCGCGTCATTGAGTGGCTCTCCTAATACTGCTATTGGTAATGCGATTGGTTCAAATATCACCAATATTGCCCTAGTTCTTGGGGTTACAGCGTTAATCAAGCCATTACTGGTCTCTTCGGGCACCTTAAAACGTGAATTTCCTTTGTTGTTTTTTGTATGCATCGTCGCAGCATGGTTTTTACATGATGGCGTATTTGACTTCTATGAAGGTGTGATTCTGCTGGTCATGTTTGGCCTTGTGTTGGTTGGCATGGGCATTTTGTCTATGAAGGTAGACAAAAACGATCCATTAGTGATCGAGAATGAGACCGAAATCCCTTCTAATGTGAACACTTCAGTTGCCGTATTATGGGTCATTGTTGGTTTGGTTATGTTGCCTTTGTCTGCTCATTTTTTGGTCGAATCAGCCGTATTCATCGCAAAATACTTTGGTATTAGTGATTTAGTTATAGGTTTGACGATCATTGCGATTGGTACAAGTCTACCAGAGCTTGCCGCATGTATCGCAGGTGTCCTAAAAGGCGAGGACGATTTGGCTATGGGTAACATCATTGGTTCCAACATTTTTAACATACTTGCGGTTCTTGGCATGCCCGCGGTGATTGCACCAGGCGTCATTGACCCGAATGTTGCGGGTCGGGATTTGTTGGTGATGTTGAGTTTGACCGTGTTATTACTGATTTTTAGTTTTAATTTTGTTGGTACTAGGCGCATTAATCGATTCGAAGGGGCGATTTTATTTATATGTTTTATTGCATATCAGGTCCTCTTGTTCGCATAATATGGCTATGAACAGCCGAATTTGGCACTAGAGAACATTATGTCTGAGCATCACTTTATTCAATCAGCTAAGCAAGTTATTGCTATTGAAGCTAATGGCCTTTCTGAGTTACCTCAGGTCTTAGATGAAACCTTTGTGGCAGCATGTCAGTTACTTAAAGATTGCCAGGGTAAAGTGGTAGTTTCAGGTATGGGTAAATCTGGACATATTGGCTCAAAGATTGCAGCAACGCTTGCTAGTACAGGTACTCCAGCGTTTTTTGTACATCCAGGGGAAGCCAATCATGGTGATTTGGGGATGCTGGACGCTAACGATGTTGTCATTGCAATTTCTAATTCGGGTGAAACACAAGAGCTACTTGGATTATTACCAGTACTTAAAAGGCTAAACATTCCTTACATCGCGATTACCCAACAAGCTGAGTCAACGCTAGCACAGCATGCTAAGTTTGTACTTACTATCCCTGTGCCATCCGAGGCGTGTTCGCTGGGACTAGCGCCAACGACCTCAACAACGGTTACATTAGTCCTAGGCGATGCGTTGGCGATCGCTTTACTGGATGCCAAAGGCTTTACATCTGATGATTTTGCCCTGTCACACCCAGGTGGCTCACTTGGTCGTAAGTTATTGTTGCGCTGCAGTGACATTATGTTGCGTAGGGAAGAAATACCCAAAGTGAATACAGATACTGTGATTACCGAGGCCTTACTAGAAATTAGCCAAAAAGGATTAGGGATGACAGGTGTGGTTGCTGACAATCAGTTAGTGGGAATTTTTACTGATGGTGATCTGCGCCGTGTGCTGGATCAAAAAGTGGATATTCATCACTGTTCAGTAGTCACCGTAATGACTCCAAACCCAATTACGGTCGAGCCAGATATGCTAGCGGTAGACGCATTAAATATTATGCAGCAAAAGCAGATAACGGCTTTATTGGTTGTGGATGAAGCGCATAATGTTATCGGTGCTTTTAACATGCATATGTTACTCAAAGCAGGAGTGGTTTAACGTGCAAACACTTTATACTACATTGCCAAACGACGTCGTCGGAAAGTTGTCTGACATAAAATTAATTGCTTTTGATGTAGATGGTATCTTTTCTGATGGGCGCATTTATCTTGGTAACCAAGGCGAGGAGCTTAAAGCATTTCATACTCGTGATGGTTATGGCATCAAATCGCTTCAAGTCATTGGGATTGAGGTGGCCATTATTACCGGACGAGCTTCTAAATTAGTCCAAGATCGTATGAGTGCTCTTGGCGTGCAACATATTGTGCAAGGTTGCGAGGATAAAGCAAAAGCACTTGTCACACTTAAACAAACGCTTGGATTAAAAACGCATCAAGTTGCCAGTATGGGGGATGATATGCCTGATATTGGGATGTTTACAGAGTCTGGCTTATGTATAAGTGTTGCGGACGGACACCCTTTGGTTCAACAACAATGTCAATGGATTACCGTTGCAAAAGGTGGTCAAGGAGCCGTCAGAGAAGTTACCGATACTCTGCTACAAGTGCATGGCCAGATCAACGGTATACATAGTGCGAGTTTGTAATGAATCGAGTCGGGTATTCCATTCTGGTTTTATTTATTCTGATTGTCATTGTTTTTAATCTTCCTATTTCTCTTCACTCTGATGAAAAACAAACAAAAGATAATGAGCCTTCATTGCTGACTCCGACTTATTTGGCTGAACAGTTATCTTCGCAACGATTCAATGAAGATGGTTTATTAAGTCATGAAATCAATGCCAGTCGAATGGAACACTATGCTGAACTTGGATTTATGGTGTTTACCCAACCTCGCTATACTATTTTTTTGGAAGACGGCAGTGAGTACGTCATTAGTGCACAAGAAGGCACTTTGTATGATGATAACCGCATGCTCCTTGAAAATCATATTGTGATTGAAAGCCAAAATGAAACTGACTTCATACAGCAGATTAGTGCAGAATATATAGAAATGAATTTAAATACTAAAGCATTGAGTTCTAACTCTGCTATCGTGTTACGTGGTAAAGAGTTTTCCATGCACAGTAATGGCTTGGATGCGAATTTAGCGGAAAAACGCTTTGCGTTATTAGAGCATACACGAACTGAGTTTAAACCAACCCAATAAACAATGAGACCACCATGCGTTTAATATTAATTTTTATCGTTTTAATGAGTCATTTTTTGTATGCGGAACAAAATGATTTCACACAACCAATTACCATCAAATCGGTATCGCAGTTTGTAGATGGGTTGAATGATGTTGCAGTCTACAAAGACAATGTTGTGATTACTCAGGGATCATTGAATATTACTGCAGACGAAGTGCGGATAGATGCCAGTGCTGGAGATGGTAATGAAGTATTCATTGCGTTGGGTAAACCGGCGTCTTTTGAGCAACGTCTACAGGACGGGAGTCTGGTTCGGGCAACTGCAAATGAAGTTCGTTACACTCGTGTAAATAAAAAAATTAACTTAGCTGGAAGTGCTCAATTAGCTCAAAATTCTAGTACTGTTACAGGTGAAAATATTATTTTCGATATGCTCAACGAGCAATTAATTGCCTCCGGTACAGATGGCGATTCTGGTAGAGTAAAGGCCGTTTTTCAAGCAGAGCAAGCACTTAACAAAGAAGAGCAATAAACACCATGGCAGTCCTAAAAGCAACTCACCTCGCTAAATCTTACAAGTCTCGGCAAGTCGTTCGTGACGTATCACTAGAAGTGGAATCAGGACAAATAGTAGGCTTGTTAGGACCAAACGGAGCGGGCAAGACCACGACTTTTTACATGATTGTCGGAATCGTACCTTTGGATAAAGGTGAGATTACTTTAGATCAAACGGATTTAACGTATCATCCGATGCATGAACGTGCTAGGCAAGGTATTGGTTACTTGCCACAAGAAGCCTCTGTGTTTCGCAAATTGAGTGTCTATGACAACATTATGGCGATATTACAAACCCGTAAGGAGCTCTCACAAGAACAACGGGAAGCCGAGGCAGACTCACTGATCGACGAATTTAATATTAATCATATCCGTAATTCTGCTGGAATGGCGTTATCCGGGGGGGAGCGTCGTCGAGTCGAAATTGCTCGCGCACTTGCAGCTAAGCCTCAGTTTATTTTGTTGGACGAACCTTTTGCTGGCGTCGATCCAATTTCTGTTGGCGATATCAAGCAGATAATACAACAACTCAAAAATAAAGGTTTAGGTGTACTGATTACCGATCACAATGTACGTGAAACGCTAGATGTTTGTGAAAAAGCTTATATTGTCAGCCAAGGAGAGTTGATCGCCTCAGGAACAGCTTCGCAAGTCCTTGATAATCAAAAGGTTAAGGAAGTATACCTTGGCGAGCAATTTAGGCTATAATCATTTTAGGCAAATATTCAGGATGTTATTTGCTAGGTTAGATTAAGGAATTAAATGAGACCCTCTCTGCAACTCAAATTCAGTCAGCAACTGACTATGACGCCGCAACTTCAGCAGGCGATTAAGTTGTTACAACTTTCCACACTGGATTTACAGCAAGAAATACAAGAAGCATTAGACGCTAATCCTTTGCTTGAGGTGGAAGATGATTTTACTAGCAATATCGAATCACTCGATGCATCTCAGAACAAAGATTCCGACACTTCAGATTCCATCTCATCTCATGAAGCCCTAGAATCGGACAACGTCTCAGATGATTTGCCCTTAGATAGTACCTGGGATGAATATTACAGCGCTTCTTCTGCACCGGCTCCTATGACAAACTCAGTTGGGGGGGATGAGGATACCGTTTACCAAGGTGAAACAACGCAGAACATTCAAGACCATCTGCTTTGGCAAGTGGATTTGACCCCTTTTTCAGATACCGACCGCGTCATTGCCTTTGCCATTATTGATAGCATAGATGATAGTGGGTATTTGACGACGACTACGGAAGATATCCTTCAAGCAATTGATTTGGAGGATGTGGAACTTGATGAAGTAGAGTGTGTCCTCAAACGCGTGCAAATGTTTGATCCAATCGGTTCAGGTTCACGCAATGTACAAGAATGTTTATTGATTCAGTTGCGTCAGTTTGATCACGACACCCCTTATTTGTCAGAGGCTCAAGCCATTATCAAAGAACACAGTGATTTACTCGCAGCCAAAGATTATCGAACTTTAATGCGTAAGACGCGTCTAAAAGAACAAGATCTTCGAGAAATTATGCTGTTGTTGCAGTCATTGAACCCGAGACCAGGAAGTGTGATTCAGGTTGAAGCGCCATCTTACATAATACCTGACGTGAGTGTAGTCAAAAAGAACGGACGTTGGTTGGTTGAACTTAATCCTGATAGTTTACCTAAGTTGAATATTAACCAACAGTATGCTGCACTGAGCAAAAACTCGCGCAACAGCGCAGATAGCCAATTTATAAAATCGCACATGCAAGAGGCAAAGTGGTTTATTAAAAGCCTCGAATCGCGCAACGATACATTATTAAAAGTAGCTAATTGTATCGTTCAACAGCAAATTGGATTTTTTGAGCATGGGCCTGAGATGATGAGGCCTATGGTACTTAACGATGTGGCTGAGATGGTTGATATGCACGAATCGACCATATCCCGTGTCACCACACAAAAATACATGCACACACCACGTGGTATTTTTGAACTGAAATATTTCTTTTCAAGTCATGTGGCGACCGAATCTGGCGGAGAATGTTCTTCTACTGCGATTCGAGCATTGATCAAAAAACTGGTTGCGGCAGAAAATACAGTGAAGCCGCTCAGTGATAACAAGATTGCAGAAGTGTTAGCCGATCAAGGTATAAAAGTAGCGCGGCGAACCATTGCAAAATACCGGGAGTCATTAAATATCCCATCTTCGAGCCAACGCAAAAGCTTGGTTTAAAACAATGAAACAAGAAGGAAGTCAATTATGCAAATAAACCTGACTGGTCACCACGTTGAAATTACCGATTCACTGCGGAATTACGTTGATACTAAATTCGAAAAACTCGAGCGGCATTTTGACCATATCAATAATGTACAAGTGATTTTGAATGTAGAGAAAATTCGACAGAAAGCTGAAGCGAAGATGAACCTTAACGGTGGAGAGGTGTTTGCAACCTCGGAACACGAAGATATGTATGCTGCGATTGATAGTTTAATTGACAAACTCGATCGCCAAGTGATTAAGCACAAGGAAAAGCTTCAGCGTCATTAATCATGAGCATTCAACATTTACTTCATATTGACCGCACGTTGTGTGCGGTCTCTTGTCAGAGCAAAAAACGTATTTTAGAAACTATTTCTCAAGTGGTTGCCAGTCAACTCGAAGATGTCGCCCAAGCGGAAGTCCTTGCCAGTTTAGTTGGTCGCGAGAAAATGGGTTCTACTGGTATTGGTAAAGGTATTGCGATCCCGCATGGACGTTTAGCCAATATCAATGAAGTGATTGCGGTTGTTTTGACAACACAACCTGGCGTCGATTTTGATGCGGTAGATAATCAGCCAGTTGATATATTTTTTGCGCTTTTAGTGCCTGAAGAACAGATAGAGGGTCACTTACAAACATTGGCAGCCATTGCTGCAAGACTCAATGATGAGCGAATTGTGAGTGAGGTTCGCGCAGCGACTAACCCACAACAAATCATCGACGCTCTACAATCATAATCATCAAGGGGCCTTTATGAAACTCATCATTATCAGTGGACGTTCAGGCTCGGGAAAATCCATTGCCTTAAGAGCCTTAGAGGATTTAGGTTATTATTGTGTAGATAATATACCAGTTAATTTATTACCAGCATTGACCCAAATGCTGACTAACGAATATCATGAAGTCGCAGTGAGCGTTGATGTTCGTAATCTCCCAAAAGAATCTAATGAACTAGCGGAAATATTGGATTATTTACCTCATACTTGGGATGTATCAATTGTTTATCTAGACTCATCTAAAGACGTTTTGTTAAAACGCTACAGTGAAACCAGACGCTTACATCCATTATCACGACACAATCGCTCATTAGAAGAAGCCATCAAATCTGAGAAGCTGTTATTAGAGCCTATTCAAGAGCGAGCTGATTTGGTGATTCACACAGACAAACTCACAGTGCATGAGCTTGCTGAGATTGTTAAAGAACGGATTTTAGGCAAAAAAAGTACCCGTCTCGTATTGGTCTTTGAGTCTTTTGGATTCAAATATGGTATTCCCAAAGATGCAGATTACGTTTTTGATGCGAGATTTTTACCCAATCCGCATTGGGAGCCTGAGTTAAAGCACTTTACTGGTTTGGATACTCCAATTCAGTATTTTTTGGGTGGGCAACCGATTGTAAGCAAATTTATTTGGCAGATTCAAAATTTGATCACGACTTGGCTGCCTCATCTAGAACGCAATAATCGCAGTTATGTTACGGTGGCAATTGGTTGTACCGGCGGCCAACACCGTTCGGTGTATGTCGCTGAGCAACTCAAACAAAACATCATTGAGATGTACCCGGATGTGCAAATTCGCCATCGAGAATTGCAGAAAAATGAGAAAAAATAGTCATGCCGATAATTTGTGAAGAGCTCACTATTGTTAATCGTCTTGGGCTGCATGCTCGTCCTGCAACTCAACTTGCCAAAATTTCAGGTGAATTTGACTCAACGATTACATTACAAATCGAAGATAAAACGGCCGAGGCATCCAGTGTGTTAGGCTTAATGTTACTTGCTGGTTCACAAGGTAAAGTGGTTCAGGTGACAGTAGAAGGGGACGATGCTGAAGAGGCGTTTGAGGCGGTTAAAACTCTGTTTTGTACTAAGTTTTTAGAAGAAGATAACTAACTTCTCAATTTCTTTTTCTCCCTCTTTCGTTTATCATTACACTATTCCGAACGCGCACAGTGTGGAGCTAAGTTATGGCAGAACTCTTAGCCACGCCAACTCCAATAAACCAAGTTAGTATGATTATCGACGCTTTAAACGCCGGTAAGTTTGTGTCTGTGCGCAAGATCCTCCATGAAACGCCAGCTTGCGATGTTGCTCTGATCCTTGAATCCAGTCCAAGTAAGACTCGTGATGAGTTATGGGAATTACTCGATGCCGATTATCACGGTGACGTATTAGAAGAACTTTCTGAAGACGTACGGAACGGTATTATCAGCAAAATGATGCCTGATAATGTCGTTGAAGCACTCGAGGACATGGACACTGATGATTTGGCTGAGACGCTGAGTACCCTACCGGTTGACGTAGTGCAAGAAATACTTGATTCAATGGATGCCCAAGACCGGCATCGGGCCGAGCAAGCACTGAGTTATGGCGAAGAAACTGCCGGTTTCATTATGAATACCGACACCATTACTCTGCGTCCTGATGTGACGATTGATGTGATATTACGTTATCTCAGATTGCGTGGTGAGTTGCCAGAAAATACCGATACCTTTTATGTGGTGAATCGCTCAGATGTGTTAATCGGCAGTGTACCAGTAACCCGGTTACTGACATCACTTTCTGAGATGACGGTAGCAGAGATCATGGATGAAGAACCAGAAGTGATCACTGTCAGTACACCAGATGACCAAGTAGCCATGTTATTTGAGCGCTATAATTGGTTATCTGCTCCAGTTGTTGATGAGAATCATCTATTGGTTGGTCGTATCACGATTGATGATGTGGTTGATATTATTCGCGAGGATGCGGAACATTCTATGATGAGTATGGCCGGTCTTGACGACGAAGAAGATACATTTGCTCCAGTCATGCAATCAACCAAACGCCGTTCGGTCTGGTTAGGGGTTAATTTGGTGACTGCTTTATTAGCTGCTATGGTCTCTGATTTGTTTGAGCAAACACTGGCACAATTAGCAGTGCTTGCGATTCTTAACACAATCGTACCAAGCATGGGCGGCGTAGCGGGTAATCAGACATTAACACTAGTTATACGGGGTATGGCACTTGGACATGTTAACGAATCTAACCGAACGTTTTTGATCAGCAAAGAACTTGCTATAGGCTTTCTCAATGGGATGATATGGGCGGTCTTGATTGCCACGGTTGTTGCGTTGTGGAAACAAGATTTTCAGCTAGGTGTGATCATTGCCTTTGCCATGATGATGAATATGGTCGCAGCAGGTTTATCTGGTGCAACATTGCCATTGCTCATGAAGAGACTGAAAATAGACCCTGCACTTGCTGGAAGTGTTATTCTTACCACTATTACCGATGTAGTGGGGATCTTTGCCTTCCTTGGCACAGCGACGCTATTTTTGATTTAGTTCCCATACTCGTTGGAAAGTGTCGTTAATCTTTGAGCAGTTGAGCAAAGGTCTTTTTGAACTTAGTTAACTTAGGACCTACGACAAAATTGCAATAGGTATTCCCTGGATTGTTATTAAAATAGTCTTGATGATAAGCTTCTGCGTCATAATAATTTTCTAGCGGTAACACTTCCGTGACAATCTCTCCATCGTAGATTTTATCCGCTTGAAGTTTGGCAATGAAGGTAATTGCAGCAATATGTTGGGCTTCGTTGTGGTAATAAATACCACCTCGATATTGTGAGCCTATATCATTACCTTGTCGATTTAGTTGAGTCGGATCATGCAGAGCAAAGAAAATTTCAAAAATTTGCTCTAGATTGATTTGTTCAGGGTCAAAGGTCAGCTGAACGACCTCTGCATGACCAGTGTTTCCTGAACACACTTGCTCATAGCTTGGATCAACGACTGAACCATTACTGTAACCCGATATGGCTTTTTTGATACCTTTTACTCGATTAAAGGCCGACTCTATACACCAGAAACATCCTCCGGCTAAAGTGATTTGTTCTAATTGCGACATGGTTTTCTCTATATAGGTAATGTTATTTATGGTTATGGTGCTTGCCAGACTATTGATCAAGTATTACCAAAAAATAATTGCACTAAATGCATTCTTAGCCGTATTAATCCTGATGTTTGGAGAATGTATATGACCTTAACTTTATTTTATGATGGCCAATGCCCGTTATGTCAAAAAGAAATGGCGCACTTACGCAAGCTTAATAGCAATGGTTATTTGTTGTTTGAGGATATCATGGCGTCTGATTTTAATCAGCGTTATCCAGATCTGGATTGGCATGCATTAAATAATCGTATTCACGGAATGACCGACCAAGGTGAGATGGTAACCGGTCTTGATGTCACCCATTTAGCTTGGTCACTGGTCGGCAAAGGGTGGGTGTATGCGCCATTGCGCTGGCCGATCATTCGGTGGTTTGCTGATCACGCATATAACCTGTTTGCAAAACATCGATATACCATTTCGTATTGGCTAACTGGTCAAAGACGCTGTTCTGTCTGTGGTCCTAAACCTGAAGGTAAACAATGAATTCAAATAATGGTGAACACGCGCTTGTGATTGGCGCGAGCAGTGGCATTGCACAAGCTGTCATTAAACAATTCTTAACTCACTCTTCGGTCTCCAAAGTGGATGCCGTTTCACGTCGATGTATCAGTCATACATTTGGGGAAAAGGTTGCATATCACGATATTGATTCGTCACACGAATCACAAATTAAAGCATTCATTGCAGCACGAAAAGCAGAAGGTATAACCTATCGGTATATAGTGTGTACGATTGGGTTCTTACACAATCAAGAGCTAGGAATCAAGCCAGAAAAGCGCTTAGAGGATATTCAAGCGGAGGCGATGCAACAGTATTTTGCGATCAACACGATTATTCCAACACTTTGGCTTAAAAATCTTCCCGCAGTGGTCGCTAGAAACTCACCAACGACCATGGCTTTTTTCTCCGCGCGAGTTGGCAGTATCAGTGATAATCGATTAGGTGGTTGGTATGGCTATCGAGCATCTAAAACAGCATTAAATATGGTGATTAAGAACGCTGCAATTGAGTACGCTCGACGACATAAACAAGTGACTTTAATGGCATATCATCCAGGTACAGTAGACACTGGTTTATCTAAGCCGTTTCAAGCAAATGTGCCCCAACAAAAGCTCTTTACTCCAGCGTTTACAGCCCAATGTCTTGTGCAACAGTTAGAAACAGCACAGGCTGAATATTCGCCGTATTATGTCGATTGGGATGCGCAAAATATCCCTTGGTAAATGACTTTTTGACGCAACACTGATACTATTATTACTAATAAAAAAATAATAATTAGGATAGTGTTATGGGAGCATCACGCGAGCAGTTCGGTTCTCGCTTAGGCTTTATTTTGGCTGCGGCAGGCTCTGCTGTGGGGATTGGTAACTTGGTAGGTTTCCCCGTTGGTGCAGCCAAAAACGGTGGTGGCGCATTTTTATTGATGTATGCTGTCTTTGTTTTTTTCATTTGCTTGCCAGTTATGATGGCCGAAATGTCTGTTGGTCGTCACACTCAGAGGGATCCTTTAGGGGCATATAAGAAACTTGCGCCGAATTCAAAGTGGTCTATTGCAGGTTGGTTATCCATTATTACGCCTTTTATGATTGCGGTATTTTATTCCGTTATTACTGTTTGGATCCTAGGGTATCTCGTTGAATCGGTATTAGGTAATTTGGCACAATTAGCCGATCCAGATAACTTTGGTCAGTTTATTAATTCTGGTAAAGTTTTTGGTTATTTAGTGGCTGTGTTAGCGATTATGTACCTTATTCTTCAAGGTGGGGTAAAAGAAGGTATCGAACGAGGCGCAAAAATATTAATGCCTGCTTTGTTCTTTATGCTTATCGGTATGGTGATATTTGTCTTGCTACAAGACAATGCAATGCTAGGTGTAGAATTTTATCTTATTCCAGATATCAGCAAGATAGACTCAGGTGTTGTTAATGGGGCTTTATCTCAAGCGTTTTTCTCTTTATCCCTCGGGATGGGGATTATGATTACATACGGTAGCTATGTTGACCGACGTGCAGATGTGCCAAACTCTTCTAAGTTAGTTGCATTGACAGATACAGGCGTTGCGTTTACTGCAGGTTTGATGATTTTGCCTGCGATATTTACTTTTAACCCTGAGATCCGCGCTGAAGATTTGAGTGACTCATCAGTGGGTTTGATTTTTACGTTTTTACCCAAAATTTTCCTCGCACTACAAGCCACTATCGGCTACGTTGGCGCTTCAGTTGTGGCCAGTGTCTTTTTCCTATTGGTCTTTTTTGCGGCAATCACATCGTTGGTATCGATTTTTGAAGTGCCGGTTTCATCATTGATGAGTGAAAAAGATGTGTCTCGTCCCAAAGCCCTTGCTATTGCTGGTGCGTTGTTGGTCATCTTGTCGTTAATGTGCGCAGTATCATTTGGCATGGTGCCATTTTTCACTGACTTTATGAGTTATGCTGGCGCAAATAAATCATTTTTTGATGTGGTAATTGACGTGTTTTACGAAACGATACTGCCTCTCAATGGCTTATTGATTTGTTTATTCGTGAGTTACCGTTGGCGCAAAGAACACTTCAATGCCTCGTTGGAAGAAGGCTCTACGACCTATCGCGGTTCATGGTTTGAACGTTATGTTAATTTTTCAATTGGCACCTTCATTCCAGTCGTGTTGGCATTTATTTTCATGAATACGGTTTTAACCAAATACTTTGGTATAGCGATGCTTGGTTAGAGCATATCGTAGGGACTTTTATATTGATATTCAAAGCCCAGCAGACGCTGGGTTTTTTGTGTCAGAACGACTTTGCCGTGAGGCATTCGTTTGGGATCTGGAATGATGTTAGGAAACGTCAAAAAACGTTGTTGTGCCGCATATTGATAATAGTCTTCCCGAGTTGGATGTTCTGGTGCGCAAAGGTGCAAGGTTACGCTTGAGGGTTGTTGCGTAATGATGGTATGTAACGCAGTAACAACATCGTCTTGATGAACCAGGTTAACTCTCTGCTGTCCGTTGCTAAACGTTTCGCGTTTCACAATACTGGTAATGGGGTGGCGGTCGTTGTCAACGAGACCGGCTAAACGCACAACACAGCTTTTTGGTTGCTTGAGGATATATTGTTCCAGTTCAACATGTGCCTTTCCAGAAGGGGTGTTCGGACAAGTGGGAGTATGCTCGTCAACCTCATGATCTGCCTTGCCAAATACTGAAGTGGTGGAGACGAAAATCACATAGGCTTGTGGTGAAAGCATTAATAGTGTCTCGATAAATTGTTTCACTTGAGACACAAAAACCAGGGCATCCAAATCTCTGCGCTTTGGAGGGATGTTAATTAAGATAACGTCGAGTTGACTCACGCTCTGATAATCTTGTGGCGCAAGCGGATGCTGTCGCAGATTGAGTTTAACAGGGGTGATACCCAAAGCCGATAGCACCTCAAACTGTGACTCTCTAGTGGTACTGCCAATGACCTGATATCCGGATTGAATGAGCTTAGTAGCTAGAGGTTGACCGAGCCAACCACAGCCAAAAACGCCTACTCGCAGGCTACTATTGCGCATTATTGTGAGTACCTTTGCGGTATTGAATCACATCAAAGTCATTCAGTGATTCGATATTGCCAGCCAGCTCAGTTTCTGCTTGGTCAGCCGCTTCAACAATTGCACAAAAGGTCACCATCGCCTCACTGATCTGTGAACCATGATGAGCCATTTTGTCGCCAACACGTTGTGCTAAGGTATCTGGGTCAAAGGCTTCTAAACCAAAGTTACCCTCACCAAATAACAACTCAGCCCCAAGCGCCAGCATGAGGCGTCCCATATTCTGTTCTATTGTGTCAGATAATACTCGTTCAAAGTCCTGTTCCCATTCTGGAGTAAACCAATTTGCCCCATTCATATTGGGTGCGATAGAAAGGTTACCTTGTGGATCATATATATCGTTTTGTAATCCTTCAGCGATACCACTAAGCAATTCATTGAGTTTGATGATCATCTCATCCTCTTCACCAAGTAAAGGAGACAGAATATCGTTGATGGCCACATTACTGAGCTCAAGTCCTTGCGCTGCGATTTCAATACCCATCGGGACTGCAGCATTGATATTATAGTAATACTGCTCAGCTAATGCTTTTTCTGATGCAGTAAGGGCAAGTTTAGTGCCATCAATCTTAACATTTTGTTCAGCATCGATAGTGAGAGCTTGGCGTTGTTCTGTAGTCACTGTCATCACACCGTTTTCAATACCGAGTGTGCCTTGCATACTGACATCACACTGAGACATCTCAATATGGAAGCTACTCGCTTCAGTGGTCGCGCTGAACATCATCAAACTGCCAAAACAAATAGCAGTGATGCTTTTGAAACGTAATGAAGTAGAATCTTTCATAAATATTCCTTTGGTTAATCGATACCATAATGGATAACCAAGATCCATGCCAATAAAAATAACGACGTATCGCCGATTAAAACCGATTATTCAGGTACGATATACTTTGCTAATTGCAAAAAGTTAGGCAAAACAATGAATATGTGTAAGTTTTGACTAACATCAAAGTATCATGTCTTTTTGCTTGTGATAACTAGGGTTTTTTGGGGAAGCTTGATATAATTTAACCAATTGTTTTATTGGAGTCAGAAATGATTGAATGGATAAATGCACTTGCGTTTGGCGGTGCTGTTTTAGCCTTGGTATTGGGTGTAACTTGTGTGATTATGGCTTTTTTGTCAAGCGAGACGGGTGAAGCCGGTATGAAGGAAAAAGTTGAATACGGCTTTTTCGGAGTGACGGGTATTATTTTTACCGCTTTATTAGCTTACGCATTAGCTTAATCAAGTAACGTTTAGTTATAAAACGGTTGTCAGAGAATGACAACCGTTTTTTTGTGCCTATTTACCCTTTATCACTGACGCGTTGATAACACCTTAGACCAAACAATGGCATGATCGCCAGTAAGTGGTCGAAAATGTCCGCTTGGATCCCTTCATATTCAACCCACACCGTTGTATTGGTAAAACAATACAATTCAATAGGAAGTCCCGTTTCTGTTGGTTTGAGTTGACGCACCATCAGCGTCATCTGTTGCGCAATGTTTGGATGCACTTTGAGATAAGCTTCGATATACGCTCTAAATGTGCCTATATTGGTCAAACGACGAGCATTTTTGGTGTCTTTTGCATCGATGGCATTCTTGTTGTTATCGCTATTGATTTCACCAAGCTTTTCCGTCATGTACTGTGCGATGCGTTTAAATTGTTTGAGCTCATCTAGTTGCTCATCAGTTAAAAAGCCAATACTAGACTGGTCTATTAATAATGCTCGTTTAATGCGCCGACCTCCAGAGCGCTCCATACCTTGCCAATTCCGAACGGACTCATTGGTTAATGAATAAGTTGGAATAGTCGCAATAGTTTTGTCCCAGTTTTGCACTTTTACCACGTTTAATCCGATTTGTTTGATCTCACCATCAATGCCAAATTTCGGAATTTCGATCCAGTCACCACGATTAAACATTCGATTGGCTGCGATTTGAATACCCGCAACGAAGCCCAAAATCGTGTCACGAAAAATCAATAATAATACTGCGGTAATGGCAGTTAAACCAGATAGCAATAAATAAGGGCTTTTTTCTAAGATAAGAGAAATTGACAAGACAATAGCAATGAGCGCAAACAGCAACTTGAATACTTGAATGAATCCTGTAATAGGAGCCTTGCTAGCAAGTTTGGATACGTTATATAAATCTTCAATGGTATTGAGCAGTGCATAAACTGCAAATATACCGGCAAAGACAATATAAACAAGAGCTGCTTTATTGATAAAGCTTGCGATTAAGGTGTTTTGTTCAAGTAAAATCGGTGTTGCAATTAACACAAAAACGGCCGGCATTACGTGGCCTACGCGATTAAAAAATCCGTGTTCAAGTAATGCGTCATCCCAACGATACTCGTTTTCAAATAAGCGCAATAATATCTGTGATTGCAATATAGTACGCATGACATAAAACACGATAAATGCACCGAGCAATATGCTTATAATGGCTGATAGCTTGTAGAGGACGTGCTGATTGCTAATGTCGTCTTGCTGCGTGATTTGACTAATGATATGAATGAACATATCCACAAATTGTGTACTTTCCATTGTTACCTCAATGAGCTGTAATATCGTCATTGTTTAAATACATTGCGATCCGCTTATCTTTGCTTGTCCAAAGCGCATTTAACCATTGTTGGAAGGTGGCTTTGAATTCATTATCTGTATCATAATTGCCACGTAATTCATGTGATATGGGCACCTTTTCTACATCAACAATAATCCGTTTCATTCGCCCGCATAACATATCCATCATTGGATAGCCTTCATTTTCTGGATATACCAGAGTTATGTCGAGCAATTCCGTAAATTGCTCACCCATGGTATTGAGTGTAAAAGCCAGACCGGCTGCTTTAGGACGAAGTAGGTGGGTATATGGAGACTGCTTTTGGTTGTGTTTTAGCGTTGTAAATCGAGTGCCTTCTGCAAAATTGACGACGGTTGTTGGGGTGAGCTTATACTTTTCGCATTGTTTTTTTGTGGTTTCAATATCTTTCCCAGCAAGATTGGGATTTTTAGTGATTTGCGCTTTGCTAAAACGCCGCATGAAGGGCATGTCTAAAGCCCACGCCCCCAAACCAACAATAGGTAACCAAATCAGTTCTTTTTTGAGGAAAAATTTGGGTGCCGGGATCCTTTGATAAGCAAAATCCATGACTAAGATGACATCGAGGTAGGAGCGGTGATTAACCGTGACGAGATACCATTGATCTTTTGACAGCTCAGAGCTGACTCGATAATTAATATTAATGCGGTTGAAGAACTTAAGTAAACTGATACTGCATACACCAAAGGCTATTTCAAAGTTAGCAATGACCGGATTAATGGTTTGGCGTAAAAAAGTAAGTGGGATGAGTTTGACGATGCCTAAGACAATGATTAGACCGCCCCAAAAGCACAGATTAAAAATCTGCAATGCGAAGTGCAATGGAAACACAAAGAGGGCTTTCATATTGCGCATCATCGATGATTATTAAAAGTTATTATTATTAAAATTAATGCTATGCAAAAGTGCAGATGAAGTCAATTACGCTTAATCAAAAAAGCCTGCGATCTTTTGATTGAGATTGCAGGCTTTGCATAGAAGGTTTAGTAATGGTTACTGATCACCAAACTCACGAATGATATTGTTGATGGTGTCTTTGGCATCGCCCAGCACCATGCGAGTATTGTCTTTAAAAAACAGTGGGTTATCCACACCGGCAAAGCCGGCGTTGGCTGAGCGTTTCAAGACAAATACGGTCTTGGCACGATACACTTCGATAACCGGCATACCGTAGATAGGGCTGCCTTCCATTTCTTTCGCTGCCGGATTGACGACATCATTGGCCCCGATGACGATGACTACATCGTAGTTTTCCATACGCGGATTCACATCATCCATTTCATATAACTGTTCATAGGGTACGTCAGCTTCTGCCAATAACACGTTCATGTGTCCTGGCATTCGACCAGCAACAGGGTGAATCGCGTAATCAACGGTACAGTTGTTTTCTTCAAGCAAGTTTTGCAGTTCACGTACTGCGTGTTGCGCTTGTGCCACCGCCATACCATAACCTGGTACAACCAAGACCGCCTGTGCTGCTTCGAGGACATAAAAGGCATCTTGTGCCGACATCACTTTGACTTCACCTGTGATGACCTCACCCATTTCAACCGGTTTAGCAAAGCCTGAAAGCAATACGTTAAGCAATGAACGGTTCATCGCTTTACACATGATGTTGGTCAGAATGAGACCTGATGCACCCACCAAAAGACCCGTAACAATCAGAATCGTGTTATCAATCGCCAGACCCGCAGCACACGCCGCAATCCCTGAATAACTGTTTAATAAAGCAATGACTACGGGCATATCGGCACCACCGATTGAAATCGTCGCCAAAATACCAAAGCTCAATGCCAGCAATATGGCTAAGCCTAATAAAAACGCACTGTCTGGGTTGTATACGAAGGCAATGCCAACCACCACGAAAGCGGCTAGGTGTGCAATACTGAGTTCACGAAGCCCCTTAAAAATAACAGCTTTTGAACCTAGCTTGCCAGATAGTTTACCCCAAGCGATCAAACTGCCTGAGAACGTGATGCCACCAATCAATATAGTAATAATGACTGTGCTAAAAACAAATCCACTGGTAAAACGCAGCGCCATATCAGACATGGCGACAATGGTTGCCCAACCTACTAGTAATGACGCTGCACCACCAAAACCATTGAATAAAGAGACCATTTCAGGCATGGCGGTCATTTCAACAGATTTCGCTTTCCACGCCCCATACGCCCCTCCAATGATGAAGCCCAAGACAATATACTGGTATTGTAGGACTTCTTGGTCAATGAGAGTGATGACTACGGCAAAGAGCATACCAATCGCCGAGACAAGGTTACCGCGCCTTGCGGTATCTGGATGTGAAAGAAGTTTTAAACCACCAATAAACAAGGCGGCGGCTAATACATAGACCAAATTAATGGTTAAATCGACTGCGTTCATGCCTAATCCTTATTTACTGTCTTTTTTCTTAAACATGCCGAGCATCCTATCTGTAACGAGATAGCCACCCACCACGTTGATGCTTGCGAGTGCTACTGCGCCCGTGCCTAATAAAATGGTTAGCCACTCGTGATCGCCTCCTGCAGAAGCGATAGCCCCAACCAGGGTTATGCCTGAGATGGCATTTGAACCAGACATCAGTGGCGTGTGCAAAGTGGCTGGTACTTTACGAATGAGTTCAAAGCCTAATAACGCGGCCAGTAAGACGATAAAAATCAGATAAATCATTTCCATTATTTTGCTCCTTTGAACGCATTGACTAACATGTCATTGATGACGGCACCATCATGCGTAATCACACTTTGTGCTAAGATTTCATCGTCTAAATCCAAATTAAACGACTGCGTTTCAGAATCTGTGAACTCATCAATTAAATTGGCGAGGTTATTGGCGTACATCTCGGTGGCATCACGCGCAACGGCTTGACTCCAGTTGCCAGTACCGATGACGGTGACACCGCCAATCGTTTTGGTCTTGCCCGCGACAGAGCCTTCAACATTGCCACCGGATTGTGCAGCCATATCCACGACAACCGAACCGGGGCGCATAAAAGATAACGTTTCCTTACTAATTAGGACTGGGGGTTTGCGCCCAAATAACTGCGCAGTGGTGATGACGATGTCTGAATCGGCAATGGCATCGCGCTGGGCATCTTGTTGAATTTGTTTTTGTTCCGCAGTCAGCTCTTTGGCATAACCATCTTTTGTTTGCCCGGTCTCACCAATATCGATATGTAAGAATTTACCGCCTAAAGACTGTACTTGTTCAGCAACGACTGGCCGAGTGTCGTAAGCCAACACATTGGCGCCTAATCGCTTAGCGGTCGCAATGGCCTGAAGTCCGGCGACACCCGCGCCGATAATGAATACTTTAGCCGGTTTAATGGTTCCTGAAGGGGTCATCATCATAGGTAGGATTGACGGCAGCGCTTTGGCCGCTTGCATCACCATGACATAACCAGCCAAACTAGCTTGTGAACTCAGCGCATCCATTTTTTGAGCACGCGTGGAGCGTGGAATCATTTCAATTGATAGGGTGTTGAGTTTTGCCTTGGCCATATCTTCAATTAAAGACTGATTGAAGAAAGGATCGCAGTGACCAATCACAATCGCATTGGCTTTGATTTGCGAGACTTCTTCTGGCATTGGACAATTGACATACAAGAGGATGTCCGCTTTTTGCAACGCGATTTCACGGTCTTTAGTGACGTTTACGTCTACTTCAGTAAAATCACTGTCACTAAAACCAGCCGCTTTTCCGGCATTTGTTTCTAGCGTGACAGTGTATCCTAACCGTATCAGTTTTTTGGCACTGGCGGGTGTTAATGCACAGCGCTTTTCAGTACTAAACTGGCGTCCCTTTTGTGCTTCGTTGACCACAAAAATGTTCAAAGCAAACTCCTTATATTCATCGTTCTAATTGTGTAGGGTAATGAACGAAATATTTATAATGATTAATGTATACGCAAATATGCTGGATTTAGCCTATATGGATGAAAGACAAGAGGGTATGCTACTTTTGGTTAGGCAACATAGTACTTTTGGACTATCGTAGTTAAGATATTGAAGGAGTTTTTAATACAATGTGAACTCGGTAGTCTAAATGTTAATAGACATATGTCAATGTTCCGATTTGGAAAAGGTTTCCATGGCTTCTTGATCCAGTCGATAACCGATCCATTCCGATTGTGGTTTAGCACCAATCGATTCGTAAAATTCGATAGATGGTGTATTCCAGTCCAGAACATTCCATTCAAAACGACCACAGCCTTTATCGAGTGCAATTTGGTTCAAGTGTTTGAGAAGTGCTTTGCCCGCTCCAATACCTCGAGACTCTGGCGTTACATACAAATCTTCAAGAAATAGCCCATTTTTCCCGAGCCAAGTCGAGTAGTTAAAAAAGTAAACAGCGAAGCCAATTGGATGACCTTCATATTCACAGATCACTGCATCAACGCTAGATTCAGGTCCAAAAATACTGTATTCAATATCTGCTTGAGTGGCGAGAACCTCATGTTCTGCTTTTTCATAAATCGCAAGCTCTATAATGAACTGCATAATAGTTGGGGCATCATCAAAAGTGGCGGGACGGATTGTTATTGACATTTTGGGCCTTCAGCGCGCGAGTAAAAAGCATCTTTTAACACAGGAATGTTAGCATAGATGATTTTCAGGTTATACCGCTAGTGTTTGTGTGGTAAAATTTTGAAGATTTACCTAATGAGAAGCCCATGAGCCACAAGTCATTTCCTCGCAGATTTTCAGTTGCCCCGATGCTAGATTGGACCGATCGTCATTGTCGCTATTTTTATCGGCAGATGACTCAGCATGCCTTGTTGTACACAGAGATGGTTACTACTGGGGCGATTATTCATGGCAAAGGGGATTTTTTAGGGTTTAATGAAGCAGAACATCCAGTTGCTTTGCAACTAGGTGGTTCAGACCCAGCGGCAATGGCAGAATGTGCGGTTAGAGCACAAACTCAAGGTTATGATGAAGTAAACATCAATGTCGGTTGTCCATCAGATCGCGTACAAAACGGTGCTTTTGGTGCATGTCTAATGGCGCAACCAGAGACAGTCGCAGAATGCATAAAAGCAATGCAAAGAGTCGTTTCTATCCCAGTTACCGTTAAATCGCGAATCGGTATCGATGATATGGATGAGTACGAGGATTTAACTCGATTTATTCAAGTCGTGGCAGACGCTGGTTGCGATACGTTTATTGTTCATGCACGCAAAGCATGGCTCAAAGGGTTAAGTCCCAAAGAAAATCGTGATATTCCTCCATTAATGTATGAGCGAGTATATCAACTCAAGCAACAGTTCCCCCACCTTCATATTGGTATTAACGGTGGGATCAACAATCACACAGATGGGATTGCCCATTTAGCACACGTTGACGAGGTCATGCTTGGACGTGAAGTCTATGCCAATCCGTATTGTTTAGCTGAGGTCGACACCTTGTATTATGATGAGCAATATGAAGTGCCGAGTCGAGCAGCTGTGGTAGAGCGTATGCATCGCTATACCCAAGCTTATGTGAATGACGGAGGGCGAGTATGGCATGTCGCGAGGCATATGTTAGGGCTGTTTCAAGGCCAACCAGGTGGTAAGGTTTGGCGGCGATACCTGAGCCAGAATGCAATTAAAGGCGAGGTTTCAGCCGATGTGCTGTTGGACGCGCATGCAGAAATGGAAGCCACCAAAGCACGCGCTTTGGCATTTCAGGCTGATAAAGCGATGCAAAGTTAACTTGGCTTTTTTTTTGAGTTGAACATCTCGTCGGTTATAAAGTTCCACACCTTTACCGAAAATAATTTGACTAATATATAGTGACTTTTACTAATTAACTTGGTCAAAAAAACCACGTTAATCATTTCTTTATCCGCCACTTTCATAAAAATTCATTATAAAACATTGGTTTACAATTTATTTCAGAATTGGCACAACCCTAGCAATAGTCAATGCGACTCAAACAATACGCTGTAACTATTGTTATTAATTTCTTTAAAAAGGGTATGACTATGACTGTTACAACTAAACTTGCTAAATCCATTGTTGCTACTGCATTCTTAGCGGCAGCATCCGCTACGGCCTATGCGCATACAGTGCAAACGGTTCCATTAAACACATATGTGAATGCAATGATGCAACAAACAACGGCATTGAATTCACAAGAAGTGCATTTTGCTGCGGTGGAATCGGTCGCCAACATGACTCACCAGCTATCACTTGATGACCAGCCACAATTTGCTCCCAATATTAATGTGATTGATATTGTACAAAACACCATCTCAGTGGGTATTAAAGAGCTTAAAAATGTTGAAGATGAGGCTGAGTAATCATGTTTCTCACAGACTTAATGTGGTTATTTTGCGCGCCTATTCTTGCCTTTTTTGCCGCAGTAGGTTTATGGCTAGGCAGCTTAAAGATTCCGTATCATATTTTTCTGTTGAAACGATAACGGGTGTAAAAGCTTCTAAAGGAGACAAAAAATGAATAAACAAAAATACGACTCACGGCTGTACCGTGATGCAAGTAACCCTATGATCAGTGGTGTGTGTAGTGGCATTGCAAAACGCTTTGATCTCGATGCCGTTTGGGTAAGAGCAGGAGCTATGACGGCCTTTTTGTTTGCTCCGACCGCCATTGCATTGGGATATATATTAGGGATTTTGTTTTTACGCAAACGCTACGCATGATTACATCATAGAAAATAACTATGATGTAAATCAAAAATTTGTCACATAAAAATGCGCAAAATGATGCTATGCTATGGGTATCATTTTTGTGCTAGGGAATGCCATGCCAGAATCAATTAATTTTAAAAATATCGGGTTTGCGACCCTCGCATTCATTTTCGTACTAACTCTGCTAGGTTGGGTATGGAGTTGGTCTCCAGTAACGTTTTCGGTGAAAGACGTCGTGGCAGAACAAGCGACTAAGTTAAAAGTGAAGCCAGTAGTAGGGTTTGCGACAACAACCGCGGTCATTGAAGTCGGCGATACCTTGTTACATAAATCTGGAGGCTATCTTACTAATGATATTGCGCCTCCCGGTGTACTGATGGACAACATGCCCGCATGGGAGTTTGGTGTACTGGAGATGCTACGTGATGTGACCTTAGCGTTGCGTAAAGATTTTTCTCGGTCGCAATCTCAATCAGTTGAAAATGAGTTTTTGGTGAAAGCACAACCCAATTTGAATATCGATAGTACCAAATGGATTTTACCGTCGGCAGAATCTCAATATGGGGAAGCAATTGATTTAATAAAGGCTTACCGACTTGCGTTAACGCAACAACAGGCTAGCAGTCAGTTTTTTGCTCGAGCAGATAACCTGCGGGATTACCTCAAAGAAGTCGAGAAACGCTTGGGCTCTATGTCACAAAAACTCAGTGCCAGTGTGGGCGCTGATATCGTCAATACCGATTTAGCAGGCGACGCCAAAGCGTCTCAGTCCACACCAACACCAATGCAACTGACTAACAAAACGAGTTGGTTCAAAATTGATGATAATTTTTATCAAGCGCGCGGTATGGCATGGGCCTTATTGCACATATTGCGAGGGATCGAAATGGACTTTCGCGATATTTTGGTGAACAAAAATGCCTTGGTGAGTTTACGTCAAATCATTCGTGAGCTGGAAGCGACTCAAGAGACAGTATGGAGTCCGATGATTCTTAATGGCAGTGGTTTTGGTATGCTCGCCAATCACTCATTGGTCATGGCAAACTACATCTCCAGAGCCAATGCGGGCATCATTGAACTGGCTGAGTTACTCAACCGGGGTTAAACCAATTAAAACTAAACACTTGGAACGCAAATGAAAACACATATAGCAGTTGTATTATCTGGTCTAATTTTGAGTACTAGTACTCATGCTGACACGTTATTGGGCCTGTATGGTGGTGCCCAAATGTGGGCAATGGAAAGCGAAGGCGCGTTTGCATCAGACGCCAACTTAGCTAACTTCACCTTTGATGATGAGCGTCAAGGATCCTATTACCTGGCGTTTGAACATTTTATTCCCCTAGTGCCGAATGCTAAATTAATTCAAACGAGTTTTGATACAGATGGTTTTACTGATTTGTCTTCAAGTTTTACTTTTGGCGGCGAAACATTTTCATCAGATTCCCGGTTAAATACGGATATCGAGATGAGTATGACAGATCATATTTTGTATTATGAAATCCTAGATAATGATTTAATTAGTGTTGATTTAGGGATTAATGCCAAGAAGATAGATGCGACAATTAGTGTTGACGATTCGGCAAATGGCGTATCAGGTTCACAGGATGTCAGCGGTTATATTCCAATGCTGTATTCCAAAATTGAATTCGGGATCCCTGCAACCGATTGGTCCATCTACGCAGAAGGAAGTTATTTATCAATTGATGATCACAGTGTGAGTGATCTGAATGCTGCCATTGAGTACCGTGTTATCGATAGCTTAGCAATGAACGTTGCATTACAGATTGGTGCACGAGCTGTTACTGTAGAGTTAAACGACCTTGACAACACCAACACAGATTTAGAGTTCAGTGGAGTGTATGCAGGGGTTGAGGTTCATTTCTAAAAACCTTGCTGTTTTTTTAGTTCAAAAAGTAATAAAAAATCGTTAATTATTCTTTTATCTTATACCTGAGGTCGTTTAGAGTGGGGGTATTGATAATAAGGGTTAACGATTTTTTTATGGCAAATCCAAACGTACCAGGTGTACTGGCTCCCGCACAACTCAGTGCCATTACGCAAGCAATTCAAGGTTTAGATAATCAACAGTTACACTGGGTGAGTGGTTATATCGCCGGTTTAGCGGCGGCACAAGGTGGGGTTGTTGCGGCAACTGAAGCATCGGCAAATCAAGCTCAACTTACCATTTTATATGGTTCACAAACGGGCAATGCGAAAGGCGTTGCCCACTCCTTTGCTGAAAAAGCGAACGCGACAGGAGTGCCCGCAAAAGTTGTTTCTATGGCAGATTATAAGCCTCGTACACTAAAATCTGAAACCCATGTTGCAGTCATCGTGTCGACTCACGGCGAAGGTGATGCGCCGGATGATGCGGTCGAATTACATGAATTTGTCGCCAGCAAAAAAGCACCTAAGCTAGCCAGTACAAAGTATTCGGTTCTGGGGCTAGGCGATACTAGTTACGAATTTTTCTGCCAAACTGCAAAGGACTTTGACGCTCGGTTGTCGGGGCTCGGTGCAACGGCGGTGGCTGAACGCGTCGATTGCGATGTCGATTATGCACAAGCCTCACAAGCGTGGATGGATAGTGTATTAGCAGCAATAAAAGACGATTTTAACCAACCAATCGCCTCAGTTACTCCCGTTGCAGAAGCGGCAAATGCGCCAGTTGCTTCGCAATACAGCAAACAAAATCCATTTGCAGCAACCCTTACAGAAAGCCTCAAAATAACGGGGCGTGATTCTGTCAAAGACATACGACACATCGAAATAAGTTTAGAAGACTCAGGTATTCAGTATCAGGTAGGCGATGCCTTAGGTGTGTATTTTAGTAATTCTGATGATGTTGTTAGTCGCATCTTGGCAGCATTGTCATTAGATGGTCAAACCGAGGTAGAGGTCGCGGGAGAAAAGCTACCTTTGAGTGATGCTCTGACTGACAAATTAGAATTGACGCTGTCATATCCAACATTTATCAGTAAGTTGTCTGAAAGTACTGGTGCTGAATCTTTACAGAAACTGTTAGCAGATAAATCAGCGTTGCGTGAATATATCGCAGACCGTCAAATTGTTGATATTGTTATCGACCACCCTGTGGTTTGTTCTGCTCAGCAGTTGGTAGATGCCTTGCGTCCAATTACGCCTCGTTTATATTCGATTGCTTCATCTCAAAGTGAAGTAGAAGACGAAGTGCATTTAACCGTTGCGCTGGTGGAATATGATGAGTTTGGTTTTACGCATCAAGGTGGTGCCTCTGGTTATCTGGGTAAGCGTTTGGCAGAAGGCGATACGGTTAAAGTGTATGTCGAACCAAATAACAATTTTCGTATTCCAGCGGATCCAAATACACCCATTATCATGATCGGTCCTGGGACTGGTATTGCTCCATTTAGAGCGTTCATGCAAGAACGAGACGCACAAGATGCACAAGGGGATAATTGGTTGTTCTTTGGCAACCCTAATTTTACACAAGATTTTCTTTATCAGACTGAATGGCAAGGTTATAAAAAATCAGGATTGTTAAACCGAGTTTCATTAGCGTGGTCACGTGATCAGGAAGAAAAAATTTATGTGCAACACCGTCTTCTCGAAGAGGGTGAGGAAGTCTATGCATGGCTTGAGCGCGGAGCGCATGTTTATGTATGTGGTGACGCAACTCACATGGCGAAAGACGTTGAAAATACTTTACTAACTATCTACCAAACCCACGGCAAACTTTCTGAAGCAGATGCCAAAAAAGCGCTTCTAGCACTGCGCAAAGCCAAACGATATCAAAAGGATGTTTACTAATGAGTGATTCTAAGAACTTAGTTGTTGAAGGTAAACTTGCCGATAACGAACGAATTAAAGGTGAAAGTAACTTTTTACGAGGTACCATCACAGACGATTTAAAAGATGACATGACGGGGGGCTTTACCTCAGATAACTTTCAATTAATTCGTTTTCACGGTATGTATCAGCAAGATGACCGTGATATTCGGCCTGAGCGCATCAAGCAAAAATTGGAGCCTATGCACAATGTGATGCTTCGTGCTCGTTTACCTGGCGGAGTCATTACACCTAAACAATGGTTAGCAATTGATGAATTTGCGGATACTCATACGCTTTATGGCAGTATTCGTCTTACCACACGACAAACATTTCAGTTCCATGGTGTATTGAAGCCTCATATTAAATTGATGCATCAGACATTGAACAAAATCGGCATCGATTCAATTGCGACCGCCGGTGATGTAAACCGTAATGTCCTATGTACGTCTAATCCGGAAGTATCTAAAGTACATCAAGAAGCTTATGCTTGGGCCGTCAAAATAAGTGAGCATTTGCTACCACGTACCAAGGCATACGCTGAAGTATGGCTAGATGAAGAAAAAGTGGAAACCACTGAAGAACCTATTTTAGGTAATCATTACCTGCCGCGTAAATTCAAAACGACGGTTGTTATCCCACCTCAAAACGATGTAGATGTTCATGCGAATGATTTGAGCTTTGTTGCGATTGCGCAAGGCGATAAATTAGTCGGATTTAACGTTCTTGTTGGAGGTGGTTTGGCTATGACTCATGGAGATCACAGTACGTTCCCTCGCAAAGCCGATGATTTTGGCTTCATTCCATTAGAGCATACACTGGCGGTTGCTGAAGCGGTTGTAACGACTCAGCGCGATTGGGGAAATCGAGTGAATCGCAAAAATGCCAAAACCAAATATACGCTTGAGCGAGTCGGAGTCGAAACATTCAAGAATGAGGTTGAAAAACGAGCTGGTGTAAGCTTTGCCCCATCGGCAGAATATGAATTCACAGGTCGCGGAGACCGCTTTGGGTGGGTTGAAGGTGTTGATGGCAATTTTCACCTGACTTGCTTCATTGAAAATGGACGGATCCTTGATTACCCAGAAAAAACGTTAAAAACAGGTTGTCGTGAAATTGCCAAGATTCATACTGGTGAGTTTCGTATGACGGCAAACCAAAACTTAGTCATAGCTCAAGTGGCTCCTGAGCATAAGGCAAAGGTAGATGCGCTTGCTAAACAACATGGTCTAATGCCGGATGTGTCGAAGCAACGAACAGACTCAATGGCTTGTGTCTCTTTGCCTACATGTCCTTTGGCAATGGCGGAGGCTGAGCGTTATTTACCTGATGCCGTAACGCAAATTGAAAGCATGTTGGCAAAGCATGACTTGGCAAATGAATCCATTATTTATCGCATTACCGGTTGTCCAAATGGTTGTGGGCGTGCAATGTTGGCTGAAGTGGGATTGGTCGGTAAAGGTCCAGGAAAATACAACTTGCATCTTGGCGGAAATCGAGAAGGTACACGCATTCCAAAAATGTATCGCGAAAATATTACCGATACAGAAATTATGAATATTTTGGATGAATTGATTGGGCGTTGGGCAAAAGAGCGTACTGAAAACGAGGCGTTTGGAGATTATGTTGTGCGCGCTGAGATCATTGCCCCAGTCGTTGATTCAGCGAGGGACTTTTATGCATAGTCTTGCGACTCAGAAAAGTGCTGAGTTTGAACGTTCCGATCTTACTCGTGTGAATGGCGTTCTTGAATCGTTATCGCCACTTGGACGTGTCGAATGGGCGTTTGCTAATTTGCCTGAGCAAGCTGTTGTTTCCTCGAGTTTCGGTGCGCAATCAGCGGTCATGCTGCATTTGATTAATGCTGTTGCACCTGGCACCCCAGTTGTATTAACAGACACAGGTTATCTTTTCCCTGAAACGTATCAGTTCATTGATGAATTAACCGAGCGTCTTTCATTAAACCTTAAAGTCTATCGCGCTCCTTGGACGGCCGCATGGCAAGAGGCTCGTTTTGGGAAACTTTGGGAAAATGGGCTTGAGGGGATCGAACGATACAACCAAATCAACAAAGTGGAACCCATGCAACGAGCTCTAAATGAGCTCAATGCAGGGACTTGGTTTGCTGGATTGCGTCGTTCACAATCGCAAGGACGAAGTCAGCTATCTGTGCTACAAGATATTGGGCAGCAGATCAAAGTCTACCCTATCATTGACCAATCTAATAAGCAGCTCCACGAATACCTAAAAACACATGATTTGCCTTATCATCCATTATGGGAGCAAGGTTATGTGTCAATTGGTGATTGGCATACGACACGTGCTTTGACGGCAGGGATGAGTGAGGAAGATACGCGCTTCAATGGGTTGAAGAGAGAGTGTGGTCTACATGAGTTCGGAGATGGAATTTAATACAACACAATACATATAATTAAGATAAGGTAATGTGGGTGTACGTGTAATTTGTAACTTAATGTCATGTTGCTGTCATATAACTGTAACAATACTGTCATAAAGGTTGATTTTTATAACTATATGTTCTATATTTAAAGCCTAACTAGCATATTGCTAGTTTGAAAGGAGTACATATATGCGTAAATTAGTCACAATCACAGCCTTATTATTAGGAACTGGTCTTGCGCATGCTGAATCGAATAATCAATTACTAGATTGTGTGGAGAAGGCGAGTTTAACTATAGACTCTGCTTGTGTTGCTAAACACATCGAGCAAAGTAATGCGTTTCAACGCGCTCAGCAAAATATCATTAATATGGCCGATGCCAATTCTGATTTTGCAGTTGCCACAATAAGTCTTGATCCAAAGACACTAAATATTGAGATTGTCGCTCATCATGATGCTGGACAAACTGCGCTTTTAACTAAGCCTGCTCAATAAGATAATATCTTATAGCAAACAAAAAACCCGCACGATATGCGGGTTTTTTGTTGTGTAAAACAGGCCTTTATTACCTATGCTGGTTGAACGAGTTGTATTTGAATAAACTGCCAACGCTGCTTTTGTTCTATAAAGGCTTGTTTAAGCTCTTCACAGGTATTCTGTAAATCAATTTTCTCTACGGTTTTTTGTAAATGTCTTTGTTGAATTCGCACAAGACGCTTGTGAGACGCATAATACGCATTGCATTTTTCTATTAAAAGATGATATTCAGTTTCAAGCTTTTGCTTAAGCACATCAGCATTATGAACGTGTGCAATTTTATTTTTCGCTTTGAGCAACTGCATTGAAAATTTGGCTTGTTGAATACGATCCTCTGGAACCGTTCTAAGATTTTTGGTCAAACCAAACCAGGATAAAGATTTTATGAGCCATTTTGTTGGATCATAATGCCACCAGCGGATTCCGTTGCGATAGTCATATTCAAAAATATGATGATAATTGTGATACCCTTCACCAAAAGTAAACAGAGCAAGTATGCCATTATCGCGAGCGGTATTCACATCCGTATAAGTTTGCTTGCCCCAGATGTGTGCCAAAGAGTTAATGAAGAATGTGACATGATGTACCAAGACTAAACGACACACCCCAGCAATCAAAATCATTTCTACAATATTGCCATTAAGCCAACCAATTACCCCAGTGATACCAAAATTAGCAATTAACACTATTGCGATATAATGGTTATGCTGCCACATTACTATTTTGTCTTTTAGTAGATCTTTACAGTTTGAGTAATCACTGTAACGAACGGGTTGATACTCTCTCAACATCCAACCAATATGAGAGTACCAAAAGCCTTTTTTGGCTGAATAAGGATCTTTTTCATTATCATCAACATGACGATGATGTACTCGGTGGTCAGAAGACCAGTGTAAAATACTATTTTGCAATGCCATCGCACCTCCAACGGCAAGAACAAACTTAATGATGGGATGTGCATCGTATGTTTTGTGTGACCAGAGTCGGTGATAGCCTGCGGTAATCGACATGCCAGTATAAAAAAACAGCACAACCGTCACGACAATTGTACTGGTTTCGACACCATAGCTCATCGCCCACCATGGAACGCCCAGTAACGTGATGAGGGTTAATACAGAAAAGATGATAATATTTAACCAGATAAGTGGTGGTTTGGGTTGTATTTTGGGCATGTCGGACTACTTTTTTTATAAATCTTGCTGTTATATTTCAGCGTACACGTGTAAGCTAAACATAAGTTATTTCGAACCAGAACGCAAGTAGTCAAAAGTCTGATGTCACAAAAAATCACACGCGAACAACAAAAACTGCAAACAAGACAGAACATTATCGATGCTGCATTTGCCAGTCTTGATGCGACAAAAAGTTTATCGTCGGTAAGTCTTCGCGAAGTAGCCAGAGTTGCAGGTATTGCGCCAACATCTTTTTACCGACATTTTAAAGACATAGATGAGCTCGGATTAACCCTAGTGGATGAAGCTGGATTAACCTTACGCCAACTAATGCGCAGTGCTAGACGACGAATTTCTTCTGAGAATGGTGCAATCAGTACCTCGGTAGAGACATTCGTTGAGTTTGTTTTGGCTCACAATAACGTATTTCGTTTATTATTACGGGAGCACACAGGTACATCTGCAGATTTTAGAGCGGCTGTGCTAAGAGAAATTCAGCATTTTACAGATGAATTGACGGATTATATTGTTTTGAAGGAACAAACGACGTATTCATTAGCCCAAATGCAGGCTGATGCAATGGTTAAAATTGTTTTTAGTGCTGGAGGGGAATTACTCGATGCGAGTGACGTACAAATATCCGATATTACGGAGCGCACCAAACGCCAATTGTATATGGTACATTTTGGTGCGACAGTGTTAGTTAATAAGCCGGTTTAGATTTTTCTTTGCAAGAATACGCCAGCCTCAATATGGTGAGTAAAAGGGAATTGGTCAAATAATGCTGCTTTAGTGACCTCATGTGTTTTACTTAATTGGATTAGGTTTTCTGCTAACGTAACAGGGTTACATGATATATATATAATGTTGTTATATTCACTGAGCATTTTACACGTCTCTTCATCTAAACCAGCTCTAGGCGGATCAACCAAAACCGTTTGCAAATCGAAGTCTGATAAATTGATGCCTTCCATACGTCTAAAGGTTCTTACACCTCTCTGCGCTTCGACAAATTCTTCACTGGACATACGCAAAATAGTACAGTTATCCGTACCGTTTTGTTCAATATTGTATTGCGCAGCGTTCACCGATGTCTTGGATATCTCGGTGGCGACAACCTGGTTAAAGTAACGAGATAATGGAATACTAAAATTTCCGGCACCACAATAAAGTTCTAACAGGTCACCTTCAAGTTGCTTACCAATATCAGCCGCCCACTCAATCATTTTGCAATTTACTAACGCATTGGGTTGGGTAAAGCTATTTTCGACATGCTTAAATGTATAATTGTGACCATGTATGGGAAGGGTTTCTATCACATGATCTCGAGTGACTACTTTTTTCTGTTTTTTGGCACGGCCAATGAAATCAATTTGATAATCTTCGTTGAGCTGGTCACGTAATTGATTAATGTGTTTGTCCCATTCTTCATCCAGTTGACGATGGTACAGTAAAGACACTAACACCTGTTCGTTCAAACAACTTAGATAATCAATCTGAAAGAGTTTATGGCGTAATACCGGTGATGTTTTTATACCGTCAATAACATCAACCATCGCGCGATTAATCATCTGACTCGCTGCGGGTAACTGATCAACACGATACTTTTGCTTAGTGTTTTGATCAAACATGATGTGATACAAATCATCCCCATCATGCCACACACGAAATTCAGCACGCATCCGATAATGCGAATGTACTGAAGGGACAATATGTGTGTTGGATAGAACCGATTCTGAAACAATGGGTGATAAAAGTGTGCGAAGACGAGATATCTTCACATCAAGTTGTGATGTGTATTCAGTCATTACCTTTTTCTTTTGCTAGGCGTACTTTAAGTGTTCTTTCAGAAAACTCTGTATCGTTTAATTTCTTAATCATGCGTTGCGCATCTTGAGCATTGACTTCAACAAAACCAAAACCTTTTCGTTTACCGGTACGACGATCTTTCATTAAACGAACTGAATCTACATAACCATATTGTTCAAAATGTGCTTTGATTGCTTTTTCTGGAACTTTATATGCAAGGTTACCTATGTATAGTGTAGTTAAGTCGTCTTTATTAACGTTCTGTTTGTTTCCTCTACTTTTACTCGTGCTAGTAGTGGATGATGAATGTGTTGTCGCGGTGATAGTGAAGATTAGCCATGCCCCTAAAACACCAACAGCAAATGCGATGAATTGTGACAAGGTGAACATATCCGGCGAAAATAAATGAACTAAACCCGCGATAAGTAAAAAGAAGATAAGAAATAATATAGGTGAGCCTTTCATAATAATACCTGTAGTTATAATAATACGGTGATGAAATATGTATGTTACTCCGATTGTTCGAATAATCAAATTAGAGACAAATCATGTGAAAGTTAGGTTAAGAATAGCCATTAAACGCCAAGTTTTGTGTGCTTTTTAGACGTTTTGTGCAAAATTTGACTGAAACACAAAAAAGACCATGTTTTTTGAGAAAAAGTGTTGACGTTAGAAATGAAGTCTGTAGAATGCGCATCTCGCTTGAGGGGGAACACCTCAACAAGCACGAAACTTCGGTTTCAACGTTCTTTAAAAATTAGATAACAAGACAATTTGTGTGGGCACTCATTAAGAGTGTCACAACGACAATTCATATTTCGATATATTTTAATTGAAGAGTTTGATCATGGCTCAGATTGAACGCTGGCGGCAGGCCTAACACATG
>JAAZVZ010000051.1 GCA_018623155.1 Glaciecola sp.
AAGTTTCATTGTGCTAATATTTACAAAAAATTAAAGATTGCCAATCGCACAACTCTCATATCACGTTACGCCGACCAAATCCGTCAATTACACTGATTTTATACATAGACTAATGATGTAAGCGGTTTACGCAGTACCGCTTAGTCTATTTCTGTCATACAAAAGCGAGAAAACAGAAACAGGTTCACTAGAGAGAAAATAAACACTTTGTAATTTTATTTAATTGTTTAAGCTATATGAGAAATTAAATATTAAGGAAAGCAGCAAAAGGAAGTAGTAAAAATGTCGCAAGATTTGCAGTATTTAAATGCGCGAGAAACGCAAATTGTTCTCTATTTAACTCAAGGTCTCACCAATACTGAAATAGGCCAAAAGATGCATCTTTCAGTACATACTATCAAATATCATTTAGGTCGAATATATCAAAAACAAGGCGTCAACAATCGAGCGATGTTGATTAAGGCTTATTATGATAGCCGAGGAGAATGAAAATAACACTTGCGTAAAACATATGTAAAAGTCAGAGATTTTTTAAACAGCGATGTTCTGACTTTAAGTTCAGAACACTCGCTTTTCATTTTCTTTTTTGCGCTTGGTTACCTTTACTCTGCAACTTTCTTGTCCATAACGCACCCGCCATAGCCAAAACAAACCCAGGAATTGTCCACCATGATGGGACTTCCCCAACCACAGGCCACGCAAAGAACGCACCCATAGCCGGTACCAAAAACATAATGGCGGTTGCTTGTGCCAAAGAGCCTGTTCTCACCAATGCGAACATCAAGAGCATGCCAATCACTGTATTGACCAGAACCAAATGTCCAACCGTCCAGAATAAGGTTGAAGATGCGGTAAAAACCAAACCTTCAAATAACCATGCCGTGGGCATCGCAATGAGCGCAGCAAAACAATACTGCACCCAAGTGGCAGTGATCGGATGCACATGTAGCGTGCGGTTTTTTTCAATCACTTGACCCACTGACATACCTAAAACCGCCACAAATCCTAATAACGCACCCAGCAAGTAACCCGTTTGACCATTCATGTTCAAACCCACAATCCATCCAGCACCAGCAAGACCTAATCCCAATGCACACCACGTCTGCCAAGATGGCCAACTGCGCACGTACAATGCACTGGCCAAAATAATCAATGCCGGTTGTGACGCAGCGATCAAAGCCATAATACTTGCGCTAGCCCCCATCTTCATCCCAACATACATCGTGCCAAAATGCCCAATGTGCAAGAATAACCCAGTGGCAGCGAGCTGTTTAATGACAGCAAGTGGAGGTATGGAAAGCCGCATAAATACAACAAACGGTGTGACAAATAACGCAGCGCCAACAAAGCGGTAGGCTAATAAATTAAGTGGTTCAGTGAATTCTAAAGCCAGTTTGGCTGCGGCATAACCGGTTGACCACACCAATAAAAACAGCCAAGGCAGACAACGTGCAAACATAAGCGTACTGCGATATTGAAAACCGATATGCTAGATAGCCACCGCAATAACGCAAGTACGTCTTTAGTCGTATTTACTCTTGTACTTTTACTTTACCTTGATAGCGCATGGCAATGTCTCTGATATCGATATTACCAAAACGGTGTTTAGATAGGTGCTCAGCGACTTTGTCGTTGCCAGCCGTTAAGGCAAAATCGACCAGCTCCTCACCATTACAGCTAATGCGGTTAACGGCAAACTTATAGTTGCGAAGCGTCATATGTGTAGGTTTAATATTCGCAATCGCATTGCGTACCTGTGCTTTGTTGCCAGTAGCAACGGTCACACAAAGCGCACTTGCCATAGTATTATCAGCTGCGACATATTGAACTGAGTTTGAATCATTCAATGCCAATACTGAAGTTGACATTAAGGCGGTGGTCACTGCTACAAACGGAATTACTTTTTTCATCATTTTCTCCAACGAAAATATATTTAAGGGGCACTTTAAATTATCGCTAGTAGTAGACGGTATGTTGTATGCAAATGTACCTTGTATGTAAGATTTTTATTTAGGTTGTAAAGATTTTCATGAAGTCATGTGAAATCGTAAAAAGTGCGACAAGTTAGATACATCTATCATGCTTAGCAGCACAGATACACACGTATTATTAGTCATATTTGTTCATCTACCACATGCAATTCACATGATGTATACTCATTATTCATCTTGCTAAAATATGAATGGTCAGGGCGACGCGATGCAACGGTTACGTCTCACACAATTTGGTATAATTTGTTTTGCTTTATTGCTCATTGGATGTGGGGGTGGCTCAAGTGATTCTGGCACTCCCAACGCACCTTTAACCTCACCCACAACGACCACAAGCTCGACCTCTACTACTTCGAATACACCATCATCTTCAACTACCTCTTCTTCACCTAGTGCGGAAGTGACCACGACTGAAAACGATGCCGCACGCTTTTTGACCCAAGCGACCTTCGGTCCAACACTGGATGAAATTGAAGACGTTGCACAAAATGGCCTAGAGGCCTGGTTAGATGCGCAAATCAATGCACCAATGAGCTCGCATCGAGCGAAAACACTGGCAATATTCAATGCGGATCAAAATGCACGTGACAACAATGCTGACAGCCCATGGGGCGGACATCGCTATGGCGCATGGATGGATATTGCCATTCACGGTCAAGACCAATTGCGCCAACGCGTTGCTTTTGCCTTAAGTCAGTTGTTTGTCGTGTCCGACAAAAGCATTCTAGATGGCCAGCAGTTGGACGTCGCAGGATATTATGATGGCTTGGCGTTGCATGCTTTTGGCAATTATCGCGATTTGCTCGAATACGTCACGCTCTCACCCGTAATGGGCGTGTATTTGAATATGCTTGGCAATGAAAAGCCCGACTTAGCCAACAATATTCGTCCCGACGAAAACTACGCTCGAGAAGTCATGCAGCTATTCACCATTGGCTTAGATGAGCTGAATATCGACGGCTCTTTAAGACTGGTGGATGGACAGCCCATTCCTACTTATGACATTGATATAGTCAAAGCCTATGCCCACGTGTTTACTGGATGGCATTTTCGAGGCACCACGGCAGACACGTGGCATCGTTGGTGGCAAAATCGCAATTTTCGCAATCCCATGACGCTCGTACCGGAATACCATGCCCGAGATGTGCGCAAAACCTTACTCAATGATGTGGTTGTCGAGCCGGGTACAGATGGTGAAACGGC
>JAAZVZ010000035.1 GCA_018623155.1 Glaciecola sp.
ATAAGACCATAAAAAAAGCAGCGCACTTGCGCTGCTTTTTTATCGAGTAAACAGGTTAATAAGGTCTTGGATTGGGTTCAATCAAACCCGTAGCAACAGCTAGTATAATGATCAAAAAAATGCCAACGGAAGTTAACACACGACGACCAATGTACTTGGACATATTTTCATCTGTTTTATCATTTTTTAGCATAATGCGCATGGCTTTAAAGAGATTAAAAATCATAAAGAATAATAAGCCAGTAACTAATATTTTTAATAACATAATTATCCAAGGCGATATTTTGTGAATGATGGTAAGAGTTTAACATTTTTTTCACATTCAGTTGTACTAATTGTTTTTTTAGCGCTTTGTGCATTAGGGACTTGGCAAACACAGCGTTATATCGCAAAAGTAGAACGCGAAGCTCAAATTAAAGTAAAGCAGCAACAGTTTAGGTTTTCATTAAAGGAAGTCATCGAATATCAAGAAGACATTAGAGATCTTCCCACTGTTGCTTCAGGCAAATTAGAGCTAGACAAGGTCTTTTTGTTGGATAATCGGCAATATGATGGCCAGGTGGGTTATGAGGTGATCGTGCCGGTGAACACTAACCATGGGACGATCTTAGTCAACTTCGGTTGGATAAAAGCGCCTGAGTTGCGCAGTAACATTCCTAATGTAGAGTTACCTATACAAGTAAATGATATAGAAGCGATGGTGACCATTCCTGGAATGAATCGATTTGTCACCGAGACGGCTTCTAACGATGGGCTTTTTCCAAAAGTCATACAAGAAGTAGATTTCGCGCGGTTAAGTATGTTTAGTGACATGAAACTGTTGCCCTTTATGTTGACCCTAGTGGAAACCGATGTGATTTTTAAGCGACGTTGGCAGCCAGTGGTGATGCCAGCAGTAAAACATCTTGGATACGCAGCGCAGTGGTTTGGGTTAGCCATTGCGCTATTAGTGATTTATTGGCGATTAGGTGCCAAGCGAAAACGTAAAACACCTTAGGAGTTCAGATGGCAGAGCCAGCAAAAAGCAATAATAAAAAATCTCTTATACTCGTCGCAGTTGCCTTTATTTTACCTGTGATACTGGCCAAAATTGCCTTAGATACCGACTTTTTTAACCGCGGGGTGACCAATAAAGGCCAATTGCTTGATCCGGTCTTGAACCTGTCACCAGTACTTGCTGAAACAGAGCCCAAATGGCGAATTGTTTATGTATTACCCAGTGAATGTGACCAGCGCTGTGAGAATGCATTATTTACGATTCAGCAGGTACACCTCTCCCTAGGTAAGCACGTTGAACGTGTTGTACCAGTGGTCATTCGTACTGAAAATAGCCCTAAGTTGTTGCTCAATAATGGTTTTTGGCAAGACGTATATACACGCTTTGGGGCACTAGAAGGACCTCACACCATTGAAATGTTAAATGCTGAACAAAAAATTGTTAACGACATGTTTAAAAGTGTGGATTTAAACGGTATATTTGTGGTTGATACATTAAACAATGGCATGCTCAAACACCCAACATTTGTCAATGAGTCGGAAACAGTTGAGGGCAGCCGGGCGTTATTAAGCGACATCAAAAAACTGCTTAAGCTCTCAAGAATAGGATAAGTAAGAAGTATGAGAAAGTGGGCACTTGCAAGCATTCTACTCGCTTTAATAGTGATTGTATTAGGTGCATATACCCGATTAACCGATGCGGGACTAGGCTGTCCTGATTGGCCGGGATGTTACGGACACGTGGGTGTACCTATGACTCAAGATTCAATTGATACAGCCAATGCAGCGTTTCCTGAACGTCCGGTCGAAGTTGAAAAGGCGTGGAATGAAATGATCCATCGCTATGCCGCTTCTGCATTGGGTTTCTTTATTGTCATTATTACAGGCCTTGCGCTATTTAAACGTCAAAATAACCAACCGCTAAAATTACCTATTTTTCTACTATTGATGGTGTGTTTTCAAGGTGCCTTGGGGATGTGGACCGTCACACTTAATTTGTTACCAGCGGTGGTGATGATGCATTTATTAGGTGGGTTTACAGTCATATCCTGTTTGTTTTTGCTGTATTTGCGGTTAACCCCGTTCACTATTCCTCCAAGCAATCAACACATGCGGAAAACCGCTCCATGGGCGGTATTGGGTATTGTTTTATTAGTGATACAGATTGCGTTAGGCGGCTGGACATCAGCAAACTACGCCTCGCTTGCTTGCACTGAGTTACCTATTTGTGAAGGGAACTGGACTGAACGACTGAACTTTGCGGGTGCGTTTAGCATTCCACAAGCAGATAATTACGAATTTGGTGTGCATCCATACGAAGACAGAATGACCATGCATGTGATGCATCGATTTGGCGCTATCATAGTGACCGCCTATCTCGTATGGCTAGCATTGCGCTTATGGTCTCAAGCACATTCTCATTTGATCCGCCGTTTAGCAGTCACCATGGGTGTCGTGTTAACCGTCCAAGTTGCGTTGGGCATTTCTAATGTCGTGTACTCTTTACCTTTGACAGTTGCTACTTTGCATAATGCGGTGGCTGCTTGTTTGTTGTTGGTAATGGTCATGATTACATATATTTTATACCGCAGAGTCTAGGAGTTTTTCATGGCCGATACCGTTTCCCTCGCCAAACCAGACAGTCCCAGCATAAAACGCGCAGCATGGCGTGATTATTATGAAATGACAAAGCCCAACGTGGTACTTTTGTTGTTACTGACCGCGTTAGTCGGTATGTGCTTGGCAACCGAAACTTGGGTTGATCCATTGATATTGGTCGTTGGTTTATTTGGAATAGGTGCGCTCTCATCTGCTGCAGCGGTCGTCAATCATGTTGTGGATGAGCACATTGATGCCAAGATGGCACGTACCATCAATCGACCGATTGCTAAAGGTCGTGTGAGTAAACAAAATGCCTTATGGTTTGCTTTTGCTCTAGGTGTTGCAGGATTTGTGGCGTTAGCCGTGTGGATCAACATGTTGACGGCAGTATTAACCTTTGCAGGCTTGGTTGGATACGCGGGTATTTACACTATGTTTCTTAAACGCGCAACGCCACAAAATATTGTGATCGGAGGCCTTGCTGGGGCGATTCCTCCATTGTTAGGCTGGACTGCTGTGACGGGAGAAATTCATGCTTATCCATTGTTACTTGTATTAATTATTTTTACCTGGACGCCACCGCATTTTTGGGCGTTAGCTATCCACCGTGAAAAAGATTACGCAAAAGCTGAGATCCCTATGTTGCCTGTCACCCATGGTGTGGAATTCACTAAAACCTGCGTATTGTTGTACACCGTATTACTGTGTGTGATCGGTGTTATGCCATATTTAATTGGTATGTCGGATATGCTGTACTTGATAGGTTCATCTGCATTGAACCTAGGCTTTGTATATTATGCTTGGAAGTTAAAATATAAGCCCGAGGCAGGCACCGCTATGGCAACATTTAAATATTCGATTATTCACTTGATGTTATTGTTCGTGGTATTGTTAATAGACCATTACGTACCGATTACTTTATGAATTCATTAGCACGTCAACGCGGCAGTGTCTTATACGTCATATTTGGCGTTATGGCATTAATTATCGGTTTCGCGTTGTATAGTATCTCACAAAAGGCCAATGGCCCTGAGCCATCGTCTAGGGCTCAGTCTCAACAAAAAGATACCCAATATATGCAGTGGTATCCACAAGCACGTCAGTTAGCAGAATTTACTCTAACAACGCATGAACAAACATTAATGACCAATGCTGATTTACAGGGACGCTGGACCTTGGCGTTTGTTGGTTATACATTTTGTCCGGATATCTGTCCCACAACGCTTGCTCAATTGGGCCGCGCATTTCCTGAAATCGCTAAGATCCCCTCTGAACATCCAGTCCAGGTGTGGTTTTTATCGGTTGATCCAAAACGAGATACTCCACAGCGTCTCAAAGAGTATGTGAGCTTTTTTAATAAGGCATTTATCGCATCGACCGGTGAACACAAAGAGCTGTATCCACTTGTACGCAGCATGGGTATGATGTATTCGATGAGTGATGATACCTCAAAGCCAAATTACTTGGTGGACCATTCAGGTTCAGTGGTTGTAATCAACCCTGATGGCAACGTAATCGGTAGATTTAAACCTCAGCACATACCTGGGCAAATCGCTATCAGTGATACGGCACAAATTTTGGCTGATTTACCCGCGATCATTGGCGGTTAGGGCAGCAAGGTCTCATCAGGAGAAGCCCTTAGCTAGTCTGGAAAAGACCCATCGGCACGTGCTTTGAAAAACGGTTGTGAATACCAGTAATAACGCCCCCTGTGCTCCTTGCTTGGTGCCGTGCAGTTGATGCGTGAGCGTCCAATAGGGAACTGTTCAGGTAAAGGCACAGTTAGTACATTTCCATTGCGCGTTGTCTCCATGCGTTCTCCTTGCCAAAAGCAGCTTACCATCGACATATAAAAATCACTGTTATCTAACGTCAGCACCATCATTTCAGGCATATTCCCTGTTATCACCGGGTCGGTGATCGTGTTATTCGTGACCGGAAACGCAAGACTTGCCATTTTTGTTCGTAAGGTTTTCAAATTGGCATAACGCCCCCCTGCAGGAAACCGGGGTATTGCACCAAAATCACTAAAACTTGCTACGCCTCCAGAATACTGAGCAAAACTTACATACCCGCGCTCAACTAAGGCATCTTTTAATGCGGTATTAAATTCTCCAAACGGGTAGGCAAGGTATTTGAGAGAATAGCCTATTTGGTTAGTCAGCTGTTTCTCTGCACGCTCAATATTGTTGACTACCCTAGTGAGCCATTCTGACTCAGTTTCATCATCAAGGCGATCTAATAAATGCACATGGTCGAGTGTGTGATTGGCAAAATCTGCACCTTGTGAACCCATTATAGCAATCTGTTTCCAAGTGAGTTGATTACCTGCCCGCCCTATCGCAGGCGGATTTACAAAAATCGTATAAGGGAAGTTGTACTGACGCATAATGGGATGTGCGTGCTCAAAGATATTGGCATAACCATCGTCAAAGGTGATGGCAATGGTCCTATCGGGAAGAAGAGTACCCGTTCGGAGGGCATTGATAATCGTTTTGAGTGGTAGCACGTGATAATGCTCAGCCAGATACGCCATGTGCTCTGCAAAAACATCAGGACGGGTTGAGGTTATGGCTGGTGTATCATCGGCAACATGGTGGTATTGCAGGATAACCGAATTGTTTAACTTTGGTTCTTGTTTTGCTGATAAAGCATAACTGGCAAACAACCACCAAGATGAGGTGAATACTATGATCACGATTTGAATAATACTCTGTCGCAAAATTTGAATTCCTGGCTATAGAATAGAAAAACAATTTAATTGTGCGTATTATGTTCTGCGATGTGAAGCAGTTCAAGCATCTAAAAAAATACCCTTCAAAATGGTTTTCGTTATTTTGGTATTACAGTGTGCTTACCGCTCAAAATGAAAAGATTACTTATGCCCAACTCAACCAGCCGCCATCGCACATTACTTGCTTTAGCTTTGCCTATGATCCTCGCCAATATCTCCCAACCCATTTTAGGTTTGGTGGATACGGCAGTTCTCGGTCATTTGGGCGCGCCTGAATATTTGGCAGGTACCGCAGTTGGGGCATTTTTACTTTCTCAATTGTATTGGCTATGTGGATTTTTACGTCAGTCAATGACGGGGCTATCCGCACAAGCAAAAGGGGCAAAAGTCAATACTGGTCAGTTAGACGATTTGGCTAGGGCAATGTTCTTTGCATTGGGCTTAGGGACGGTTTTAATCATTAGTCATCCTCTTCTCATTACGTTGATCTTGAGTGTGACTGAGCTTCCGGCCTTGGCCGGACAAAGTCTCGACACCTATCTATCTATTCGAGTATTTAATGCCCCTATCGCACTATTTAACTTAATTACCATAGGCTATCTGGTAGGGCAGCAACATACTCGTTATGTCATGTGGCTACAGGTAGGGGTAAACGTACTGAACATCGCCTTAAACTTTGTGTTTGTTTATGGTTTGTCATTAGGTGTGGCTGGGGTTGCTTATGCAACGGTGATTGCAGAATGGACTATGTTTTTACTGAGCTTGTTTCTGATTGTTCGGGCAACGACTGTTGGGGCTCGCCTGAGTCAAAATTGGTGGCAGTGGGTGCGATTTGCACGGATCTTAAAACTGAATCGCGATTTGTTTTTGCGCGCACTTATGCTTCAGGCTTGTTTGGCCTTTTTGACTTTTCAAGGGGCGCGATATGGTGTGACCGAAGCTGCGGTCAATGCGATATTGATGCAATTCTTTATTTTAACGGCTTTGGCATTAGATGGCATCGCTTATGCGATTGAAGCTATGATTGGTGAGCAGGAAGGAGCGAGACGACAAGCCAAAGTACACAACGGCCTATGGCGTGACATTAGGGTCAGTCTTATATGGTCTAATGTATTTGGATTTGGCCTGATGATCATTGTGGCATTGGGCTATGCCCAATTTGTGGATTTACTTACCAATCAAGAGCGTGTTCGAGAAGCGGCTGCACCTTACTACCATGTCATGGTTGCTTTACCTTGGGTAGCTCATTGGTGCTACTGCCTTGACGGGATTTATATTGGATTAACACGCGGCGATATCATGCGTAATAGTATGGTGGTCAGTGCGCTTGTGGGATTTTTCGGGATATTTTGGTTGACGCAAACCGCGCAAAATATGGCGTTATGGTATGCCTTACTGGGCTTACAAGTTATGCGCGGTTTGACTTTGGGTGGGCATTTATTCATGTCTTTTCGTCGACATAATTAATTTACCGTAACACTAAATACTCACCCTAAGCGCTAGTATCTAGTAGTAAGAGTGATCGCCCGCTTGATGTTCGGTTGCATCTTTAACGCCCGTTAATTCATCTGGGAACTGCTCCAGTAACTGTTTTTCGATGCCTTCTTTGAGTGTAACATCGACCATTGAACAACCATTACAACCACCCCCAAACTGCAATACTGCGACGCCTTCTTCGGTGATTTCGGTAAGAGTGACCTTGCCATTGTGTGAAGCAAGTTGTGGGTTGACTTCAGTGGTAATGATGTAATCTACACGCTCAATTAAAGGCGCATCGGCATCCACTTTACGCGCTTTTGCGTTAGGTGCTTTAAGCGTTAACTGTGAGCCCATCTGGTCAGTGACATAATCGATTTCAGCTTCTTCTAAGAAGGGAGCTGATTCTGGATCAACCACTGCGTCAAAGCCGTTAAATGGCAAGCGAACATCATTGGCCTCAACGGCATCTGGCGTACAATAAGACACACCACATTCGGCACTAGGTGTGCCAGGGTTTACGACGAATACACGGATATTCGTGTTGTCTTCTTGGTTTTGTAAGAGTTTGACGAAGTGTGCTTGAGCTGCTTCGGAAATACTGATCATCTCATTATCCTTTGCCAATCGGCGTCATCAGTTGAATAAATTACAATAGGGTGAGTATACCATTATTACTTGAGTAAAACAGTCAAGTATTGGCTTTTTAGGTGTTTAATTGCATAATATGGTCAAAATATAAAAAGGACAATAATATGCGACAGATTTTGCCAACACTATGTACGCTGTGGTTGGTACTCACCAGCGTGACAGTGACAGCGGACAATGTTTTTTATCCCAAATCAGATTTGGATTATCTACCTAATAATGTCTCGTATGATCCTAACATCTCGTTACCTCAAGAAGTATTAGGGGATGTGGTTGGCACTTGGCATGTGCGTCACGATCAACTAGTCCGATATATGAAAACATTGGCGCAGCAATCCGATCGTATTTCGCTTGAGGTGATTGGTTATACTCATGAAAACCGAGAGCTTCTTAATCTAACCATTTCTCACCCCGATAATCTGAGCAACCTTGCGTCCATTCAACAAACCCATATGGAACATATTGATAAGGGTACTCGCCCCAGCAGTAATGCGCCATTGGTGTTGTACATGGGGTATTCGATCCACGGGAATGAGCCTTCAGGCAGTAATGCAGCCTTGCTCGTGGCCTACTATCTTGCTGCGGCACAGGGAGAGACCATCGATGCTTTATTGCAAAATACAGTTATTTTGCTTGACCCGTCGCTCAATCCAGATGGCTTAGCGCGCTTTGCGCAATGGACGAATATGCACAATGGGCAGAACCCGTCCTCTTCACCCTTTCATCGCGAGCACAGAGAGCGCTTTCCCAGCGGCCGTACGAATCACTACTGGTTTGATTTGAATCGCGACTGGTTGTTGCTCACGCATCCTGAATCCCAAGCTCGTGTAGCGCAATTTCAAGCGTGGCGTCCGCATATACTGACAGATTTTCACGAGATGGGGACAAATGCCACCTATTTCTTCCAACCAGGTGTACCTGACCGAACCCATCCTTTGACCAACCCAAAGAACATCCAGCTCACAAATATATTGGCGCAATATCATGCACAAGCATTAGATAATGAACAGCAGTTGTATTACACCCAAGAGCGCTTTGATGATTTTTATTATGGCAAAGGCTCTACTTACCCAGATGCGCATGGCACGGTGGGGATTTTGTTTGAACAAGCCAGTTCTCGAGGCGCCCAACAAATGTCCATCAATGGGTTACTCAATTTTCCCATGACAATCAAAAATCAAATTGCTACGTCGTTTTCGACTTTTGCAGGTGCATTAGAGAATAAAGCCGAGTTTTTGAATCATCATGCAGCGTTCTATCAAGAAACACAAACATTGATAAAAGAAGACGATGAAGGTGGTTTTTTGGTGCGTTTGAGTGACGATCACACCCGCAACCAAGCATTTCTCAAAAAGCTTAATGCCCATCGTATTGAGGTGTCTTTGCTGGATAAGGAAACGCGCCTCAATAAGCAAACCTACCCAGCAGGGTTAACCGTTTTTGTGAGCCTTGACCAACCACAATACCGGTTGCTTAAATCACTATTTTCGGAGCGTCAGTCTTTTCCCAATAATACCTTTTATGATGTTTCTAACTGGAATTTACCACTCGCTTTTAATCTAGATTACGTTCGGTTATCAAAACGAGAAGCTAAGAAAATCAAAGCATCTCGGGTTACAGAGTTAGCCATGACTCTGCAATCTATACAATTGGATGCTGTGGCATATGTGTTGCCTTGGCAAGATGCCAAAGCACCTGCGGTACTGCAGAGCCTATTGGAGCAAGGCGTCAATGTACGTCTGGCAACAGCACCGTTTACTGGTAATGATGCCTTGGGTAACTCTTTGCAATTTGAGCCTGGAACCATGGTGGTTAACGTTGGTTTAAATCGTCATCTTTCATTATTTGATATCTTAAATGAAGTGTTAGCTCAAGAACCCATTAAGATTCACAGTCTGGTGACCGGTTTGACGGTTGAGGGCATTGATTTGGGCAGTCCAAGTATGTTGCCTTTAGGATTACCTAAGGTTGCGATTTTGACCGGAGTCGGGGTGTCAGCCAATGAAGTCGGTGCCATTTGGCATTATTTTGATACGCGGGTGGGTTTGCCGTTGACCATGTTAGATAAAGACCGTTTAGGCAATGTCGATTTAGCTGATTTTACCCATCTTATTGTCGCCACTGGCGTGTACACTGATCTCAAAGAAGATCGCCAAAAACAAATTGAAACTTGGATTGAATCTGGCGGTACCTTGGTTGCACAGCGCATGGGGCTAAATTGGGTCAGTCAAATGGGCTGGCTTCAAGCGACCGTCAAATCCCGTAACGCGGTTCGCAATGCGGTGATGTTTGAAAACATGCAGTATGCGGATCGGAGCATTTACCGCGCATTGCAACAAGTGGCAGGCTCTGTGCATTTGGCACAAGTGGATCCGACCCATCCACTGTTGTGGGGGGTGACTAGCAATGACACCTTACCGCTGTTTAAGACCAGTAGCTTGATGTTACAAGCAGACGATAAGCCCTTTATCGAGGCCGCAAAATATAAGCCTTTCCCCTTAGTCGCTGGGTACACTGCTCCTGAAGTGAATGAATTGATAGGCAATACGTCAGCGCTTGTAGCTCACCGCAAGGGCAAAGGTCGTGTCATTGGCATTGTCGATCCAGTGAATTTTAGAGGCTATTGGCGCGGTACTGAAAAAATCATGGCTAATGCAATCTACATGAGCGTTGCAATCAACTAAAGTTCTGCTAATCCAATGCACCACACGTCGATATAGAGGTGTGGTGCCACTTTGTGAATGGCCTTGCAAAAGGCATTGATGGTTGCGCCTGTTGTGATCACATCATCAACGAGCACAATATGCGATAACGCCGCGATTGGCTTTGGATTGACGTAAAACGCCTCTGATACGTTTTCTTCTCTTTCATTCTGTTGTAACTCTGATTGACGCTTAGTTTCTTTTATACGCTTAGCTGTCTTATCAAGGTGCGGTATCCCGCTAAGCCTACTCAGTGTTTGAGCAATCAGCGCCGCTTGATTAAATCCTCGATGGCGGAGCCGTTTGGGATGCAAAGGCACACAAATCAAGGCGTCCGGTATTAGTTCAAGCGACTTAAAACGCGCTTCATACCAGCGCTTTGCGAGCCATACAGCTAAATCTGCTCGATCGTGAAATTTGATTAAAGGGATTAGATAATTCAAAGGATAGCGGTATTTGTCTAGGCAAATCAACCTATCGCATTTGAGATGAGATAGTCGAGGGTGTGCCCAAAGTTGAGACAACACTTCTGCTTGTACCTCGGCATCACTGTGCCATAACATGTCGTGTTGACACGTCGAGCAGATGACTTCATGACTAGGCATATCGCACAATAAGCACACGTTAAATTCTCGTAAGAGCGAGTATCCTGGTTTAGCCTTTCCTTGCAGAGTTTGGATGAACGATAAAAACACGATAAAATGCATATATTGAAAAACACCAGCCTACCTCAATGTCACAACTTACACAGCGGATCTTAAGACCAGATTTAAGCACCGAAATACAACCACCGATTGTCTTATTGCATGGATGGGGCTTGAACAGTGGAGTGTTCGATACGCTTGCAGAACAACTATCGCAGCACATGAGTGTCATATTGATGGATCTCCCTGGGTTTGGAGACAACTCGGATATTCCGCTTGGTACAATGAGTGAAACCTCTGAACTGATAAGCGAGCATTTGCCAGAGCAATGCCATTTACTTGGGTGGTCGTTAGGTGGGTTAATTGCTCAACAAATTGCGCTGTCTCATCCGCATAAGCTCAGTCGACTATTGTGTATTGCAACCAGTTGTCGGTTTATGGCCCAAGGTGATTGGCCGGGGATCAAGCCGGAAGTACTTAGTTTATTTGAGACTCAGTTAGCACATGACTATAGGACAACTGTGCAGAGATTTTTGGCCATACAAGCTATGGGAGCGCCTAATGCAAAAGCAGATATTGTGGCGTTAAAACAGTCTATTGCACGTTATCCTGAACCTTGTGAGGCCAGTTTGCTGCAAGGGTTAAAACTATTGCAATCGACGGATTTGAGCAATCAAATTGGCGCGATCAACGTCCCAACACTGAGATTATATGGGCGCCTTGATGCCCTTGTGCCGGTTGACGCGGCAA
>JAAZVZ010000052.1 GCA_018623155.1 Glaciecola sp.
GCTGCAATAATACCTTGTGCAGTCGTTACAAGCGCCATTGAAATTGAGCCCGCCATGATGCGAGGGTCACCAGTACCAAACAAGGTGATTTGTTGGAAAGTCGCAATCATACCTAAAACCGTACCCAATAGACCAAGAAGTGGTGCAATTGCAGCAAATATCTTAATAATGTTGATACCCGCTTCGATTTTTGGCAATTCTTTTAGAATGGCTTCATCCAGTTTTAATTCTAAGTTTTCAGCATCAGTGTTTTTGTTCTGTGCATAAACATTAAGAATACGACCTAATGGATTAGCATCTGAAGGATTGTTGATGTTTTTCAGCTGAGCATTCATCTTGTTACCAACTAAGAACAGCGTCACAAGTTTGTAGACAGCAATCAATAAGCCTACCGCTAACATTGCAGTGATAATGTAACCTACAATACCACCTGCATGATAACGCTCAGATAGAGTCGCTTTCTCTTTTAGGAGACCAAGAATTTGACCACGTGCCGGGTCAACAAATGTTGGAATAAGACCAGATGACGCTTCACGTAAGTCAGCTGCTGAAGCAACTACGTGACCATCAGGTTGACGGCCTAGTGGGATGATTTGGTCATTAACATCATCATACACAAGGTAACCTTGTTCTCCGATAAGGTTAAACGTACCTACGCGAACAACTTCTTGTTGCTGTACACCACCATCTAAGCTAACAACGTCTGCGTTGAACTTAACGACACGACCTGACTCGGTCATTTCTGTTTGTAGCGCAAACCAAAGATCTTCTAGTTCACGAATATTAGGTAAGCCTTTTGACTCTTCCGCCATACGTGCTAAGAACGAGTCACGACCTGGGTATTGAGCAGAAACGATTGATGTTGAGATGCGACCGAACGCCTCTGAAGATGCTTGACGTACAACACCAAACATTTCACCAAGAGTACCAACTGCCTGGTCTAGTTCAATGGCTTTCTCCGCAAGAGTCGTTTCATTATCAGCAAAACGTTTAGCTAAGCGATCGCCACGGTCTTGCTCAGCTTTTAATTCACGCTGTGCTTTTTTCAATAGTGCTTGTTTATCAGCACGAGCTGATAAAAACTCTTTTTCACGAGCTGAGTTCTTACGAGCCTCAGAAACGCGATTTTGTTTCACTTGATCAAGTAATTGTTCAAGTGTTTGAGCTTGTTGTGCTTGAGCGCCAAAAGACAATGCGGCAACAGAAGCAACGGTAATTAGTGATTTAATTATTGTTCTCATTATCATTACTCCGCTTTAGATGCTGCGCGAATAGGCAGTTTAATGAGGTCAGCTGGAACAAGGTTATTCGCCATACGTACAGCAGTTACCACAGATGAAAGGTATTCGTCGCCTAATGTTTCCCATGCACGAGATTCATTATTCCATACCCAAGCGTTCTTTTGATCTAAAGACAAAGCTAATAATGCAGTGCGTCCCAAGTTGAAGAAATCGACTTTGACAGTGGTGCCCGCAACCTCGATATCACCTTGATAAGAGGCAATCTTAGCACCGTACTCGTTTTCGATTTGGTATGCTTCCAACACTTGGCGGAATTGTTCAGAAACGGTTACGTTTGAATTTGTCATAACTTCACGCAAACGATCAATACGCGCTAAACGTTCATCTAAATTAATTGGGATGTCCAAGCTGACAAAGTTTTCAAGCGCATCGATCATGCGGAACATCAAAGGAACAATATTTTGTTTTGTTTCTTCAATTGAGTCGATTTGAGCCTGAAGTGATGCAATATTGCGTTCTTGGTCGGCAACCAAGCTAGCAACATAGTCATTATAGACTTTCAAATTTTCTGTTTCATCAACCACTGCGCGATATTCAACAAGTAAATCTTGAGCTTGTTCGAATAATGAGTTGATCTTTTCTTGAGATTTTTTTGCAGCCGCGTGTGTTTTTGCATTTTCTTTGTGCAATGTTTCTAACGGATCTGCAGAGACTGCAGTGCTACCTAAGGCAAATGCGCCAATTACGGTAGATGCAATAAGAGTTCTCTTGCTCATCTTGGACATAATTCCCAACCAATTGTTTAATGTTAATTTTACTAAAACGCAACAGAAAAAGTTGCATGAAGTAGCTTGCTAAACTTTTTTATATGTTTGTATGAATAACGGGCATAATTTACACCCATAACGTAAGTATAATCACATATAGAAAGGTAAAATTCAAGCTAACAATTCGTTTACAAACAAAATAAATCGCTTGACAAAACCATCATTAGCTTGAACTTAAGTGTGCAACTTAATTGATTAAGTTACTGCCCTATGTGCTGGGCCAAAAACCGCTCCATCTGACCATAAAAGTCATATTTATTTTGGTCTTTTTGATAGCCGTGACCCTCATCACGAATCATTGATATATATGGTTTGCCGATGCGCTTCAAATTCTCTGATAACGACTCGTATTGTTCCATAGGCACACGCACATCATCACTACCATGTGCAATGAATAGCTCCGCTTTGATTTTATCTACATTGAGGGCTGGAGAAAATTCACGCATACGCACTTCATCTTTACCTAAGACTCTATCAAGATATTTACGTCCAGATTCACGCTTTGGTATATCACCTGCTTTTTTCATTTCAAATAAATCATAAACGCCAACATAGCCAATGCCACATTTATACAAATCAGGTTCACGGACGACTGACTGCAATGTACCATATCCTCCGTAAGAACCACCATAGACGCATAAACGGTCTTTGTCAGCGTAACCGTTCTCAACCATCCACATGGTGGCATCCGTCATATCGTTGATCATCTTACCGCCCCACTCTTGGTAACCAGAGCGTTCAAAAGCATCTCCATAACCACCTGAACCACGGAAATTGACCATCACCACAGCATAACCGCGTGATGCTAAAAACTGTGCTTCACGATTCCAGCCCCAATAATCACGCGGACCATGAGGACCACCGTGAATAATTTGCACCATAGGGTATGGGGCCTCTCCAGTGATTGGGATCACCTTGTAACCACGTAATTCGATTCCATCGCGCGAAGTAAATTTAATCGGTGTCATCGGTGCCATCATGTTCGGATCAATTTCGCGTTTGGCCACTGCCAATTCACGTATACTTGGCTTGGAGCCGTCTAGGCCACGATTAAA